>JBMONO010000035.1:0-45306 GCA_049323655.1 Thermodesulfobacteriota bacterium | reverse complement strand
GGCCAGACTGACATCGCTCGTCTCTTCATTGTCAAAAGAGCGGACACTGGCGGCCTCGACCTCGACCAGCACCCCGATCTCGATCCGTTCGCGCAGGCCGTCGGCCCAGGAGGAATCCGCCGCCATTTCGAGTGTCTCCGTTGCCGGGGCGGCGGTCTGCTGCTCTTCGCCTGCGCCTTGCCCGCCAACAGTCTCTTTCTCGTGATTTTCCGCTGTTTTTTCTTCAGCCTCGCGGTCGGCAAGTCTCTTTTCCAGCTCCGTCACCCGCTCCAGCAACAGCCGGTTCTGGCGGACCAGTTCCGCGACCTGTTTTTCCAGCCCCCCGGGCTCCGCGGCCCAGCCGGTGGAGGCGACAGCGGCGAGCAGCAACGCGGCAACCCCAGCAATCATACCCATTTCTTGCTCCTCCGGCAAACAATCAGGACATCCAGCCCTGCAGGGCGTCAACGATTTTGGCCGCCTGCTCCCGGCTCGATATGTTGAATTTTCCCTGGGACTGATAGACTCCGTTCATTTTCCGGTAGCGGCGGATGACATAGCGGTCCTCGCCGTAGGCCTCCTTTTTGCGGTCCCACTGCTGATAGCGGAAAATAATGGTGGCCCACGCCCCTTTCGACAGGATGACCTTGTCGATCTCCTTGACGATCAGCACCCCGTCTTCTTCGTAGTTCACCGTGAGATCATCGACATTGTCGGCCATCGTCTCCTCCTTATCCGGCCGGCGGCACGCTCCAGAGCGTCGTGCCCCCGGGTTATTTTCACCAAAAAAGCCGAGCACCCCAAACCTGGAGCGCCCGGCTTTATCATAGGCAGCCTGCCCGCAAAGGGCAACGGGAAAATTATTTTTTCAACCGGGCCGCAGCGGCGACCTGCATCGGATCACCGGCATAGCCCAGGGCCTTCCAGTCCATCCGACCCTTGTCACCGTGGCAGTCGAGGCAGCCCAGCGCCTCCTCCTTGGCGGAGACCATGTGATTGATCGGCCAGTAGGTTACGGTCGGGGCAAAGCCGTACTCGCCGCTGTAGGCCAGACCGCTTGCCTTCATACCGGAGGCAGCGGCCCGATTCCAGTCGAAACCGACCCAGAAGGCGTCCTCGTCCCCCGGGAAACCGAAAACCTTGGGCGTAATGAAATAGTTGTTCTTGCTGTCGTATATCTGTTTGCCCTTATGCACCTTGAAGGGATGAATCTTGGCGGAGGCGTCATGGATATCACCCAATGGATAGTTGAGCCTGGTGACATCGGCCGGATTTATCTTCTCACCCAACTGATAGGCCCCAGCGCTGCCGTTATACCAGGCATAGGTCGGCACCACCTGCTCGCCATAGGTGAAACGGCCCTTGTTGGCCAGAAAGACGGCATGACCGTGGGCGTCTTTTTCCTCTTCCTCTCCTTTCGGCATCTTCCTGGCCTGGGACCAGTCCCAGCTCAGCTTGGTGGCATCCTTCTTGGCAAAGACCGGGATGTGGCAGGTCTGGCAGGCCACGGAACGGCCATGATTGTTGAGCAGGGTTTCACTGTGCGGAGTCTCGCCATGGCACTGCGCGCAGGTGACGGCGTTGCCGCCGGCAGGGGAGACGAGCAGAGCGTTGCCCTGCAACTGATGGCCGGAGGCGGCATGACACTCCTGGCAGGCAAAGTTCTGTCCGTCGGCCGCCATGTGGATGTCGATCTCTTTGGTCGGGGTAATGAGCGACTGATCGATGTCGCCGTGCTTGACATTGTTGCCGCCGCCGCCGTTGGCGTGACAGCCGAGGCAGTCCTCGCGGCCGGGTTTACCGACGCTCTGGGCGACCTTGACCAGATCGACCGGTTTCTTGTCCATGCCCGCTTTGCCGGTGAAACCGGCTGGCATGCCGGCGCCGGCCGGCGGTTTGACATAGGTGCCGGTGGTGTCGTGGCAGATCAAACAGTCCACCCGGCTCTCATCGCTGAAATCGAAATTCGCGTCCTTCCAGCCGTAACCGACGTGACAGCTCGTGCATCGCGGCCAGTTCGAGGCAACGGAGACGCAGAAGTTGTTGATGACATCCTTCTTGCCCCGCTGAATTTTGCCGTGGCCCGGCACGTCCTGCTCCAGGCTCCAGGTCCAGTGGGAGGTTGCCATCACTTCCTTGGCGGCCCCCTCATGACACTCGAGACATTTTTTCGTCACATCCATCGGTGTGGCGAACGGACCGGTGATTGCCTGGTGATCCTCATTGGCGTTGCCGACGGCCGGCGCGGCAAGTAATGCCGCGAGGCCGAACGACAGCGCAGTACTGTACATCTTCATGATTCCCTCCTAATTTTTTTGACCTTGTTGTTTCCGGAACGGCGTACGAAGAGTGCAGACCCGGATGACAGAACCGCAAAAAAATCACCCCTTCCTAAGTGATCGGCACCCCTTGATGCAAATGATGAGCCACCACAAACATCTTTGCAAATTAAAACAAATATTCATTTCATATCAACGGATAACACAACATTCCCCGCCTGACGGCACGAGGGTCGCCCCACTGCAGTGTTGCCAAAAGAAACAGTCATTAACAAAAAAAATTAACACGTGCATATCCCATTAACAGATGGTAACATGACACCTTCACCTCAACCCAGCAAGGTAACGCCATGCTCGATCTCTTTTCCGGCGACAACGGCTGCAAAATCATCGAAACCATGACCGAAGGACTGATGCTGATCGATCCGTCCGGCAGGATTCTCTATGTCAACAGGGCGCTGGAGGAGATGCTCCAATACAACAAAGAGGACCTGATCGGCCGCAAATGCAGCATCCTGGAATGCGACTCCTGTTTCGGCACCCGCCAAAGGGGCAAGGGGAAATTCTGCGGACTTTTCCAGAAAGGTGAGGTGCGCAACCTGAAATGCTCCTTTCGCCGCAAAGACGGCTCCATGGTTCCTGTCCTCAAGAACGCCACCACCCTGACTGACGAAAACGGCAAAGTGATGGCGGGAGTGGAAAACCTCACCGATCTCAGCACATTGGCGAAAAAAGACCGAGTCATCAGCTCACTGAAACGTCACCTTCACCACGAGTATGGCTTCCAGGGGCTGATCGCCAACTCGTCCTGCATGGAAAAAGTCTTCACCCTCACCCGCAGCGCCGCCCTCTCCGACTCCCCGGTCATCATTACCGGTGAGTCAGGCACCGGCAAGGAACTGGTCGCCTCCGCCCTCCACCGTTTGAGCCGGAGAAAACACAAACCCTACATCAAGGTCAACTGCGCCTCCCTCAATGATAACCTGCTGGAAAGCGAACTGTTCGGTCATGCCCGCGGAGCGTTTACCGGCGCCGAGGCAGATCGGATCGGTCGTTTTGAAGCAGCAAACGGCGGCGTCATCTTTCTTGACGAAATCGGCGACATGCCCGCCATTCTCCAGACCAAACTGCTGCGCGTCCTCCAGGAACAGGAAATCGAGCGGGTCGGCGACCACCGGCCCATCCCCATCAATGTCCGGATCATTGCCGCCACCAACAAAAACCTCCAGAAGCTGGTCCGGGAAGGAATGTTCCGTGAGGACCTCTTTTACCGTATCGGCGTCATTCCCATCCACCTTCCTCCCCTGCGGGAGAGGAAGGTGGATATCCCCGCCTTGGTCGAGGCCTTCATCGAGCGCACCTCACTAAAAACCGGCAAGGAGATCAACGGTCTGACCCCGGAGGCAATGGAGCGCCTCGCCTGCTACAACTGGCCCGGCAATGTCCGGGAACTGCTCAACGCCATTGAATATGCCTATGTCCTCTGCCCCGGCGGCCTCATCGGACCGCACCATCTGCCGCCTCATTTCGCCAGCGCACCGGACATACTCAATATCCCCCTGATCAAATCACGCGCCAAGCAGACAGACGACGAGCGCCAACGGCTCGTGCAGACTCTGCGGGCAACGGACGGCAACAAATCCGAGGCCGCCCGACTGCTCGGCATCAGCCGGGTCACGCTCTGGAAACGACTGCGCAAGCATCACATTGAAATCAACCATAGCATTGAGGACTGATCTCACCCCTTGCCTGGGCAAAAAAATGGTTTCCTTTTCGCGACAAGACGGGTAAAATTGCAATTTTTTTTTGACATCCATTCACCCGTCGTCCGCGCGCCTCCAACTGCCTGTTCACGGACGGGACAGGCGGCGCGGCACCAGCAGAGAAGACGCGAAACGCTCTGCACACAAGAGGAATACACATGGCTCACCACGCAGCCCCATCGCGCCCCAGGGAAGAGTGCGGCATCTGCGGCATTTTCGGTCATCCAGACTCCGCCAAACTTGCCTATTTCGGCCTCTACGCCCTGCAGCACAGGGGACAGGAAAGCGCCGGTATTGTCACCAGCGACGGTAACCGGATATACGAACATAAGGCCATGGGACTGGTGTCCGAGGTCTTCACCGAAAAAAACCTGCGGCAGCTGCACGGGCACATGGCGGTCGGCCATGTCCGTTACTCGACCACCGGCTCATCGACCATCATCAACGCCCAGCCCTTTACCGCCCGCCACCGAGACCGGGTCTACGCCGTCGCCCATAACGGCAACCTGGTCAATATCCGCCAGCTTAAGGATGAACTGGAACGCCAGGGATCAATCTTTCAGTCCACCATGGACAGCGAAGTGGTGGTCCACCTACTGGCCGGCATGAGCCATCTTCCCCTGTCGGAGGCCATTTGCGAAACCTTTCGTCGTATCAAGGGCGCCTACTCCATCCTGGTCATGACCCACGACAAACTGGTCGCGGTCCGAGATCCCAACGGCTTCCGCCCCTTGTGCCTGGGCAAGAAATCGAACGGTTCCCATGTCGTTGCCTCCGAGACCTGCGCCCTCGACCTTATCGAGGCCAGCTACCTGCGGGATGTGGAACCGGGCGAGGTCATCATCATCGACGAAAACGGTCTCGACTCCTTTTTTCTCCAGGAAAAACGCACCCCCAGCTTCTGCATCTTCGAGCATGTCTATTTTGCCCGCCCAGACAGCGACATCTTCGGCCTCAACGTATACAGCTGTCGCAAACGAATGGGAGAAATCCTCGCCCGGGAATGCCGGGTGGCCGCGGATTTCGTCATGCCCTTCCCGGATTCCGGCAACTATGCCGCCATCGGTTATTCCCAGGCTTCCGGCATCCCGATGGAAATGGGGGTGATCCGCAACCACTATGTCGGTCGCACATTTATCCAGCCATCCCAGTCCATGCGCGATTTTTCCGTGCGGGTCAAACTCAACCCGGTTCGTTCCTTTCTCCAGGGCAAACGGGTTATCATTATCGAGGACTCGATCATCCGCGGCACCACTGGCCGCAGCCGTATCCGCTCCCTGCGCAAATCCGGCGTCAAAGAAGTCCACATGATGGTGAGCTGCCCGCCGACCCGCTACCCATGCTACTACGGCATCGATTTCCCCTCTCGCGATCAACTCATTGCCGCCAGCAAAAGCATCGCCGAAATCCGTGACTACCTGGAACTGGACACTCTCCATTACCTGAGCCTCGACGGCCTGGTCGAGGCCACCGGCATGCCGGCGGACAACTTCTGCCTGGCCTGCTTTAACAATAATTATCCGGTGGAACCGGACACCGGTTTCCACAAGCTCGCCCTCTGTTCGGGTTGCGGAGGGTAAACAGATGTCGCTTTCCCGCGCCAGAGAGGTCCTGCAAATCGAGGCGGACGGCATCCTCTCGGTGGCAGACCAGATAGACGAGCAGTTCGACCGGGCCATTTCCCTTATCCTGAACTGCCCGAGCCGCGTCATCATCACCGGTATCGGCAAATCGGGTATCATCGGCCAGAAAATCGCCGCCACCTTCAACAGCACCGGCACAGCATCCTTTTTCCTCCATCCGGTGGAGGCGATGCACGGCGATCTCGGCATCGTCGACCACAACGATGTCGTGCTCGCCATCTCATACAGCGGCGAAACGTCCGAACTCTCCCTGCTGCTCCCCACCCTGAAGAAAAGAGGGGTCAAGACCATTGCCCTGACCGGCAACCCGCATTCAACCCTGGCCCGCTTCAGCGATGTCGTTCTCTCCGCCCGGGTGCCCCGCGAAGCCTGTCCGCTCGGCCTTGCCCCCACCGCCAGCACCACTGCGGCCCTTGCCCTGGGGGACGCTCTCGCCGTGGTGCTAATTGAGAAAAAACAATTTGCGGCCAGCGATTTCCGCCGCAACCATCCGGGCGGCAGTCTCGGTGAACGCTTGAAGGTCAAGGTGCGTGAAGTCATGTTGACCGGGCCTCAGATCCCCACCGCACCAAGCTCCGCCACCCTGCGCGAGGCCATCGTCGCCTTGAACGAGAAAAGTCTCGGCGCCGTCCTCATCGTTGACGAAACCGGCACCCTATGCGGCATCATCACAGATGGCGACCTGCGCCGCCTGATCAGCCGTCCGCAGCCGGTTGACCCGGAAAATCTGATGGCAACAGACATCATGACTCCCTCGCCGAAGACCATTGACGAAGATCTTCTCGCCGCCGACGCCCTGTCCATCATGCAACGCCACGAGGTCACCATCCTGCCGGTGCAGAATCGCACCGGCAGGATGGTCGGCATGCTCCACCTGCACGACCTGCTCGGCAAGGGCGAATTCCGCCTGTTGCTCTGACCCTTTCCCTCGTAGAATTACCCATCATCACAGCCGGTTATTTCATTTTTCCTGCCCGCCACGGTTGACAAAGACGCGGCTTTTGAGTAGCATTCCTCTGCTTTTTTTCAGGAACCTCAGCCTGCCGACGAAAGCACTTTCATTGTCCATTATGCTTTGCATTTTCAACGAGAGGAGAACAATGGGAATCGCCAGTAACGAAATCAACCCCGCCTTCAGCGCCGAGGTGACTGATCTCCCGGGTGGTGAATATCTGAATCGCTGTTTTTCCTGCGGGGCCTGCAGCGGCATCTGTCCGGTCAGTCAGGCAATCCCGGAATTTGATCCGCGCCGAATCATTCACATGATTCGCATGGGCCTTCAAGAGAGACTGCTGCGTTCCGACCTGCTCTGGTTCTGCTCGCGCTGCCGCAGCTGCGTCTTTGTCTGCCCGCAGGATGTCCGTTTTGCCGATATCATGAACGCCCTGCGCGAACTTGCCCTGCAACAGGGTATCATTACCGAACAGGATCTACTGGACAAGGGCAAGGCGGCCTGGGTGGAACGCGACCTCTGCGTCTCCTGCCTGACCTGCGTCCGCGTCTGTCCTTGGGGCATTCCCGCCATCGACGAAAAGGGGGTGGCTGCCATCTCGGCCACCGAATGCCGGGGTTGCGGGATCTGCGTCGCCGAATGTCCGGCCCGGGCGATTCGCCTCAACGTCTCCGAGGACGAAAAACGTATCGCCGCCTGCGGCGCCAATTAATTGATGATCTCGCAAAAGTCAATTTCGGGGATGGCTAAAGCAAAAATCAGCAAATGCGCGACGCGTGCATTTCGAGAAATGAGTCGTACTCGGGTGCGCCGAAGTGACGAGATAATGTGCAGCAACGAAGCAGTTGCCGACTATTGCGACGCCATCAATTAATCGACAAACCCGTAAAAAGACTTTTTTTACCACAGAGCGCACAAAGAAAGCAGAGAAAAATCTTTAATTATAATTAGTTATCTCTGTGCACTCTGCGGTCTCTGTGGTTAATTTTCAGATTTTACGATTCCGACAATTAATTTACTGTGGAGAAAAAGCACATGAGTTTCACGCCCGACATACAGGCATTCTGCTGCCATTACACCTCGCAGCAGACCATCGCCGAGGGCCGGGAAGGGCTGCGTCAGGATGGGATGCCGGAAAGCGTCACCATCAACCGGTTGCCCTGCACCGGCAAGCTGGAGGTCAGCACCCTGCTCAAGGCCTTTGAAGAGGGGGCGGACGGTGTTTATGTTGTCGGCTGCCCGGCCGACAAATGCCACAACATCAAAGGCAGCCAGCGCGCGGCCAAGCGGGTGGGTGCGGTGAAAAAGGCGCTCGGCGAACTTGGCGTCGAGGCCGAACGTATCGAGATGTTCCATCTGGAACGCGGCTTTCATCCGGAATTCATCGACAGTGCCCGCCAGATGCACGCAACCATCAGCAAGCTCGGGCCAAGCCCGTTTAAGGGGGGGAAAAAATGATCATCGCCGAACGGAAACCCATCGAGGAAATTCTCGGCATGGTGGCCGACGCCGAACGAATCCTGCTGCTCGGTTGCCGGGGATGCGTCTCCGTCTGCTCCGCCGGCGGGGAGCGCGAGGTGGAAATCCTCGCCTCTCTGTTACGGCTTGGCAAACAGAAAGAGGGCAAACCGGTGGACATCACCACCGCCACCCTGGTTCGCCAGTGCGACCGAGAATATATCGAATCCATCGACCAGTGGCGTGGCGCCTATGACGCCATCGTCTCCATGGCCTGCGGGGTCGGGGTCAACTTCATTGCCAACCTGCGGCCGAGCGACAAGGTCTATCCGGCGGTCAACACCACCTTCTTCGGCGGCTCCTCTGATCAGGGTGTGTGGACCGAACAGTGCGCCGGTTGCGGCAACTGCCTGCTCCATCTCACCGGTGGCCTCTGCCCGGTGGCGCGCTGCGCGAAAAACCTGATGAACGGCCCGTGCGGCGGCTCGGTCAATGGCCGTTGTGAAATCCACCGGGAGGTGGAATGTATCTGGCAGCTGATTCATGATCGGCTGGGCCGGATCGGCACCCCGCAGCTCATGAATAGCATCGCGCCGATCCGCGACTGGAGCAGCGCCGGCCACGGCGGACCGCGCAAAACCCTGCGCAACGACCTCACCGTCTGACCCCGTTTCCCTCTCTGCCTGTACCACACGGCCGCGTCCTGGACGCGGCCTTTTTTATTGTCGTCACCGCCCGCTTTGCGCTATCCTGAATCAGAAAGGAATCACCGCCATCATACCATCCGGGAAAGAAAAACATGACACGATCCGCTTTTTTTCTTCTGCTGCTCACCCTGCTGGCCGGCTGCGCCATCAATCCGGTTACCGGTCAGCGGGAAATGGCCTTTGTCGGTGAACAGCAGGAAATCGCCATTGGCAGGGAGCAGTACGAACCAGGCCGTCAGATGGAGGGCGGCGACTATCGAGTCGACCCGCAGCTCAACGCCTATGTCAACGAGGTGGGCCAGAAACTGGCTGGCGTGAGCGACCGGGCTCTTCCCTATGAATTCACAGTCCTCACGAACTCGGTACCCAACGCATGGGCCTTGCCGGGCGGGAAAATCGCCATCAATCGCGGGCTGCTCCTCGAACTCAACAACGAGGCGGAACTGGCGGCTGTGCTCAGCCACGAAATAGTCCACTCCGCTGCCCGCCATGGCGCCCAACGCATGGAACGAGGCATGCTCATGCAGGGCGCCCTGCTTGCCACCGCCGTCGCCGTCGCCGACCGAGGGAGTTACGGGGGGCTGGCGGTGGGTGGCGCCCAGCTCGCCGCAACCCTCATTGGTCAACGCTACAGCCGCGAGGCGGAACTCGAGGCGGATTACTACGGAATGCAGTACATGGCCCGGGCCGGCTACGACCCGCGCAGCGCGGTCAGCCTACAGGAGACGTTTGTCCGCCTGGCGAAGGGAAAAGAGAGCAACTGGCTCAACGGCCTCTTTGCCAGCCACCCGCCGTCCCGGGAACGAGTCGAGGCGAATCGCCGCACCGGCCAAAGCCTGCCCCCAGGCGGCGAAATCAGGGCGACCCGTTATCAGGAAAAAATTACCTACATCAAAAAAACGGCTCCCGCCTACAAAGCCTATGAAAAGGGGGTGCTTGCCCTGAAAAAGGGGGACGCCGCCGCGGCACTCACCCTGGCGGACGAGGCGAAAAAAATCGAACCGCGTGAGGCCCTTTTCCATGGCCTGCGGGCCGAGGCTCTTGCCCGCCAGGGCAGATACCAGCAGGCCCTTGACAGCTGCAACCAAGCCCTTGGCCTCAACGACCGATTTTTTCATTTCTACCTGCAGCGCGGCCAGATCCGCGAAAAACTGGGTGATCTGGCCGGCGCCCGCCAGGATCTGGAACAGAGCGCCAAACTGCTGCCAACCGCCGAGTCTTACAAGAAACTGGGCGACATGGCGCTGGCCGCCAACAACCGAACCGGAGCCAAAGACTACTATCTCAAGGCATCCTCATCCGGTTCCCAGGCCGGCAAAGAGGCGGCGGTTTCCTTTCTTCGCCTCGACCTGCCGGAAAATCCCGGAAAACATCTCCAGCTGCGGATCGAAGAGGCCAAGGACGGGTCCCTCCAACTGCGCCTGACCAACCCGACCTCGGTGGCAGTCGAACAGATCCAGGTGGCGGCCCGCTACCGTGATGCCGCGGGAGCCTCCCACGATATCAGCCGCACCCATCAGAATGTGCTGCAGCCAGGCGGCAGCGTTGCCATTCCCCTCGGCGACACCATTCCCGGCAAACAGAAACACACCCTCCAGGCCCACATCGTCGGCGCGCGCGTGGCCCGCTGAGTCTTTCCGACCAGCGCCTCTTTTTGCCATCCCTTTCTCGGCCATTTGCCCCAGATCCATGGGTCAGCGCCCCCGCAACCGGCGGCGTTGGCCCACGTCTTCCGCGCAAAAGTCCTGTAATTTCAAATCGTCAGCAAAAAAAACAAAAATCCGCAAATGTTACGGAACCTTTTTTGCAAATTGCTCGTAGTATCAGGAAAACAACAGAATCCTCTTTTTTTCTCGGATGGGCAATGGACCAGAACCACCACTTCAAAACATGCACATGTTGCGGTAAATGCTGGCAGCGGCAAATCGATTTTTTTGCCGATCCGGCCGTGACCTTTGTCGGTTATCAGCACTTTTACAGCGCCGACAGCAGAGGATTGCTGCTGTTCAACCACAGTTGCGGCACCACGTTTTCCATTGAAGCCGGCCAACTGACACGCTGGCATAACAGGATTGCCGCAACCGGTCCGGCCCGGGACAACGTGAGCAGCAACACACTTCTCAGCCTCTCCCCGGCCTGACAAGGGTTCAGGCAACAGTAATAATCCGCCTCGTCTTTCAACGAACCGATGCAGAAAAGCAAATTTTTCGTCGGGCCGATTCAGGAAATATCGAGTTTAACTTCCTGAGCAGGAACAAATTTTTCGATGGTGGACAGATACCAGCCGATGATTTTCTGCGTCATCTCCGGGGTGTTCTCATGGAACTGCATACCGACATTGATCTCATAGCGGCTGTTACGCAGATTTTTCACCACCCCGACGATCTCAAGCGGCGTCTTGACGCCGGGAAACTTGCAGGTGATGGAAACTTTGTCGTCGATCTTGAAGGGAATAAGTCGTTTGTTGTTTTTCGCCCGGATCAGACAGTGGCAGCCTGACTTGGCGATATCCACGATGGTACCGTTGTTTTCTCTCTCGCCCACGACAATAAGGGCCGGCAGATAACAGCAGGAACGTTTCTCGCTGCGCAGTTCACTCTTCTGAATGAGCTTGGGGTAATAAATAAAGAGCAGCTTGACCGGCTTGTCAGTCTGGGCAAAAATCTTGGTCTGAAAGGCATAGATGGTGCCCTGATAGAAATACCGGACAACGATCTCCGCCCCGTCATACAGTTTGTGCTGAACCAAATGGTAGGGCGAGGGTGGGGTGATAATGATGTAATTCTCGACAAATCCGCAGAAAGAACTCTCCAGGGGGATATCCACCCCATCAATTTCGATTTTGACGCGCAGGCCCAGCTCCAGCGTCAGCCTCACCCCCTGATCAAAAAGTTTCGCTTCCATCGCCCAGTTTCCATTTATTTATCAGCCGCCGCCCTCGGCAGCAATTATCCGGAGCCGCAAAAGGTCGGCCACCACCTCGGCGACCGGCAGGCCAATGACATTGGTGCAGGAACCATCGATCTTCTCAACGAGAAAACCACCCCGCCCCTGCACCCCATAACTGCCGGCCTTGTCAAGCGGCTCACCGGTCAACACATAGGCCCGACAGAGCTGGCGGTCAAGGGGACGAAACAGCACCCTGGTCGTCACCGCCCGCTGCACGAACAGGCCGTCCACCAAACGGCAGAGGCAATAGGCGGTCACGACCTCATGCCAGCGGCCGCCCATCCTGGCCAGCGTATTTTCCGCATCCGCACTATCACGCGGCTTACCGAGAATCTCGCCGTCAAGAACGACGATGGTGTCCGCGGCCAGCACGCAGGACTCGACATGGGAGCCGGCGATCGCCCGCGCCTTTTCTTCGGCAAGGCGGAGGGCATACTGCTCGGGGCGCTCACCCGGTTCTACCGCTTCATCGATCATGGCCGGCAGCACGGCAAATTCGAGTCCGAGTTCCCGCAGAAAGCGGATCCGCCGTGGCGAGGCCGACGCCAGTAACAGGGACGAACAGGTGCGAAATCCCCCAGTCATCAAGGGGCCGGTCCGGATCAGGCGCGGACGGCGTAACCGCCGTCCACCACCAGGGTCTGCCCATGAATCATCCTGGCATAGTCACTGCACAGAAACAGGGCAAGATCAGCCACATCCTCCGGGGTCGTCAACCGGCCAAGCGGAGTGCGCTCCAAGGCGGTTGCCAGAATCTGGTCGCGATTGGGAAATTTCTTCAGTGCCTCGGTGTCGACCGCTCCGGCGCTGATGGTATTGACCGTGATATCACGGGGACCGAGCTCCACCGCCAGATGCCGCACCAGTGACTCCAACGCCGCCTTGGAGGCGCCGACCGCCGTATAATTCTCCACCGCTCGCACCGCCCCGAGACTCGATACCGCAAGAATGCGGCCGCCTTTGCCCATCAGCGGCACTGCCTGCTGGGCCAGCACGAGCAAAGCCCGAGCATTGATATCCATTGCCCAGTTCCAGTGTCTGGTGCTGAGCTCCATCACCGGCTTCAGCACCCCAGAGGCGGCGTTGCTGACCAGGATATCGAGCCGGCCAAACTCTTTTTTTACCTGCTCGAACATGGCCAGAACATCGTCATCCTGGGCGACATTGGCCTTGACAACCAGGCATTTCACGCCTGCCGCCTCGATCTCCTGCGCCGTCTCTTCCGCATCCCGCTTATGCCGGACATAGTTCACCACCAGATGAATACCGCTCTGGGCAAACCGCATGGCGATCGCCCTGCCGATTCCTCGCGAACTACCGGTGACCAGCGCGACTTTTCCCTGCAGATTATACATGGACTCACTCCTTCCCTTGTAATCGCATCATAAAAAAACAAGACCTGCCGCCACGCTTGGACGACAGCCTTTTCACCTCCCGATGATACGATTTTCACCCGAAAATGTAAAGATATCTTATTGTTTCGCGGCTGCGACATGGTCGCGGGCACCCTGTTCTTCCCTTCACGCTACGGCCAGTAAGCGGTTGATCCTTTCCCGGATGGGAGGATGGGTGGCAAACAGACCTGCGATCTGACCGCCGGACAGGGGATTGACAATATACATCTGGGCCGTGGCCGGATTGATGTCCATTGGCTGCCGGCGGTTGCCCTGTTCAAGCTTGGCCAGGGCATTGGCGAGCGAGTGGGGCCGACCGCAGAGGGCGGCGCCGGAGGCATCCGCCTGAAACTCCCGGCTCCGCGAGATGGCCAGTTGAATGATGGTGGCGGCAAGAGGGGCGACAATCATCATGGCGATTCCGCCAATCAGACCGGCTCCGCCGCCATCGCCATCCTCGCCGCTGCTTCGCATGCCGCCAAACAGCATGGTCCACTGAGCCATGCTCGCCAGATAACCGATCGCTCCGGCCATCACCGCGGCAATCGAACTGATGAGAATATCGCGATTCCGGATATGGGCCAGCTCATGGGCCAGCACCCCCTCCAGCTCGTCGCGGTTGAGCAGCTCCAGGAGACCACGGGTAACCGCCACTGCAGCATGGCTTGGATTGCGGCCGGTGGCAAAGGCGTTGGGAGCAGGGTCATCAATGACATAGATCCGGGGCTTCGGCAGCTCCGCCCGGCTGGCAAGAAAGGCCACCATCTGATGCAGGTCCGGCGCCTCGCGCTCGCTCACTGGCCGAGCGCGGCTCATGGCAAGGGCCACTTTGTCGCTAAACCAATAGGCGAAAAAATTCATGGCAAGGGCCATCACCAGGGCAACCGTCATGCCGCTCCGTCCCCCCAGAGCCTGGCCACCGATCAGAAAGAGAGCGGTCAGGGCCGCCATCAGGATCGCGGTTTTCATCATGCTTGTCATCGTCGGCCTCCTTGTCTTACGGCAGTCCGCATCAGCACCGTTTTCTCAAACACTGTCTCCGTTGACACAAAAAAAAGGAGTGCATCGCGCCAGTAAAAGTTCATGATTCTCTCCAAAAAAAAAATCACCACTGGCTGCCGAGGCGACGGAGCAGGCTGCGCAGAATCTGCCGAGGCTGAAAGATGATGGGTTTCAACGTGTCCGGCACCCGAAAATCCTCTACAGTTACCTCCTCCGGCCGCAACAACGGGAAAACAAGATCAGACAGGCGCCAGCCGTTCAGATTCTGCCTCCTGGTTTCCCTCCACACCATACTTTTTTCTGGCTCAACCCCAAGGATGGTAAGAAGGGCGGTGTCAAGCGCCACCGGATTTGTCGATCCGGCAATCACCCCGAGTGAATACGGCACCCCATCCATCGGGCCACTGCCAGCCATGGCCTCAATTCCGTCGCAGACACTGATCCCGTCGGGCAGCACGGCAAGCAGATCAACCAGCATGCCGGCAAAACGGCGGGCATCGCCACCAAGCTGCTGATGCAGCAGGGCCTTGCGCAAGCCCTTGACCGTGCCGAAACAATTTTTGACAGCAAGACTGACCAGGGTCTGCGAATGAGCCTTGACCTTGGGCAGATTGACCAGACAGTCACACTCCAGGGCATCTCGGGCGATACCGACCCGCAACCCACTGGCCAGCATCACGGTTTTCGCTTCACGGAAATGGCGCTGACGCACCGGCAGCCCCCTGAGGCTGTCCGCCATCCCGCATGCCGCCATCACCGCCGGCGCCCGTCCGAAAGCAGGTGAATCACCGACACCAACCCGCACGCCATGATCCAGGAACCACTCCGCTACCGCTGCGACGAATTCCGGGTGACTGCATGCCAGACCGCCATGGCCGATGCCGGCGACCAGGTTGGGCTTCAACAGCACCGCGGCGCTTCTGGCAATATGAAAGGACAGGGCCTGAAAAATTGCCTCAAGACAGGCCTTGATCGCCGCTCGCTCATAGCGCCGGCACCGCTGAATGGCAACGCGGGTCGAGGTGAGGTTCATTATGGAGATCTGCCCAAAAAGGAAATACTGAGACGCCAAAAAAGAAAAAGGCCAACCCTGGGGGGACAGGATCAGCCTTTTTCCGGAGAAAGGAGATAAGAGTTGTTATCTGTCTTTTTTGTAAAGCAACTGGCGTGCCACAAACAAAAAAAAATCAAAACGCCCATTTTTCCTTCTTCTGCAAGGGAAAAGACGTCTTCCTGCGGCAACACCTGGCAGCGACAGAATTCAATTTTTTAAACCAGCACCCAGACCGCAGCAGCGAAATAACACAAAATCACAAACAAAAACAAATAATTAGGTTGAAGTTTAATTTTTTCAACCAGTCAAAAAAAGAGGAAAGCCGCCCCGAAACCCGCACCAAAAGGCGATTCTCCCGGGGCAGCCACAAAAAAGTACAATTTTTTCAATTCCCCCTGGCCCAGTTGAGCAGGCCGCCGGCCAGCAGGATCTGACGGTGGCGGGGCGAGACATCAAGAAGGGCCTCGATCCGGTGACCGTCGATCTCGACTGTGAGCCGCTCGGCGCCGCTGGCCAGGAAGGAGCGCAAACCGGGGATGACCACGGTCGCCCCCTGGACGACGCGATCATAATCAGCCGGATCGGCAAAGGTGAGCGGCAGAATGCCGAAGTTGATGAGGTTGGCCTTGTGAATGCGGGCAAAACTTTTGACGATCTTCACCTCCACCCCGAGGTAGCGGGGCGCAAGGGCCGCATGCTCGCGCGATGACCCCTGTCCGTAATTCTCGCCGCCGACGATCAGGCCGTGACCCGCCGCCTTGGCCCGAACGCTGAAATTCTCATCCAGGGCCTTGAAGACAAAGGCGCTTATCGCCGGAATATTGCTGCGCAGAGGCAACACCTGGGCCCCGGCCGGCATGATGTGATCGGTGGTGATATTGTCGCCGGTCTTGAGCAGTACGGTGCCCTGCCAGGATTCCGGTGCCGGCGGAAAGGTCGGAAACGGGGCGATGTTGGGGCCCCG
The DNA here is from genome assembly GCA_049323655.1 of Thermodesulfobacteriota bacterium. Taxonomy (GTDB): domain Bacteria; phylum Desulfobacterota; class Desulfobulbia; order Desulfobulbales; family SURF-16; genus DB1. Next base: position 29,162 of record JBMONO010000035.1, on the reverse strand, counting down.
AATGATCTCCACCCCGCCGCCGTCGGCAAGCGGCGGTTCGATGCGGGAATCACCGGGCAGATATTTTTCCGGCAGGGTAATGGTCGGATAGTCGCCGAGCTCACGGGGATCGGTGATCTTACCGGTGATAGCCGCGGCAACCGCCACCTCGGGACTGCAGAGATAGACCTGATCGTTGGTCGTGCCGCTCCGGCCAGGAAAGTTGCGGGGAAAGGTGCGCAGGGAAATGGTGCCGGTGGCAGGCGCCTGGCCCATGCCGATACAGCCGAGACAACCGGCCTGGTGAATGCGGGCGCCGGCATGGATAAGCGGCAGCATCTCGCCCATGGCGGTCAAATTCTCAAGCACCTGACGGCTGCCTGGGTTGATCTCGAAGCTCACCTCATGACTGACCTGGCGTCCGTTCAGGGTCCTGGCGACCACCAGCAGGTCCCGCAAGGAGGAATTGGAGCAGGAACCGACCAGCACCTGGGATACCGGTCGGCCGGTAACCTCCTTTACCTTGACGACGTTGTCCGGCGATGACGGACAGGCGATGAGCGGCTCCAGGGCGGAGAGGTCGATCTCCATCACCTCGTCGTACCGGGCGTCGGCGTCGGCCGCCAGCTCCACCCAGCTCTCTTCCCGACCCTGACTGCGGAGAAAGCCCAAGGTATTTTCATCAGAGGGGAAAACCGAGGTGGTGGCGCCGAGTTCGGCACCGAAATTGGTGATGGAGGCGCGATCCGTCACCGACAACTCTTTCACCCCCGGGCCGAAATACTCCATGATGTACCCCACGCCACCCTTGACCGTCAGACGCCGCAACAACTCAAGGAGAACATCGCGGGCCGACACCCACGGGGCGAGCCTGCCGGTGAGCCGGACCCCGAAAATTTTCGGCATAACCAGATAAAAAGGCTTGCCGGCCATGGCCATGGCCACGTCAAGGCCGCCGGCACCGATGGCCAGCATACCCAGACCGCCACCAGTGGGGGTGTGGCTGTCCGAGCCGAGCAGGGTACGACCCGGCCGGCCGAAACGCTCGAGGTTGATCTGGTGCGAGATACCGTTGCCCGGTGGTGAAAAATAGAGCCCGTATTTCCGGGCAATGGACTGAAGAAAACGGTGGTCGTCGGCGTTCTTAAAATCAGACTGCAACAAATTGTGATCGACGTAACAGATGGAACATTCGGTCTGCACCCGGGGGATGCCGATGGACTCGAACTCCAGATAGGCCATAGTGCCGGTGGCGTCCTGGGTCAAGGTCTGGTCGATGCGAATGCCGATCTCCCGGCCCCGCACCATCTCCCCTTCGACCAGATGATTGGCAAGAATTTTTTCGGTAACGGTTTTTCCCATTGCAACTCTCCTTCGTTTGATGAAACCCTAAAAAGTCCTGTTGACCACTGCTGGCACAGAGGACACAGAGAAAATGTTTTCATGACCGGCCGCTATCTCGGCGGGCTCGGTGGTTTCTGTGGTTGAATTTCGTTTTTTTGTCGGAATCGTAAAAAGCCACGATTCCGACGGGCGATGTATTGTAGCCCGTTGTTTTCTTGTTCCCGCCCGCCATGGTTTGCGGGTTTTTACGGGACCATCTTTTTTCCGAAACCAGCAAAAATGCGAGATTGATTTACCACACTCGCTTCTTTTTGTCATCGCCGTTCCGGCCGTTCCTGTTGGCTTTTCTGACTCTCGCAGAACGCAGCCAGTCAGAAAAATGACCTTTCCGCCGCCCCCCTGGGTCACCTGTCCGCAGCCGACAAAAACTCTCGCTGACAAAACAGGGCGTTATCAAGGCATTTACGAATGCAACCATCTATGGCATACTACTTGCCATAAACAGTGAACAACCCGTGGCACAGGCCGAACATTTTTTCAGGAGAGACATCACCATGGCAGACGATGGAGCCAAGACGGCGGACGGCAACGGTCAACCCAAAAAAAAATCACGCATGATGCTGTTCATCATCCTCGGGGCAGCCATTCTGATCCTCGGCGGCGGTAGTTTTTTCGCCTACACCACCTTTTTCGCCCCGCAACCGATCCCGGAAGAGGCGACGACCGCCCAGACCCCGCCCCCCAACGCGGTGGGGGAAATGGTCGCTCTGGATCCCTTTGTCGTCAACCTGGCCGACCCCAAGGGCAACCGTTACCTGAAAATGACCATCAGCATGGAGGTCGAAACGGGCGAAGCTGCGGAACGGGCCAAAAAACTGGCGCCCAAACTCCGCGACATCGTCATCATGATGCTGACCAGCTTATCCTTTGAAGAAGTGATGACCCCGGAAGGCAAACTGCGCATCCGGGACGAACTGCTCGATCGTTTTAACCGGGTGACCAAGCCGGACAGGATCAAAAACATCTACTTTTCCGAATTCGTCGTTCAGTAAGATCAGCGACCGCCGGTCACCCCTATTCTATTCCCGGCAAAAACGGACACCTTATGGAACAGATCCTCAGCCAAGATGAAGTCGATGCCCTGCTCAAGGGCATTGCCGGCGGCGACATCGAAGAACCTGAAGAACACATCGACGAAGAGGCGCTTGAATACACCGCCTATGACTTCAGCCGGCAGGAACGAATCGTTCAGGTCAAAATGCCGGCCATGGAGGCGATCAACGACGTCTTCCTCCGCTCCATCAGAACGTCGATCTCCGCCGCCCTTCGTCGCATTCTCGACATTACCGCCGTGCCCATGGAACTGGAGAGGTTCGGCGCCTTTGTCCGCACCCTGCCGGTACCGAGCAGCCTGCAGATCTTCAAGATGGACCCCTTCCGCGGCCACGCCCTCTTCGTTATTGAACCCAAGCTGGTGTTCGCCTTTGTCGAGTGCTTTCTAGGCGGCAGCGGTACCCGCAATGTCCGTATTGAGGGCCGGGATTTCACCGGCATCGAACAGCGATTGATCCAACGCATCGTCAATCTTATACTGACCGACCTGGAAAAGGCTTGGTACTCCCTGCAGCCGATCAAGGTGCAGCACGTGCGCAGCGAAATTAACCCGCAGTTTGCCAAAATCTGTGAACCGGAGGACGTGGTCATCATCAACCGCTACGAAGTCGACATGGACCGGGCGGTGGGCAGCATCACCTCCTGTATCCCGGTGACCAACCTGGAGTCGGTCAAACAGAAACTGATGACCACCTTCATGCGGGAACAGAGCGAGGAAGACATCAGCCTCAAGCGTATTCTGACGGAAAACATCAGAAACGTTCCCCTGGAACTGAAGGTTGAACTGGGACGAACGCAACTTCCCGCCGGCGACATCCTGAGCCTTGAGGTCGGCGACATCATCCAGCTTGACAAGCGCAAGGACGAAATGCTGCCGGCCTTTGTCGCCGGCATCCGCAAATACATGGGTTCACCCGGCATTCACCGCGGCAACAAGGCGTTTCTCATTAAAAGAAAGGTATTTGTACAGGAACGGGACTGAGCGGTCGACAGGACGGAACCTGCTCATTTCACGTGCAGATCATGGCCGTGGCGGCCGATTCCGGCACGACTGCAAACGTACTCTGGAATAGAATCAACAGTGTTATAACAATGGAGAGCAGACATGGCTGACGAATCTTTGGATGACGCCTGGGCCAGCGCCCTTGAGGAAGCAAGCCCGAAAAAAGGTGCGGAAAACGGCGCCGCCGGCGACGATTGGGATTCCCTGGCCTCACAGAACGGGGGCGGGGCCCGCCCCGCCGGCTTCGACGAGCTGCACGCCGGAGAAGTGGCGGCAGGCGCCTCCCACAACCTGGATTTTCTCCTTGACATTCCCCTTGATGTGTCGGTGGAGCTGGGACGAACCACCATGATCATCGACAAAATGCTGCAACTGACCCAGGGTTCGGTGGTAGAGCTGGAAAAGGCTGCGGGTGAACCGGTGGAGATCTATATCAACAGAAAACTGCTCGGCAAGGGCGAGGTCATTGTCGTCAACGAACGGTTCGGCGTCCGCATAACAGAAATAATAAGCCAGGCAGACCGCATCAAAAACATGGGCTGACCATGTGCCCGGACCTGGAAGACTGACACACTTGCCATGATGATCATCCGCTTTCCACAGAGCCGAGCCGCCTGCATTGCTCAAACGGTATGCCATGCTGCCGTCATCGGGCTGTTGCCGTCCGCGGTCGCCGGAGGGGAAAGCCCGCCCGGCGCGGTGACCGCCCCGTTGACCGCCATGAGCGAGGCCGCCACCCTCGGCCTCCTGTTACTCAAGGTCTTCGGCGCCCTGCTGCTGACCCTGGGGCTTGTCCTGGTGTTTGCCAAACTGATGCGAAAATTCGGTTTGACGCCGGCAACCGGAAGCCAGCTCGGCCTCATCACCATTCTCGACACGAAAATGATCGCCCCGAAAAAGTTCGTTGCCGTGGTCCGGGTGGCGGACCAGACCCTTGCCCTTGGCGTCACCGAGCAGCAGATCACCCTGCTCGGCCGACTGGATTCCGAGTCCATTGCCCTGCCGGCCGAGGGACAGAAAAGCCAGCCCGCCACCTCCTTTTCCACCCTGCTCGGCAAGGCGCTATCCGGAGGCGGCTCATGAAACGGTTGCTCGTCTTGCTGCCTGCCCTTCTCCTTTTTCTGCTGGTGACCGAGGCCCTGGCCGTCACCCTGCCCACCGTCCAGGTCGGCCTTGCCGAGACCGAGGACCCGAAAAAAGTGGCGGTGCTCATCGAGATCCTGCTGATCTTCACCGTTCTCTCGATGGCGCCGGCCATCATCCTGATGATGACCTGTTTCACCAGGCTGGTGGTGGCCTTTTCCTTTCTGCGCACTGCGCTGGGCACCCAGCAGATGCCGCCGGCTCAGCTTCTGATCGGCCTGTCTCTATTCCTGACCTTTTTTATCATGACGCCGGTACTGCGGGAGATGAACGACACGGCGGTCAAACCTTATATGGAGGAAAAAATCGGCCTGCAGCAGGCCTACGAGGATGGAATCAAACCGCTGCGCACCTTCATGTTCAAACAGACCCGTGAAAAAGATCTGGCGCTTTTTCTCGGTATCGCCAAGATGGCGAAACCGGACAATCGTGACGAAGTCCCCACCACCATTCTGGTACCGGCCTTTGTGATCAGTGAGCTGAAAACCGCCTTTCAAATCGGCTTTATCCTCTATTTACCCTTTCTCGTCATCGACATGGTAGTGGCGAGTGTCCTGCTTTCTATGGGCATGATGATGCTGCCGCCGGTCATGGTCTCCCTGCCGTTCAAACTGTTGCTCTTTGTACTGGTCGACGGCTGGTATCTCATCGTCGGCTCCCTGGTAAAAAGCTTTGGAGTCCTGTCATGATTCCCATGGAGGCCGTCACCCTCGGCCAGAACGCCATCACCATCACCCTGCTGCTGTCCGCACCGCTGCTTTTGGTCGGCATGGTGGTTGGCCTGCTGGTCGCCCTGTTTCAGGCAACCACCCAGATCCAGGAGATGACCCTCACCTTTGTGCCGAAAATCGTCGCCGTCATGCTTGCCCTGCTCTTTTTTTCCTCCTGGATGCTGATCAAGCTGACTGATTACACCAGCTCTCTTTTCCTGAGCATCCCGGATATTATCCGTTAGGGGAAAAATTATGGTTGATCCTTCGCTGCTCGCCTGGACCGCCAATCAGTTCCTGAGCCTGGTCATCATCATGATCCGGGTCGGTCCCCTGCTTTTTCTCATGCCGGTCACCGGCTCCCGCAGTGTTCCCTCCCAGGTGAAGATCCTTGCCACCCTTGCCACCTCCCTTGTTCTCCTGCCGGTGGTGCCGGTTTCCGCCGGACAGTTGCCCGGTTCTGTGACGGGTTCTGTTCTTTTCATCATCAGCGAGGTTTTCTTTGCCGCCATTCTCGCTATTTTTGCCCGAATGGTTTTTGACGCCATCCAGATCGCCGGTCAGATGGTCGATATCCAGATGGGCATGGGCATGGCCGGCGTCATGGATCCCCAGTACGGCGTCCAGACCTCGTTGACCGGCCAGTTCTGGAACCTCATCGCCATTCTCATCTTCTTGAGCGTCAATGGTCATCATCTTTATTTTCGCACCCTGGTGGAAAGTTATACCTGGGTGGCACCCGGCACCCTCCACCTCCGCCAGGCGACGGTGGACGGCATGATGCAGGGGGCGGGACGCATGTTCTTCATGGCCGTCAAAATCATGGCGCCGGCCTCGGCTGCCGTCTTCTTTTCCCATGTCGCCATGGGCATCATCGCCAAAACCGTGCCGCAGATTCCCATTCTCATTGTCGGCATGCCGCTTAATATCGCGGTGGGTCTGATCTTTGTCGGCCTGTCGCTGACCTATTTCCTGCCTCTGATGATGGGGCAGTTCGACATGCTTGGGCGCATCCTGCCGCAGCTCGCCCGCGGCCTGGGAGGTTAACGGATGGCGGAAGAACAGAGCGGTCAGGAAAAAACCGAACAACCGACCTCGCGCCGGCTGCAGGATGCGAGAAAAAAGGGTGACGTGGCGAAAAGCATGGAGATCCCATCCGCCGCGGTGCTGCTGCTCGGCCTGCTGACCCTTTATCTAATGAGCGGCTATCTGCTGCAGGGCATGCTTGAACTATTGCGCCACTACCTCTCCCAACTGCACGCCATTGACATCGTGCCCGGCAACATGCTCTTTCTCACCATCCACTCCGTACAACAGACGGCGCTGCTCATCGCGCCATTGCTCGCCGTCCTCTTCCTCACCGCCCTGGCCGCCAACTATGCCCAGGTAGGCTTTCTCTTCACCACGGAAAAGATGGCCCCGAAACTCGAAAAAATCGACCCAATCAAAGGAATACAGCGGATGTTTTCCCTGCAAACCCTGGCCAACACGGTGAAATCCATCGCCAAACTGGCCATTGTCGGCTTTGTCGCCTACCGGGAGATCATGAAAAACATCGACCGCTTCCTGCCGCTGATGGACCAGGAAGTTTTTTCCATCCTCGTCTTTTACGCCGAAGTCTCCTTCTGGATATTCCTCAAGGCGGCGATCATCATCGCCGTGTTGGCTGCCCTTGATTACGCCTTTCAACGCTGGCAGTTCATGAAAAAGATGAAAATGACCAAACAAGAGGTCAAGGAAGAGGCGAAGATGACCGAGGGCGATCCCCATGTCAAGGGCCGCATCCGTTCCATCCAGATGCAGATGGCGCGCAAGCGAATGATGACCGAGGTGCCGAAGGCGGATGTCATCATCACCAACCCGACCCGGCTGGCCATTGCCTTGGCTTACGACAGCGCTACCATGAACGCCCCTACCGTGCTTGCCAAAGGAGCCGGAGTCATCGCCAAACGCATCAAGGAAATCGGCCGGCAACACAATATTCCGGTGATCGAGGACAAGCCCCTGGCCCAGGCCCTATACAAAAATGTCGAAATCAACGAACAGATACCGGAAAATCTCTTCCAGGCAGTTGCCGAAGTACTGGCCTATGTGTATGGTCTGAAGAAGAAAAGCGCGTAACCAAATAAAAAACCGGATACCGGAAGGAACAATTCACCACTGTTATGGCGGAAAAAGCTGACAGAATCGGCATAAAAACATTAAACCTCGACTCATCAAGCCTGATGATGGCGGTGGGCGTGGTCTGCATCCTGATGATCATGATCCTGCCGCTGCCCACTCTGGTGCTCGATCTGCTGCTGTCGCTCGGCATCACGATGAGCCTGGTGATCCTGCTCGTCTCCATGTATAATACCGATCCGCTTGAATTCTCCGCCTTCCCCTCCCTGCTGCTGCTCACCACCCTCTACCGGCTTTCGCTCAATATCGCCTCCACCCGGCTCATTCTGCTGCACGGCCACGAAGGTCAGGGCGCCGTCGGCCGGGTCATCGAGTCCTTCGGCAACTTTGTCGTAGGCGGCAACTTTGCGGTAGGGCTCATCATCTTTCTCATCATGGTGCTGATCAACTTCATCGTCATCACCAAAGGTTCCGGCCGTATCGCCGAGGTGGCGGCCCGCTTCACTCTGGATGCCATGCCCGGCAAGCAGATGGCCATCGACGCCGACCTCAATGCCGGCCTGATCAACGAAGAGCAGGCCAAAAAACGACGCAGCGAGATCAGCCGCCAATCGGAATTTTACGGCGCCATGGACGGCGCCAGCAAATTCGTGCGGGGCGAGGCCATTGCCAGCATCATCATCATGCTGATCAACATCATGGGCGGCCTGTTCATCGGCGTTTTCCTGCAGAACATCAGCATCGGCCAGGCGGGGGAAACCTACACCCTGCTCACCATCGGCGACGGCCTGGTCTCCCAGATTCCCTCGCTGATCATTTCCACCTCGGCCGGCATCATCGTCAGCCGCGCCGCCTCCGACAGCAGCATGGGCATCGAGCTTTCCCGGCAGTTCGGTCGCCAGCCCCAGGCCCTGGCTGTTTCTTCAGCCATCATCATGTTTTTCGGACTCATTCCCGGCCTGCCCCATCTGCCCTTTCTCATGCTGGGCGCCGCCATGGGCGGGGTGGCCTGGCTCGCCTTCCAGCGTCAGGAGACGGAAAAACAGGAAGAGGCCATGGCCGAAGAGCGCCGGCGGGAGACCGGCCCGCCGCCTGGTGCGCCGGAAACGGTAGATGCCCTTCTCCCCCTTGATGTGCTCGAGCTTGAGGTAGGCTACGGGTTGATTCCCCTGGTGGACGAGGCCCAGGAAGGTGATCTGCTGGAACGCATCCGCGGCATCCGCCGCCAGTTCGCCATGGATATGGGGCTTGTCATTCCGCCGATGCATGTACGGGACAATCTGCAGATCAAACCGGACGAGTACGTCCTCCTCCTGAAGGGCGTTGAGATCGCCCGGGGCGAACTGATGATGGGTTATTTCCTCGCCATGGATTCCGGCGCGGCAAAACGGGAAATCGAAGGAATTCCCACCGTTGAACCGGCCTTCAGACTGCCGGCTCTCTGGATCAAGCCGGAGAAGAAGGATGAAGCACAGCTCGCCGGCTACACGGTGGTTGATCCGGCCACCGTGGTCGCCACCCACTTGACCGAGGTGCTGCGCACCCATGCCGATGAACTGCTCGGTCGTCAGGATACCCAGAAACTCCTCGACAACCTCGCCAAGACCCATCCCAAGGTGGTGGAGGAGCTGGTCCCCGGCCTGCTGCCGCTCGGCAAGGTGCAGAAGGTGCTGCAGAACCTGCTGCGTGAACGGGTGTCGATCCGTGATCTGCTGACCATCTGCGAGACCCTGGCCGATTACGCGCCGATGAGCAAGGACACTGAGATTCTCACCGAATACGTGCGGCAGAAACTGGCCCGCTCCATTGTCAACACCCTGGCCGATAACGAGGGAACTCTGTTTGTCCTTACCCTGAGCACCCAGGTCGAAGATCTGATCAGGGAGTCCGTACAGAGCTCCGAACAGGGCTCCTTTCTTGCCATCGATCCGGCCATGGGGCAAAAAATCATCGAGTCTCTGCAACACGCGGTTGAACGGGTGACCCAGCAGGGCTATCAACCAGCAGTGATCTGCGCGCCGGTGCTGCGCCGTCACCTGCGCCGGTTGATCGAACGCTTTCTGCCCCAGGTCGTAGTCCTGTCCCACAACGAACTGACCAGCCAGGCGAAGATCCACTCCCTGGGCACGGTGGATGTGAATCGAAAAAAATAATGGATCAGCGGCCGGATCCCCCTGTGTGCCGGACCGCCTCCCAACAGCTTCCGCAACGAACCGGCACCCATGCGCATACGACGATTTGAAGCACCGGACAGCAAAACGGCCTTCGCTCTGATCAAGAAAGAGCTGGGCGACAATGCCGTTATCCTGTCCAGCAAGACCCTGGACCCCGGCACTCCTGATCAACGCCACGAGGTCCTGGCAGCGATGGACTACGACATCGAGGAGATCACCCTGCCCCCGACCGGCTCGGCAAGTCCGGCGGCGGAAAAGGCGGGGCCGACGATTTATGGTTACCAGACCTTCCGGGCCGCCTCCGCCGCCGGAGGTCCAGCGGCCAGGGAACAAAAAAACCGGCGTGATGCGGAACGGGAAATCGTCCTCGAATCCCATGACCTGCGCAAACGCTTTGCCGGACTGTTGCGCCAGAAGGGGGTGCACCCGCCGGTGAAGGAAAAACCGGGGATGCCTCCCCCTCCTGCATCGGCTGCGACCAGCCGGCCCGATCCCGTCGAAGTGAGCCGCTGGCGGGATGAACTGATCAGCCAGCTGCGGGTCTCCCCACCTGATCTTGGCCGCCCGGACAAACCGGCCATCCTCGCCCTGACCGGTCCCACCGGCGTCGGCAAAACGACAACCGCAGCGAAAATCGCCGCCTGGTACACCATCAGGGAAAATCGCCGGGTCGCCCTCTTTTCCATGGACTGTTACCGTATCGGCGCCACCGACCAACTGCGCACCTACGCCCGGATCATGCAAATCCCCTGCGAGATCGTGCTACGGCACCGCGATCTACGCCGCGCCGTTGAACGCCAGGGCGCTGCCGATCTGATCATTCTCGATACCGCTGGCAAAAGTCCCTACGACGAGCGGCATGTGCAGGAACTGGCTGACTGGTTTTCCCCCCTGCCCCGGGTTGACATCCAGCTTGTCCTGAGTGCGCCGACCAAAAAAGAGGATCTGGAACACATCATCAAGGTGTATGCGCCGCTCGCACCGGTCGGACTCATTCTTACCAAGCTTGATGAGACCAGGGCCTATGCAACCCTGTGCCAGCAGATCGCCGGCGCCGGCATTCCGATCACCTTTCTGGCAACCGGTCAGAAGGTGCCGGAAGATTTTTTCATCGCCTCCCTTCCCCTGCTGGAGCGACTGTTCAAAAAAGGATGGTCGGCGATTCTTGATGCGGCCCATTCTTACTCCGGCAACGGCATATCATGAGGACACAATCTATGAACCAGGCAGACACCTTGGCAAAAATCATGGGGCAGACACGCAATCCTGCGACCCGACGAACCTTCTCCGCCAGTTCCGCCTCCCCGCGCGTCATCTGCGTCACCAGCGGCAAAGGGGGGGTGGGCAAGACCAACATTGTCGTCAACCTCGCCTACTGCCTGGCCCAAAAAGAGAAAAGGGTGCTGATCCTCGATGCGGACCTCAATCTCGCCAATGTTGATGTTTTGCTGGGACTCACCCCCCGTTACAACCTCCATCATGTTCTGCTCGGGGAAAAGAGCCTGCGTGACATCCTGGTCAAAGGTCCGGGCGGCATCTCCATCCTGCCCGCCAGTTCCGGGATTCTCGAGCTGGCGGAACTGACTGAGGAGCAGAAACTCTATTTTCTTGCCGAGATGGCGGAAATGGGGGAACAGACGGACATCGTCCTCATCGACACCGCCGCCGGAATTAACAAAAATGTCATTTATTTCACCCTCGCCGCCCAGGAACGCATTATCGTTCTGAGCCCCGAACCAACCTCGCTTACGGACGCCTACGCCATGATCAAGGTGCTCTCCTCCCGGCATGACGTAAAAAAATTCCGCATCCTCGTCAACTGCGCCCACTCGGAAAAAGAGGCGCTTGCCGTGTTTCGCCAGCTCACTGCAGTAGCAGATCGTTTCCTTGACACCGTCTCCCTCGATTATCTCGGTCACATTCCGCTGGACAGCAAGCTGCCCCAGGCGGTGCGCAATCAACGGTTGCTGGTGGTGGCCTCCCCCCAATCGCCGGCCGCACACCACTTCGCCAAACTCGCCGCTCTGCTGGCCGACGAAACGATAAGCCCGCACTGCGACGGAAACATTAAATTTTTCTGGCAAGGCCTGCTGGAATTGTAATATACTTCCAGGCAGTGGCGAACTGTCTGGAAGCACCACACTGGGTCATTTCCACCCGCCAGCAAAAGGGTTACCCATCAGGACCGTCAAGGGAAAACCGGCAAAACGCCGCATTGGCAGGAAACACGCGAGCATCTCTCTCTGCACATGAACAAGCAATCATCACCGAAATTTAAGGATTACACCAGGGCGTACTTCAGCCCGTCGTCGGAAATGACGGCCGACAAGCGCAACGAGTTGATCCTGACCTACACGCCACTGATCAAGTATATCGCCTCCCGGCTGGCCAGCCGGCTGCCGTCCCAGGTGTCGCTGGATGACCTCATCAGCTGCGGCATCATCGGTCTCATCGACGCCATCGACAAATTTGACGTCAACAAGAACGTCCAGTTCAAGACCTACGCCGAATTCCGCATCAAAGGGGCGATGCTCGATGAATTACGCGCCCTGGACTGGGTGCCGCGTTCCATCAGACGCAAAATCACGGAACTGGAACAGGCCTATTTCGAACTGGAAAAAAAACTGGGCCGCCCTGCCTCCGATGAAGAGGTTGCGGCTCGGATGAATATTTCTTTGGAGGATTTTCACCGGCTGCTGGACGAGACAAAAACCATCACCTTCCTCGATATCGAGCTGCTGCGCCAACGCCATCCGGATTCGTCGCTCGATGACCTCATCCCGGAACCTGCTCCGGGAGCGGATATGGATCCCTTTTCCACCATCAACCGCTCCCAGATCCGTGATCTCGTCGCCCAGGCCATCGACCAACTGCCCGAGAAGGAGCGACTGACCGTTTCCCTCTATTATTACAATGAGCTGACCATGAAGGAAATCGGCCACATTCTCGGCTATACCGAATCACGTATTTCCCAGATGCACAGCAAGGCAATGCTCCGCCTGCGCACGAAATTAAAAAAAGCTCTTTCCATCTGATTCAGACCTTTACGCGGCCGGCAAAATCATATATTTTTAAGGTGTTGCCTGTGCAAATTGCCGGCTGCCGATTTATCCGCTGTTGCCGTTCAACAGAACTGACCCCATAAAAACTGATGGTTTCGCTCATACTGAGAATCAACCACAGTGGCTCCGGAGCGCACGGAAAGAACTGACTGTAATTCTCACTCGTTCCTCTGTGCTCTCAGTGGTAAAAAAAGCCTTTTTCGAAGAGAGGATGACATGCCTGACACCAACATGAAAGTGCTTGTTGTTGATGATTTTGCCACCATGCGACGCATTGTCAAAAACATTCTGGTGCAACTGGGATATAAAAACATCGTCGAGGCAGATGACGGCACCACAGCCGTGGACATTCTCAAATCCGAAAAGATCGACTTGATCATTTCTGACTGGAACATGCCCAAAATGACCGGCCTCGATCTCCTCAAGCATGTGCGTGCCGATGCGAAACTGAGTGCCATCCCTTTTATCATGGTGACGGCCGAGGCCCAGCAGGACAATATCATTCTCGCCGTCAAGGCCAAGGTCAGTCAGTATATCGTCAAACCTTTCACCGCCGAGACACTAGGAGAAAAAATCAGCAAAGTCTTTGGTGGCTGACCGGCCGGCAACGTTGCCGTTGATGGAGAATCGGCGACATTCCCCGGAAGAAACTCATGGCCTCTGACCCCAAAAAAAAGGATCTGTTTGATTTCGATCTGCCGGAAGGGTTGGACGACGACCTGGGCGGAGATTGGGAATCGGCATTTCAGGCCGAGGATTTCATGCTGTCCCCTGATGAGGAAGGGGAAATATCAACCGGCCAGCAAGCCCAGGATGACATGAATCTCGCCGCCCTGCTGGAAGAAGGATCGGCAGAGAAAACAACCAAAAGTCCCGCCACCGTCGCCACCGATCATCCCCCGGTCGACAAACCCCGGCAGCCCTTCAGACCGGCTCCCCTTCTTACCGCCGCCATTCTGCAGCTTGCCCGCTGCCGCACCTGGTATGGAGGACGGCCCCGCGTTCAAAAAATACTTCTTCCCGCCTTTTGCCTCCTGCCTCTTGTCGCCTTGGCTGCCGTGCTCTTCTTCCGCACCACCACGAATGAACTGCAACTGGCGAGCGAGCAGAAAACACCACCCGCCACGGTTGCCGTCCCCTTTCCTGCCCCGGACATTCCCGCCCCCCTTCCGCCATCCTCAGTCGCGATCACACCGCCGCCCGACAACCAGACCGTTCTTGCCAGCAAAAATCGAAAAAAATGGTCATTACCCGGATTTTTCATCACCACCCACCAGGAAAACAACGGCGGCAAGGCGACGATCAGTGTCGACCTGACCCTCGTCCTTTTGCTCGACCCCGGCCAGCCCCTCCCGGAAGGCCAGAAAGCCGCTGTCCGCGACGCTATCTATCAGTTTTACAGCAATCGCCCTCCCGAGGAACTTCGGCGCTATGCCCTGGCGCGGGGCGAAATGATCCGTAATCTCGAATCCTGGCTGAAAAAGGCCTGGCCGGACGGACCACTCGCCTCAATCATCTTCGACAGCTACCGCGTCATCTCGAAGTAATACAATTTTGTAATTTAAAAAAATAAAAATTACATTTTTGCAACCTGAATCATTTTGAATCATCTGCCTGAAAATCAAGAAAGCTCCAAAAATCAACAAACTAAACAACAAAACAAATACGGCACGCCTTTTGCTTCTGGTCCTGAAAACTCCTTTATCCCACATTACCACAAGGACACCGCCCCATGGTTTCAGGATCCGACACCGCATTTCTTCTTGTTGCCGCCGCCCTCGTGCTGCTCATGACTCCAGGCCTTGCCCTCTTCTATGCAGGTATGGTCCGCAGCAAAAACGTACTCGGCACCATCCTTCAGTCGCTTGTTATGATTTCTGTCATCAGTATCGAATGGATCTACATCGGCTACAGCATGTCCTTCGGCCCGGACCTGGCCGGATTGATCGGCGACCTGTCATATTTCGCCCTGCAGGGCGTCACCAGCGAACCAAGCCCCCTGTATGCGACAACCGTCCCCCACAATGTCTTTATGATCTACCAGTGCATGTTCGCAGTCATCACCCCGGCCCTTATCACCGGCGCCTTTGCTGAAAGGATGCGGTTCGGCCCCTTTCTCCTCTTCAGCCTGCTCTGGACCATCTTCGTCTACAACCCCGTCTGCCACTGGGTATGGGGCAGCGGCGGGTGGCTCGCAGCCAGAGGGGTTCTCGATTTTGCCGGCGGCCTTGTCGTCCACCTCACCTCCGGCATGGCAGCCCTAGCCACGGTGATCATCCTCGGACCACGCAAGGGGCTGGGCCGGGACAGCTTTATCCCTCACAGCCTCCCGATGACCCTGCTCGGCACCGGACTCCTCTGGTTCGGCTGGTTCGGCTTCAACGCCGGCAGCGCCTTGGCAGCCAACAGCGTTGCGGCAACCGCCTTTATCGCAACCCATCTGGCCGGCATGGCCGGCATGGGCATGTGGCTCCTTGTCGAGTGGCGCCACCGGGGAAAACCAACCACCCTTGGCGCTGCTTCAGGAGCCATCGCCGGCCTGGCCACGGTGACACCGGCAGCGGGCTTCATCTCGCCAAACGCTGCGGTACTGATCGGGCTCATCGCCGGATTCTCCTGCTATGCCGCGGTGACAATCAAAAACCGGCTCCGCTTTGACGACAGTCTTGACGTGGTCGGCATCCACGGCATGGGTGGCGTCATTGGCACAATCTGCCTTGGTCTTTTCGCCAGCAAAACCGTCAATCCGGCCGGCGCAGAAGGCCTTTTTGCCGGTAACGGCTCCTTCCTGCTGACTCAATTGCTCGGCGTCGGCGTGGTTGGCGCCTATGCCTTTGCAGTCAGTCTCTTGCTTCTGAAAGCGACTTCTCTTGTCTGCGGGGGCCTGCGGGTCAGCGAGGAGGAGGAGGTTGTTGGCCTCGACCAGAGCGCCCACAGCGAAACCGCCTACACCATGTGAACGGGACAGAAAAAAGCTTTCAACCGATATCCTTTGCGGTAAGATGAAACAGAAGCAACCGGGACATTTCAGCCGACGCCACGGCCCGATTAACATCGCTTGTTTGTCCCTTCGATCCGCAGGAAATTGACTGAATTGCAACACAGGAGAATGCCATGAAAAAAATCGAAGCCATCATCAAGCCGTTCAAGCTTGACGACGTCAAGGAAGCACTGAACGGCCTGGGCATCAAAGGAATGACGCTGACCGAGGTCAAGGGTTACGGTCGCCAGAAAGGCCACAAGGAAATCTATCGGGGTGCCGAATACGTGGTTGATTTCATCCCAAAAATCAAGATTGAGCTCATTGTCAGGAGTGAACAAGTCAGCGAGATCATCGACACCATCCGCAATGCCGCCCTCACCGGGAAAATAGGCGACGGCAAAATATTCGTGCTGCCGGTTGAACAGGTCATCCGGGTCCGAACCGGCGAGACCGGCGAGGATGCCATCTGACATGACGACCGGCCTGCGAGCCAAACGTGCCGCCCTTGAAGCCCTCTGGCGGGAGGGCTTAAGCGGCCGCGCCCTCCTGGAAAAGCACACCTGTCTCATGGACACGGCGCTCACGGAGTACTTTGTCCGCAGCCGGGCCGCCGAGGGCACCATGGCCCTGGTCGCTCTCGGCGGCTACGGCAGAAGGGAGCTTTTCCCCTATTCCGACATTGATCTGATGCTTCTGCATGACGATTATTCCGACGGGCTGGCGGCAAGCGTGGCAGAGGCCGTTTTTTATCCCCTGTGGGATGCGGGACTGGAGGTAGGGCATGGGGTAAGAACCCCCACCTCCTGCCTGGAAGAGGCGGGCAAAGATTTTTTTCTCCAGGTCGCCCTGCTCGACGCCCGCCTCATTGCCGGCAACACCGACCTGCTGACTGGCCTGCAGGCGGACTTTCGAGCCCGCTTCATCGACGGCCGGCGCAATGAATTTTTACAGAACATGCTGCTGCACCGAACAAAACGCCACCAACGATTCGGCAATCACAGCTTTCTCCTCGAGCCCCACATCAAGGAAAGCCGCGGCGGACTGCGGGACATTCAGGCCATGCTCTGGTCAAGCCAGGTGGTTTTCAGCCTCCGGTCCGCCGCAGAACTGGAGCGGGCCGGACTGCTGAACGCCGAGGAACTTCACCTTTTCACTGAGGCACACAACGCCCTGATCAGGGTCAGAAACCGCTTGCATTATCTCAGCGGCCGCAAGAATGACCAACTTTTTTTTGAACACCAGGAGGAAATGGCGGCCTTTTTCGGTTACGCAGACGCTGAGGGAATGCTCGGAGTGGAGCGGTTCATGCGCGATGTCCACGGTCATATGCAGACCATTGCCGTGACCAGTGATCTCTTTTTCGAGCACGCCGGAGAGGTTCTCGGACTGCCACCATCCACCACCCCACCCCGGGACAAAAATCTTGAGAAAGGGATCTTTCTGCGCCAAGGACGCATTCATCTTGCGGATCAGGATGCCATCCGCACCCGACCGCAGCTCATCATGCGCGCCTTCTACCATGTTGGCAAGCATGGCTGCCCATTGCATCACCGCACCAAAAAAGTGATCAGCGGACAGCTGTCCGCCGTGGCGGAGAAAATCCGCCACTCGCGGTTGGCCGGCCGGATCTTTCTCGACACCCTGCAATCGCCGCAGGCGCCGCTGCTGGCTCTGACCGAGATGCTGGAAACCGGTGTGCTCGGCGCCTTCATCCCGGAGTTTGTTCACCTTCAGTCCCTGGCCCAGCATGACATCTACCATCTCTACACCGTGGATCGCCATCTGTTGCAGACGGTGGAGGAGATGCACCGCCTGCGGGACACTGACCATGCGCTCTTCATCAGTGTGCCATCGCCTCATCTCCTCTTTCTGGCCGCACTCCTGCATGACATCGGTAAGGGATACGGCCGCAACCACTGTGAGCACGGCGCCGAACTGACCTGCAGCATCGGTTCCCGTCTCGGCCTGCCCCCGGCGGATATCGACTGTCTGGCCTTTCTTGTCCGCGAACATCTCTATCTGCCGGAGATCGCCCAGCGCCGCGACCTGGAGGACGAAGCGCTGATCATCCGCTGCGCCGGGCACATTCAGGATCCTGATCGCCTGACCATGCTCTACCTGCTCGCCCTTGCCGACGCCAGGGCGACCGGCCCGTCGGCCTGGTCCGACTGGAAGGGTGCCCTGCTGCTCCAGCTCTACCTGAAAATCGCCAACATCCTCGGTCGCAACGATCTCGCCCTGCCCGATCCAGCCCAGGAGCTGCACTGGATGCGGGAACAGATCAGGAGCATGCTGGACAGCCCCATGCCCGTCCCCGAAACGATTCTGCCGGACGACTACCTGTTCGGCAACAGCCCGGAGGAGGTCGTCCGTCACCTCACCCTCCATGCCGAACTGCGCCGGCAGGAGATCATTCTTGAAGCCAGAGCAGAGGACGATCACTGGGCAATCCTGATCATGACCCGTGACCGCCCCGGCCTGCTCAGCAAAATCTGCGGCATTCTCGCCCTAAACAACCTGCAGATACTGGCCGCCCAGATTTACACCTGGCATGACGGCACGGTTGTCGATATTCTCCATGTTGCATCAAGCATCGACAACCAGTTTGCCGATCAGAACTGGAAAAAACTTCAAGACGACCTGACCCGGGCGATCCATTTCCGCCTCGGCCTCTCCCATCGTCTGTCCGCGAAATTCCGCGCCATTCTAGCCGGTTCGGCCCAGCCCCCCCGGCGCCGGCCCGCCCAGGTCATTATCGACACCAAGGCGTCCGACAGGTTCACGGTCATCGAGGTTTACGCACAAAATCGGGCCGAACTGCTATATGACATCACCCGGACCCTGTCCGAATTCGGCATCAACACCTTCCGGGCCAAAATCGGCACCAAAGGGGACCAGATTGTCGATGTTTTCTATGTCCTTGATCACGAAGGGAAACGAATCGACGATGAGGTCTTTCAACAGGAAATCAAAAACGGTCTGCTGCATGCCGCTGCCTGATGCGCATCGCCTGCCGGCATGTTACATTTTTGTAAGGAGAGAAAAAAGACGGATATCCATTTTATCACAAACAGGACACAACACCAGAAATTGATCAGACCGCGCCGTAACGGCGCACCGTCACTAACCAACAAGGGAATTTCCCACCGCACAACTCTTGCAAGGAGAAGACAATGTGTACCGAATGTAGCCTAGGATGTGACTACCCGAACCAGACCACCGTCAGCCTGCCGACCCTGTTCGCCTCCAATGTTTTCAGCGACAAGGTGATGAAGGCGCGCCTGCCCAAGGAGACTTACCGGGCGTTGCGCAAGACCATCGAACGCGGTGCGTCGCTGCCCCCGGAAACCGCCGCAGTTGTGGCCAATGCCATGAAGGACTGGGCCATTGAAAAAGGTGCAACCCATTATACCCACTGGTTTCAACCGCTGACCGGCTCGACCGCTGAAAAGCACGACTCCTTTATTTCACCCACCCAGGATGGCGGCATCATCATGGAGTTTTCCGGCAAGCAGCTGATTCAGGGTGAGCCCGATGCCTCTTCTTTTCCCAGCGGCGGCCTGCGCGTTACCTTCGAGGCCCGCGGCTATACTGCCTGGGACTGCACCTCCCCCGCCTTCCTGAAAGAAGACGCGGCCGGCAACGTCACCCTCTGTATCCCCACCGCCTTTTGCTCGTACAAAGGAGAGGCCCTGGACAAAAAAACTCCACTGCTGCGCTCCATGTCGGCCGTATCCCGTCAGGCCCTGCGGGTGCTGAAGGCGCTCGGCAATACCACCTCAGCCACCGTTACCTCCACCGTCGGTGCAGAACAGGAATACTTTCTGGTGGAAAAGGATTACTATCTCAAGCGCCTTGACCTGCTCACCTGCGGCAGAACCCTGTTCGGCGCCCCGGCCCCCAAGGGCCAGGAGCTGGAGGACCAGTATTTCGGCGCCATCAAGGACCGCGTATCCGCCTATATGAAGGATCTCGACGTCGAACTGTGGAAGATGGGAATCACCTCGAAGACCAAACACAACGAGGTTGCTCCGGCCCAGTACGAGATGGCGCCGGTCTTCGTCACCACCAACATCGCCGCAGACCAGAATCAGCTCGTCATGGAGACCATGCAGAAAGTCGCGCTGCGCCACGGTATGGTCTGCCTGTTGCACGAAAAGCCCTATGCCGGGGTCAACGGTTCCGGCAAACACAACAACTGGTCCCTTTCCACCGATGACGGCATCAACCTGCTCGATCCCGGCTCGACTCCGGAGGACAATGCCCAGTTCCTCGTCGTCCTCTGCGCCCTGTTGAAGGCAGTTGACACTCACGCCGACATCATGCGGGGCACCTGCGGCAGTTCCGGCAACGATCACCGGTTGGGGGCCAACGAGGCACCGCCGGCCATCATCTCCGTCTTCCTCGGTGACGAGCTGACCTCCATCCTGGCCAGCCTGGCCAAAGGCGAAAAAATCTGCTCCAAGGGCAGTTGCCAGTTCCTCAAAATCGGCGTCGACTCCCTGCCGGAACTGCCGAAGGACAATACAGACCGCAACCGCACTTCACCCTTTGCTTTCACCGGCAACAAGTTCGAGTTCCGCATGGTCGGCTCCTCCCAGTCCATCTCCGGCCCGAATGTCGCGCTCAACACCATCGCCGCCGAAGCCCTTGACGAGATCGCCACCCGCCTGGAAAAGGCCAAGGATGTCAATGCCGAGATCCTGGCAATCGTCAAGGACACCATGAAAAATCACGGCCGCATCATCTTCAACGGCAACAACTACAGCGCCGACTGGGAAAAAGAGGCGGAAAAACGGGGGCTTCCCAACACCCGCAATACAGTGGACTCCCTCAAATCCTTTATCACCCCGAAAGCCATCAACCTTTTCGGCAAATACAACGTCCTCAGCAAGGAGGAACTGCACTCCCGTTACGATATTTATGTCGAGCAGTACTCCAAGCATATCAACATCGAGGCGCAGACCGCCATCCAGATGGTCCGCCGCCAGTACATGCCGGCGGTCATTCGCTACTGTACAGAACTGGCCAATTCGGCCGCCGCCGCCGGCAAAGCGGGCGCGGTACAGCAGGAACTGCTGGGTGAAATCAGCGTTCTGCTCAACTCGGCCAACAAAAAACTCAAGCAGCTCGAAACGGAAACCGGCAAAGCCAGCGCCATCGATAAGGTCGACAAGCAGGCTGCCGCTTACCGTGACAAGGTTTTCCCTGCGCAGGTGGGCCTGCGTGCCGACATCGACGCCCTGGAGCGCCTGATGCCGGCCGACCTCTGGCCTGTTCCTGCCTACAGCGACCTGCTCTTCAAGCTCTAAGGGCCGGATCAAGCGAGCGACAGGGAGGTGACGCTCTCCTTGTCGCTCGACTTTTCCGAGGCCGGACACGTATGCTCTTCAACACCTTCCTCCACATCCCGGGCATTGGCGCAAAAACGGAAAAAAAGATCTGGCTTGCGGGAATACAAAGCTGGGACCAGTGGCGGCCGCCCTTTCCCTCCACCCTGTCAGGGAAAATTATCAATCTGGTCACCTTCCATCTGCAAAAATTCGCGGCTGAAAGCAACGGAACCGCGGCCTATTACGCCCGCCTCCTGCCTGCGGGCCAACTCTGGAGACTCTTCCCCCATTTCCGGAAACAGACGGCCTATCTGGATATCGAAACAGACGGGGACCGCGGCACCATCACCACCATCGCCCTCGCTGACGGTCAGCGGCTGCACACCTATGTTCAGGGAGAAAATCTCGCTGATTTTCTAATGGACATCTCCACCTACGAGGTCATCGTCACCTATAACGGTACCGGCTTCGATCTGCCGGTCATTGAGTCTTTCTTTTCCACCAGGCTGAATCAGGTCCATATCGACCTGCGCTCTATTCTGGCGCGGCTGGGCTATAAGGGCGGGCTCAAGGCCTGTGAAAAAAACGCGGGCATTGCCAGGCCAGGACTCGAAGGGCTCGACGGCTTCGCCGCTGTGCTCTTGTGGCGCCGCTATCGGCAGGCTGGGGACAAAGCGGCGCTAGCCACCTTGCTCGCCTATAACTGCGCCGATGCCGCCAACCTGGAACACCTGCTGGTGCACGCATACAACCGCAATATCGCCAACACCCCTTTCAGCCAGACCAATTATATCCCGCACCCGCCCCCGCCGCGCATCCCCTTTACCCCAGACCAGAAAACCATCGCCCGGATCAGGGATGCCTGCCTGCACTGCTAAAGATGATAAAATCGTAAACTCTTTTTCACCACAGCGCGCACTGAGAGAAACAGATAAAACATTTTTAATTACAATTAGTTACATCTGTGCACTCTGCGGCCTCTGTGGTTAATTTTCAGTTTACGAGACAATCAAAGATAGCAGATCAGGGCGCCGCTGCGCCCCTTGCCTTCCTGCTCCCATCGGTAATGACGGACAGAGCCGAACTCTTCCAGGTCCCGGAGCAGCTCTTCGACAAAATCGGGCAGCACCGGTTGTCCGGAGGAATGCAGCCCCTTGCCGGTAATAATACGTACTGCCCGCCGCCCCGCCAGCCGCCCGGTCAGCAAAAAATTTTCCACCCGGATTTTCGCCTCCAGGCAGGTGCAGCCATGCAGATCAAGTTCCGCATCCACCGGCAGCAGGCCGGCCGCGGCCCGCTGTGCGTCATCCTCGGGAGGTTTCTCGACCTCCGCTTCCAGCACATCGAGCACCCCTCTCGCCACCATGTCGGCAAACGATCCCTCGTCGCTGTCTCCGGCTAAACCGGCAACAGGGAAATCAGCATCAGACAGTACCGGTGGAACGGTCCCTTTTCTTCTCCGCTTTTTCATCCCGCCTTTACCCCTTGACATCAATCCGCCGGTTTTCCATCGCGCTTCCGGACAACCGGATGTCCCCCTTTCTTTTCATCTTGACCAAAAACCCCTTTACGAATATGTTTTTAAACATGCATATGGAAAGAGGCCGGTTACGCAAACCGCCCAACACCCGTCAATCAGGAATCTCCGATCTCTTCTCTCTCAAAGTGCCCAGCAAACCAGGTGAGACCAGTGACAAACAATACTGTTCCGGATGGATATGTCAAGAAAGAGACAGCATGGTTCATTGCCGCCGCGGCCATCGCCTTCGGATTCCTGGCCGGCATAGTCTTCAGCGTTTACAAAGGCGGCTCCATGCCGGCCGCGGTGCCGCCACCCCAGGGGAAACAGCAAAGTCAGGCCGCCCCGCCCAACGAACAGATAACCGCTACCATCCTTGCCCTGGAAAAAGAAGTGGCAGTCAACCCGAACAACCTGGAGGCCTGGACCCAACTCGGCAACTATTACTTTGACACGGAAAATTTCACCAAAGCAATCGAGGCCTATACCAAATCACTTGCCCTGAACCCCAACGACGCCAACGTGATCACCGATCTCGGCATCATGTACCGCCGTATTGGCAAGCCGACAGAGGCAATCGCCACCTTTGACCGGGCCCTGACCGTTGACCCTAACCATCCGACCGCCCGCTTCAACCGTGGGGTCGTTCAGCTCTATGACCTCAACGATAAAGAAGGCGCACTGTCGACCTGGGAAGAACTGGTCAAGCTACACCCACAGGCAAAGGCGCCCAACGGCCAACCAGTGGCAGAAATCATCAAGATCGTTCGCGAGCAGCAGTGAACCAGAAAAAGCCCTAACGCCGCTATCCTTCCGCCAGGACACCTGTTCCGGCTGTTCTGACAGTCGACAACAGTCGTGAACCAGCCGCAAAGAGGATGGCTCAACAGCAAAAAAACTCATCCTGCCCTTTTCCAGCCGGCTTTCCCGCAGAGCAGGAATACCAACAGGTGGAGAATTGTGCACCAACCTGGAGCGGACACCGCAAACAGCATCTCCATCCTCCTCCGATCTGCGGGGTGACCCGTGAACCCGACTCGCCATTACCCGCTCACCCTTCTCTTTGCCATTGTCGGGGTGCTGCTCGTTGGTTCCATTCTTCTCCTTGCCACCCATGCCTACTTTGATCACCTGGGGGAAAAACTGGCACGCAAGGCGGCGGAACAGCAGGCTGAACAGGTGATCGGCGAACAGGTTTCCGGCAAACTCTATCATCTCAAATCCTTTTATTATCAACTCATCCCCGAACCCCTGCCCGAAAAACGGCGCATTATCACAACCTCCATCGACCAGGAGCTGGAGGCGATCCGCTCAGCCCTCGATGTACTCGAGCATGGTGGAATCTATCACAAAACCACCCCTCTGATCCCGGAAATCGGTAGCGAGTCCCACCAACAGCTTATCTATGCACCGACTGCTTTGTCACGACATCAGGAAATCATCCGGTTGCGCCCGCTGCTGCAGGAATTTGAAAAAAAGGTGACAGCCCTTGAAAGCCTGCTTGTCCGTCGTGAAGCGACGGTTCATGACTTTCCCCGGCACCGTCGGGACATTCTTCTTTTTCTCCAGGAAACCGAGCCACTCTTCACCGCCATGATCGAGGAAGGCAAAGGCCTCTTCCGCGCCAGTTCGAGCCAGCTGACAGCAACCGAAGCCGAGGGACGAAAACTCCTGCATCTCTATAAGATTCTCGAATTTTCTGTTTTTTTCGCCATATTTATTGTTACTTGTTCCCTCTGCTTCATTCTGGCCCGCAAAATTCTGATTATCACCAACCAGCTCCAACAGGAAATTTATCACAAAAAGGTTGCTGAAGACAGAATCAGCCGGGCAAAACAGGAGTGGGAACGAACCTTTGACGCCGTTCCTGACCCTATTGTTCTGCTCGACGATCAGCACCGCATCCTGCGCCTCAATCGTTCCATGGCCGCCCTGGTCAAGCGCCCGGTGGATCAATGCGTCGGCATGTACTGCTATGAGCTGATGCACCAGAGCGATTCCCCGCCGCCTTATTGCCCACATTCCCAGCTGCTTGCCGATCATAGCGAACACAAGATCGTTCAGCGTCTGGACAATTTCGGGTTGTTTCTTGAAATATCTGTCTCGCCGCTGTTCAACCGCAAGGGTGAGCTGTTCGGTTCCGTCCATATCGCCCGTGACATCAGCGCTCAGAAAGAGGCGGAGGCCTCATTGCAACATGCCAATGAGGTCCTGGAAATTAAGGTCGCGGACAGGACCAGGGAGCTGAAAAAATTCATCGTCGAACTGCAAAACGAAATCGCAGGACGGATCAAGGCAGAGGAGGCCCTGATCCAGACCCAGCAACAACTGCTCCACGCCGAAAAACTGAGCGCCATTGGCAAACTGGCGGCATCCATCGCCCATGAATTCAACAATCCGCTTTTTGCCATCACCAATATCCTGATCGCCATTCAGCAGCAGGAACACCTTTCCCAGGAAAACGAAAAAATGCTCCAGCTGGCGATTCAGGAATGTGACCGCATGAAATATCTCATCGCCAATTTAAGGGACTTTAAACGGCCGACCAGAGGCGTCAAGATGCCGATCGACATCCACCACACCGTTGAGAGCATGCTGCTGCTTTGCAAAAAGGATTTTTCCGACAGAAAGATCCGGGTCGAAAAAAATTTTGCACTGCACATGCCGCTTGTGCCCCTGATACCTGATCAGCTGTGCCAGGTGCTGCTCAATTTGTTGACCAACGCACGGGACGCCTGCTCCCGAGGAGGAAAGATCACCATCAGCACCGAAGTCAACGGTGCCTCGGTGGCCATTCATGTAAGTGACACGGGCTGTGGAATTGCCCCGGATGATGTGGGGCGGATCTTTAAACCGTTTTACACGACCAAACAGGAAATGGCCGGCACCGGCCTGGGACTTGCCATCTCGGAAGGGATAATCAGCCGGCATGGCGGTACGCTGTCCGTACAGTCCCGACCTGGGGTCGGCAGCGTGTTTTCGATTACCCTGCCGATAACCGAAGAGCAGGATATGACAATTGACGGGAACTGGCTCCTGCGCTGAGTTCCCGGAAAAGAAAGTTTAAAATCCGAATTCAGCCAGCAGGTCGTCAACCAGATCCTGGCTGAGCGGGCCGTCCGGAATGGACTGCTTCGCCTCCTTGAGCCGTTCCGTCTTTTTCTCCAGATCCCCGGACACGCTCTCCTTGCCGATATTGAGGACAACCAGGGCCTCCACCAGCCAGTCGCGCATCTGGTTCAATTCGGCGATCAATGCCTCCATCTTCTGCCTGGCCACATCCTGATAAGACTGTGAAGCAATGATATCGTACACCGCCGCCTTCATGGGCGTCAGCATGTCGCTGGCAGCGGCCCGGCTGCCGTTGCCACTCTCTTCGGCCAGCAGAGCCCGTTCAAGCTGATCGGCAAGCTCCGTCAGCCGGTCGGCCTTGCTCAGCACCTCACCGGTGGACTGACTCATCAATTCAATGACACTGTGCGCGCTGCTGACAACCGAGGGCGCATGTTTTCCGGCACTGGTGAGCGGCGCCTCCACGCTCTTCATGTTGACGACCATTGCATTGATCTTCTGCGCCAGGGAAGCCAACACCCCTTCCGCATCAATCACCTCGGAGACCTGCTTGTCAAACTCACCACGCAGAATGGCGTCCGTTATCTCCACCAGCGATGCGATCTTCGCATCAACATCAGAAACCGTCATGTCATGTCCTGTTTTTTTCGTCACTTATCACGCTACATATGGCAGCTTATGCGGGCATCGCGCGAGAACGGTCCCTACCGGTGGTCTCGATAGATACCACCGGAACCAGAAGTCCCGCTCCACAACCACCGCCGCGTCCACGGATTTACTCATCGTCTCCGTCACTATACTGTGCCGAAACGGCAAAATCAACGTTTTCAACCCGGTTGGCGGCCATGCCGGCAGCGAAAACAATTATCGATAGCGCTCCTTGTTCCGATAAAAAATTTCTTTTGCCTCATACATGCGACGGTCGGCTTCGCGCATCAGCATATCAACCGGCATCATATCCGTCGCCGCACCGCCGAGACTGACGGTGACGGCGAGACGTTCCCCGCCATCGACCTCCAGAAAGCTGTCGCCAAAGACATCGCGGTTCAGCCGCTCGACAAAACGATGCAGCTTTGCTTCGGTGCAATCGGAAAGGAGGATGACAAACTCATCCCCGCCGGTCCGAGCAAGGATATCGGTGGTCCGCACCGCAGCGCGCAGCAGTTCGCTGACCTTAAGAATCAGCCGGTCACCAGTCTCATGGCCATAGACGTCGTTGGCCTTTTTCAGGCCGTTGACATCGATGACAACCACGCCGAAATCAATGGCGAACCGTGCCAGTTTCTCCTGCTCCTCCGCCAGAGCCTGCTCCAGATAGCCCCGGTTGTACAGACCGGTGAGCGGATCGGTATTGGCCTTCTCCTCAAGCTTGCGAGACAACAAGCGGTTTTCGATATAGGCGCCCAGCGGTTCGACAAAAAGATCGGCGAGCTCCTTTTCATCACGGTCCTTTACCGCTCCATCGAGCAGCAGCAATCCGACCAGCCCGCCGCTTCTGCCGCGCAGGACAATCTGGCCGGTCTCAGGCCAGGGCAGCATTTCTTCGGTCAGTTCACCCGTGCGCTGGACCTGGAACTCACGGGAAAGATAGGCACGGGTCACCCCTTTCAGGGCCTCCTCGGGACATCCTCCCCGTCGCGAGACGAGCCAGACTGTTCCCGGCCGGATGTCGTTGACCAGCAGCACGGCATTACCCCGATCGAAAACCGAGAGAAAGAGATCCCAGAAAGACTCGACCACAGATGCAAGATCCGCTTCCTTCTGCATCAGGGTGCCCAGCTCAGCCAGACTGGTCAGGATCTGACGCTGTTGCCTGATTTTTTCAATGAGCTGAATCTGCCTGGTGGTGTCACGAAAAAGAAGCAATCCGCCGTCGCCCTCTGGTGATCGGCTGATACTTTCCGTCACATACCGCTCCCCGAGCTGGTGCATCTTGCGGACGTCATCGAGCTGAACAAAACCGGCCTGGGCCGGACAATCCTGACACGGAAAATCCCTCCCAAGCAACTGATAACATTTCTGTCCACTGTCGGTTGCCAGCACCTCAGCCACCGCTCGGTTCCTGGTCTCGATGGTAAAAGCCCCATCGACTGTCAACAACGCCTCCGGCAAATGGTCAACCAGGGCACTGATACGCCGTTGCTCTTGCAATACCTGCTGGCGCCGTCGCTCCAGCAGGACGTTTTTGGCCTGCTGCTCCTTGCGATGCAGATCGATTCTCCGCAGCAGGGTCACTTCCCGGGTCATGTCAAGCAGGGTAATGACCTGCCACTCGCCGTAAGGTGCAACCTGCATCCGAAGGAAAACGTCAGTGCCGTCGGTTTTCCTGATGGAAACGGATTTCTGCTGGCCGGCGGTTGACTCTTGACGCAACAGACAGTCTTCGCATGGGGCCGTTCTGCCAAAGAGAAAAGAAAAACAATGTTCGTCGGATTCGCTTCGCGTCCACGGACGTCCGACTATGTCCAGCGCGATCTGATTGACAAAAAGTAGCCGGTAACCACCATCAATAATCAGGACGCCGGTCGTCACCGACTCGAGAACTTGCAGGCCTGCGGGGGCTGAGGGCAATTCACTCTTCATACCTATTGAAGTAGCATGGCGGTTTTCCTGCTGTCAAGCGCAATCACCCTGGGCCGATGGTTTAACACACTGAACTGACAGATTTTTCCAGCGGAAAGGTGTCCAGGGCATCAGAAAAAAAAAGCGAGAACAAGCCAGCCAAGCATCTCGCTGAATTCGCATCCAGCACCGAGAACGTCACCAGTAATGCCGCCTAGCAATTTGCGACACTGCCGGCGCAGAACCAAAACAGGAACGAACGCCGCGACACAGCATGAGATAACCGGCACCAGAATCTCCGTTTCCATGCCGACCGCTGCCATCAATGGTGCCAGGGAAATGCCCCCCAGCAGCAGATGCCGCCCCCTGATCTTGCCGACAAAGGCATGACCCGTTCCCTGCTGGCGTGGATAGCGACTTTTCCAGGAGAGCAGCAGGATAGCGAAGCGACCCAGAGCAGGAACCGAAGAGAGACAGAAAAGGACAAAAAATACCGGGCTGTCGTTTCCCTGATTTATTCCGGCCAGCAGGTCGCTAAGCGCCGTCGTTTTCAGCAGCAGGACAAGCACCAGACCGATGACCCCGAAGGCGCCGGTGGCGGAATCCTTCATGATGGCCAATCTTTTTGCCGGATCGCAGGCTCCTCCCAGTCCGTCACACAGATCGGCAACCCCGTCAAGATGGAGCCCTCGGGTCAGCCAGGCCGAAAGGGCAACGAGCAGGGCAGCCGTCGGCAGCGGTGATAGTCCGAGCATAAGCAGCAGCCAGCCCGCTGTTGCCAGACAGA
Organism: Thermodesulfobacteriota bacterium; assembly: GCA_049323655.1. GTDB lineage: Bacteria > Desulfobacterota > Desulfobulbia > Desulfobulbales > SURF-16 > DB1. Next base: position 257 of record JBMONO010000035.1, on the reverse strand, counting down.
GGCCGAGCCCCCAGCCGACCAGGGGAAAAAAGACTCCGATGGTCGGCAACCGCTGCGGGGAGATTTCCCCGCCGGGCCACGGCAGAATGGTGAGAAAGGCAAGGGCGGCAAACAGCAGTTGCATGATCGGCTCCGTTCCTCCTCAGCGCCGGACATGACCGGCCCAGACCCCTTGCAGATGAAGGAGGGAGTCAGAAAGAGCGCGCTGATTATAGACCTCGATGGTAACGACCCCTTCATAACCGCCGGCCAGCAGG
>JBMONO010000034.1:0-190721 GCA_049323655.1 Thermodesulfobacteriota bacterium | reverse complement strand
TGCCTAAAGTGCCTAAAGTGCCTAAAGTGCCTAAAGTGCCTAAAGTGCCTAAAGTGCCTAAAGTGCCTAAAGTGCCTAAAGTGCCTAAAGTGCCTAAAGTGCCTAAAGTGCCTAAAGTGCCTAAAGTTGGCAGGTTACGGGAGAATAGTCAAGGATTTATCTTGCTGCCGATTGAGGTAAACAGCGCCAGCAATTCGGAGCATTCCACATGTTCAGCCTCGACTTTCTTTGGTGGCAACAGACCTGTTTCCGTTATAATTTCGAGCCAGTATTGCGTTTCGCTGGCTTCACTTTCGCAAATTTTGATCTTGCTTCTAAAATCAGCCCTGCTGCGGGACCGGTTTGCCTCTCGATAATTGGCTCCAATGGAGGTCCCCGCCTTTGTCAACTGATGGCGGATAACCCCGGCCTCACGACTATCAGGCAACTGGCCAGAAAGACGGATAATGCGAACGGCAAAATCACGCGTCCTCTTTTCGAGGCTTTTGGAAAATTCCTTATTATCCTGATTGGCCCTCGCCATTATTTCAGTTAACCCACCGCTGCCCGCGAGGCATTCAAAGCACGCCAAGCATCTTCTGCACTTGAGTCCCTTCAGTCACTTCAAATACTTTAGGCACTCGAAGTACTTTAGGCACTTTAGGCACTTTAGGCACTTGAAGTACTTAAGGCACTTTAGGCACTTTTCTTACCCTCTGCCGACGCCATAATAGACAAAGCCGGCCTCTTTCATCCTAAGAGGATTATACACGTTTCGCAGGTCAACGAAAACAGGCGATTTCATCCTGGCCTTCAGTTCGTCCAGATCAAGGGCCCGGTACTGGTTCCATTCAGTGAAAAGCACGAGGACGTCGGCGTTGTCGGCCGCCTGGTAGGCATCGTCAACATAGCGAAAGCCGGGAAACAGCTTTGCCGCCTCGGCCATGCCCTGCGGATCGTGGGCCTGGATGACGGCCCCTTTCTCGAAGAGCGGCGGCAGAATGGTGAGGGCCGGGGCGTCGCGCAGGTCATCGGTTTCCGGCTTGAAGGTCAGGCCGAGCACACCGATGGTCTTGCCCGCCTCAACGCCGCCCAGGGCATCGCGAATCTTTTTCACCATCCGCGCCTTTTGCGCCGCATTGATCTCCACCGCCGCCTCGACGGAACGCACCGCCACCCCGTTTTCCTGGGCAATGCGGAGCAGGGCCAGTGTATCCTTTGGGAAGCAGGAGCCGCCGTAGCCGGGCCCGGCATGAAGGAACTTGCGGCCGATGCGGCCATCAAGACCGATGGCCTTGGCAAGGTCAACGACATCCGCGCCCACCGCCTCACAGACATTGGCCATTTCATTAATGAAAGAAATCTTCATGGATAGAAAGGCGTTAGAGGCGTATTTGATCAGCTCCGCGGTTTCGAGACCGGTCATGACAAACGGCGTGGCAATCAGGTAGAGCGGGTTGTAGATCTCCTTCATCACCGCCGCCGCCTTGTCCGATTCGACGCCGATCACCACCCGGTCCGGCCGCATGAAATCATTGATCGCCGCTCCTTCCCGGAGAAATTCGGGGTTGGACACCACATCAAATTGCGCCGCCGGATTCTCCTCGCGGATCAGGCGCGCTACCTGGCGGGCCGTGCCGACCGGCACCGTGCTCTTATCCACCACCACCGTGTACTGCCCGATATGGCGGGCCACCTCCCGGGCCGCGTCGTAGAGGTAGGTGAGATCGGCATAGCCGTCGCCCCGCCGGGAAGAAGGAGTGCCCACCGCGATGAACACCGCCCTTGCCCGCGCCACGCTCTCCGCCAGATCGGTGGAAAAGGAGAGACGCCCGTCCTTGACGTTCTTGGCGACCAGGGCGTCGAGGCCCGGCTCGTAAATGGGAATCTCGCCCTGCCGCAGCCGCTCGATTTTCGCCCCATCCTTGTCCATGCAGGTGACCCGGTGGCCGAATTCGGCCAGGCAGGCGCCGGTTACCAGACCGACATAGCCGGTTCCGATCATTGTGATGTTCATGGTGTTTTGGTCCGATTGGTCTGTTTGGTCTGTTTGGTCTGATTGGTCTGATTGGTTTGATTGGTCTGATTGGTCTGATTGGTCCGATTGGTCTGATTGGTCTGATTGGTCTGATTGGTCCGATTGGTCTGATTGGTCTGATTGGTCTGATTGGTCCGATTGGTCTGATTGGTCCGATTGGTCCGATTGGTTTGGCAGGTTGGTTATTGGCTGTAGTATGAACGATACCACTCGACAAATTTCTGCAACCCCACCTCGATCGTGGTGCTGGGCTTGAAGCCGACATCGCGGACCAGATCATCGACATTGGCATAGGTGGCCGGGACATCGCCGTTCTGCATGGGCAGAAATTCCTTTTCCGCCTTGCAGCCCAGGCACTCTTCCAGCACCTCGATGAAATGAAGCAAATCCTCCTGCTGGTTGTTGCCGATATTGTAAATGCGGTAGGGGCAGTAGCTGGTGGCCGGATCGGGATCGTGCCGGTCCCAGCTGGCGTCAGCCTGGGGAATGCGGTTGATGACCCGCACCACCCCTTCGATGATGTCGTCGATATAGGTGAAATCCCGCTTCATCTTGCCATGGTTGAAGACCTTGATCGGCCGGCCGGCCAGCATCGCCCTGGTGAAGAGAAAATAGGCCATGTCGGGCCGGCCCCACGGGCCGTAAACCGTGAAGAAGCGCAGGCCGGTGACCGGCAGCCCGTAGAGATGGCTGTAGGTATGGGCCATCAGCTCGTTGGCCTTCTTGGTGGCGGCGTACAGGGAGACGGGGTGATCGACGTTGTCGTGCACGGAAAAGGGCATTTTCGTGTTGCCGCCATAGACCGAACTCGACGAGGCGAAGACGAGGTGCTTGACCTTGCCGTGCCGGCAGCCCTCCAGGATATTGACAAAGCCGACAACATTGCTGTCCACGTAGGAGTGGGGATTTTCCAGGGAATAGCGCACCCCGGCCTGGGCCGCCAGATTGACCACCGCGTCGAAGTGGTGGCGGGCAAAAAGCGCGGCAATCGCCGGCCGGTCGGCCAGATCGCCATGGACAAAGGAAAAGCCGGACAACGGTTCGAGCTGCTGAAGCCGCGCCTTTTTCAGGGCCGGGTCGTAATAATCGTTGAGGTTGTCGATGCCGACCACCTCCAGGCCGTCGGCCAGCAACCGTTTGGCCAGAAAAAAGCCGATAAAGCCGGCCGCGCCGGTGATGAGTATTTTTTTTATTTCCACGTTGACCCTTGTCTGGTTGATGTGTCACAGCTACCCGCGTGGGCACGATACACTCGTGCCCACGCGTTACACCGTCATCATTGCAAATGCTCAACATACCACGCCGCAGCCTCATCGAGCCCCTCGCGCACCGAAAAACGGGGCCGGTAGCCGAGCAACCGCGCCGCCTTGCCGATATCGGCCAGCGAATGGCGGACATCGCCGGGCCGGAAATCCCGGTAGCGCGGCCGGATCGCGCCGACGTCGGGCCGGATCGCCCGCACCCGCTCCAGGATCATGGCAAAGAGCTCGTTGAGGGTTGTCCGTTCGCCATAGGCGACGTTGTAGACCTGATTGACGGCCTCGGGGTTGTCCACGGTGGCGGCCAGCAGGTTGGCCTGCACGCAGTTATCGATATAGCAGAAATCCCGGCTCGTTTCGCCGTCACCATTGATGAAGGGTTCCTCGCCGCGGATGATGGCGGCAAACCATTTCGGCATGACCGCCGCATAGGCGCCGTTCGGGTCCTGCCTGCGCCCGAAGATGTTGAAATAGCGCAGGCCGATGGTGGCGAACCCATAGGTGCGGGCAAAGACATCGGCATAGATCTCGTTGACCAGCTTGGTCACCGCATAGGGCGACAGGGGCCGGCCGATCTCGTCTTCCACCTTGGGCAGACCGGGATGATCGCCGTAGGTCGAGCTTGACGCGGCATAGACAAAACGCCGAACCTTTGCATCCCGGGCCGCCACCAGCATGTTGAGAAAGCCGGTGAGATTATTGTCATTGGTGAGGATCGGGTCATCGATGGAGCGCGGCACCGAGCCCAAGGCCGCCTGATGAAGCACGTAATCCGCCTGGCCGCAGAGCTCGCGACAGATGGCGACATCGCGGATGTCGCCGCGGACAAAGCGAAAGCCGGCCCAGCGCTTCTCGCCGACCAGCTCCCGCACCTGATCGAGGTTGTGCTGGAAACCGGTGGAAAAATTGTCAAGGCCGATAACCTGCTGATCCAGCGCCAAGAGCGCCTCCAACAGGTTGGAGCCGATAAAGCCGGCCACCCCGGTGATCAGCCAGCACCGCGGATTTTCACGTAATTGCTGATAAAGCTGGTTCATGGGTTGGTTTTATTGGTCGGTTGGTCGGTTGGTCGACGAACTTCGTAAAGAGTATGTTTTTACCACGGAGAGCGCGGAGATTACGAAGAAAATATATCCGTTCCCATTAATTATTTCCGTGCTCTCTGTGGTTCATTCTGATGATTTTGCCAATCTACAGCCGCCAGAAATGGATGCCGTTCGCCTCGATCTTCTCCATGTCCAGCGCCGACTTCACGTCAACCAGGCAGCCGCCCGGCACCAGGGCCTTGGTGAAAAAGGCAAGCGGCTGCTCCAGATACTCCCGATGGGGCACGGCAAAGATCAGGGCGCCGAGATCGCGTATCTCGCCAAGATCGCAGAGAGAGACGCCGAAATACCGCAGGGCATCCTCCTTTGCCGCCCGAGGATCGTGGACCAGCGGGGTGATGCCGTAACTCTTCAGCTCGTCGATGATGTCGAGCACCTTGGAGTTGCGCAGGTCCGGACAGTTCTCCTTGAAGGTCAGGCCGAGAATGGCCACCCGGGCGTTGCGTGGATCAAGGCCGGCGGCCAGCATCAGTTTCACCGTTTTTTCGGCGATGAATTTCCCCATGCTGTCGTTGATGCGGCGGCCGGCGAGAATGACCTGGGGATGATAGCCGACCGTTTCCGCCTTGTGGGTCAGATAATAGGGGTCAACGCCGATGCAGTGGCCGCCGACCAGGCCGGGCCGGAAGGGCAGGAAATTCCATTTGGTGCCCGCCGCCTTCAGCACATTGAGGGTGTCGATGCCGAGCCGGTCGAAAATCACCGCCAGTTCGTTCATCAGGGCGATGTTGAGATCACGCTGGGTGTTCTCGATCACCTTGGCCGCCTCCGCCTCCTTGATGCTCGCCGCCGGATAGACCCCGGCATCGATGATCGCGCCATAGAGGGCCGCGACCTTTTCCAGGGTGGCCGGGGTGTCGCCGGACACCACCTTGACGATTTTGGTCAGGGTGTGCTCCTTGTCGCCGGGATTGATCCGTTCCGGCGAGTAGCCGACAAAGAAATCGCTGCCCCAGCGCATGCCGGATTCCTTCTCCAGGATGGGCACGCAATCCTCTTCGGTGGCGCCGGGGTAGACGGTGGATTCATAGATTACCACCGCCCCCTTTTTCATGTATCTGCCCACCGTCCGGCTGGCGCTCTGCAGGGGGGAAAGGTCCGGCTGACGGGCGCCGTCAATGGGGGTCGGCACGGCGACGATGATGAAATCCGCAGCCCCGAGGTCAGCCGGATCGGCGCTGAAGGTTATCTGTGTCGCCCCGGCAAAATCCTCCGCCGTCACCTCGCAATTGGGGTCCATGCCCTTTTTGTAGCTGGCAATGGCCTCCTTTTTCACGTCAAAACCGATGGTCGGATATTTTTTGCCAAAGGCAATGGCCAGCGGCAGCCCGACATAGCCGAGGCCGACAACGGCAATGGTTGCGTTCATGGGTGTCTCCTCTTACTTCGTCACCGACAACCGCCAGGCGACGGTGCGTTCAAGTCCGCTGGACAGTGAAAATTCCGGGGTAAACCCTAGCCGGGCCGCCGCCTTGCCGCAGTTGAGACAGCTTCGGGTCAGATCACCCGGCCGGGCCGGAGCGGTGTCGTATGCCGCCAGCTCGGCGGCCAGCCCGGGCACCGCCTTTTTCATGGCGGCAAAGATTTCGGCAAAGAGATCGGCCGTGTGGGTGTCGCGGCCGGTGCCGATGTTGAAGGCCTCAGCGCTGCCTTTGTCCAGAGCGAGCAGATTGGCCCGCACCACGTCGCCGACAAAGCAGTAATCCCGGGTCATCCCTTTCGGCTCCTCGGGGAAATGGAAGATCGTGCAGCGTTTGCCCTGCAGGAGCCGGTCCATGAAGATGGCGACCACCCCGGCCTCGCCGTGGGGAATCTGGCGTGGCCCATAGACGTTGGCGTAACGGAGGATGGTGTAATCCAGGCCGTACTGGTGGTGATAAAAGGCAAGATACTGTTCGGAGACTGACTTGGTGATGGCATAGGGTGAGAGCGGCAAGGCGGGCGAACCCTCCGAGGTGGGGAATTCCCGCGCCTCGCCGTAGATGGCGCCGCCGGAGGAGATGAAAATGACCTTGCCGACCCCGGTCTGGCGGGCCGCCTCCAGCAGATTGATAAATCCGCGGACATTGACGTCGGCGTCAAAGAGCGGATCCTCCACCGAGGCCGGCACCGACATCTGCGCCGCATGGTGATTGATCAGATCGAAGCGCTCCTTTTCAAAAACCTTGATCACCTCCGGCGCGCGGACATCCATCAGATAAAAACGGGCGCGGGGATTGATGTTGGCCCATGAACCGCTGATCAGGTTGTCCATCACCACCACCTCGTGGCCGGCCTCGATATAGGCGTCAACCACGTTGGAACCGATAAAGCCGGCACCGCCGGTCACGAGAATCTTCATTGGCAAACCCACCCCTCTTCCTCTGAAATGATTTTATTTGCAATCAGATCGTTTTCCATTTTTCCCCTTTCCCATTGCGGAGTGGGGATTGCGGATTTTCCCCGGCCTTTTTCTTGAGATGCTTTGCACGTTTTGATTGATGCCACGACAATTGCTATCAACTCATTATTTTCCTGCATCAATGGCACGAGGAGATCTTTTTTGACGATCTCCATTTCAGTCAAAAGCTCAAGCCAGAACAGCGATTCATCCGCCTCTTCTTCAACTATTGACATTTTTGCAATAAACTCGGCTTGCGACCGGGCCCGGCAAGCGGCCCGGTAATTTGCAGCAACAGAGGTCCCGGACCTGAATATCTGATTGCCGATTAATCGTCCCTCCCTGTTGTCTGGAAGATTTCGACACAGCGCAACAATTCTTTTGGCAAAGTCCTTTGTCCGCGCCTTCAACTCCTCCTGGTTCATTCCTGTCAATTCACCCCTAATCGGCAATCCGCGATCCGCAATCAAAAATCACTCGACCGTGACGCTTTTGGCCAGGTTGCGCGGTTGATCGACATCACAGCCGCGCAGATTGGCGATCTCGTAGGCGAGCAGCTGCAGGGGAATGGCATAGAGAAGCGGATGCAGCTCTTCGTGGATCTCCGGCACCGTGATGACGTGCTCGCTCAGCTCGGCGAGCCGGGGGTCGCCGGCGCTGCCGACCAGAATCATCCGTCCGTGCCGCGCCTTCACCTCCTCGACGTTGGAGAGCAGTTTGGCGTAGACGCCGTCCCGCGGGGCAAGGGCAAGCACCGGCATGTCGCGGTCGATCAGGGCAATCGGGCCATGCTTCAATTCCCCGGCCGCATAGCCCTCGGCATGGATGTAGGAGATCTCTTTGAGTTTCAGCGCCCCCTCCAGGGCGATGGGAAAATTGGCGCCGCGGCCGAGGTAGAGAAAATCGCGGCTGCCGGCAAATTCCTCGGCGACGGCATTCATCCGCTCCTGCAAACCAGGCAGCTCGCGCTCAACGATACCCGGCAGCTCCAGCAGGGCATGGGCCAGTTCCCGGCTGGTGTCCGCGTCAATGGTTCTGCGGGTCTGGGCCAGGAACAGGGTGAGCAGGAAAAGGGCGGTCAACTGACTGGTAAAGGCCTTGGTGGAGGCGACGCCGATCTCCGGGCCGGCATGGGTGTAGATGGTGCCGTCCGCTTCCCGGGTGATGGTGCTGCCCACCACATTGCAGATGGCAATGACCCGGGCCTCGAGTTTTTTCGCCAGCCGCAGGCCGGCCAGGGTGTCGGCCGTCTCGCCGGACTGGGAGATGGGAATGACCATGACATCCGGGCCCAGCAGCAGCCGGCGGTAGCGGAACTCCGAGGCGATATCCACCTCCACCGGCAGTCCTGCCCATTTTTCCAGCCAGTAGCGGGCCACCAGGGCCGCGTGCCAGGAGGTGCCGCAGGCGACGAGGGAGATGCGGCGGATAGCGCGCAGCTCATCGCGGGTCAGGCCGATTTCCGGCAGAATGACCTCGCCGCTCTCCGGATTGATGCGACCGCGAAAGGTATTGAGAATCGCCTGGGGCTGCTCGAAGATCTCCTTGAGCATGAAATGACGATAGCCGGCCTTTTCCGCCATGCCGGCATTCCAGACGATATGCTGGATCTCCTTGGCCACCGGTTCGCCGGTGGCAAGCTGGGTCACCGTGACCCCGTTTGCGGTCAGCACCGCCATTTCCTTGTCGTCAAGGAACAGGACATCCTTGGTGTAGGGCAAAAGCGCCGGGATGTCGGAGGCCATAAAGCTGTCCCCCTGTTCCAGCACTCCCAGCACCAGCGGGCTCTGGTCGCGGACGGCGATGATCCGGTCCGGCTGCCTGCTCCACATGACTCCGAGGGCAAAGGAGCCCTCCAGCTCGACGACCGCCTTGCGCACCGCCGTGGCCAGATCGTCATGGAGGTATTCCTCAATGAGATGAACCACCACCTCGGTATCGGTCTGCGAGGTGAAGACATGGCCGCGGGCCGTGAGACGCTGCCGCAGGCTCTGAAAATTCTCGATGATGCCGTTATGCACCACCACCAGTTCGCCGCTGCAATCGCTGTGCGGATGGGCGTTCGCCTCCGAGGGCGGTCCATGGGTGGCCCAGCGGGTATGACCGAGACCGATGCGGCTCTCCGTCGTCACCCGGTCCATTTTCTCTTCAAGATTGGCCAGTTTGCCCTGGCAGCGATGCTTGTGGAGCACGCCCTCTTCCAGATAGACGATACCGGCGGAATCATAGCCCCGGTATTCGAGCCGTTTCAGACCTTCCAGCAGAACGGGCACCACCTTGCGCTGCCCGATATAACCGACTATACCGCACATGATTTTTCACCTCGATGACATTGCAATGCGCTCGACAAAGCGACCAGCCCGCCGCCTCATCGCGCCCCCTTCTGAAAGAGCACCGTCTTGATCGTCTGGAAGATGATCCAGAAATCCATGGTGATTGTCAGGTTTTTGATATAATAGAGATCATATTCGAGCTTGCGCAGGGCGTCCTTCTCCGAGGCCCCGTAAGGATAGCAGATCTGCGCCCAGCCGGTAATACCGGGTTTGACGCTGTGCCGCAGGGAATAATAGGGGATGGAGGCGGTCAGCTGCTCGACGAAAACCGGCCGCTCCGGCCGCGGCCCGACAAAGCTCATCTCCCCCTTGAGGACATTCCACATCTGGGGAATCTCGTCGATCCGCACCTTGCGGATAAAACCACCGAAACGGGTGACCCGGCTATCGTTTTTCATGGCCCAGACCGGACCGTTCTTTTCCGCATCGCTGCGCATGGAGCGAAATTTAATCACCCGAAAAACCCTGCCCTGCTCGCCGACTCTTTCCTGGGTATAGAAAACAGGCCCTGGCGATTCCAGCTTAATGATCAGCGCACTGACCAGGGTGATCGGGGAGGAAAGGAGCAAACCGGTAAAAGAGACGACAACGTCGAGCAGTCTCTTGGAAAACATGCACCAGCGACATACCTTGAAACCGGAAGAATAGATGAGCCAGGACGGATTGACCTTCTCCACCAGAATCTTGCCGGTCAGCCCTTCGTAAAAGGTGATGCCCTCGACAATGGTGACGCCGTCGAGCTTGCAGCGCAACAGGGTGCGGATCGGCGTCTGGCCGCGCCGATCATCGAGAGCCACCACGATCTTTTCCACCTTGTTTTCCCGGCAGAGCGCCGGAAGCTTGTCCATGTCGATGGTCGCCGGCAGGTTTTGCAGAACCGTCCCAGGGGTCGGTTGGCCGACGATGGAGACGATCCTGTGGCCGGAATCCCTTTTCGTGATGATTTCCTCGGCGATGTTGCCGGCCATCTCCCCGGCCCCGAGGAGAACGATGGGCTGGGCGAACATGCGCCGGTCCAGCACGTAACTGTACAGAAAACGCCAGAAAAAGATACTGGCGCAGATGGCGGCATAGCCGACCCAGAAGATCCTGGTCGAGATCATGATCACCGGCACGAAAAAATAGACGATGCCGAGCGCGATGCAGCCCAGCCCAAAAGCCTGGGTTATTCTGGCGAAATCCTCGGTGACCGGCTTTTCCGCACTGAGATCATACAGGTCAAAGAAATAAAGGGAAATCTGAAAGATAAAGGTGACGGCCAAGGCCCGCAGGGCATAGAGGGACAATGCCTCACAGTACAGTGCCGATCCCTTGAAAATAAAATAGACGCTGTTGATGGCGACAAAAATCAGCAGCCCTTCGCCCAGGAAAAAAAAGATATTGCGGGCCGGGTAATACTTTTTCAGCAGAAACGGCATAACAGATCAGTATTCTTCCGAATAATATTTGTAATACCCTTCGCCCTGCAGCCGTTTGTCGAGAAAATTCATCTGGAAGGCATTGAAGACGACGCCGAGAATCTTTTCATGGCCGAGCTGGTCAACGAGCTTCTTGATCTGATCGCGACCGGCGCCGCCCCACTTGACGACGAGCACGACCTTGTCGACATGCTGGGCGAGCACCGCAGTTTCCGAGGCGGCCAACGCCGGCGGGCTGTCGAAGATGACGAAGCGGTCCCGATAGCGGGCCACCACCTCCCGGATCAGCTCGACCATGGCCTTGGAGGAAAGCAGTTCCGCCGGATTCTCCGGCGGCCGGCCGGCCGGAATCAGGGAGAGCCTCTCCAGACCGGTATGAACGATCAACTCGGCCAGATCCCGGCGGTCACGCAAATGATCCACCAGACCGACGGCCGACTCGATGCCGAAAAACCCGGCCAGGGCCGGACGGCGCAGATCACAGTCAACCAGCAGGGCGTGCTGGCTGACCCCGTGGGCCATGATGGCGCCGAGATTGGCGCAGACAAAACTCTTGCCCTCGTCCGAGCCGGAACTGGTGATCAGCACGGAACGAATGGCCGACTGCTTCTGCAGATGGAGAATTTTGGCCCGCAACCGCCGGAAACTCTCCGCCACTGCCGGGTTGGCCCGGGCCGCCAGAAATCGTTCGTCCCATTTGGTGCTGTCCGGGGCAAAAACCGGCGACCCGGCGGCGGGCGCCGTCGAGGCGGAAGGAGCGCGTACCGGCTCCGTCGACTGGCCGCCATCACCATCGGCAACAGGGCCTCTCCGTTCAACAGGCGTCTCTTCGGCGCCGGATTTTGTCAGGGCGTCAAAAACCTTTCCCACTCCGTTTCTCCTGATGTTTCGAAATAAGATGGTCTCGCAAAAACCCGCAAACCATGGCAGGCGGGAAAGTGAAAACAACGAGTTACAAAACAGGACCCGTCGGAATCGTTGCTTTTTTACGATGCCGACAATTAAGAGCCTGCATCACTACAGGACAATCAACCCCTTTTTCCAGCAGTACGCCAGGGCAGCAAGAATACCCGTGGCGGACAGGCCGAGCAGCAGCCCCCAGGCGATGGTGATGACCCGCCTCCGCCGTGCCTCGGCCCGGGTATGGATAACCGGGATGGCGCAGAGAATCGGCAGGCCGAGAAACGCCTCCACCTCTTCCGGCTCCTTGAACGAGGTATTGAGCAGTTCCACCCCAAAGGCCAGGCCGCCGCCAAGGCCGAGTCCCAGCGCCATCGCCAGCAGCATGATCTTTCTAAAATCCGGCTTGTAGGGTTTTTCCGGAAAATGGGCCGGATCGACAATCTTGAACTGGCTGCCCTTCTGCTGCTTTTCCAGACTGTGGGCCGATTCCGCCTGGAGGCTCTGCCCCACCAGGGCCTGATAGTGTTGATTGAGTTGCTCGTAGTCCCGGGTCAGCCCGGCCCATTCCGCCTCCCGCACCGGGGTGGCCTCGATCCACTGCTGGTATTTGCGGATCTCCTTTTCGATCTCGGCCCGATCGTTGCGCAGGCGAAGGATATTGAACTCAACCTCCTGCAGCTGCACCTTCATCTGTTCTATCTGGGGGTCGATGGAAACAGGAGGGGGCACTGCCGTTCCCTCATCAGTAGCCGCGCCCGCGTAACGCCCCTCCAGCTCTTCGAGCTGCTTTTTCACCCGCCGTACCTCGGGGTGCTGCTCCGTGTACCGACTCTGGAGATTACGCAGGGTCTGCCGCAACGCATTGATCTCCGCGGCCGGCCCCTGTGTTTTCACCCCCTTGTCACTGCCCGCCACGATCGCTGCCCCCTGCAACTGCTGCTCGACCATCTCCTGGCGCAGGGAAATCTGTTCCTGAATCATGACCCGCGTCTGCTCCATCTGTTGATAGCTGTCCTGATTCTTCTGGTACTGATCCTGCAAGGCATTGAGGCGACTCATGTTGTTGGCGAGCTGGCTCGGCATCTCGTTGTAATATTTCAGTTTGTAATCCCGCATGACCGCCTCTTTCTGATCGAGGGCCTCTTTGGCCATGCGCAGTTCGTCCTTGATATAGGTCGAGGTTTCGGAGGCCCGCTCCTCCCGGTAGCGGAGATTCTCCTCAATGAATTTCGCGGCCAGAGCATTGGTCACCCGCAGCACCTTGCGGGGATCCCCGCCCTGATAGGAAACCTTGAAGATGTCGCCTTTTTCCTGCTTGATCTCGATGTGTTTGTTCCGCATGAGGTCCACCACGTCCTCCATGGGCAGGGCGGCACGCAGATCGGCGTAGAGGTCAAACTCCTTGATCATCGCCTCCAGGCTGCTGCGGCTGGTGATCTGCTGGCTCACCGTTGCCACCACTTCGGAGGTGCGCGACCGGACATCGTCCGGCGACATGGCGGTCGGGTTAACCTGCTGCCGCTGATACTGGATGAGCGAGGTGCAGAGATAGACCTTGGGGGTGGTGAGATACAGACCGAGCCCCGCCACCAGGCCGAGCAGGAAAAAGGCAATGATCACCTTTTTTCGCCGGAGGGCGATATCGAGGTATTTCTTGATGAGCTGACGCTGCTGTTGTTCCATAAGATGATTGTCGTGATGTCGCCGCAGATGCGGAAAGGGTGAAACCCTGTCCTACCAGCGCATCAGTTCCTTTGCCGCCGACAGGGAGACGACAACGAGATGCTCGTGATAATCAGGGATCAGATCGGTGCTGCTGTCCAGGGTGCTGTAGGTATACCGGCAGGAGAGGGAAAACCAGCGCCAGAATGTATAGCTGAGGCCAATGCCCGCTTCGTAATCGTCATAGGTCGCCTTGTCACCGACCAGCTGCCACTGGTACCGTTTTTCATAGGCGGCAGTGACGCTGCCGGTCAGATTCTCCCGCAGGTTCCAGGTGATTGCCCCGTCCAGACCCCAGCTCTGGCGGAGATCGTCCCACGAGCCCTCCTCCTTGGCCTCGGCCATGGTCGCCTCAGCCCGGATGGCGAGGCTTCCCCGTTGCAGGAGACGGGACAAACCGACATCAAGACCGAATTCCCGTTCATCGCCAGAGAGATCCTCCCGGGCAAGATAGCTGCCGTCCAGGGAAGTCGTCAGGCGCAGCCGGGGATTGAAATCATGATTCCAGGCCAGCATCGCGGTCTGTTCGTCCATGTCGTCCTGCAGACCGGTGTAACGGGAGGTGATCCAGCCATAGGAGGCGCTGAAGCGGTCCGTCTGGCTTACGGTATAATCGAGGTTCAACAGGGTATCGTTCTCGGTCAGATCGCTGGCCACGTCATGCTGGGCCTTGGTGAACTGGTAATGGATCGAGGCGGCCCATTGCGGGTTGAAACGGTAGGACAGACCGACATAGGGGGAATGTTCGTCATACTCATCAAAATAACCGCCGCCCCGCGCCACCCCTTCCAACCCCGACGTTCTGTCGTCATTCACAAAATAGCGATATCCCAGACTGATGATGCTGTCCCTGGCAAACTCGTATTCCGCCCCCACGGCCAGTTCGTTGTCCCACTGTCGCCGCCGGCTGTCGGTATTGGAAAGATAGCGATCCACCTGCAGCTGAACCGCAGGAGCGGCCTGGTCATAGCGCCTGTCGAGCTCGGCCAAAACCTGAAGATAATGCCGGTCCGGGTCATAGTCGAACTCGGGGAAGAGTAGTCGGGCAACCTCGGTCTGGGCATAGGCATCCGCCCGCTGGAAGCGGCGGTTCAGACTGAGATCGGGCTCCATGTCCCGCTCCGGCGCCATGTCGTTATAGGAATAATTATTGGTCAGGTTGACTTTCAGGCGCTGGGAAATTTCCCGGCTGAGAGAGAGGGCCAGGCCATGGCTGAAATCATGATCATCGAGGCGCTGGTCCCAGCTCAGATCGGAATTAACGGCTAGAGAGAGGATGTCCTGCTCGCCTTCACTGGTCAGAGTGAGCGCCGGCGCCAGCGAACTGACCCAGCGCCCCTGCCGGTCACGGTCCTCCTCGAAAATATTCGAGTCATACTCCTGCCCCATGGCAACGCTGCCGGCAAGCATCGTCTGCCGCGCCTGGGCAAGCGCAGGAGGAATCGTCAGCAGGAGAACACCAGCGCCGCCGAGCACATAAAAATTTTTTTTCTTCACGCTGAACCCCACCACGTTGCAGTCTGCCCCGGTCAGGGCACGATAATGGTGTCACCGGGGGCGATGAAAATGTTCTGGCCAAGATCCTTGCCCTTGACAAAGGCATCGTAATCAAAGGGCAGCAGATCCTCCTTATCGCCAATCCGACGCACAACCCGGATCTGGTCCCGTTTGGCCCACTCCTGAAAACCGCCGCTGCGGGCAATGGCCTGGAGCAGGGTCAGCGGGTATTCGATGGGAAACTCACCGGGCTGACCGACCTGGCCGACCACGTAATAGCGGCGGCTACGATTCTCCACCAGGATCACCGAGACCGCCGGCTCGGTAACCAGGGCCGCGATCTTCTCCTCCAGCAGGCGATCCAGTTCCTCCACCGATTTGCCGGCCGCCTGGATATCGCCGGTCAGAGGCAGAGATATCCTGCCATCAAGCCGCACCTTCACCGTCCTCGACAAGTCGGGCTCCTGCCAGACCTGGACCTCCAGCACGTCACCGACGCCGATCAGATAATCTTTCTCATCGCCGCGCCCCTCCTGCCCCCACAGCGGCGAAACATTGCAGCAGGCGATCCATGCCAGCAGACCACACAGCAGTGTCAGCGGCCTGCTCAAACCGGTTACTCCCTTCATCACTCTTCCTCCGAAACCCGCAGAAATCATTGCGCGACACTCAGGCATCCATCCCGTCATCAGTTATGATTATGATATGTTATGCCCCGGCACATAAAAAGGCAACAATATTCTCTTTCCGCATCATTTCTTGACGAAATCGTAAAAACTGAAAATCAACCATAAAGACCGCAGAGCACACAGAATCAACTAATTGTAATTAAAGATATTTTCTCTGTGCCATCAGTGCTCTCCGTGGTAAAAAAAGACCTTTTGCGATTTCATCATTTATTGAGACAAAACAAAAACCCCTCTGCCGGCAGGGAGCCGATGACAGAGGGGTTTTGCCCGGCAGGGCATTCAGTTCCGGGAAAGCCCGGGTTTTCCTGGCGCGCCCGGCAGGATTCGAACCTGCGACCTACGGCTTAGAAGGCCGGTGCTCTATCCAGCTGAGCTACGGGCGCGCAAACTGAAAATCAACCACAAAAAACCACGGAGCACACGGAGATAACTGACTGTCATTCAAAATGTTTTCCCTGTGCTCTCCGCGGCAAAAAAGGACTTTCACGAGTGCATCTTTCTTAGCACGGGGCACGACAATTTGCAACCCAATTCCTCCCCCCTTGACGGCGCCCTATCCCTCTGGTATTTCTTGAGACCATGCTGAGCTTCAGACGCATGCAGCGCGAGGAAACCACCATTGCCGCCATGATTGCGATCTACTGCCGCCGTCATCACGGCGGGGGTAACGATCTCTGCCAGGACTGCCGGGAGCTGCTCGCCTATGCCCGCAAGCGGCTGCGCCACTGCCCGTTTCAAGAGGGCAAAACCACCTGCGGCAACTGCGCGGTGCACTGTTACAAGCCGGCGATGCGGGAGCGGATCAGGCAGGTCATGCGCGCGATCGGACCGGGCATGATCTTTTCTCACCCCTTCCTGGCCTTCATGCACCTGCTGGACGGCATGCGCAGAAAACCCGTCAAGAAAAAACGTCAGAATTTCACCCGCACCGAGTAGGTCAGGGTCGTTGCCCCGTGCGACGGCACCGGCACCCGCCATACCGCCGTATTGCTGGCCGCCTTTTCATGGGGCAGGGATTCGGTCAGCATCTCCCAGTCGCCCGGCACCGGTTCGTTGACCGTGACGGTCACCTCTTCGGCCGAGCCGTTTTTCAGCTCGATCGCATGGCTGCTTTCATAGACGTAATTGTAGAGGGAAAAGCCGGCAACCTTTTTAAATTCCGTCTGTTTCTTCCACGCCGTCACGTCAAAGGAATCGCCGAGCCGGAGACGAATCGTCTCGTTTTCCGGGGTATGATCGATGCGATCCTCGCCGACAAACTGCAGGCCGCCGCGGGCATCCTTTTTATAGACCCGCACCACCCCCCTTGGCAGAGGCAGGCCGAGCCGGTTCTTCTTGCTGTTGGTCGTCTCGACAAAGACGCCGACCTTCACCTTGCTGACGGTTTCCCCGGCCGGACTACTGTAAGCGGCATCGCGGCCCTGCAGAAGCAGCTCCTTCTTACAGGCAACCCCACCGGCGCCGAGCAGGGCGATCTGTTTGCTCTGCCGGTCGCGGATGGTGGTCGGCCGTTCCAGTCGGTAGAGATGGTAGGTGAACATCGATTCCTCGACCATGGCGGGCGCCACCGGCGCGGCCCGCAGCATGGCCTTTTCCATGTACTGCCCCTGCCCCTCCTCCGGCGGCAGACGATGAACGTCGCCGGCCACCAGTTGCAGATCAGCCTGATGATAGGTTGTCCCGCTTTCGTTGGTAAGGGTGACCCAGCCGTTGAGATCAAGAGAGGCATCATCTGCAGCGAGTTCGGCTACATAGTCGGCATGCCAGCCTAACCCGCCGGTGAGATAGCTCAACTCCAGCTGGCGGGGTCCGGCTGTGCTGCTGTCGGTCAGCATGGTCAGGGTGGGCCGGTCGCGCAGGTTGTCCGGCACATCGGCAAAGACGAGGCGGCCCGGCACCCCGGTTTCGATGTGATCGCCGAGCCGGAGCACCACCCCGGCCGCGGCGCTCAAAACCTGCGCCTGTTCGCGGCTCTCCGCACCGGTGGTGGGATGGGTGCGGATCAGGGTCACCTCGCGGCCCACGTATTTGGCGAGCAGCGCCTCCGGGGTGAGCAGATCGAACTCGAAATTCTGCTCCAGCACCGCCATGCCCTCGCCGGACAGCAGGGCGGTTTCCGGCCTGATCCGGCCGCTCACCTCGCGAAAAGCGAGAACTGCGCGCCCCTCCGGCAGGGTGACGGTGCGCCGGTCCTTGATCAGGGCGAGATCGTCATTGTATATGGTAACGGCAACCCCCAGCTGGTCCCGGGCGGTGGAGACGATTTCGTCTGCCGCCGTGGCCGGCGTGGCGGCCAGCAGCAGCAAAAGGGTGGCGGTCATCAGGGTGCGCATCGCATCCTCCTCGTGGCATCGATGGAACGGCCGGCGCCAACCTGCCCCCGGTTGACCGGAGCCGGCCCCTCTGGTATTCTTGGCATCAGGATAGCATAAAACGATTGCTCCCGTAAACAATCCACCGCAAAGGAAGCACCAGCCATGTCCGCTCTCCGCCTTTCCTCCTCCATCGCCGGCATCGCCCGCTGCGAGCCCGGCAGCCATCTACCCCGCCCTCTCTTTGCCAGCGGCGTTTCCGCCGGTTTCCCCTCACCGGCCGACGATTACATCGACCGGCAACTTGACCTCAACGAGTATCTGATCGCCAATCCGGCTGCCACCTTTTTCGTCCGGGTGGCTGGCGATTCAATGGTCGGCGCCGGCATCAATCACGACGACATTCTCATTGTCGATCGCTCGCTTGCCCCGACCAGCGGCCGCATCGTCATAGCCGTGCTGGACGGGGAACTGACGGTAAAACGCCTGGTGAAAAACGGCGACAGCTGCAGGCTGCAGGCGGAGAATCCCGACTATCCCGCCACCGAGATCCGGACCGGCATGGAGCTTGAAATCTGGGGGGTGGCGACCTGCGCCATCCACCAGCTGTAGGTGACACCATGCAAAAGCTGTTCGCCCTGGTCGATTGCAACAACTTCTATGTCTCCTGCGAACGACTCTTCCAGCCGCGTCTGCAGGGCCGACCGGTGGTGGTGCTGTCCAACAACGACGGCTGCGTCATCGCCCGCTCCAATGAAGCCAAGGAGCTGGGCATCGTCATGGGCGCTCCCTACTTCAAATGCAAGGGCCTGCTCGCCCGGCACGACACCGCGGTTTTCTCCTCCAATTACGCCTTGTACGGCGACATCTCCCGCCGGGTGATGGCGGTGCTGCACCAGCTCGAACCGGAGGTGGAGGTCTATTCCATCGACGAGGCCTTTCTGCGTTTCATGCCGCCGCCCGGTGTCAACCCCGGGCAGTACGGCCGGGAGATCAGGCAACTGGTCATGCACGCCACCGGCATTCCCGTCTCCATCGGCATCGGCCCGACCCGGACTTTGGCCAAGATCGCCAACCGGGTCGCCAAAAAGCAGGAGGAGTACGGCGGGGTCCAGACGCTTGGGGAGGAGGTGAACGATGACGTGTTGCGCCGCTGCCCGGTCACCGATGTCTGGGGCATCGGCCCGCGCCACGGCGAGCGGCTCCGGCGACAGGCAATCCTGACCGCCCTTGATCTGAAAAATGCTGATGATGAGTGGCTGCGGCGTCATCTGACCGTCACCGGCCTGCGGACCGCCATGGAGCTGCGCGGCATTTCCTGCCTGGCGCCGGAGGAATGCCCGCTCGCCCACCGCTCCATCACCAGCTCGAAATCCTTCGGCTGTCCGGTGGAGACGCTGGCCGATCTGCGGGAGGCGCTGGCCACCTATGTGGAACAGGCCGCGGTCAAGCTGCGCGGTCGTCGCGCCCTGGCCGGCAGCCTCCAGGTCTATCTCTGTACCAACCGTTTCCGGCCGACGGAGCCGTACTATTATGGCCAGCAGGTTGCCACCCTGACGACTCCGACGGCAAACAGCACGGTGCTGATCCGCCACGCCCTCGCCGTCCTTGGTCGTCTTTACCGGCCGGGCCTGCATTACCAGAAGGCCGGCGTCGTCCTCTTCGGCCTGGTGGGAGAAGAGCATCGCCAGCCCAGCCTCTTCACAGCCCCGGACCGCAAAAGCGGGCCGCTGATGGCAGCCCTCGACACGATCAACGAGCGCTGGGGCCGCCACACCATCCGCCATGCGGTGGCCGCCGTCAATCGGCCGTGGGCCAACCGGCAGCAGATGAAATCACCGGCCTACACCACCCGCTGGTCGGATCTGCCCGTGGTCCGCGCCATCTAATCGGCCGGCCCTTACTCCCGGTCGTTTTCCTTCCAGACCGGTCCCTTGGCGGTGTCGATCACCGTGATGCCCTGCTCGGCAAGCCGGTTGCGGACATCATCGGCCCTGGCCCAGTCCTTTTCCTTGCGGGCCTGCTCCCGCTCCCGGATCAGCCTGTCGATCTCCGGGGCGAGCGGACACTCCTCCAGGCGCAGGACATTGAGGATGGCGTTGATCTTTTCCAGGGATTCGCGGATATACTCCTTCTGGTCCCGGTCGAGCTGACCTGCGCTGATGACGGGATTGACTTTCTTGATAAAGTCGAAGATGGCGCCGATCGCCCGGGAGACGTTCATGTCGTCTTCAAGGGCGGCCTGAAAGGACTCCTCCATATCCGAGACATAGGCCGCCACCTTGGGATGAGGCATATCCGGCGGCAGGCACTGGAGCTTGCGGGTGAATTCGTCGAGGCGTTTGAGACTCACCCGCGCGCTGTCGAGCTTCTTCACCGAAAAATCGATCGGCTTGCGATAGTGGTTGCGGATGAGAAAGAAACGAATCTCCCGGGGGGTATAGCCCTGCTCGACAAGCTGGCGCAGGGTGATGACGTTGTTGTTGTCCGCGCTCATCTTGCGGCCCTCCACCAGCAGTAACTCGCTGTGGATCCAGAATCTGGCCAGCGGCTTGCCGGTCAGGCTCTCGGCAATGGCGTTTTCGTTTTCATGATGGGGAAAGAGCAGATCCCGGCCGCTGGTGTGAATATCCATGGTCTCGCCGAGATAGTGGAGGGTCATGGCCGCGCACTCGATATGCCAGCCGGGTCGCATGTTGCCCCGGTCGGTCTGATAAAAGACGCCGCTTTTCAGCTCCGCCAGGGTAGAGCGCTTCATCAGGGTGAAGTCCAGCGGATTGTTCTTTTCGTAGTCGTCGAGATCAACGGTCATGCCGACCTTGATCTTGTCGAGCGGCACCCGGGACAGCTTGCCGTACTTCCTGAACTTGCTGATATCGAAATACACCGAGCCGTGCTGTTCATAGGCATAGCCCTTGTGGACCAGCTCGTGGGCGATGGTGATCATCTCCTCGACATGCTCCGAGGCACGCGGATAGCCGGTGGCCGGCAGCAGGCGGAGGGCCTCCATGTCCTTCATGAATTCCTCGATATAGAATCCGGTGAACTCGGCCAACGGCCGACCGGCCCGGGCCGCGCCGCTGATGGTGTTGTCGTCGAGATCGGTGAAGTTCATGTAGTACTGGACATCATAGCCTTTCTGCCGCAAAAGCCGATGAATGAGATCGGCGACAACAAAACGGCGACAGTGGGCCAGGTTGGCCAGTTCATGGGCGGTCGGGCCGCAGGCGTAGAAGGTGACCCGATTGCCGGACTGGGGCTGGAAGATTTCCTTTTTGCGGCTGAGGGTATTGAAAAAACGGAGCCCTTCGGTGGTCTTTGCCTTTTTTTCCTTTTTGGCGGTGAAAAGTTCAGTGCTGAGATATTTGTCGCCGCTGTCCGGCAGGATAACAACAATCATACCCTCCGCCAATTGATCCGCCACCGCCAGCGCCGCGCAGATGGCCGCGCCGGAACTCATGCCGGCAAATATTCCCTCCTTGCGAGCCAGCAGGCGGGCGTACCGGAAGGCCTCCTCGTCCGGGACGTTGATGATCTGGAATGGTTTTGTTTTATCAAAGATACCAGGCTTATACGACTCTTTCATATTTTTCAGGCCCTGGATCTTATGGCCGAGGAAGGGCTCGACCGCAGTAATCCGCACCTCGGGATGGTTGTCGGCAAAGTAGCGGCAGATCCCCATCACCGTGCCGGTGGTGCCCAGGGTGGCGACGACATCGGTCACCCGGCCATTGGTCTGCTCCCAGATCTCCGGCCCGGTGGTCTTGACGTGGGCCATCCAGTTGGCCTCGTTGTTGAACTGATCGGTGAGAAAATACTGGTCCGGATGCTCACGGGCCATGGCATAGGCACGCTCGATGGCGCCGTCGGTACCTCGTTTGCCGGGGGTCAGGAGAATTTCGGCCCCATAGGCCTCCATGATCTTTCGCCGCTCAATACTGGCCGATTCCGGCATCACCAGCTGGCACCGGTAACCCTTAACCGCGCAGACCATGGCGAGTCCGATGCCGGTGTTGCCGCTGGTCGCCTCCAGAACGATCTTGTCAGGGGTCAGTTCTCCACGCTCTTCGGCGGTTTCGATCATGGACAGGGCGATGCGGTCCTTGACCGAGCCGCCCGGATTACCGGATTCGAGTTTGACGTAGATCGTAACGCTCTTGTGCGGGTTGAGGCGGTTGATGGGCACAATTCGGGTGTTGCCGATCAGGTCGAGGATGCTCTTGTATTCCATAAGCCGTTCCGGTCCGATTCGTGCCGCCGGGGCACGGTGAGATGACTGCCGAGCGCGCGAGGCCCGACAGGGGAAAAGGCAGGTCGTTGCCTGCCGATGCGGCAGGGCCTGACGGTCTCCTGACGATCGGCGGCCCTGTGCACATCATCCCTCTGCTTATAATGTGACGGCCGGTCTGTCAAGGGGAAAGCCGGGATGGACCGTGAGTCCTGGTGGAATGAGAAGCGGAAAAGGAGAAGGCGTCGGTTACCCGACGCCTTCTGAGAGAGAGGGAAAAAAGAGAGTGAAGCATGTGGCGAATCTGGTTACGGCTTCGCCGGCCGTTCTCCTAAAAGCCGGTGCGGGCGGCACATTCCCGCAGCAACGGACTTTCATGGTTCTCACAGCATGAGTGACCCCGCCGGTCGCTCACACCTTGTTGAAATATTCCTTTTCAGCCCCGCATTTAGGGCATACCCAATCCGCGGGCAGATCCTCGAAGGCGGTACCCGGTTCGACGCCATGCTCGAAATCTCCTTCTGCCGGATCATAGACATAACCACAGGGACACTCATACTTGTCTGATTTTGCCATGTTCTCCTCCTTGTCTGCTTAGAGTCATTTCCTCTGGTTTCCATTCAACAACCGTGTATCAGTCGATATTTTCCATGATTCTGCCGCAGCACATCGGCAGATTTTCGCCGGCCTTGACCTTCATGTACTTGTTACAAATGGCGCAGAGGTAGGTAGCGTCTGTCGCCGCACTCTGTTCGACGGCCCGTTCGGTGATACCGCCCGGCACCCCTTCAATGACGAAACGGGCAAGATTCTTCTTTTCCGGGATATATTCACCGATGGGGTTGAGCATCTTGTTCTCACCCATGCAGTCAACCATGATGCGCCACAACGCGTTCAGGGCCGCGGTTTCATCGTTGTTTTCAGGCATCATCTCAACGACGTTTTTATCAATCTGTATCTGCATGATAGCAACCTCGGGATACGGGGATTAGAGGGCAGACTGGCCAGCAGCGGTGATGGCATATTTACACCGCACCGGGCTGTCGATTAATCCGCATTTTTTAAGGTTTTTCAGGTTGTTAGTTACTGTTTTGCCATCAAGTCCTGCTTTTTCGGCGATCTCCTTGCTGCCACACGGGCCGCCGATAGCCGAGATGGCGGCAAGAATTGTTTTGTTTTCTGAAGATAGTTGATCTTTTTTTTGACATGCGCAAGTCATTTTGTTTTCCTCATCGGTAGGTTTTGTTATTTTTAGGAAAGATTATCATTTGAAAAAAATTTGTCAACCTTTTTTTTATTTTGCGCTGCCGCATCGAAGAGTGCAAACAATTCGTGCCATCGCATAAAAAAACCGGAACAGACCAGCAGGCCTGTTCCGGTTTTTTATCAGCTTGAATCCGATAGCGTCGATTAGGCAGTTTTCTCGTTTTCCAGCTTGACGGATATCGCCACTTTGTAAAGCACGGTGATGATCAGAAAACCGGTCGCCCAGATACCGGCGGTAATACCGAGCTCCACCGCGGTTGGGTAATACTCGGTGATCTGCTCAAGACCGTTCGGCACAAAACCCCCGAGCACCAGCCCAAGCCCCTTATCGATCCAGAAGGAAACAAAGATCAGGATACAGGAGAGGGCAAGCAGTCCGTCCGATTTTTTGTTGCGGGCGACAAAAATGAGGCCGATGCCGGCAAAACCCATGACCACCGAGGCGCGCATAAAGGGCACCAGATTATTGTAGACCTCACCGGTGGTGTGATCGGTCAGGCCCCAGAACAGGTAGTCGAGGGTATGCATGTGCCCGGGGATCTGGCTGTAGTAGGCGACAAACATCTCACAGCCGAGAAAGAAGAAGTTCAGTATAGCGGCGTAACCGATAATGGTCACCAGCTTGTCCTGCGCCTTCTGGCCGACGTCAAACTTCGTCACCTGCTTCATGATCAATGCGATTACCATCAGCAGGCAAGGACCGGCGGCAAAGGCGGAGGCGAGAAAGCGAGGGGCCAGAATGGCGGTAAGCCAGAAATGGCGGCCGGGCAGACCGCAGTACAGAAAGGCGGTGACGGTGTGGATACTGACGGCCCAGGGGATGGAGATGTAAATAAAGGGCTTGACCCAGGAAGGATACTTGATGCCCTTGTACTCCGAGTGAAGAATGACCCAACCACAGATGATGTTGAGCAGCAGGTAGCCGTTCAAAACGATCATGTCGTAAAACAGCATGGAGTTCGGGGTCGGGTGAAGGACCACGTTGAGCGCCCGCATGGGCTGACCGAGATCGGCCATGATGAAGAGCAGACACATGGCGACAGCGGCAATGGCCATGAACTCACCGAGAATGGTGATCCGACCGAATTCCTTGTAGTGATGAAGATAGTAGGGCAGCACCAGCATCAGACCACCGGCAGCGACACCAACGAGGAAGGTGAATTGGGAGATGTAAACCCCCCAGGTCACGTCCCGGCTCATGCCGGTGGCGCCAAGACCGTAATTGAACTGGACAACATAGCAGATGACGCCCACGCCAATGACACTGAGCAGGAGCAGAACCCAGGCCCAGTATCCCACGTTACCTTTGAGCGATTTTTCTAACATATCGGATCACCTTAGATGATGTAAAAGACCGAGGGCTTGGTGCCCAAGGAGGGTTTCCGTTGAATGGTGAACCGCGACCGCAGCACCTGGGATACCTCGGAGTTCGGATCGTTCATGTCACCAAAGACCATAGCCTTCGTATCTCCACATGCCTCGACGCAGAGAGGCAGTTGATTGTGCGCCAGCCGATGGGCGCAGAAACTGCACTTCTCGACGACACCGCGCATCCTGGTGGGAAACTTGGGTTCCAGGTTCTTGATGAAAGGAACGCCATCCTGCGATCCTCGCGGATCACGCCAGTTGAAGCTGCGTGAACCATACGGACAGGCGGCCATACAGAAGCGGCAACCGATGCAGCGATGAAAGTCCATCATGACCACCCCGTCCTCGTTCCTGAAGGTTGCCTTGGTCGGGCAGGCACGCACGCAGGGCGGATTGTCGCAGTGGTTGCAGGTAACCAGAAACTTCATGGCGAGTATCTGCTCGTCCTTCTTGTAATGGCTTTCGTCCGGGAAGGTGTTGATGAAGGGTTCCTGCCAGATCCACTTGATCTCGTCCTTCTTGTTGCCGAAGTCCGGAACGTTATGATAGGTGTGACAGGCCTCGATGCACTTCTCTGCCAGCCCGGGTGTTTCATGAAATTTCCGGGCATCGATGACCAGACCGTACCGCTTGCCGGTGGGAACCGGTTCACCATGGCCGCCATGGCCGCCGGCAGCCGGAGCGCCGTGGCCGCCGCCGGCCGAGGCCTGGGCGTTTTTATTCATCAGCATGTTCAGGGCAGCCGGAGCGGCAACGCCTGCCACTGCGGAAATCCCGGCGATCTTCAGGAATGTTCTTCGTGAGCTGTCCATTATTTCGCCTCCTCAAGTGCCTTGTCCGCCAGTGGTGCGATATGGCAGTCCCAGCAGTATGGATACACAGAAGCAAAGGTATGGCAAACATCACAGAATTTCTTCTTGCTGGTATGGCAATGCATACAGCCGTTCTGCAGGCTTTTCTCGTACAGTTTGCCCTCAACTTCAATCATTTCGCGTTTTCCCTCACGGATGACTTCATCGCGCCATACATTGAGCAGTTCCATGTGTGATTCCTTCATGTACTTGACCGGCTTCACACATTCCTTGTACCCGACCGGTTTTTCAACCTTGGGCGCCTCCACTTTCTTCCCGGCGTTGTTGAAGATGGCAAACAACATCAGGCCGACGAAAATAATCAGGCCGGGAATAATTTTCCCTTTATCGTACATAAAATTATCCCTCCATTCCTACCAGGGGATCAAAACGCAGATCCGTTTCCCTGACTTTTTCGCCGTCCATGATGAGCGAGTTACCCACCAGTTCCGAAAGACCGCACACCTTGACATCCGGGTTCCAATAATCCATCAGAGCCGACAGGGTGGCGCGGTCGATGGCGCAGACACAGGCCAGGGTGTTGACCCCGAAGCGGTCGGCGACGTGACGCACCGCATTGGCCCTGGGCAGACCGGAACGCATGCGGAGTTCCATGATCTCGCCGGTGTTGAGGCCGGTGCCGGAGCCGCAGCAAAAGGTCTTTTCCCGGATGGTGTTTTCCGGCATCTCGTGCCATTTGGGAACAACGTGGTCAAGGATGTAGCGCGGCTCCTCGAGCAGACCCATGGCGCGGGCCGTGTTACAGGAGTCGTGCCAGGTGGGGATGCGGTGGGCATTGCGGGTCGGATCGATTTTGAGCTTGTTGTTTCTGATCAGGTCAGCGGTAAACTCGCTGATATGGATCATCTTGGTGGAGGCGGCGTTGTCGAACACCGTGTTGGTGATCGGCGATTTCGGCACCTCAAGGAAATCGGCCGGCCCGTTCATGGTGTCCATGTACTGATGGAGCACCCGCCACATGTGGCCGCACTCGCCGCCGAGGATCCACTTGACCCCGAGCCGCTTGGCCTCGGCGTACTGCTTGGCGTTGAGCTTCTTCATCATCTCGTTCGAAGTGAAGAGACCGAAGTTGCCGCCCTCTGAGGCATAGGTCGACCAGGTATAATCAAGGCCGATGTGCTCAAAGAGCAGCAGGTAGCCCATGGCGGTGTAAATGCCCGGATCGGCGAAGACATCGGCCGACGGGGTGATGAAAAGCACCTCGGCACCCTTCCGGTTAAAGGTCGGGGTGATCTTGATGCCGGTGATGGTCTCGATATCGTCGCACAGGTAGCCGATGTTGTCCTTGAAGGTATGGGGCTGGAGGCCCATGTGGTTGCCGGTGCGGTTCGAGTTGGCCGCCGGCTCGAGGATCCAGTTGGTGCCGACCCCGACCAGGTGGAGCAGCTCGCGCAGCATCATGGTCACCTCGGCGGTGTCGATGCCGTAGGGGCAGAAGACCGAACAGCGCCGACATTCCGTGCACTGATAAGCGTACATGAACCATTCCTTCAGCACGCCGAAGGTCATGGGCCGGCCGCCGGCCATCTTGCCGAGCAGCTTGCCGGCGGTGGTGAAGTCGTTACGGTAAACCGAGCGCAGCAGTTCGGCCCGCAGCACCGGCATGTTTTTCGGGTCGCCGGTGCCGAGGAAGAAGTGGCACTTGTCGGCGCAGGCGCCGCAACGGACACAGATGTCCATGAACAGGCGCAGGGAACGGAACTTGTCGAGCCGTTCCTTGAGGCCTTTCAGGATGATCTCTTCCCAGCCTTCCGGCAGTTTCCAGTCGTCCTGATCGGGGCTCCACTCGCGCGGGTTCGGAAACTTATGATATTCGACAATGGATTTCTTTGCCGGGTAACAGAAATTGCCCTCCCTGAAAACCGCCGGCACATCCATCCAATCCTCTTTCGGGATGGCGCCGGTCATAAGGGATGGCTCCCTTACCACACTCACACCTAATTGATTTGCTTTTGGAATCGCCATTTTCCTTATTCCTTTTCCACTGGGATGTCGGCACCTTTCATGAATTCTCTGAACTCATCTTCGTAGGCCGCATAAGAATGGGGCTTGATTGCCGGATCGTTCCACGGGTTGATGTGCCGTACCTCACGGCTGTTGTTGGACATGTTGCGGGTCGGGCTCAAAAAGACGCCGCCCATGTGCATCAGCTTACTGAACGGGAAGTAGATCATCAATGTGCACACCAGGGCGACATGGATGAAGAAGATCGGGTGAATGCCTTCCGGCAGGGTCGGGGAAAAGGAGGCCAACCCAGCGGTGATCATCTTCACCGCAGCGATGTCCACCCGGTAGACATACCGCATCAGCAGACCGGTGACGCCGATGGCGAAGATGAGAAAGAGCGGAAAATAATCGGCCGGCAGGGAAATGTAGCGGATCTGCCGCAGCGACACCCGGCGAAGGAAAAGGAAGGCCAGGGCCCCGAGAAAGATGATGTCGGTTTGATAGAGACGCGGGGCGCCGATCTGCAGCATGCCGTCGGCAAACTCGATCAGGGGGACGAAAAAGGGAATGGGCTCGGTAAAGAGCCGCAGGTGGCGAAGAACGATGACCAGAAAGGAGTAGTGAAAGAGCAGGGCAAAGAGCCAAAGAAATTTGCTGGAGCCGTACACCAGTTTCGGCCCGTCATGGATCTCCGCCTTGGTGTTGCGGAACAGAGACCTGAACAGCACGATTTCCAGGAACATTCGCACTGCCACCTCCAGCTTGGTGTGCGGACATTCAAACCTGTTCCGCTTGATCCAAGGCAGCGATTTCTCCTGCCCGCATGTCGTCGGAATCCGGAATGGCACCGGTGATTTTGCCCACTGCACGACCCGGTTGACAAAACCGACAATGAACACACCGAATGCCAGGTAGGGTAGCACCACCCCCAACAGATACTGCAGACCCGTTACCTTCCCTCCCAAGAAGGCAACCGCGATCAGTGCTAAGACTGCAATGAAGGGATACAGGACTCTCATTTACCGTTACCTCGCCTCACGTTAAATGTGTTTACATTCCCGCACCGACTGCCGGTCGGCAGGATGCGGAGCCTCAATTTTATCAGCCCGCGGCAAGCCGCGGACCGCCCTCTCAACCTGCGCTGTTGCCCTGGGCGGCAAGCGTCACCGGATCGTCTGCCGCCATCGGCAGCTCCTGCTTGCTGCGCAGAAGTTTGGACGGGCAGACGGAGCCGTCGGCCAGAATGTGCCGATTCTGTTTGAACTCATTGATCCGCACCAGATAAAGCTGTTCCCTGCTGTCAACGTACATATTGAAAATCGCCAATGCCGCCGCGTCGACTCGTGCCTCAAAGGCCAGCCACTCCTTGTAGGCCTCGGTCACCCCTTTTTTGCCGAGCAGGTCGCGGACGATCTCTTTGAGCTTGAAAACAAAAGCAACGGCGTCGGTCGCGGATATCTTCTGCACGGCGCGAACCTTGACCAGTTCCTGCAGGTGGGGAGTCAGCACCTCCTCCTCACTGCCGTCACAGAGGACATCGAAGAGTTCGGCCAGACCGGTCCGGGTTTTATAGCCGATTGGATTGGCAAACTGATTCTGCTGCTGCTTGAAAATACGGATGGTGTCCGGCGCATAGCAGCTCAACACGCTGGTTTCCCACTTTTCCAGGATCTCATCGCGTTTTTCCTGGAGCATCTTTTCCAGTTTTTTCCCCATACAGCCCGCCCAATCAGTAAAGATACCTAAAAAGATGAATGACCATTCATATTCTGAAAGCCTTGGTTATCACATTTGTTTTTAATTTTCAATGAAAAAAACAAGATCTACCTAGACCTGGATATCAATCAGCAATCCCGCTTCCTGCTGGAGATTTTTCAGCATGGCGGGCAGATCCCTGATGTGGATCGCCTCGGCGCGGACGATCCGGCAGGCCAGGCCGTCGGTGCAGTCGTAGATATCGAGCGCATAGCCGCGCTCCTCGCGTATCAGGCCGAGATGAATGGGAACGTTCGCCTTTTCCAGATCGGCATTGACCCGATGCACAAGCAGGTGCAGATCTTTTTCCGCCTCATTGCTCAGACCTTCCACCGACTCTTCGCCAAAGGGTCGCCGCTCGCCGCGGCGCCATTTTCTGGTGATGTATCTGATGGGCAGGACCGGATCAATGCCGGCGATCTCCCGCGGGGTGAGTCGTGATTCACCGGTATCGATACGGGGGGGACGGGGGAACTTGACTTCCTCGGAGATAACCATGTCGTTTGCCTCCCGACTCTATTGCCGAAGCCGCTCGCGCAATCGGCTGTTGCGCGCCTCGATGCTGTTGTTGCCGATGGCCATGGTCACCGCTCGGGCGCTGCCGATGACGATGACGAGTTTCTTGCCGCGGGTAACGGCGGTATAGAGGAGATTGCGCTGCAAAAGGGGATAATGGCAGGTATGCACCGGCAGAATGACACAGGGGAATTCCGACCCCTGGGATTTATGAACGGTGATGGCATAGGCAAGCACGACATCGGCCAGTTCGGTGCCGGAGCACGCCACCCGGCGGCCGTCAAAATCGATGACGACGCGGCCGTCTTCCTCGTCAACGGCAACGACAAAACCAATATCGCCGTTGAGGACATCGAGGTCGTAGTTGTTGCGAATCTGCATAACTTTATCGCGATGCCGGAAACCGCCCGCACGTCCATCGGTGCGGGGGGCGCCATGGTTAACCGCGGGCACCAGGAGATCCTGCAGGGTCCGGTTAAGGCCGTCGCTGCCGATGATTCCCTTGCGCATCGGGGTGAGGACCTGGATATCGCGCATGGGATCGAAGCCGAACTTCCCGCTGAGCCGGCCGCCGCAGAGACTGGCAATCTCGGCGGCGATCTCCTCCGGCGTCTCACGGCGGATGAAATAAAAATCCTTGTCGCCCTGATAGGCGGGCAGCAGCTCCAGCGCCTCCCCATGGTTGATGCGGGCGGCGTTGATACTGATGAGTGACCCCTCACTCTGTCGGTAGATCCGTTCCAGTCGCACCACGGGAAAGACACCGGACTCGATACAGTCGCGCAGGACATTGCCCGGTCCCACCGAGGGCAGCTGATCCACATCACCGACCAGCAGCAGGGAGGCTCCGGGAGAAATGGCCTTGAAGAGGGCATTGGCCAGCGCGATGTCCATCATCGAGGCCTCGTCAATGACCACGACATCGGCATCGAGGGGATGGTCGCCGCTGCGCCGGAACCCGCGCAGAGTCGGGTCGTATTCGAGCAGGCGATGAATGGTTTTCGCCTCGCGGCCGCAGGCCTCGCCGAGCCGTTTCGCCGCCCGTCCGGTGGGCGCGGCCAGGGCAACACGGCGCTGATCGGCGGCAAGCAGGAGAAGAAGGCCCTTAAGAATGGTGCTCTTGCCGGTACCGGGACCGCCGGTGATGATCGTTACCCGGTTTGTCAAAGCGGTTGTCAGGGCCTGGCGCTGTTCGGGCGCAAGATTGACCCCCATGGTTTTCGCGGCCCGCGTCAGGGCGGCGTCGAGGGAAGCAACCGGGGACGGTGGGCGATGGCGGGCCAGCAGGGCGAGACTGGAGGCAGCGCCCACCTCGGCATAATAGAGGGGGGCGGGATAGACACAACCATGATCCCGGGCGATCCGCCCATCCCCGGAGAGCCGGAGAATCTCGGCAGCCAGCATCTCGACCAGCCCGGTCACCTCCTCGTGCGGATCGATCATGGTCCGGCACCGGGCAAGCAGCGCGGGCTCCGGCAGATAACAGTGCCCATCTCCGGCTGCCTCGTTTAAGACAAAAAGGATGGCGGCCCGCGCCCGGCGGGGATCATGCAGGGCAAAGCCCATGGCCAGGGCAATGCGGTCGGCGTTTTTAAAACCGATGCCGCGGATCTCCTCGGCCAGCCGGTACGGATTGTCCGTCACCGCCCGCATGGCATCTTTGCCGTAGGCCTTGAAAATGCGGACGGCAAAGGCGGCGGAGATGTTGTGCCCCTGGAGAAAGACCATGATGGCATGGATATCTTTCTGCTGCTGCCAGGCGGCGGTGATGCGGGCGACGCGCTGTGGACCGAGCCCCTCCACCTCGGCCAGCCGCTCAGGCTCCTTTTCCAGGATATCGAGGGTCGCCAGGCCGAAGCGTCGGACGATACGGGCGGCAAAGCGGGGACCGATGCCCTTGATCAGCCCGGAACCGAGATAGCGCTCCAGACCGTTGATCGTGTTCGGTTTTTCCAGGGCATACCGCTCCACCTTAAATTGCCGGCCGTGGCGGCTGTCAACGACCCAGCGGCCGGACAGGGAGAGGGTGGAGCCCACCGGCAGCCCGGCCAGATGACCGACCACGGTGGTCGGTTCCCCGGCCTCTCCCTCTTCGCGCAGACGGGCAACACAGTAGCCGTTTTCCTCGGAATGGAAGGTGATACGCTCAAGGATGCCTGTGATGGTGGTCAGCGTCTCGTCCCGGGGCATGCTGTTTTCGCTATTGCAAAGAAGATGGCGTCGCAAAAAATCTTTTTAACCACGGAGGACACAGCGAAAACATGTTGAATGACTGTCAGTGCTATCTCCGGGTGCTCGGTGGGCGTAGTTGATTCTCAGTTCTTACGAACCGTATCAAAGCATGATCTCCTCGCCCTCTCTGGCGAAAAAAATCTCGGTGTCGCCGTAGGCGCCTTTTGCGCAATGAATCACCGCCAGGCCGTCCAGCTGCTCGTCGGTGCGCATCGGTTCGTGGTGAAACAGGGCCAGCCGTTTGACCCGGTTGCGGGCCGCCATTGGGCAGACATACTCGAAAAAGGAATGGCCCCATCCCTTCTTGCCCGCCTCATACTCTGCCGCGGTGTACTGGCAGTCGTAGACGAGCAGATCGGCGCCGGCGACAAAATTTTCCACCACCTCGTTCTGTTCCCGGGCCGCCAGCTCGCCCTCCTCGGCCATGGCCGCATCATAGGAAGGATCAGCCGGATCGGTAACAAAGAGATTACGGAAGGGTTCGGTGTCGTAAGCGGTGCAGAAGACCTTGCCCTGGTACTCGAAACGGTAACCCAGGCAGAGGATGGGATGGTTGAGGTACTTGGTGGTCAGCCTGATGCCGTCGCCGAGATTGTAACGCCCCTCCTTGAGGTCAATATAGCGGATGGCGGCCCCCAGTTCCTCCCCCCGCACCGGGAAATAGCGATAGGTGAGCTGGCCGCCGACGATCTTTTCCAGGGTATCCTGCTCATACGATACCGGACCGTAAACGGTGAGCCGGGTCCCGGGAATGTAGATCGGCGTGAAAAAGGGAAAGCCCATGATATGATCCCAGTGGGTATGGGAAAGAAAGATTTCCGTCCTGATCGGGCCCTTGGGCAGATCGTGTTTCATCATGAAGTTACCGAGCTCACGGATACCGGAGCCGGCGTCGATGATGATGAGACGGTTTATCTCCGGGAAACGCAGCTCCAGACAGGGCGTGTTGCCGCCGTATTTCATGGTGAGCGGGCCGGGACAGGGGATGGAGCCGCGAACGCCCCAGAATTTCACCTTCATGCGCGTTTCCTTTTCCGGCAGGGTCATTCCCTGGTCATCTGTAGAAAGATCTGGGCCTTGGCGATCTCTTCCTCCACCGTTGACTGCAGGGCAGAGACCCGGGGCCACGCGATGCCGGCGGCGGCGATGGTCTGATCCACCAGGGGAATCTCCTGATACTGATCGCCGGCCGAACCGATTTCAAAGATATTGGCATAGAGATTGGCCAGACCGATGGAGGCGACCAGCTCCCGTTTATCCTCCGGCAAGGCGCCCGGATTATGGTGATGGGTGAGGGAGGCGATCATCGCCTGGTTGAGCTGCCATTTTTCGCCGATGATCCTGCCGGTGACTCGATGGTCGAACCCGAAGATCATCTTTTCCGCCCGCACCAGCGAGCAACGCTGCAGGCGGGCCAGCTCCAGAGCCTGCTGGTATTCATCGGGAAAACAGTTGGACAGGGGAATCTTGCCGAGATCATGCAGAAGGCCGGCGACAAAGTATTCCTCCCGGTTGGTCGGCGGAATATTTTTTTCAACGGCCAACGCCTTGGCAGTGACCCCGACGCAGATGGAGTGGGTCCAGAAGGTGTCCATGGAAAGGCAGCGGGATTTTTCCTTGCCGATGGTGCCGAGGATAGCGGTGCTCAAGGCCAGGTTTTTGACGGTGTTGAGCCCCAGCATGATGATGGCGCGAGTCAGCGAGGTGACCTGATTGGGCAGGGAGTAATAGGCGGAGTTGATCAGCTTCAGCACCTGACCGGTAAGGACGGGATCGAGGGAGATGACCCGATTGAGGTCATTGGGCGAGGTGTTGGGCTGATTGCACACCTCCATGACCTTGGTCACCGTGGTGGACAGACTCGGCATGCGATCGATGAAGTCGCGGATCTGGTTGAAAAGATCTTCTTTGGTGTCTAAAGAGTTTGCCATTGCCTTCCCGATTTTTTATAACCAAGCGGAAAATAAGGATCATCATAGTATGTTCCCGATCTCGGGTCAAGCAATGCGACGCATGGCAAGCGGCATATACAACTTGTATCATGGATCGTCGCCCGCACAACGACAACAGGATATGACATGAACGAAACGACATACATCATCGGCATTGACACCGGCGGCACCTATACGGATGCGGTGCTGCTGGCGCGGTCGAGCGGCCGGCTGACGGCCTCGGCCAAGTATCCCACCACCCATCACCAGCTCAGCCTCGGCATCTCGAAATGTCTGGCCGAGCTTTTCCGTCTCTCCGGCATTCATCCGGCCAGGGTGGATCTGGTCGCCGTTTCCACCACCCTTGCCACCAACGCGGTGGTGGAAGGCAAGGGCGCCGACGTCGCCCTGCTGGTGGCCGGGCCGGCCAAGCATTTTAACCTGCCGGTGGTTTCCGTCAACTTCATGCGAGGCGGGCACAATCATCTCGGCGAAGAGGCGGAAAAGCTCGACATGGAAACGCTGGTCGATGCGGTGCGTAATATCGCCGGCCAGGTAGACGCCTATGCCGTCTGCGCCGCCATGAGCATCATCAATCCGGCCCATGAAATGATCATGGCCAAGGCGATCAGCCTGATCGACCCCGGCAAACCGGTCTTCTGTTCCCATGAGATAAGCGATCGGCCCGGCATCAAAGAGCGGGCCGCCACCTGTGTCCTCAATGCCCGGCTGATGCCGGTGATGGAGAGCTTTCTCGCCGGCATGCAGGATTCCCTCACCACCCTGGGCATGGCCGGCCGGGTCGCCATTATCCGCGGAGACGCCACCCCCATGGATATCAGCCAGACCCACAAACGGGCCGCCTCGACCGTGGCCAGCGGGCCGGCGGCCACCGCCTGGTTCGGCCTCTCCTTCTCCCCCACTCCCGATGCCCTCATCGTCGATGTCGGCGGCACCACCACCGACATCACCGTGATCCGGGCCGGCAAGCCGCTGCTCGATACCGAGGGCAGCCTGATCGGCGAATGGCACACCCATGTCGACGCGGTCCAGATGAGTACGGTGGGGGCAGGCGGCGACAGCCACGCCGCGGTCGACCGCTGGGGCAACCTCCAGCTCAGCTCCCGCCGGGTGACGCCGCTGGCCATGTCAGCCAGCACCGCCGGCCCTGAACAGTGGCTCGGTCGGGGCCTGGCCGATCGCTGCGTGGCGGCCGACCAGGACATCACCCCGGCGGAGGCACGCCACGACAAGGTGCTTGCCTATCTGGTCGAGCATGGTCCGGCCACCCCGCAGCACCTGAAAGAGCATTTCGACCTGGCGGAAATCACCCTGGTCGACCACCTCAAGGAGCTGGGCCGTCTCCAGCTCATCATCGAAACCGGCTTCACCCCTACCGATGCCCTTCACGTTCTCGGCCGGCTTGAGCTCGGCAACCGTACCGCCGCCCTTGCCGGCGCCCGTCGACTGGCTGCGGAACTGGGTATCGAGACGGAGGAACTCTGCCACCGGGTGCTTGCCGCGGTGGAAAGAAAAATCGAGGACGCCATTGTCGATCATCTGCTGACGATCGAGACGGGCAAAACCCTCTCCGGGTTTTATCCGGGCTACCGGACCAGCACCCTGCTCGATCTGCGCTTCACCGCCCGCCTGCCCATGGTCGGCATCGGCGCCGCCGCCCGGTATTTGTTGCCCGAGGTGGCCGAACGACTGGGCACTACAGTCGTCTTTCCCGACCACTATCAGGTGGGCAACGCCCTGGGAGCGGCGTTGATCGCCCTGGCCAAGGGCGAAGCTCCCGATTCCTGATACGCCCTTTTCCGGCTCGATATGCCGTCTCCTTGCAAAAAACATATACAAAATCCACCGGCAGGAACTACAATAAAAGGTGCCGGCTATTCACCGTTACAGCCGGCGGCGACGTGGCGTAACTCCGGAAAAATCCAGCCTGCCCAAGGTCATTCATGTCCATCACCCCGCGCAGTTTTTCCCGCACCCTGGCCCTCTACATGGGCCTGCTGGTTGCCCTTCCCATCGGTCTGCTCGGCGGCGTCTGGATTTTCCAGGAATATTCCCGCCTGAACCGCGAGGCGGACGTGACCCGGGCCCGCATGCTGGCCGGGCACAAGGAACAGATAAAAAAACAGGTGGAGGACGTTGCCGCCTTCATCCGTTTTAAACGATCACAGACCGAGGAGCGGCTTCGGACTTCCATCCGGGCCAGGGTCAATGAGGCCCATGCCCTTGCCTCACATCTCTATGCCACCTACCAGCACGACAGATCCGCGGCAGAACTCAAGGAGATGATCCGCGAGGCCTTGCGGCCCCTGCGCTACGACAACGACCAGGGCTACTATTTCATCACATCGCTTGACGGCATTGAGATGCTTTTCGCCGACCGGCCGGAGCTGGAAGGGAAAAATCTCCTTGATCTGCAGGATACGGACGGCGCCTATGTGATCCGTGATATGATCGCCATTGTCAGAAAAAAAGGGGAGGGCTTTTACTCTTACAACTGGACCCGACCGGGCCACCAGGGCGACACCTTCAGGAAAATATCCTATATCAAGCATTTTGCCCCGTTTGACTGGTTCATCGGTACCGGCGCCTATCAGGAGGACATGGAAACCGCGATCCGGCAGGAGGTGGCCCAGTGGATGAGCCAGCTCCGTTTCGGCCGCCAGGGCTACGTCTTCGCCGGCCAGTGGGACGGACTCATCATTGCCGGTCCGGGCCGCGGCGAAAACATCCTGCAAACCGGCGATGCGCGCGCCAGACGTGTGGTCGGCGAGCTCATCGATCTCGCCCGCACCGGCGGCGGCCACATCTATTACGAGATGCCCGAATTTGCCGATATGCCCGGAGGGATCAAAAGCAGTTATGTGCTGCCGGTGGAGGATTGGCACTGGTATATCGGTGCCGGCGAGCTTCTCGACGACATCGACATCGCCCTCCGGCAGGCCCGGCAGTCCATGCGGGAGCGCATGGAGGATAATCTGGTCAGTATCCTTGTCGTCCTGGCCAGCTTTCTTGCCATCTCTTTTTTCATCGCCCACCGGATCAGCAGAAAAACATACGACACCATTGCCACCCTTACCGCCTTTTTTGAACGCGCCGCCTCCGGCATCCATGCCATTGATCCCGATGCTCTGGAATACACCGAATTCCAGCGGATGGCCGCGGCGGCAAACCGGATGGTCGCCGAACGCAATCGAGTCATGGAAGAACTGGCCGTAAAGGAAGAGCGATACCGTTCCCTTTTTGAGTCGGCCAGCGACGCTATTATCATCCTGCAGGACGGCCACTGCCTCGACTGCAACGCCAAAGCGTTGCATCTCTTCGGGGTCAGCCGCGAACAAATGATCGACGCCCGGCCCGAGGACTTTTCGCCCGCCATCCAGCCGGACGGCACCTCATCCCGCGACCAGGCACGTATTCGCCTCCGACGCACCCTCTCCGAAAAGCAACAGTTCTTTGAATGGCTGTGCAAAAAAAAGGATGGCACCCTTTTTGAAGCCGAGGTGAGTCTCTCGGTGCTGCGACTCGGCGGCACCACACTGCAACAGGCCATCGTTCGGGACATCAGCGCCCGCAAACAGGCGGAACGACAGCTGGTCCGCCTGGCCTCGGCCATTGAGCAGGCGGCGGAGGAGATTGTCATTACCGATAACAGCGGCGTCATCGGCTATGTCAATCCGGCCTTTACCGCCATCACCGGCTATGATGCGGAAGAGGCCGCAGGCCAGCCCTATCATTTTCTGGCAGAAGACAACAAGGACCCTCGTTTTGCGACATTGTGGGAAACGATACAGGAGGGAACAGTGTGGCGCGGCCGCTTGACCGGCCGTTGCAGGGACGGACGCTCCATCGAGGCGGACAGTACCGTCTCGCCCATTGTCGATGCGCACGGCGAACGGATGGGCTATGTCTTTGTCATGCGTGATGTCACTGAACAGCTCAGGGTGGAGGCGATGTTCCGCCAGTCCCAGAAAATGGAGGCCATCGGCACCCTGGCCGGCGGCATTGCCCATGACTTCAACAATATCCTGGCCGCCATTTTCGGTTTTGCCGAGATCGCCCGTCTCGACGTCGGGGCCGAATCCCGCCCCGGTCGCTGCGTGACCAGGATTCTCGAGGCCGCCGGTCGTGCCCGGGATCTCGTCAAACAGATCCTCGCCTTCAGTCGCCGCACCGATATGCAGCCGCAGCCGATCCAGCCCATGATCATCGCCAAAGAGACGATGAAGCTGCTGAAGGCATCGTTGCCCTCAACCATCGTCATCCGGTCCGATTTTTCCTCCGAGTCGGTGGTGGTCGCCGACCCCACCTCACTCCATCAGATCATCATGAACCTCTGCGCCAATGCCGCCCACGCCATGGGGCCGGATGGCGGCATCCTCGATATTTCCCTGATCGATGTCGAGCTTGATGCCGATTTTGCCCGGCTGCATCCCCGCATCGTGCCCGGGCCCTTTATCCGGCTGACAGTCAGCGACACCGGGCACGGCATGACGGCGGAGATGACCGAGCGGATCTTCGAGCCTTTTTTCACCACCAAGGGCGAGGGTGAGGGCACCGGCATGGGCCTGGCTGTGGTGCACGGCATTGTCCAGCGGCTGGGCGGCACCATCACCGTCCACAGCGAGCTCGGGATGGGCAGTTCATTTGCCGTCTATTTGCCGCGGTACCACGGCCAGCCGGGGGCGAACATGGTGCCGAGCGACACCGGTATCCCGGGCGGCACCGAGCGGATTCTCTTTGTTGATGACGAGGAGCTGCTCGTCGATGTCAACCGGCAGATCCTGGAAATGCTCGGCTACCGGGTGGCCGGCATCACCGACAGCCGGGAGGCGCTTGCCTATGTCCGCCAGCATGCCGATGAGATCGATCTGCTCATCACCGATTACACCATGCCGGGCATGACCGGTATCACGCTGGCCATCAGGGCACGTGAGATTCGCCCGGACCTGCCTGTCCTGCTCTGCACCGGTTTTGATGCCGGCCTGCCCCTGGACGAGATCAACAGGGCCGGCATCCGCGAACTCATCCTCAAACCCATCAATCGGCGGGATCTGGCCAACAGTGTTCGCCGGGCGCTGCAAAACGACGACTGACCGCAATCCGGTAACGCCGCCGCCCTGTTTGGCCCGTGCCACGCGTCATTTTTAATGGTCTTGTAAAAAGTGAAAATCAACCACAGAGACCGCAGAGCGCGCATAGGTAACCAATTGTAATAAAAGATGTTTTCTCTGCATCCTCTGTGCGCTCTGTGGTAAAAAAACTTTTTGCGGGTTTGTCATTTTTTCCGGATGCCGTATTTGCCCATCTTATAACGCAGTACCCGTTCACTGATGCCGAGCGCCTCTGCAGCCCGGGTCTGCACCCAGTCATGCTCCTCCAGGGCAGCGCTGATCATCTCCCGTTCCACCGCCTCCAGCCGATCGGTCAAATTGCCGGATTCACCTCCTGAGGGGCCGAGCCGCATTTCCGCCGGCAGATCGGCCACCCGCACCACCGAGCCGCGCAGCATGGTGACGGTGCGCTGGATGACGTGCTCCAGCTCCCGGACGTTGCCGGGGAAAGAATATTTGACCAGGGTGGCCATTGCCTCCGGGTCAAAGCGCACCGGCCGGGACGCGTACCGCGCCAGGAAAAAATCAACGAGGAGCGGAATGTCCTCCCTGCGCTGGCGCAGGGGCGGGACCTCGATCTCCAGGACATTAAGCCGGTAGTAGAGATCCTCGCGGAACTTGCCCTCACCGGCCAACTCCTTGAGGTTGCGGTTGGTGGCGGCCAGCACCCGCACATCCACTTCGATGTCGGTTTCACTGCCCACCCGACTGATCTTTTTTTCCTGGAGGGCGCGCAGCAGCTTGGCCTGCATGGTGAGCGGCAGCTCGCCGACCTCGTCGAGAAAGAGGATCCCGGACTGGGCCAGCTCAAAACGGCCCTTGCGGCGACCGGTGGCGCCGGTGAACGATCCCTTTTCGTGGCCGAACAACTCGGATTCAAAGAGATTTTCCGGCACCGCCGCACAGTTGACTTCGATGAACGGCCCCTCCCCGCGCGAGCTGAGCAGATGGATAAGCCGGGCGATCAACTCCTTGCCGGTGCCGGTTTCGCCGCGGATAAGCACAGTCCACGGGGTCTGGGAGACGCGCTGGACGGTGGAAAGCAGATTGCGCATCGCCGGGCTGTCGCCGATCACTTTGAGGGGCAGATCCTGGTGGTCGATGGTCTCGGTCACCGCCGCGACATCCTCCTCCATGGCGGTCTGCTGTTCTATCCGTTCGATCTTGGCCAGCAGTTCGAGCAGATCGACCGGCTTTTCCAAAAAATCGTCGGCCCCGAGCCGCATGACCCGCACCGCGGTGTCCACCGCCCCGTATGCGGTGATCATGATGGCAT
The DNA here is from genome assembly GCA_049323655.1 of Thermodesulfobacteriota bacterium. Classification (GTDB taxonomy): domain Bacteria; phylum Desulfobacterota; class Desulfobulbia; order Desulfobulbales; family SURF-16; genus DB1. The sequence continues at coordinate 150,562 of JBMONO010000034.1, read as the reverse complement.
GCACCAGGGGATTGATCTCCTTCATCCGGGCGAGCACCTCGTCGCCGTTCATGTCCGGCATGCGATGATCGAGCAGCACCAGTTGCACCGGGTGCAGGGCGAACAGTCGCAGGGCATCGGCCCCGTTTTCCGCGGCAAAGGTCTGGTATCCCTTTTTTTCCAGAAAACCCTGCAGGGTTTCCCGCTGCATTTTCTCATCGTCAACCAGGAGTATCTTCATGGGCATCACATTTTGCCGAAATAGGAAAAAACGGCGATTCCGACGGGCCGTGTTTGTAAAACATTGTTTTCGCTTTCCCGCCTGCCATGTTTTTCGGGTTTTTGCGAGACCTTCACTTTTTCGTGGTGATCATGGCGTCATGGCAGATCCAACGGGAGCATGATGATGGTGCGAAAAGTAGCACTGTCCGGCGTCTCAACCGTAAGGCCGCCGCCGTGGGCCAGTGCAATCCGCCGGGCAATGGCCAGCCCGAGACCGGTGCCCCAGGTCTTGGTCGTGCAATAGGGCTCCAGGAAACGGGCCGGATCGCCGGGAAGGGGTTGACTGCTGGCATTTTCCACCACAACCCGGGCCATGTTGTTCTTGTCCGCCACCGCTGTCACGTTTATATACCCACCGTCCGGCTGCGCTTCAACCGCGTTTTTTATGCAGTTTTCAAACAACTGGCCGAGCAGCTCGCCATCACCGACAAGGACGGCCGGCAGCCGGATATCCCGGCGTAGCTCAATGCCCTTTTCCAGACACTGGGGCTGGTAGAGGGTGAGGACGGCGTCGAGCAGGGCGGCGGGATCCACCGCTGCCGGCCGCACCGCCACCGGTCTGGTATAGCGCAGCAGATTGCCGATAATGGCATCGGTGCGCCGGACCGCCTGCCGCATACTGACGGCCAGCTCCCGATGTTCATGGCTCAAGTTCTCGGCCTCGATCTCGATACGTTGCAGCCCCATGCTGATGGCGTTCAAAGGGTTGCGGATCTCATGGGTGATGGTGGCGGTGGCCCGCCCCAGGGCCGCATCTTCCCGCTCCCGGGCCAGCCGGCGCTCATAATCGGTGATTTTGCGCAGATAGGTTTTCTGATAGCGATAAAGGAGCCAGGAAAAAAAGATCCCAAGCACGGAGAGCGCCAGGGTGAAGAGCAGCATGTTGCGCCAGATCTGGCGGACGCGCATCGTATACTGGCCGGGATCGAAGCCGACCCGCAGTTCGGTGCCGCCGGCCCTGATGCGCTGCTCGACGATCTGGCCGACCGGCGGCCCACCGTTTTCGTCTGCCAGGGTAACGTAGGCAATGCCAGGCAGGGCGGAGAGGGCTTCGAGCAGGGCCGGCATCCGCAGCTGCTGATGCAGTTTCTCGATATGAACGGCGGAAAACCCGAGCAGAATGCAGCCCCCTCCTGGCCGGGGCCAGCTCATGACATAAAGTTGCTTCTCCGGCACCGAATCGAGGGTTGCATCTCCGGCTCGGCAGACATAGGCGGCAAGCAGGCCATTACCGGTGCTGACCCGGGTACCGGCCGGACCGATGATGAGGATGGCGGTCAGTCCCGTTTCTCCGGCAAAGGCATCGAGTTCCGGTCCGGAAAAGGGCTCCACTGCGTCCAGATAATCAATAAAGCGGGCGGTATTGGCAAGAAAAGTGGTGATCGTCTGCTGCAGAGCGTCTTCGGCCAAGATGGCGGTTTTCGTGTTCTGCTCGATGACGCCGCTCACCACCTTGGCATGCATGCGGGCATACTTATGAAAATTACCGCGAAGCTGGCCGACCTGCCAAAGCGAGTAGGCAAGGACAAGAAGAATTGAACCGCCGATGATCAGCAGGTTGATTTTCCATGAGGGGCCGAGGGTAGTACTGGTGTCTCCGCTTTCCGGCGGGGTGGGCATGGCCGGCACGACTATTCGACTCCGGGCGGCGGATGGTGGTCCTGCCGCATCAGGCAGCGTTTGCGGATTCGGGAGCGGACGCCGGTGGAGTCCTCGTCGTGACGCCAGCCCGGACCGGTGATCCGCGTTGCGGTCAGGCGGTTGTCGTTGTCCGGTGCGGCTTCACTCCAGATATGGACCACAGCGTCAGGCACCACGCAGGGCGGGATGAAATCCGTGCTCACTCGCCAGGTCTGCCCATCGCCCGCACCGGCCGCCAGGGGCGGCTCAATGATCCGGGCATCCATCCCGCCCGGCAGGCATTGCCGGCACGGCAAGGGACGGACGGTTATCTCCCCCTGCTGACGGTCGATGGCAATCACCCGACCGCGCAGGAAAAATTCCGCCCCGATCGCGCCGGTCGGCAGCATGAGCAGGCTGAGGATGACAAAAATCCACGGTTTCATTTCACGTTTCCGGGTTGTGGCAATATGAGTTTGTTTCCTGAGAGCAGTCAAGAGCCAGAAGCAAACGGCATCAAATCAATGACGCCCCCGTAAAAAGTCTTTTTTTACCACGGAGCGCACTGAGAACACAGAGAAAACATCTTGAATTACAGCAAGTTACCAGAGCAAGCTCTGTGGTCTCTGTGATTAATTTTTCATTTTTTTCCGCAACTATCCCCAATCCTCGCCAAATTCTGCCTGCTGACTCCTGTCTTCGCGCTTCCTATGATCTTTACCGGCATATTACAGCAAAATTCACGCCACAACCAGGGAGAGGCCGGAGTGATGGTGTTTCAGTGGATCTCGCCGGCCACCCCGCCCGCCACTTCGACATTTCCCGCTCCCCTCGACAAAAATGTCGACAGCCGTCTACAGCAGGCCCTCTTTTTTCAGGTGTACCTGCAAGACGGAGATGGCGGCCGGGGTGATGCCGGAGATGCGCGATGCCTGCCCGAGTGATCGCGGTTTGATCCGGTTGAGTTTCTCCACCACCTCGTTGGAGAGCCCCGGCAGGCCGGTATAGTCCATATCCTCCGGCAGGGTGATGTTTTCCAGCTTCCGGAACCGTTCCACCTGCTCCAGCTGCCGTCGGATATAGCCCTCGTATTTAATCTGGAGCTGCACCTCGATGGCGACGGCAGGGTCAACCTCGATCGCCATGCCGGTGATCCCCTCAAGATCCGCCAGGGAAAGCTCCGGCCGCCGCAGCAGGTCGGCCATGGAGACCATCTGCTTCAATGGCGCCTGCCCCCCCTCCGCCAGTCGCCGGTTAACCTCCGCGCCGGGCTTGACCCTGGTGGCGGTGAGCCAGGAGAAAGCCGTGTCGATGGCCGTTCGCTTGCGACAGAAGGCGCCGTAGGTCCCCTCATCGACCAGGCCAAGCGCATACCCGATGTCGCGCAGTCGGAGATCGGCGTTGTCCTCCCGCAGCAGCAGGCGGTATTCGGCCCGGGAGGTGAACAGGCGGTACGGCTCGCGGGTGCCGCGGGTGACGAGATCGTCGATCAGCACCCCGATGTAGGCCTGGGAGCGGTCGAGAACGAGGGGTTCCACTCCCCGACAACAATTGACGGCGTTGATGCCGGCCACCAGACCCTGGGCCGCCGCCTCCTCGTAGCCTGAGGTGCCGTTGATCTGGCCGGCGAGAAAGAGACCGGCAACCCGTTTGGTCTCCAGCGACGGGTGGAGTTCGAGGGGATCGACATAGTCGTATTCAATGGCATAACCGGGCCGGATCATCTTCACCTGCTCCAGTCCCTTGATACTGTGCAGCATGGCAAGCTGCACATCCACCGGCAGACTGGTGGGGATGCCGTTCGGGTACACCTCCACCGTGTCGATTCCTTCCGGTTCGAGAAAGATCTGATGACGGGGCTTATCCGGGAAGCGCATCACCTTGTCCTCAATGGAGGGGCAGTACCGCGCCCCCACCCCCTCGATAATGCCGGTATACATGGGGGAACGGTCGGTACCGGCCCGGATGAGGGCATGGGTTTTCTCGTTGGTGTAGGTGATATGGCAGGGCCGCTGCGGCAGCGGCGGATGGCCGGCGGAGGAATAGGAGAAGAAAGTGGGCGGATCGTCGCTTTCCTGCGGTTCAAGCCCCTCATAGTTGATGGTGGTGCCGTCCAGACGCGGGGTGGTGCCGGTTTTCATGCGGCCCATGGCAAAACCGATTTCCGCCAGACTGTGCGCCAGCGAGACGGATGGGGCGTCACCCTGGCGGCCGGCCGGAAAGGATTTGAGGCCGATGTGGATCAGGCCGTTCAAAAAGGTGCCGGTGGCTATGACCACCGCCCGGCAGGTCAGAGTCTCCTCCAGCGAGGTAACTACCCCGCAGATTCGGCCGTTTGCCACCAGCAGACGATCGGCAAAGGCCTGCCTGATATCAAGGTTTTGCTGGTTTTCCAGCACCTTTTTCATCCGCAGCCGGTAGAGGAGCCGATCGGCCTGGGCCCGGGAGGACCAGACCGCCGGTCCCTTGCTGGTATTGAGCCGGCGGAACTGGATGGCAGTGGCATCGATATTTTTTGCCATCTCGCCGCCCAGGGCGTCGATCTCCTTGACCAAATGGCCCTTGGCGAGACCGCCGATGGCAGGATTGCAGGACATGGCGCCGATGGTATCGGCGTTGATGACGAGCACAGCGGTGCGGCAACCCATCCGGGCCGCAGCCAAGGCCGCCTCACAGCCGGCATGGCCGGCGCCGATGACGATGACGTCATAATTGTTCATAGAGACTCCTCTTGGTCGGATTCATCATCGGCATCTTTCTTCGCACGACGTTCCTGCGCCGGGTTTGCCGGCCGCCACGCGCCAGCGCAGCCGCGGTTTACGGGCCATCTTCCAGAAATCCGGAGAAAGCAGCACGACAACGGCATAGAGTTCCAGACGTCCGGCCAGCATGCAGAAGCTGAGCACCCATTTGGCGAGGGCCGGCAACGAGCCGAAATTACAGGCCGGCCCGACCTTATTGAGGCCGGGACCGATATTGTTCAGGGTGGCAACCACTGCGGTCATCCCGGTCACCAGATCAACGCCGAGCCCGGTCACCACCAGGCTGGCCAACAGGAAAAAGCTGATATAGAGGGCGAAAAAACCGAGGATGGCGATCATGATCTCCTTGGGCACCTTCTGGCTGCCGAGTTTGATGGTGCCGACCGAGCGGGGATGGACCAGGCTGTGCAACTGGAGCCGGGCGTACTTGAAAAAAAGGAGAATACGCACCACCTTGATGCCGCCGCCGGTTGAACCGGCGCAGCCGCCGACGAACATCAGCGATACCAGCAACACCTTGCAAACCGGCGGCCACTGGTCAAAATCCGCGCTACCGAAACCGGTGGTGGTCTGGATGGAGACCACCTGAAAGAGGACATCGCGGAAGCCGAGCAGCACGTCTTCATGGATATCGGCGGCCAGGTTGGCGGCCAGGATGATGCCAGTGGTAAGTCCGATGAGCAGCAGATAGAGGCGAAACTCCTCGTTCTCCCAGTAATCGGCGAGCCTGCCGCTCATCAGCACCTTATGGTGCAGGGAAAAGTTGACCCCGGCCAGAAACATGAAGACGATGAGCACATAATGAATCGAGGAGGCGGAGTAAAAGGCAGCGCTTGCCGTATGGGTGGAGAAGCCGCCGGTGGCCAGGGTGGCGAAAGCGTGGCAAACGGCGTTGAAAAAACTCATGCCGCCGAGCAGCAGCAACAGAATTTCGATCAGGGTGAAGAGGACATAGACCGCCCAGAGGATGCGGGCGGTATCCTGGATGCGCGGCGCCAGCCGGTCCTTGGTCGGCCCCGGCATCTCCGCCTGAAAAAGCTGGGTGCCGCCGACGCCGAGCAGGGGGAGAATGGCCAGCGAAAGGACGATAATGCCCATCCCCCCTATCCAGTGAGTCGTTGCCCGCCAGAAAAGGATGCTTTCAGGCAGGACTTCAACCTCGGACAGAATGGTTGAGCCGGTGGTGGTGAAGCCTGACATGGACTCGAAAAAACAATCGACATAGGCGGGCATGACGCCGCAGAAATAATAGGGCAGCGAGCCGAGGAAGGCGAGCCCGAGCCAGCTCAGGACGACAACGGCAAAGCCGTCGCGATAGCCCAGATCCTTTTCCGGGACGAAGATCGCTACGATCAGGCCGCCGAGACCCGCGCCGATCAGGGCGCAGAGGAGAAAAACCGGGACCATGCCGTCCTGAAAGACAAAGCTGAACGGAATCGGCGTCAGGAGAAAGAGGGAGATCAGAATCAGCAGTTTGCCGAGTATATTGAGAACACCGCCGGTCCGCATGGTTTTTTATTTTTCGCTGTTTAAGGAAAGGTGGCCGCCGGCAGAAGCAGGTTACCGGAAAAACTCTTCGACCCGGGCAAGGGCCTCCCTGGTGAAAAAGACCACCAGATTATCTCCTTCCTCCAGGGTCGTCTCACCGGATGGAATGATAACCCGGCCCTTACGCACCACGGCGCCGAGTACCGCATTCTGCGGGAACTTCATTTCCTTGAGGGCCTGGCCGATGAATTTTGCATCAGGTCCGACATGCAGCTCCATGACCTCGGCGTCACTGCCGAGCAGGGTGGCAACGGCGACGATATTGCCGGAGCCGCGGACAAAACGAAGGATCATATTTGCCGCCACCAGCCGCGGACTCAGGGGCGCGTCGATGCCGAGCTTGCCCAGCAGGGGAAGAAAGTCGGGCCGGGTGATCTTGGTGATGCATTTGCGCACGCCGTGATGCTTGGCCAGCAGACTGGAGAGGATGTTGGTGGTGTCGCTGTGGGTTGCGGCAATGACCAGGTCGGCCTGATCGATACCCTCCTGCAGCAATTCGTGGGAATCCAGACCGTCGAAGTTAAGGATCACGGAGTGGGCCAGCTGTTCGGTGAGAAACTCGCACCGTTTCGGATCACGGTCCACCACGCTGACCCGCACCTTCTTACGCTCCATCCTTTTCGCCACCTGAAAGCCAATGGTGCCACCGCCGATGATAAAGACCCTTTTCGGCGCCCGACTGGTGAAATGAAAAAGGGCCTCCACCTCATGGATGTCCTTTTTCCGGGCAACGAGAAAAATCCTGTCGCCGGAAGCCAGGCGATCGTCGCCGCGCGGGATGATGGTTTCCCCATCGCGGATGATGGCGACGATGATGAAGGTGTGGCGCTTTTTCGCGGCCTGCATCTGATGCAGGGTAACGCCGATCATCGGGTTGCCCTTGTAGACCTCGTAGCCGAGCAGTTCAACCTGGCCGCCGGCAAATTCGGCCACGGCAAAGGCGTTGGAGAGCTGGCTGAGGGTCATGATCTCGTCCGCCATGGCGATATCAGGACTGATGAGCAAGTCGATGCCGAGCGCCTTTTCATTCAGCGCCTCGCCGGAGGTGTAAAAATCCTCGTTGCGCACCCGGGCGATGCGGCGTTTGACATTGTACTGCTTGGAGAGGATGCAGGCGATGAGATTGACCTCGTCACTGTCGGTGACGGCAATGAAAAGATCGGTCTGTTTGATCCCCGCCTCTTCGAGGACCCGGGCTGACGCACCGCTGCCCCGCATGGGCAGGATATTGAGATCCCGTTCGAGTTTGCGCAACTTGTTTTCGTCACTGTCAACCAGCACCACCTCCTGGCCTTCGACCGAGAGTTTTTCGCAGAGATAGTGGCCGACCTGTCCGGCACCGACGATCATGATCCGCATGGCAGTCGTCCTATTTTTCCCAGGAAATCACAGCCCACTTCACCGGCGTGCTGCGGGTCAGCCGCCACATCCCCGCCGGGTCGGGCTCCAGCCGCTCATCGAGATAGTGGCTCAGTTTTTTTTCCTCGTCCGCGCTCAAATCATCAATCATCCAGCGGCAGCTGGCCAGGGCCTGGTTCCGGTCGCTGAAAAGACGGATCGGATTCATTGCGATATAGTTGATTGTAGGATGAATCCCCATCCGGTACAAGAGATTGACTGTGTAAATATAGTCGGGCCCGGGATCAAAGGGGCGGCCGACGGCTGCGAACAGCTCCGGATCAAAGGGGCCGCTGCCGACCCGATCGGCGACAACGACCCTGATTGTGGCCCAGCGGTCAAGTTTTTCCAGGGCCGCGCCCAGATCGGACACGGCAAGGGAGCGGGAACTGATGACTACTTCGTGGGGTGGGATGGCAAGCGCCTGCCAGTCATCGGTCCAGCTTCCCTGTACCATCCGGATGGAACCGATGTTTTCCGCCGCGGCCCTGTTGCCCAGTTCCTCCAGCATGGCGGCGGAGAAGTCCAGGGCCGTCACCTCGCGGACCCGCCGCGCCAAGGGCAGGGCCAGGGTGCCGGGGCCACAGCCGACATCGAGGATCCGCCAGTCAGGTTCAGGCCGCAGCAGGGAGAGAAAGGCCGCGGCATAGTCCGAATCGATGTTGCGCCGGGCAAAGCCCGCCGCCCGCCGATCCCAGTCGGCGCTGTTCTTTTTTTTCCAGCTTTTGCGCTGCCGCGCCTCCTGCCACATGGCATTCCAGTCGATGTCGTCAAGGCGCATGGCAGATCTCCATCTTTTGTCGGAATGGCGGCTTTTTACGATTCCGACAATCGTAAAAGGTCTTTTTTACCACAGAAAACAGAGAGAGCATAAAAAAAACTTTATAAATTACAAACAGTTACCTCTTGGCGTGCAGTGATCTCTGTGGTTAATTTTCCGTTTTTGCGAAACCATCATCATTTCAGTCACGGATCTTGGAACGCAGATCCGGCATGGTCTCCGGCTTGCACGCGTCCCAGATTTTACTCTCCTTGCCGGTGGCGGTGACATTTTCATAGACACCGTCGTCACGACGGACCAGCTTGGTGAAGCCGAGATTTTTCAGGTCGCTGTTGGTCTTCGGCGTGCTGACCGAGCACAGGGAGATAAGGCGCCGGACCGGCGCCCCGCACTGCGGGCAGACGGTCAGCCGTGGGCTGGACAACGACTGGGTCAACTCGAAACGAAGACCAAGACTACATTTTTCCTCGATATGTTCATACTCGTAAAGCGGCATGGTGACGTTATTTTTTCCGTAATCGATTGACGAGGATGGTCAGCTCACCGTCGCCAGTGGTCATCTTGCGGGCGGAAACGGCGATTTGATAGTTCTTTTGCGCCAGTTCGAGAAATTGCGGCACACTCTTGCGCCGGACGTCATGGGCGATGTAAATGGTTCCCTCGGGGGCGAGATAGCGGTCAAAGACGGTGAGCAGAGGCTGGAAGAACTCAGCACGGAAAAGGATCTCGGCGCCGAGGATGATATCAAAGGGTTCGAGTTGCGGGGGGTTTTTCCAGTCGATGATACGAAACTCAACGCCGGCGAGACCACTTGCCGCCGCACTGACCCTTTGAAAATCAAGGATATGGGGTTCGTAATCGCTCAAGGTGACCTGGTAACCGCGGGCCGCGGCTACGAGACCGGGGGCGGCCAGGCCGGCGCCCAGCTCGAGCACCCGCTGCCCAGGTTCGGCGGGGATGGTGGCCATGATATCGGCCAGCATCAACGAGGCCTCCCACAGTTTCACCCAGAAGGGGAAGCTGGCAACATCGGCAAAGGGATCGCGACCGGCGAGCAGATGTTCGAGGTCGGTCACCTGGAGAATATGGAGCTCGATATCCCTGATCCGCAGGGGCTCAAAACCGACTTTGTACTGTTTTCTGATTCTTTTCAAGGCGGCCTGCGCCGACTCGGGGAGATGGTGTGCTTCCACGTCAGATACCTGGTGTCAGAGTGAAATGGAGCCGGCATCGCGCAAGTGGTTCGCGACGTCGGCGAACATTGCCCATTCAGCAACCAAGCAGCAGGGCGACCACCACCACTGCTGACAAGGCGAAACGGTAATAGGCAAAAACGGCCAGACTGCGGGTACGGACAAAACGCATGAGCAGGGCAATGACGGCGTATCCGGAGAGTGCTGCAGCAAAAAAACCCGATAGATAAAAAAGAATTTCGTTGCGGTCAAGCCCCTGGCCAAGAATTTTGGGAATTTTGTAGACCCCGGCCCCGAAGATAATCGGCGCGGACAATAAAAAGGAAAACCGGGCGCTGGCTGAGCGGCTCAGTCCGAGAAAAAGCCCGGCGGTGATGGTGCTGCCGCTGCGCGAAACACCGGGAATCAGGGCAAAAGCCTGACAGAAGCCGATAAGAAGGGCATCACGCAGGGTGATGGCCGCAAAATTTCGGCTTTTGCTCCCCTTTTTTTCCGCCAGCCAGAGAAAAAAACCGGCACCGGACAGGGAAAAGGCGACAGTGGCCGGCCCGCGCAGATAGTGTTCGGCAGCATGCTCGAGGAGCAGACCGGCTGCCACCGCCGGCAAAGTGCCCAAGGCGATATACCAGCACATCCGCCGCTGGCGGCATGTTTCCGCGTCGTCGGTCCGCGAAACAAAGGCGAACAGCAGTTCGCGAAAATCCTTGCGAAAATAGATAAGGATCGCGATCAGGGTTCCCATGTGCAGGGCAACGTCAAAAGGCAACCCCGCCTCTTCAATCTGAAAAAAGGCCTCGGCCAGGGCCAGATGACCGGAGCTCGATACCGGCAGAAATTCCGTGGCACCCTGGAGGATGCCGAGAAAGGCGGCATAAAGGAGATTCACACGACCCTCGTCCGGTGATCGTCGTTGTGCTGTAAGCCCATACCGTTGTCCGTACAACAAAAAAAAGACCGTTTCATCCGAAGATCAAACGGTCTTTTGCTGGTATTCGAGAAGGAAGCGGGGGGAATTAGCAACCTTCGATCGCTTTGCCTTTTTTAGCTTTTACTTCAACATTATCACCGGCCTTCAGGTCATCGGCGCCGGAGCAGGTCATGGTTACCTTGTCGCCTTCAACGCTGTCGACAGTGCATTTAATTTTTGCAGCCAGAGAAACGGATGCGGTGCTTGCAAGAAAAACTGCTGCCAGGGCCAGAGTCAAAAGTTTTTTGCTCATTTCTTTCTCCTTTGCTGATGTTCGGATCGAAAATTTCCTACCAGGAAAGCCTATGGCAATAACTATACCGGCTCCTGACCAGATGTCAACCGGAAAATGAATCGGTTCTCATTTTAGATGGCGTCGCAAAAAAGTCCGGTCGCCGCCTTTGCGGCGGGATCGCGGAATGCGAAACGCACCATTTTTCCGCCTCCGCTTTCACGACGCCGCCGCACCTTTAAACTCTTAAAGAATCTGCTTGATATCCGCAGCCAGCACCGAATGGGTCACATACCCCGGATAGCTTTTGACGATATTGCCGTCCCGGTTGATCAGAAAAGAGGTGGGGATGCCGACGATACCGCCGAAATCACGGGTGACCTTGTTGTCTGCCATCAGCACGGGGTAGTTGATACCGGTCTTTTCCATAACCCGTTTCACCGGTCTGGCTCCACCCTGGTCAACGGAAATGGCCACCACGGAAAAGCCGCTTTTGCCATACTCGTCCTGCAGGCTGATGAGGGAGGGAATTTCCTGCATGCAGGGAGGGCACCAGGTGGCAAAGAAAGTGACGAGTACGACCTTCCCCTTGAACTGCGCGCTGTCGATGCTTTTCCCGTCATTGGCGGATTCGAGGGTGAAACTTGGCATGGCGGTGGCGGCCAGAGCGGAGAAGGAGAACAGGGCTGAAAAAAACAGGACAAAACAGGCGAGACGGAATTTTTTTTGTATTTCTTTTTTCATTCTTTCACCATATGCAGTAGAAGACGGAGAATAGAAGACTTGATCCCCGCATTGATTCCCAAAAAGACACAAATTAAGAGACACCTAAAATACCCGCAAGGTTCCTTTCATGTCAACAAAAAGATCATTCCCCGAAACAGCGAGGCACTCGTGAGTGACGGCAACCGAAAATGGCTGATTTTTCTGGTCGTCAGCCTGGGAGTCTTTCTCTCCACCCTGGACAGCTCCATGGTCAATATCGCCCTGCCGACGATTATGGCCGAATTCGACTCGCCGTTGCATAAAACCGAATGGGTGGTGATCGCCTATCTGCTGACCACCAGCACCACCCTGCTGCTCTGGGGCCATTTTTCCGACCGCTGGGGACGCAACCGCTTTTACGGTCTCGGCTTTTTTATCTTTGGCACCGGCTCGCTGCTCTGCTCTCTTGCCGGCACGTTAAACGTACTGATTGCCGCTCGTTTTTTTCAGGCCATCGGCGCAGCCATGCTCATGGCAAACGGCCCGGCCCTCATCCGCCAGTCATTCCCCCCTGAAAAACTGGGCCACGGCATGGGCCTGCTCGGGATTCCCATTTCCCTCGGTCTGATGTCTGGTCCGGTGATCGGCGGCTATCTCGTCGAATTTCTCTCCTGGCGCGCCGTTTTTTTTCTTTCCTTGCCCATCTGCTTCCTCCTCACCTTTTTTTCCCAACTCATCCTGCCGGCCACCATCTCGAGCCGGAGCGCCACATCATCTTTCGACTGGCCAGGTGTTTTCCTCTGGACCCTGCTGTTGACCGGGATCTCCTCTTTCCTCACCCATGCCGGACCGCACGGTATCTCCTGGTGGGCCGCCGCTTTGGCAGTCGGCGGCGTCGCTGTGGTTGCCGCTCTGCTGCTGCGGGTCGAAGCCGCGGCCCAGGATCCGATCCTTCCCCTTCCCCTGCTGCAGCTCCCCTTTTTTTCCATCGGCGTGGCAAGCGCCCTCTTCTCATTTCTCATTCTTTTCGCCGTTCTGATCCTGATCCCCTTTTTTCTCGACCGGGTCGTCGGCTTGAACCCTTCACGGATCGGCCTGGTCATGCTGACCATCCCCCTGACCGTCCTGCTTGTGGCGCCACTCGCCGGCTCCCTCTCCGACATTTTCGGCGCACGGCTCCTCTCCACCGCCGGACTTGCCAGCTCCTGCTGCGGCCTGCTTCTCCTCGCCACCCTGACCCCCGACTCGTCACCTCGATCGGTAGCAGCCCGTCTTGCCCTTTTCGGCATCGGCCAGGGTATGTTCCTCTCGCCCAACAGCGCCTCCGTCCTCGGCCGACTGACCAACAAAAAAAGCGGCACCGCGGCAGCACTGCTGGCAACCGCCCGCAACCTCGGGATGATGCTGGGTGTGGCCATGTCCGGCGGCCTGTTTTCCTCTTTTTTTCGGCACGCATCGGGAGGTTATGACCTACAGCATTACCAACCGCATATGGCAGCATCTTTCTGCCAGGCAATGCGGGCAACCTTTTTTATCTTTTTTCTGGTCGGATTGCTGGCTGTCTATTTGTCCTGGCAACGGCCGGCCGGCCAGCCCGGAAAGTTGGAATCAAACATTGAGATCGACAAGAGAAAACCGCTTCAGTGAGGCCTTTTGTTCGAGCTTTTCAGCCAGCTGAGCAACCAGGGCTTTCGACTGCAGCCGGCACGACAAGGCAACGGGCCGGTAGCCCAGATCGGCAAGCGCCCCACTGAGTTCCGGCAATCGTTCCGAGATGAAAAGCCGGGCTTTTTCCGACCCTGGACAGAGTTCACCGCTGATGGCGGCACCCCTGACACTGGCATGAATCGACAGGGGGCCAAGTGCGCTCATCTCAAGAAAAAAGCTGACACTGTATGACGGATTCTCCTGGGCATCGGCTTTTTCCGGAGAAAAAACCCATTCACCCCATCCTTCGCTGCCGGTAAAAAAACAGGGAAAAAGAAAAAAATTCTGATTGCCCGACTGGGGAGGCTGGCTGTTCACTTCCTGGTGAGCAGTCAGGATGCGAACAAACAGGTCTGTCGCAGTCGAAGAAGGATCCGCCCGTGTCGTGCGCCCGGCAAGCGCGGCAAGCAACCCACCTCGATCTTCTTCCGGCGAAAGCTGCCGGCTCAGCAGCGAGACAAGCATCTTCACCCGTTCGGGCGCGGCATTCTCGCCGACAGGAACGGCGAGCGCCCCGGCTGGCACTCTGAGACCGACCAGCTGGGTGCCGGAAGCGACCGGAAGAGCAGGATCGGCCTTTGCTTTCTCCCCCCCTGATGCCGGCGCAAGGCCTGGGGAAAGCAGAAGTTTCAACAGGTCCTGTACCGCCCCCTTCTTGGCAGCGAGGGCAAGCAACGGTAAACTGCCGCCGGCCCCTATTTCCAGCCAGAGTTCTCTTCCCACCGTCAGAGGAACCGCACTGCGAGCGGAGAGGGTCACGCCGTTGACGTCAAGGGTGACGCGGCCGTCGCCCTCCACCGCCAACACCCTGGCCTTGATCAGATCGCCGACGGCAAAACGGGCTGTCTCCGCGCCCACTTGTCCTGTCGCGGAGTTGGCGGCTGGCGCAGACTGCGTCGAACTGCCGGCCCGAGGATGGAGAATTTCAGAGATTTTCATGCTTGGCAACCGGCAGATGGATCAGAACCTCCAATCCGTCATCGTGGCGTATCAGGGTAAAATTCCCGCCATGGGCCTTGACAAATCGGTCGACCAGGGTCAACCCCATGCCGGTCCCATACGTTTTGGTCGTGAAAAACGGTTCCACCGCCTTGCTGAGATAGGCGCCATTGAGGCCGGTACCAGTATCGCGAAAGGAGATATGTGCCATCTCTTCGTCTACGCTGGCACTGATCCGCAGGACGCCGCCGTAAGGCATGGCCTCCATGGCATTACGTAAAATATTGAGAAAAACCCGGCGAATCTGCTTGCTGTCCATGCAGATCAGCGGATCCGGCTCGGGGAGCTGGAGATCCCAGGTGATATTCTGCTTTACCAGACTGGTGCGAAGCAGCATCAACGTCTTTTTGATCACCGGATAGAGTGGGCCGATCTGCTTTTCCGCCTGGGGTTGACTGACAAAATCGAACAGTTCGGTCAGGGTTGCCTCCAGTCGATCGGTTTCCTTGACCATGACGTCGAGATATTTCTTCCACTCGTCACCGGTTATTTTACGCGCCAGGATCCGTGCCACTCCTCCGATCGAGGTGATCGGATTTCTGATGATATGCACCATCTGAGCCGCCATCTGGCCGAGGGCGGCATACCGCTCCGCCTCCACCAGCAGATCCTTGTTTTTGTCGAGCTCGTGGGTCACCTCTTCGAGCTCGACTATCTTCCGCTGCATGTCATGCTGCAAGCGACTCTGCTCGATAGCCAGGCTTGCCTGGCTGGCAAAGAGCTCCAAAGCGCCGACATGGCCGTCCGGTATGGGTTTTCTGGTTACGTAATTATCGGCGATAATAACACCAATCGAGCGCCCGGGTGCAAACAGCGGTACCACGACAAAGGTATCTTCGTTAAGAAGGGCAATGAGGTCCTCGGGTACCGGAATCGTTGACAAGCCGTTTGTCACTTTGAAACTGACCCGCTCCGCCGCCGATCTGATCAGAATATGATCAGCCCGGGCCGTCGGGATACGCAGCGTCTTGACAATCCGATTCACCGTGTCGTCTTCAAAGGCGCAATTTTTACCGAGATTGTTGACGATATCGATGAACTGCAGATCCTTGGCACGCATTTCCGTCCAGATCTTGGCAGCCTCCTCCCGACAGCCCGGGCCGATGGCCATTGCCCCTTGCAGTAGCTGATTCCGGTCGTCAAGCATGGCGAGAAAGGCGCGGTTGAAACGCAGTCCTTCATTGGCAGTGATGCCGACCAGAATGGCGCGAAGGATTTCGTCAAGTTCTCCGGAGCTGAGATAGACGGAGTTCATCTTCACTGAGAGTTGGTGAAGCAACTGGATGCGGAAATAAGCCTGTTCCAGATCCTCCTGATAGGAGCGGTTTTCCACGAGGAGTCGCCGCTTTTCCAGGTTTTTTTTGACCGCCACCAGGATCTCGTTGAACTGTACCGGTTTGGTGATGTAGTCATCGGCGCCGTTCCGGATACAGTCGAGGGCGACCTGAATGTCCGCCTGGCCTGACAGCATGATGATGGAGGTGTCAGGATGGCTGCTTTTGATCTGGGGCAGCAGGGCGGTGCCTTGCATATCCGGCAGGCCGATATCAAGCAGGATCAGGGCGATGTTGTGCCGGGTCAGCAGGTCCATCAGCTCCGCACCTCCCATGGCATCAACCACGGGAAATCCCTGTTGCTCGAAGTAGATCTTCAGCGGCTCACGAATGGCAATCTCGTCATCGACGATGGCGATCACCTCGTTGCCGTAAAGCAGCTTGTCCGCCGAGACTGTTATGAAGGGGCGCAGCCCCGAATTTGGTCCTCTCATGGGTATCAATTATCGTCAGGTATTCAGCAGAATGGTCATTACCTGCAATACTGCTGTTCTCCACACTGTGCCCGCATCAGCGCGCCCCTGTCAAGGCCAAAAAAAAGTCGCATTTCCGGCAATACCGAAAATGCGACTTTTCGCAAGCCCCGCCGGCACAGCCGGCTGACCTTGGTTACATCTCGACGATCAACTTGTTCGATTCCTCGTTCCAGTCGACAATGAGATACCAGGCGAGCAGAAAGCCACCGATGAGAAAAAGGGTACCGCCGAAACCGAAGACATCGGGCAGAAATACATACTTCCCAAGGACACCGTCCGCCTCGAATTCGCGGTCAATGAACCAGGCGGTGATGATGGAGTTGCTGACGGCAAAAACCGGCACGACAATCCACAGCTTGATCTGACCTTCGCCGACCCGCCACAGGGTGCCGGTACCGCAACCGCCGGCCAGCATGGCGCCGAAACCGAAAACAATGCCGCCGACCACGCCGCCCCAGCCGAAGGTGCCGCGGACGTAATTCATGGGGCCGAGGACCGGATCGCCGTCCAGCCGAACCGGCACCCCGTATTTGAGCACCACCGCACCAAGGGCGACGATAAAGATGCTCAGTGCCACGGATTTGGCCATGGTGCAGTTGCCGGTCATGTGCGGCTCACGGAAACCCTGGATCATGCACCAGCGGCCGCGCTGCATGGAGTAGCCGAGTCCGGCGGCGATGAGGATGATGCCGCCGAGGGAGGCCATGTAGTCGCTGTCCTCGTTGCCGGCGTAGATATAGGCGCCGGCGATCAGGGCAACCAGGGCGACGACGCCCAGCAGCCCGTTCAACCCTTTGGGAAATTCAATGGTCTTCGCACCGCCGCTGCCCCAGCTGATGTTCTCCATCTCCCAGTAGATGTATTTCAGACCGATGATAACACCGATAACGAGACCGAGCCACATGGCAAAGCCATGGGCGGACAGATTGCCGATGGCGTTGTAAAAACCGCCGACATTACAGCCGCCGGCCAGGGCAGCGCCGATACCCATGAAAACACCGGCGACCAGGGCCTTGCACATCTCCAGCACCGGCGGAATGCGCAGGGCGAAATCATTGCCCAGGCAGGCCGAAATAAAGGCGCCGGCAACAAAACCGATACCGATGACCGAGCCGGTATTTGATAAAATGCCGGACGGCGCTTCGCTGAAATAGGTGAAGAAGCCAGCCTCGGTGCCGAGACCGCTGGCCACGCCGTAGAGGATCCAGTCGCCCCAGTTGCGGATGGCACCCACCGCCCCCCATGGTCGCCACCACGCCATGATCAGGATGGAGAACAGGGCCACCATGATGCCGGTCATCGTGGCATTCCACTCCTCCTGGCAGAGGGCCTTGTACAGCCCCTTCACTTTGCTGCCGAAAACGCTTTCCTCGCTCATACTCTTCTCTCCCATTATTGAATTAATGTTTCCTCTCGAGACGGGGTGCCACTCCCGCCTGAACCTCTCCTCAAAGGAACTCATTAATAAAGTGCCAAACTTGTCATTCAAACTCCTTTACTCTCGGCAAAAAAATTTGTCAAGTAAGTTTATCAATGGGATTTCGTTCAGGAAATAGGTACAAACAACAGGTTTCGGCCAGGCCTGAATTACCGTTCATTTTTCGCCTTGACAGAACATTTCTTTCTTGTTAAGTGATTTTTTGTCGTTATTTTCGCTGAAATGTTTGTCAATCATGGCTGCCTGGTGCACAGAGTGATCTTTCGCCAGGCTTTGTGGAAGCGCAAATGCTAGTTAATGAAAACCCGTTGTTAAGGAGGAATCAATGAGCGACTTTAAACAAGCACCGGCCGATATCAAAGCAGATCGTACCCTTGACGCGAAAGGATTGAGCTGCCCCATGCCCCTGCTGCGGACCAAAAAGGAAATCGACAAAATCAGCTCCGGCCAGATCCTCGAAATCCTCGGCACCGATCCCGGTTCCCGCAACGACCTGCCGGGCTGGTGCACCAGGGCCGGTCATGAGTTCGTGGGCGAGAAAGAAGAATCCGGCTACTTCCGTTTCTTCATCAAGAAAAAATAGGTGACTGACCCCTCACCTGTTTGGCGGACGGAGCGGCACGACCCGCGCTGGTCGCGTCGTTCGATCATTTGAACTACATGGAGGAAGCAAATGGCAAAAAGTATCGGGATTTTTGTAACGTCTCCCCAGAACATGCGACACATCCTCGGCATCACCAAGGCCGGTGTTGCCAAGGGGGCGAAGGTTAAGGTGTTCTTTACCTGGATGTCGACCCATCTGACCAAGTGTCCGACGTTCAAGCAGCTTTGTGACATGGACAACGTCGATGTCTCCATCTGCGCCGACAGTTACAAGAAAATGGGCTATGATGTCGCCGATATTCCGGCCGGTCTGACCCAGGAAAAGATGGCGACCCAGGCCCAGCATGGCGCCATTGTCGAAGACTATGACTGCTACCTGACCTTATAAGGAGGCGACGATGTCAAAAAAAGTTTGCTTTATGTACCCCAGCCGCGAGTATATCCTGGATGGCGTCAGATCCGCCCTTGGCCTTGCCGTTGAAAACATGTACGCCTACGGCGTCGTCATCAACAACGAAATCGAAGAAGAGCAGATGACGGAATACCACAAGGAAAACATCGACTGGATCCGCGACATGGAAGGCGAAATCTACAGCATTCCCGACGGCAATGTCGAAAAGTACGGCCTGGTCAAGATCACCCTCGAGGAGCTCGGCCAGAAACTGCGGGAAATGGATGTCATCGTTCCCTACGGCATCATGCGCAGCGACAAGAGCTGATGTGATTCACTGAAGATTTTACCAGGAGAACAGCACGCTATGAAAATCCTTCATGTATACCGTTCCGAGCCCAATGATGAGGTCAAAAAACTGGTGGCGATCGTCTCCGAAGGACGTGAAAACGAATCCTTCAACCTCAACGTCGAGTCCCCGGATTACGACAAGCTGGTCGACATGCTTTATGCGGCAGATCAGACCATCTGCTGGTGGTGAGAAAATAAGTCACGCAAGGGTGACGCCCTTGCGGGTGGGCCATGACTCCCGTCGGAACTCTCCGACGGGAGTTTTTTTTCGGTTCGTTCAAACCATCAGGCCCTGATCCGTTCTTCGGTCAGCATCCGATCGAGGAATTCAAGGAGAAAATTTCGCTGGGCCGGGCTGGCGTAACTGATGCACGAGCAATGGAGATTACTCTGACTGCGGACCAGCAGCTCGACAATGAGTTTTTTCTCCGCCAGCTCAATGCCGAAAAAAAACGGGCCGCATTCTTCATGGCCCTGCTGGGCGGAAGCAAGCAGATCATCCGGCACGGCAAGCCAGAACATCCCCTCCATTCCTCCCTGTTTGACCGTCCTCTTCAGGTAGCTGTCAAGATTGGCCCGTTCCTCCGGGCTGAGTTCATCGATGACTATCTGTCTCATATCGTTTTTACCATTGTTGTCGTGGGTTGTCGCCAATGGGCTCGTGCAGATGGGGGCGCAGCCGGGCCATCCTTTCCTCAAAAGCTCGAACGTACTGATCAAGCACATCCTCGGATTCAATTACAAACGGAGTGATGATGATAAGCAGTTCCGTCTTCCGGGTGGTATCCTTCTGATATTTAAAAATATTGCCCAATAGCGGAATGTCCATGAGGAGCGGAACGCCGCTTTTGATCGTCGAGGTATTTTTATCGATCATGCCGCCCATCAGTATGGTCTGCCCGTTTTTGACCGCCAGCTTGGTTGTCAACTCGCGCTTGGAAATCTCGGGGGAGCTGATGTCCGAGGTAGTGTTTTCCTGGGCCTTGCTGACCGTCTGGCTTACTTCGAGAAGAATAATGCCGTTGTAGTTGATCTGGGGGGTGACCTCAAGAATGACGCCGGTGTCCTGGTACTGGACGGTTTTATCCACCTGGCTGGTAGTGGTGATGTTTTCCGTTACCGTGGTGACGATGGGCACCTGCTTGCCGACGTTGACCGTTGCCTTTTCGTTGTTGAGCACCAGCACCTGGGGGGAGGAGAGGATGGCGAAATCGCTCTTGGTCGCGAGCGCCTGGAGGAAACCCTCGACATCGCCGTAACTGAAGGCATAGGAAAAACCACTTGGAAAGGCATTTTCGCCGGTCATTCCGACGGCGGAGAACTGGGTGCCGAGGGACCATTTCTGGCTGGAGACAAACCATTCGACCCCCAGTTCCAGTTCATTCTGCAGCTCGATTTCGGCAATGAGCACCTCAACCAGCACCTGGCGCGGCAGGTTGTCAAGCCGTTCCAGCAGTTTGACGATGCGGCTGTAATCAGCCGGCAGGGCGCGGATGAGGATGATATTCCGGTCGTCATTGGCAAAAACCACCGGCGTGCCGACAAACCGCAGGCTTGACAACGGCGCCTTCCCGCCTTCGGCAGTGGTTTTTTTCCGGGCACTCTGCTGTGTTGTTGCTTTTGCTCTGGCGGCGGCCGGGTCATCCCGGTCAGGGAGAGATGACGAGAGGGGATCCTTGCTCGTCCGCGCCACAGTCTCACTGGACTGCGGCTCCTTTTCGGTGAGCAGTTCGTTGATCAGCTCGGACAGTTCGGAGGCCACCGAATTCCGGACATTATAGATATAGATGTTGTCCCGGTCCTGGGACGGCTCGACATCGAGTTCCCTGATCCAGGTCACGCCGTTTTCGAGCTGCTCAGGATCATTGCTGATCAGCATCAGCGAGTTGATTCGCTCCAGAGGGACGACGGAAATGCCTTCATAATCCTTCCGATTGATTTTCAGAGCAATGAAGATCTCGGTCAGTTCATCACGCAAATCGAAAACCGGAGCGTTATCAACCCGAACCAGTTTGATGTGCAGGGAGGCAAGGGCTGAGACGTCGATTTTGGCAAGCAGGCGCAGAACATCCACCACCTTGCTTTCAAAATCGCTGACCAGCAGGGTGTTCTGGTCAGTCAGATCATAGACCGACCCCTGCGCCGAGAGATAGGGTTCCACGATTTTAAAGGCCTCAGCCGAGGCGACATGGGAAAGCGAAATGACCTGAGTGATGAAGCGGGGCGAATCGCTGAGTTTCGCAATGCTGTCCGGGCTGTTGACGATCTGCGCCCCGGCCCGCTTGGCGACGTAAATATATTCATAATCGCCTTCGCTGCGGATATCCAGACCATTGATATGGAGGATCTTCCTGAAGACGGCCGGCAGCTGATCCTTGGGAATCTTGCTGCCGGAATGAATATTGACGACACCCTTGACCTGGGGATCGATGATATAGTTGATATTCAGGGTGGCGGCAATGATCTGGATGACTTCATAGATGTCGGCATTGTCGAAATTGAGCATGATCCCCTCTTCCGCCTCTGCCTTTGTCTCTTTTTCAGCACTCTCGTCACGTTGCAAGCTTCTCGCCGTGACTGCACCCTCGTCCCCCCCCCCCTTGGTCCGGGTTAGGTCAATATCACGAACCCTGGGCGGCGGCTGCCGCTTGGCCCGTTCTTCCTCAACTTCCAGCATGGGAGACCTGCTGGGATCACGGGCAATGGACTCGCTGGCGCTCTTTAAGTCGATTTCCGGCATGTCGATCCGGGAGCGGCCGGCGCAACCGGCCAGCAGCAGAAGACCGATGAGAACAAGAAGGGCCGGGACGGCATGCGCTCCTCGGTGGGACGACGAGATCAGGGTGCTTGCGCTTCTTTCCATAAGGTACCTTTTTTGACAAACCCGTAAAAAGTCTTTTTTCACCACAGAAAGAGTTACGGGCGCAGAGAAAATATCTTTGGTTACGACAAGTTATCTCTGTGCGCTCTGCGGTCTCTGTGGTTAATTTTCAGTTATTACGATTTCATCATCTTTTGTCGAAATCGTAATACACCACGATGCCGAAGGGCCATGTTTTGTAATTCGTTGTTTTCACATTTCTGCCTGCCATGTATTGCGGGATTTTGCAAGACCATCATCTTTTCAGGAAGAGCAGTTCGTCTCTCCTGTCATCGCGGCGAGCCGGGCACCTGTATCGACATGTTGGCCGGCAGCCGCCGCGGCGCATTAACACGTTGCGTCGGCGGCGTTCTCCGAACCGCGGGCGACACTCCGGTGGCACGGGTCACCGCAGGTGTTGCTGCCGGAGGGGCCGCCGGTTTTGGCGCAGCCTGGGGTTTCGGCGGTGGTGGTGGGACAATCCGCTCTTTTTTCGGATCGTTCAGCAGTTTCTCGATGGTTTCCTCACCTTTTTGCAGGACAAGGCGATCCGCTTCAACCGCTACGACCGAGTAGCCGCTGACCGTGTCCCCCGGCGCAATTTCCGCATACTTCCTGGGCTTTTGGGGCGAGGCCGCTGCGACAACAGGTTCTCCTTTTTGCGCCGGTGTTGCCGGCCCGGCCAGAGCAGGATAGACAATCAGCCCCTTACGAACATCACCAGTGATGATGGAGCCCGCGTAAAACATGGTTTCGATATCGACCGCCACCTCGGTGCCTGCTTCCCCGTCTTCCTCGGCA
The DNA here is from genome assembly GCA_049323655.1 of Thermodesulfobacteriota bacterium. GTDB lineage: Bacteria > Desulfobacterota > Desulfobulbia > Desulfobulbales > SURF-16 > DB1. The sequence continues at coordinate 128,135 of JBMONO010000034.1, read as the reverse complement.
GGTGTAACGCTGTCCTTTTCCCCCGGCAGAAATCGTTCCGCGTTAAACAGATAACCCTGATTCAAATCAGGCAGGACCGTCGGCACCGGCGGGTAAAAGGGCAATGATTTTTCCTGCGGCACCACCGGCTGCGGTTTGCTCTTGGCGGCAACAGGTGGCCCGTCGGCCCCATCCTCAGGGCGAGCGGACATGAACGCCTCCCTGAGCAAAAGAAGAAACGAGAGAGCCAGAATAACGATTGCGATGACTTTAACCATTAATGTACCCGAAACCCCGTGGTCACGCAGGGGACTCAGGGGCCGTTCGGAATCGTGGCTTCTTACGATTCCGACAATGAAGAATGTTATCGTTTTTTATTTCCAACGGTTTATCGCGGGGCAAATCGCTGCCTATTCTGTTACAGCCTGCCCCGAGAGTGCGTAATACCCCTTGATATCGAGAAAAACTTTCATCTCTGCTTTTTTGTAAGGCTTCAAGGTGAAACTTTCAATCCGAAACAGCCGGTCGGAACGGTACAGGTCGCTGATGAATGCCATGAACTGGTTCATGGTTCCCGACAGCCGCATCTTGATCGCGATTTCATGAAAATCGCGGGGTGCGCTTTTGCCGCCCGTGATCAGCGGTCTGATCGATTCCGGCTCCAGTCCGCTTTTTGTCACCAGTTCCTGCAACATGATCTGCATGATGGAGGAAACCTCCTCTTCGGAGGCGGCGACGAACAGCTTTTTTTTCAGCTGGTCCGACCGCTGTTGCAACCGCGCCACCTTTTTCTTCAGGGCCGGAAGAGAAAAGACGGTTTCCTGATACTGGGCGAGGAGATCATGCTTGGCCTGCAATTCTTCCAGCTGCCCCTGGTATGTCCCCCATGCCAGCCGCCCGAGGTTGAAGACCAGCAGCAGGGCGCCGAGGATGAGCAGGAGCGCCTTGCGATCAAGCCCCTGGATAAAGAGAAAGAGCCGGTTCATTTGCCGCCGACCTCCACATGAAAATACGTCTGGTTCTTGCGGCGGCTGGTCGATTTTAACTTGGCCTGATTGAGGGCATCGAGCTGGCTGGTCAGTTCGGCGATATCATCGGTGTAGCCCTGCAACTGGATGGCCCCCGTTTTTTCATCCATGCGGACCTGATCGAGATAGCTGTTTTTCGGCAGGGTCTGGGTGACCTTATCAAAAAAACCGATCATATCAAAATTCTGCCCGATCCCCTCAATGCGTTGAATTGCTTCGCTCAGGCTGTTTTCCTGAAGACGAAGCTTCTCCACCTCCTCGATCTGCGGCTCCAGGGCGGCTATCTCTTCCTCCACCATCCGCAGTTGCGAAAGCAGGGAATGCTCCTTGATCACGCCTACCATCACCAAGGCAATGACATTGAGCAGGCAGAGGGTTACAAGCGCATAGCGCAGATAATCCGGCCGGCGGAAGGAAGCGGGCAGCAGATTGAATTCCTTGTGCAGCGGCGCCTCGGCCAGCAACGGAGCGCTGTCCTGAAAGGTGCTTTCGGGTGGAGGTTCAGGAGAGTAAATTACCTCACCTGGTTCGAGTTTGCTGAGCTGATCGGCGCTCGGCAGGTCATGACAAAGAATCCGGTCACGGATGGTAGCGTCGGAAAAGAGGAAGAGCATGGGAAAACGACCGGGCAGCAGCAGGCTCCAGTTTCTTTTTTTGCCGTGCCGGGTGACATAGCGCTGGCTCTCCGGGAAGAGCCCGTCCAGGTGAAAACCCAGCGCCGCCGCCTCTTCCAACCAGGGAAGCGCCTTCTCCTCGGGCAGGACATACAGGCAGACGGTATACTCCTGCTTGCCCCGGCTGGCGGCATACCCATGGAGCACTCTACCCTCAAAAGGGGCGAGCATGGTCAGTTGATAGCCCACCGCTTCGCGGATATCGCTGGTTTTCAGCGGCAGGCCGAATTTCTTAAAAAACAGGAGATCCTCGGACAGGTAAAAGGTGGCGCGCAGTCCGGCAGGATTTCTCGGGGCACAGAAACCGGTGAGCAGGGCACCGATGTCGCTGACCGGCAAGGCAACAGTCTCCGTCTCCTTTTTGAAGGACGCCCGCATTTCAAGGTCATGGGGCCGAATGAAGATCTCGACGCCCTCCTTCATGACCATCCTTCCTGCCAGCCATAATAGGTTATCCTGCTGCCGCGCAGTTCGAAAAGAGCGCGCACCTCATGCCCCACCGGCGGAGCGATCCCCTCTTCCTCCCGATCGATCAGGGTCTGCTCATCCACACCCGGTTCGCCGCGGACCACAACCGTGTAAAATTTATTGTTGCCGGCGCTGTAAACGAGAGCATCACCGATCTGACTGAACCGTGTCTCTCCGAGGATCTGCCTGGCCTGGGCCTCAGTCAGGTTGCCGTAAAGCTCCTGGGCTTCTCGGTAAGCCTTCTTTTTCTCCTCGTCGTTTTCTGTCAGAAAATCCAGCATAAGAGGGGTGAGGCTGTTGAAATTCACCTTATCCGTGCGGTTGCGGGTGGTAAAGACGTCGCCCGCCACAAATCTGCCGGCCAGCGAAGCGGTGCCATGCACCAGAAAGAATTCCGAAGGCTCGACCATCTTGCCGTTGCGGGGGATATACGGGTCGTCCAACTCCTGGTAGGTTTCGAGTTCTGCGCCCTGCAGGCGATGGAGACTATCACTGTCCTGCCAGTCATAAAGTGAATCGATGATGATTTCCCTTTCCGGGGCGTCGATCTGCATATATTCGAGAAAATATTCCAGCAGGGTAGGGTTGAAGGCATTCAAGTCGATTTTACCAGATTCGTTCACGACATAATAGCGGAAATGCCCGGTGGGGAGAAAGCCGTCATATGCATATCCTTCGACGAAAATTTCCTCATCGTCCCCGAGAATTTCAACCGGCTTGTCGAGGATTCTGAACAGGGCCAGATTGACCCCGGCATGGGCCAGCGCCAGTCCGGCGGCCCGATCCCTGCTGTTAGCCGCCACCCGTAGCTCGGCCCGGACGTTCATGATGAGTTGGCCGGCAAGAAACGAGATCAGCAGCATGATGACAATGACCACCACCAGAGCAAAGCCATGCTGGGCCGAGAATGATCGGGCTTTCTCGTTATCGGGTGATTGCATGTCTCAAATTCGCCTTTACAGTACAGGCCCAAGCCGCAACGATATCAATTCCCCGCTTTCGCTGCGTACCACCAGCAATCGCAGTTTTCGTCCTTCCAGGTAGAGAACACCCTCCTCTTCCTCCTCCGCCGCCGGGAAAGCCTCTGTCCCGACAAACCGCACATCCTGGCAAAAAGCGGCCATCTCCGCCAGCAACAGGGATCGCTTTGTTTCCGCCTTGCCGATATTGCGCATGGCAACGGAAAAGCTCTCCAGGGTGGCGACATAGGCCAGTCCCAGGATAAGGACCGCGGCCAGCACCTCAAGCAGGGTGAACCCCTGCTCCATCGGCCCGGCATGCCGCTCACATCTCGTCATCTCGAACAGACTCTCTTTTTTCGATCTGACACCACGGCGTAAAGACATGTTCCTCCCCATCAACAATAATCAGAACAGCACTCTCCCCTTCCTCGTAAGAAAAGGAAAGGGGCGGGCTGTCCGGAATCAGCACCGTCATCTCCTCGAAATCCGGAATGTAGTCCCCTTCATAATCGGCGTTGTAAAAATCGCGTTTTTCCAGATAATAAAGAACGTTGCTGTTCGGATCAAAACGGTAGACGGCCAGCACCGTCTCTGCTCGGGCATAGAGGAGCGGCGCCCTGGTTGTCAGCCGGAAAATAGTGTCATCCGCCGACATAGCGACCTCTTTGCGCCGGTCATCATACACTGCGCATTTGACCTGCCGCTCGAGCAGCCCAAGCAGTCCCAGCTTGCGTTCAAGGGCGAGAATCCGCTTTTCCCCCTTTTCCGAAAAGGTGATACTGACATTAAGGATGGAGTAGATCATGGTGGAGACCATGGCGAGCAGCAGCACCGCCACCATCACCTCGAAAAGGGTGAATCCCCCTTGCCGAGCCGAACAGTTTTTCACCCCCCGCGTGTCCGTCATGACAAAAACCGGCTTCACTCCATGATCGGCAGCCCGGTCAGGGCATCAAGAACAATGATGCGCCGCCGGCCACCGCTGGTAAAGGTCAGCGTCGCCGGCGTTGCCGTTGCCTGGGGGGAAAAAAAAACGGTTGCCGGCGTCATCGTCAGCTCATCCTCCGGACCAAGACCGACAGAACGCTCCTCCATCTCTTCCTGCCCGGTCCACAGCAGCAAGCGGTTTTCCTCGATCCGGACCGCGATCTCCCTGCCGGAGGCAATGGCTTGCAGACGAATGCCCCGGAGCGTGGCGGTGATCGCTGCCGTCTGTTTACGAAAATCAAGCCCGCTCAGCAACCGTCCCAGCTGAGGAGCGGTGATTCCGGCCACCACCGCCAGCAGCACCAGCACGGTGAGCAGTTCGAGCAGGGAAAAACCGCACTGGCGGTGACCACATTCCCAGTCTGCGCCTCTCGTTGCCATCAGCCCGCGATATCGTTGATGCCGAGGATGACCGACAGCATGGAGACGACAATGTAGCCGGCGATCAGGGCGATGGCGAGAATAAAGGCCGGTTCGACCAGGGCAATGATCCTTTTGATCCGGGCGCGCAGCTCCTGATCGAAATGATCGGCAATCTGGCCGCAGACCTCGCCAACCCGCCCCGACTCTTCGCCGATGGCGAGCAGATCCACCGCCAGGCTTGGCAGCAAAGGTTCACCCTTCAGTTTGGAGCTGACCCGCTGTCCTTCCTTCAGTGCCTCAGTGGCCCGGTGCAGCAACTGCTGAAACTGCTCGTTGACCGCGATGCCGGTGCAGATTTTCAAGGCCGTGGCCAGGTGGACGCCGTTGTTGACCAGCACCTCAAGGGTCCGGAAGATGCGGGTTGTCTCCAGTTCCCGGATGAACAGGGAAAGAACGGGGACTTTCAGGGATTGCCGATGGTAAAAGCGCCTGCCTTCCGGGCTGCGCAGATACCAGACCGCCAGGGCGATCGGACCGAAGATGAGAAGCAGGGTAAGCAGCAGATTGTTTGAGACAAACCCTGCCACCGCCATCAGCAGTGCCACATGGCCGGGCAACTGCTGGCCGATTCCCTGGAAAAGCACCTCAAATCTGGGCAAAATGGTTGTCACGAGTATGATGACCGCAATGACGCCGACAATCAGCAGAATCAGCGGGTAGACCGAGGCCGAGATGATGTACTGGCGCAGCTCCTGAAAGGTTGACTGGTATTCGGATATTCTGTTCAGCATGGCAGGAAGGATGCCGCCCTCTTCTCCTGCTCTGACGATATTAACATACATCGGCGAAAAATAAGGATAGTCGGACAGTGCCTGCGAAAAGGATTTCCCCTCCTTGAGCTTGCGTTCCAGCGAGCCGCAGAACTCCTTGAATGCCTCTTTCTGACTGTGATTTTTCATCACTCGCAGGGCAGCGTCAAGGGAGAGACCGGCACTGAGCAGCATGGCGATCTGTTTGGTAAAAAACTCGATCTCCATTGTGCTGATCTTGCCGCCCTGCCTGTCAAAAAAAGTGGGCAGACGGATCTTTTTCCCGCCTTTCCCACTGTATGGAGCGATCTCCAGCGGCCGCAGTCCCTGCAACATCAGTTTACGGGCTGCCGCCTCCCGGTCCGCCTCTTCAACCACCCCCTCACGGATCGATCGGTTTCCCTCCGCCACCTTGTACTTAAAGAGCGGCATCGGCAACTCCCCGACTCACCCTGATGACCTCGGCCAGCGTGGTCTGCCCCTCGCGGATCTTGCGCAGCCCGTCGTGATACATATCCTGGAAGCCTTCGGCCAAGGCGATCGTTTTCAATTCACCAAGATCCTTGCGTTTTGCCACCGCCCGACTCAGGGCGTCGGACATGATAAGCAGCTCATAGATGCCGATACGACCGCTGTAGCCACTGCCTGAACATCGACCGCAGCCGGCGCCGGTAAACATCTCAAAATCCCCGCCGCGCGGCACATGGCCGAGATGTTCGGAGATATTGCCCAGACTGGTACGGCAGTGAGTGCAGATTCGGCGAACCAGCCGCTGGGCCAGCACCCCGCGCAGGGCTGCGGAGATGAGAAAATGTTCCACCCCGATGTCGATCATCCGGGTGACGGCGGACAGGGCGTCGTTGGTGTGCAGGGTGGAAAAGACAAGGTGCCCGGTAAGGGAAGACTGTACCGCGATTTCTGCGGTATCGAGATCCCTGATCTCGCCCACCATGATGATGTCCGGATCCTGGCGGACGATGGAACGCAACCCCTTGGCGAAGGTGAGACCGATCTCCGGGCGCACCTGGGTTTGGTTGATGCCCTTGAGCTGGTATTCAACCGGATCCTCCAGGGTAATAATCTTGTTGCTGCCGGTGTTGATCTGATTCAGAGCACAGTAGAGGGTGGTGGTCTTACCGCTGCCGGTGGGGCCGGTTACGAGGATGATGCCGTTGGGATAGGTAATGAGCTCCTTGAACTTCCGCTCAATGTCATCACCCATGCCGAGGTGCCCCATGTCAAGGATGATCGACCCCTTCTCCAGAATGCGGATAACCACGCCTTCACCATAAATCGACGGCATGGTGGAGACGCGCAGATCGATTTCCTTGCCGCCGATACGCATAGAGATCTTCCCGTCCTGAGGAATGCGCCGCTCGGCGATGTCCAGCGAGGCGAGGAGCTTGGTGCGGGAGATGATGGCCGCCTGCATGGAGAGCGGCGGAATTTCGTAATCCTGGAGGATGCCGTCGATCCGGAAACGGATAAGTTGCCCGCCTTCGTACGATTCGATATGGATGTCGCTGGCCCGCCGATTGACCGCCGTATCGATCAGATTGTTGACATACTTGATGACAGGCGCCTCGGAGGCCATGTCCTTTAGTTTGTCGATATCGGCCTCGTCAACCAGATAAGGATTCTGCTCGATTTCCTCCAGGCCGAGATCGTAATGTTCATCGACGATTTTTTTGACATCCTTTTCCAGACCGATCTGCACCTCAAATGGGTCAGTGGTTTCCGCCGCCGCGGCCGAGAGAATATCGCCGTCCATGGGATCGTGGCAGAGGAGGATGATGCGCTCCTGCCGGCTGATCAGGGCAAAGGGATGCTCACGGTGGAAAATTTTGGTGATGGCCAGGGGCAGAAAGATGTCATCTTCCTGCGGGGTATAGATTGGCAGGGAGAGCTGCTCGGCCAGAGCGGCCAGCAGGTCCTCTTCGCTGATGAACCCCAGGGACACGAGAATATCTCCCAGCCCCTGGGGGACCGACTGCAGATGGGTGAGGGCCCGTTCCAGCTGGTTTGGCTGGAGTTTTCCCTTATTGACCAGCAGATCCCCCAGCTTTTCCTTTTTGGCGAAAAATACGGTCATGAGCCCTCGCGCTGTCCTTTTTTTCTGCTATGATACGTTGCGTACTTCCCGGTTCGCTTTCAGGTCGCTCCCTTCTAAATACCGTTTAATTGATTCCGCCGCAACCTTTCCCTGATACACTGCCTTGGCTGCTGTCTGCGGCCCGAGAACCGCATCCCCGCCGGAAAAGATCCAGGGGACCGAAGTCTGCAGGGTTATCGGGTCAACAATGTAGGTTCGCCAGCGAGTCAGCTCGAAGTCGGTGCCGCTGTCGGCGGTATGATCGACATCCTGGCTGATGGCAGCAATGATTGCGTCGGCCTCAATGAAAAATTCCGAGCCTTCGACAACCACCGGCCGGCAGCGGCCTGAGGCATCGCACTCGCCGAGCTGCATGCGCTGGCACTCCACCCGGTGCAACCGACCATTTTCCCCGTGCAGCCTGAGCGGTGCCGCAAGATATTCGACGTGAACGCCCTCCTCCTCCAGATGGTGAATTTCCGCCATGGAGGCCGGCATTTCCTTTTTGGTCCGCCGATAAAGGATAAAAACGTCATCAGACCCGGTGCGCAATGCGGTGCGGGCCACATCGATGGCCACGTTGCCGCCGCCCACCACCACCACCTTTTTGCCAATGTTTACCTTTTCACCAAGGCAGACCCGACGTAGGTAATCCACCCCATGATAGACACCATCCATCTCTTCGCCTTCGATGCCAAGCTTACGGCTGACATGGGCGCCGACCCCGATGAAGATCGCGTCGAATCCCTCTTTTTCCTTCAGCTGGGTCAAGGTGATGTCCCTGCCGATGACCACGTTGTTGCGGACCGTCACTCCGCAGTTTTTCAGGGCATCAAACTCTGCGTTAATGATATCCCGCGGCAGGCGGTAGGGCGGAATGCCTACAGCAAGCATGCCGCCGAACACGGACAGACTCTCAAAAATAGTGCAGTGATAGCCCTCGTGAGCAAGATGATAGGCAGCTGTCATGCCAGCCGGGCCGGATCCGACGACGGCCACCTTTTTATTCTTCGGCAGCGCGCAAGGAGATGCTATGTTTTTGTTGTTTTTTACCATCCAGTCGACAAGAAAACGCTCCAGCATGCCGATGGCTACGGGATCGCCCTTTTTTCCACGGATGCATGCACCCTCGCACTGAAACTCATGGGGACACACACGGGAACAGACTGCGGGCAGCGAGCTCGTCTGCCGGATCGTCCAGTACCCCTCTTCAAACTGTCGATTGCGCAATTGTTCGATGAACTGCGGTATGTTGTTGCCTATCGGGCAGCCCTCCCGGCAGGTTGGTTTTTTGCATTGCAGGCAGCGATTGGCCTCGCGAATGGCGGTTTCTTCATCATAGCCAAAGACGACCTCGTCAAAATTTTTGATGCGAACAGCAATATCAAGTTCACGGGGTTTCTGGCGGTCGATGGCAAGTCTTTCCTTCGGTTTCACGCAAACGTCCTCCTTCTTTCTGAGCATGTTGCCGTCACTGTGTACTGTGTTCAGATCTTATTGCAGTTTTGTCTTTTAATATTTTTGTCCAATATTTTCACCCCAAAACAAAAGCCACTTACTGTTTTTCCGGATCGGCGGAGTTTTGAAATCCCATGTTGCTTCTCCATCAGCGTGTGCTATAATTTGTCGAACGGTAATCATCCTATTTTTAGATCTTCTTCCGCGGAAATGAAGGACTTTCATGAAAGCCGAATTCATCAATCCCTTTTTGAACGCCACCAAGAACGTCCTGGAAACCATGTGCCAGACCCAGGTCAAGGCCAAAAAACCGAGTCTCAAGGACAATTCCCTCACGTATGGAGAGGTGACCGGTATCATTGGCATGGTCTCCGACGATATTGCTGGGTGCATGATTCTCAGTTTTTCGGAAAACTGCATCCTCCATGTCGTAGCTAACATGTTGATGGAAGCGCCCAAGGAAAAAGTCGATGATGAAATTGTCGATGCCGTGGGTGAACTCACCAATATGATTTGTGGCGGCGCCAAGGCCCAGCTTGCCAAACTTGATTACAAGTTCGACCTGGCGACCCCCACCATGGTGGTCGGTAAAAACGTGGAGATTTCTTATTACTCTGATGTGCCTACCATTGTTATCCCCTTCAGCACCGAACATGGGGATTTCGTCATCGAAGCCAATCTCGGCTCAAAAAAGGGGTAGACGGAGAATGCCAAGCCGTGCGACGCGCAGCGGTGGTGAATATAAAAAAGGCCGGAACACAATGTTCCGGCCTTTTTTATGGATGTGAGGGCACGAAAAGGGATCGACGTACCCGCCTGGCGCTGAGCAAAACTCAGCTTTGTTCTGACCCGTTCAGGCAATCGCTCCGAGGTCTGCACCACCTGATGAGCAAATAATCAATTTATCTTCAGGACGCACTGCGGTGCTGAGTCTCCCGGTACCGACTGCCAGGGGGTTATTTCGGCGCCTTTTCAGCAATTTTCAAACGCGCCAAGGCCCGCTGCAGGGCGGCCTGAGCGCGAGCCATATTGATTTTTTCCTGCTGCGTCTTGGCGTCGGCGATTCTCTTTTCCGCTCTTTCCTTGGCCCTCATGGCGCGGTCGACATCAATGAGATGACCGGGCTCGGCTGACTCAACCAGAAAGGTAATCTTGTTATTCGACACCTCGCAGAAGCCGCCACTGACCATCAAATAATTTTCCTTACCATCTTTCTTATAGACCAGACCGCCGATCTTAATGGTGCTGAGAAAGGGAGCGTGGTTCGCCAGGACACCGAAATCACCCCCATAGCCGGGAGCGCTGACGATATCAACATCTTCGCTGACCACCGGCCCGGAAGGGGTGACAACTTCTAAATGTATGGTTTCAGCCATTGGTCAATAACCTCGCAGAATTATGCAGCTTTTGCCTTGGCCGCCTTTTCAACCGCCTCTTCGATGGTACCGACCATGTAAAATGCGGTCTCAGGCAGATCATCGTGCTTGCCCTCAAGAATCTCCTTGAAGCCGCGCACGGTGTCATCAACCTTGACGTATTTGCCGGCCATACCGGTAAAAGTCTCGGCTACGGTAAAGGGCTGGGAAAGGAAACGCTGAATCTTGCGGGCGCGCCCAACCAGCTGTTGATCTTCCTCGGAAAGCTCGTCCATCCCGAGAATGGCGATAATGTCCTGCAGATCTTTATATTTCTGCAGGGTCTGCTGCACCTGACGGGCAACCTGATAGTGATCTTCGCCGAGAACATTGGGATCGAGGATGCGGGAAGTGGAATCGAGCGGGTCAACCGCCGGGTAGATTCCCAGCTCGGCGATCTGACGGGAAAGTACAACGGTACCGTCAAGGTGAGCAAAGGTGGTGGCAGGTGCCGGGTCGGTGAGGTCGTCAGCTGGAACGTAAACACACTGAACTGCAGTAATCGACCCCTTGGTGGTGGAGGTGATGCGCTCCTGGAGGGCACCAAGGTCGGTCGCCAAGGTCGGCTGGTAACCTACCGCAGAGGGGATACGGCCGAGCAGAGCGGATACCTCGGCTCCGGCCTGGGTGAAGCGGAAGATATTGTCAACGAAGAAAAGAACGTCCTGTCCTTCCTCATCGCGGAAATACTCAGCAGCGGACAGACCGGTGAGGGCAACGCGTGAACGGGCTCCGGGGGGTTCGGTCATCTGGCCGTAAACCAGAGCAGCCTTGGGAAGAACGCCGGACTCCTTCATCTCGTGATAGAGGTCGTTTCCTTCGCGGGTCCGCTCGCCAACACCACAGAAAACCGAGATACCACCATGGTGCATGGCGATATTGTTTACCATCTCCATCATGATAACGGTCTTTCCGCAACCGGCGCCGCCGAAAAGGCCCATCTTGCCGCCGCGGGGAAACGGTACGAGCAGATCAATAACCTTGATGCCGGTTTCGAGAACATGTACCTCAGTGTCCTGCTCGGTAAAGGCGGGGGCAGGCTTGTGAATCGGCGCCTTTTTGTCCGATGTGATCGGACCGAGACCGTCCACCGGACGGCCAACGACGTTCATGATGCGGCCCAAGGACGGCGCGCCAACAGGAATAACGATCGGGGCGCCGGTATCGCGGGCATCCATACCGCGAACAAGTCCGTCGGTCTGATCCATGGCGATGCAGCGGCAGACGTTGTCGCCGAGATGCTGAGCAACCTCAATAACGAGATTATCTGCCTCATCGCTGATGCCGGGGTTCGACACAAAAAGGGCGTTCATGATTGCCGGCAGCTGGCCCTGTTCAAATTCGACGTCAACACAGGGTCCGATTACCTGGATGATTTTTCCTACATTCTGATTACTCATATCGTATATGCCTCCTAGCAGCATTAAAATTCTCTGTTCAAGAGACTGATGCTCTCAAACGCGGAACGTACTCATTTATCCTTTGAGGGCCTCAGCACCGCCGACAATATCCATCAGCTCGCCGGTAATCGCCGACTGACGGGCCTTGTTGTAGACCATGGTCAGGTTATGAATCATGTCCTTGCACGCCTTTGTCGCATTGTCCATGGCGGTCATTCGGGCGGCATGTTCGCTGGCGCCGACCTCCAGCATGGCGTTATAGACCATGACGTTCATATAAAGCGGCAGGAGGACGTCCATGATCTCTTCAGGACTGGGCTCGGTGATATAGGCGCCGGTCTGCCCCTTTTTCTCGCCGGGATCGGCCACCACCGGTTTCACCGGCAGATAGTGGAGAGCGACCGGCACCTGCCTGGCGACGCTGATGAAGCTGCCGTAGACAATCTGCACCTCGTCGCTGCCCCCTTCCATGAAATTCGCGGCTACGTCCTGGGCAATCTCACGGGCATTGAACATCTGGAAGTTGCCCATGATATCGCGGTAGTTTTTGCGGATTTTGCCGGTTTTCTTGAAATACTGGCTCCCTTTCTTGCCTACGCAGACCAGGCTGACCTTTTTGCCTTCAGCCTCGTATTTCTGCATGAGCTTTTCAGCCATGCGCATGATATTGCTGTTAAAACTTCCGCACAGACCACGATCGGAGGTGACGACAACAATCTCAACACTTTTCACATCCCGGACCTTCATCAGCGGAAACTCGCTTGATTTCATGTTGCCGCTGATGCTGCCAAGTGCCTCTTTGAACTTGGTGGCATATGGACGGAAATTCTCCATCTTCATCTGGGCGCCGCGCAGCTTGGCCGCAGACACCATGTTCATCGCCTTGGTGATCTGTGATGTCTTTTTCACACCAGTTATCTGGCTTTTGACATCTTTTAGACTCGGCATGACGTTCTACTCCTGGTTTATTGAATTCCCTTGGACGCCTTGAACGTCTCGGTGAAGGCCTTGATGGTGCTGTGCATTTTCGCCTCAAGATCCTTATCAATGACCTTCTTCTCCTTGAGGGTATCAAAGATATCAGGAGCATTGGCGGCGATATAGGAGTACAGATCCGCTTCATAATCAGCAAGGACATTGAGGGGCAAGGTGTCGAGATAGCCCTTGGTGCCGGCGAAGATGATGGACACTTGTTTTTCCATGGGCAGCGGCTGGTACTGGGGCTGCTTGAGGATCTCGACCAGACGGGCGCCGCGGGTCAGCTGGGCCTGGGTGGCGGCGTCGAGATCGGAACCGAAACCGGCAAAAGCGGCCAGCTCGCGGTACTGAGCCAGATCGAGACGCAGGGTACCGGCAACCTGTTTCATTGCCTTGACCTGCGCCGCGCCACCAACCCTCGATACGGAAAGACCGACGTTGATCGCCGGACGAACGCCAGAGAAGAAGAGGTTCGGTTCAAGATAAACCTGCCCGTCGGTAATGGAGATTACGTTGGTCGGAATAAAGGCGGAAACGTCACCGGCCTGGGTTTCAATGATCGGCAGTGCGGTCAGCGAGCCGGCGCCGAGAGCGTCACTCACCTTGGAGGCGCGCTCGAGCAGACGCGAATGGTTGAAGAAGATATCGCCAGGGAAGGCCTCACGTCCCGGCGGACGCCGTAGCAGCAGGGAAAGCTCGCGGTAGGAGACGGCCTGCTTGGAAAGATCGTCATAGATGATGAGGGCGTGCTGACCGTTGTCCCGGTAATACTCGCCCATGGCGCAACCGGCAAAGGCGGCGATGTACTGCATCGGCGCGGGGTCGGAGGCGCAGGCGGCGACCACGGTGGTGTACTCCATGGCGCCGTGTTTGCGCAGCGCTTCGACAACCAGGGCCACGGTGGATTTTTTCTGGCCGATGGCGACATAAATGCAATGCATGTCGGTTTCTTTCTGGGCGATGATGGCATCGACACAGAGGGCGGTTTTGCCGATCTGACGGTCGCCGATGATGAGCTCGCGCTGCCCGCGACCAACGGGGGTCATGGCGTCGACGGCCTTGCTGCCGGTGTAACAGGGCTCATGCACGCTCTTTCTGGCGATAACGCCCGGTGCCAGCACCTCCATCTTGGAAAAATGCTTGGCATTGATCGGTCCCTGGCCGTCAATCGGGTTGCCGACGCCGTCCACGACGCGGCCTTCCATTTCCGGGCCAACCGGCACCTCGGCGATCCTACCGGTCCGTTTGACGATGTCGCCTTCCTTGATGTGTTTAACATCACCGAAGATGGCGCAACCGACGTTGTCGGCCTCCAGGTTGAGGGCGAGCCCGAGAATGCCGCCGGGGAACTCAAGCAGCTCCATGGCCATGCAGTTTTCGACGCCATGGACCCTGGCAATACCATCGCCGACTGAAATGACGGTTCCAGTTTCACTCAGATCAATTTTTGCTTCGTAATCCTTGATCTGCCCCTTGATAATCTGACTGATTTCTTCAGCTTTAATCTGCATTGCCTATTCGCTCCCTTTGATGGACTCTTTTAAACCCTCAAGCTGTGTTTTGATACTGCCGTCCAGGACAAGATCCCCCACCTTGGCGATCATCCCACCGATGATGGTCGGATCGACCTGGGTCTTCAAAACAACCTGCTTGCCTGTTATCTTTTCCAGTGTCGCCTTGGTTTTTTCCTGCAACGCCGGTTGTAATTCCTTCGCGGTGATGATCAGACCCTGGCAGACGTTGCGCTCTTCATCCACCATGGCCTGAAATGTCGTGGCGATTTCCGGCAACACCTCAACCCGGTTCTTCTGGGCGAGCAGGTTGAGGAAATTGGCCATGATCCCGCTGACACCGGCAGAGGCGACGATTTCCGCCATCACTTTGGCCCGGACATCAAGGGGATACATCTTGTTGGTCAGCCCGTCCCGCACCAGGGGGGTGGACTGATAGAGCGCAGCGAACTCCTGCAGGGTGGCGGCGTATGCATCAAGGGCGTTTTCTTCCTTGCCCACGACAAACAGCGCCTTGGCGTAACGCCTGGCCAGAATATCGTTTTTCATTATTTCAAGCCTCCCACCTTGGTCAGGTATTCTTCCACCAGTTTATCCTGGTCAGCATCACGGAGATTTTTCTTGATAATCTCTTCCGCCATGGCCGTCGCCTGTTCGGCGATCTCGACTTTGATACGGCGTCGTGCTTCGGTGATTTCCGTCTGCACCGCCATTTCCGCCTGGCGTTTGATGTTTTCCGCCGCCTTGTTGGCTTCTTCGATGATGCGTGTCTTTTCTGCCTGGCCGGCGGCGATGGCCTTATCCACCATCTCCTTCAGCTCGGCGTCGATCCCGGCAAGCTTGGCCTCGTATTCCTTGTATTGCCGCTCCGCCTCGGCCCGGCGGGTCTCCAGATCCTCGAACTCGGCGGCAATGGTCTGCTGTCGCCCTTTCAGGGCATCCACCAGCGGCTTTTTCAGAAATTTGATGAGGATGACCATCAGGGCGGCAAAGTTCATAACCCGCCACATCAGATCTTTGAGTTTTTCCGGTGACAGACTGCCGCCGTGTCCGCCACCTGCCGCCGCGGCAGCATGCGGGTCGCCGCCCGAGGCATACAGTATCCCCGCCGCGCCGACAACCGCTGCAAGCGCCAAAGCCGCTAAGGCAATCTTTGACCACTTCTTGTTCCTTTTCATCTTACAGTGCCCTCCCGAGTATCTTAACCGCCATATCTGTCGCAAATCCTTCAATCTGTCCCTTCAATGTTCCCTCGGCGGCCTGGACGTCGGCAGCTACCTTGCGCAGCTGGTCGGCCTTGGCCTTGTCGGATTCTTCCCGGATCTTTTTCAGGGTTTCGGCGCCGGCAGCCTGGGCTTCGGCCCGGGCCGTGTCGAACTCCTGTTTGGCCCTGCGCCGGGCCTCGGTCAGCTTCTGATTGAACTGTTCTGAGCGTAACGCCGCGTTCTTATGAAAATTTTCAATGTCACTACCCAAGGAGGCAATTCTGACCTTTCGCTCAGCAAGGATTTTCCTGACAGGACGGTAAAGTACCGCGTTCAGCACCACAATCAGAACGAGAATGTTCAGGATGTGGATCGGCATGGTGATATCTACTGTGATCATTGCGCGCCCCCCTTAAGTGTCGTATAAAATGAAATTTTGAAAAAAATGAATAGTCCTTCAGTAAAACACTCGACTGTCTACTACATTCTTTTTGGGCTGTCAACTCTTTTTAGGTCCACTTTCCGGGAATATTTCGTCTAAAATTCTGTACAGTTACCTGTAGAACGCAATGATTTTTTTTTGTGTATCACAAAGTGACTGTACATCGTGGGAAAAATTCTGAATGGAGATTTTTAGCCGAGCAATGATTGGACAATGCCGGGAACCGCCTGCAGGGCCGCCGGCAACTTATCCGGCATGGTGCCGCCCGCCTGAGCCATGTCCGGTCGGCCGCCGCCGCCGCCGCCCACCATGGCGGCAACCTCCCTGATAATCGTGCCGGCCTGGACCCTGGATGTCAGATCCCTGGTGACAATGGCCAGCAGCGACACCTTGTCGTTCAGCACCCCGCCAAGTACCGCAACCCCACTGCCGAGCCCGTCCCGTACCCGGTCACCCACCTCGCGCATGGTCTTGGGGGAATCGAGGGGAATGCGGGCCGCTACCACCTTGACGCCATTGACTGTGGACGCACCAGCCAGAAGAGAATCAAGGTTGGCGAGCGATAAAGCAGCGTTGAGCTGACTCACCTCTTTTTCCAGCTCCCGGATGCGGCCCGCCAGTTTCTCGATGCGCGCGGGTGCCTCATCAGCCGGACAGCGAAGCAGCCCGGCGATGGCGGCAAGTTTGTCGGCATCATCCTGAACAACGGCCAGGGCGCGATCGGCGGTCACCGCCTCGATGCGGCGAACTCCGGCGGCAATGCCGCTCTCCACGACGATTTTCATGAGGCCGATCTCGCCGGTGGCGCCGACGTGCGTACCGCCGCACAACTCTCTACTGAAGGTTTCGATGGCGACCACCCGCACCGTCTCGCCGTATTTTTCGCCGAAAAGGGCGGTGGCGCCGGATTGCAGGGCGTCCTCCCGACTCAGGTGCTCGATGGCGAGGTGACTGTTTGCCCGGATCGCCCTGTTGACGATGGATTCAATCTTTTTCAGTTCCGCGGGACTGATGGGTGAAAAATGGGTGAAGTCGAAACGGAGCCGCTCTTCTTCCACCAGGGAGCCGGCCTGTTTGACATGGTCGCCGAGCACCTGCTTGAGAGCGGCGTGGAGGAGATGGGTTGCCGTGTGATTGCAGGCAATCGCCTGGCGCCGGCCGCCGGTGACGGCCAGATCGGCTGCCTCGTTGCCCTGCAGGACACCGGAACGGACCACGCCCTTGTGAAGAATGATTCCCTCGCCGGCCTTGACGGTATCATTGATGTCCGCCACCCCGCCTGGGGTGGTGATGGTGCCCTGATCACCGGTCTGACCGCCGGACTCAGCGTAAAACGGAGTTTCCGGACAGACGAGCAGCACCGCATCGCCCTGCCCGGCCCGTTCCAGTGTCTCACCCGCCTCATTCATGACAGCGATCAGCCGCGACTGGTGACGCCAGCGGTCATAACCGACGAAATCAGTACGAACCCCGGCGTTGATCAGTGCCCTGATGCCAGAGCCGATCTCAGCAAGAGAGCCACCCTTCCATGATCGGCGCGACTGCTGGCGCTGGCTTTCCATGGCCCGGTTGTACCCGGCCTCGTCGATGTCATACCCTTCTTCGATTGCAACGTCGCGAACGATATCCACCGGAAAACCATAGGTATCGTAAAGCTTGAAGATAAAGTCGCCGGCAACGGTTTTGTTACCCGCCTCCCGCAAGGCTTCCATCTCCCTGGCCAGCATGGCAAGCCCGTTGTCCAGGGTTTCCAAAAACCGCTCCTCCTCGTTGCTGACCACCTGGTCGAGGAGTTCGACGGCCTCAGCGAGATGGGGATAGGAATGAACCATCTCCTCGACCACCTTGCGGGTGATGACGCTCAAAAAGGGACGGGTCAGGCCGAGGGTACGACCGAAACGGATGGCCCGCCGCATGATGCGGCGCAGAACATAGCCGCGCCCTTCGTTTGAAGGCAGCACCCCGTCCGCTACCAGAAAGGCGGTGGTGCGGCTGTGGTCGGCGATGACCCGGAGGGCGGTATCAGAACGGTCGCTCGCCCCGTAGGTGGTGCCGGCCAGGCCGGCAATGGCTTTGATGATGGCGGCAAAGAGATCGGAGTCATAGTTGCTGTGCACCCCTTGGGTGACCGCGGCGATCCGCTCCAGCCCCATGCCAGTGTCGATGCTCGGCTTGGGCAGAGGGGTCATGCTGCCGTCCGCACTGCGTTCATACTGCATGAAGACGAGATTCCACACCTCAAGAAATCGATCGCAGTCGCAACCTACCGCACAGTCGGGCCGACCGCAGCCCACCTCGGCGCCCTGATCGTAATGAATCTCCGAACAGGGGCCGCAGGGGCCGGTGTCCCCCATGGCCCAGAAATTGTCCTTGGCGCCAAGTCGGATGATGCGGCCCCCGGGCAGATCGTCGATCTTCTCCCACAGGCCATAGGCCTCGTCATCGTCTTCGAAAACCGAGACCCAGAGTTTTTCGGGCGGCAGACCGAGCTCCCGGGTCAGAAAGTCCCAGCCGTAACGGATCGCCTCCTCCTTGAAATAATCGCCGAAAGAGAAGTTGCCGAGCATTTCGAAAAAGGTGTGATGACGGGCGGTGTAACCGACATTATCGAGGTCGTTGTGTTTGCCGCCGGCGCGGACGCAGCGCTGGCAGGTGGCGGCGCGGGTATACTCCCGTTTCTCCTCGCCGGTGAACACCCGTTTGAACTGGACCATGCCGGCGTTGGTAAAGAGCAGGGTCGGATCATCATGGGGCACCAAGGCCGAGCTTTCAACAATGGCGTGTCCGTGGTCGGCAAAATAGGCAAGAAATTTTCTGCGAATATCGTTTCCGGTCATGGTTGTCTGTTAGGCAAAGGTGGAAAAAAATGCCCGGCGGCTTGTGGCGGCCGCCGGCCGTCTCAGTCAGCATTCTGGGCGGGCGCCGGCTCTTCCCCAGGCAGGGGAAGGCCGAAGCCCATCCGCACCTTACGGTCGATTTCCGTCATCATCTCCGGATGCTCTCGGAGGAAGGTCTTGGCGTTCTCCCGGCCCTGGCCGATGCGCTCATTGCCGTAGGAGTACCAGGCGCCGCTCTTGTCGATGATGTTCTGTTCCACCGCCAGGTCAAGGAGGTCACCAGCCCGGGAAATGCCTTCGCCATAAATGATGTCGAATTCGGCGATCTTGAATGGCGGGGCCACCTTGTTCTTGACGATCTTCACCTTGGTTCGGCTGCCAATGACATCCTCACCGTCCTTGATCGTCGCCACCTTGCGGATGTCAAAACGCATGGAAGAATAAAACTTGAGGGCCGTGCCGCCGGTGGTGGTCTCCGGGTTACCGAACATGACGCCGATTTTCATGCGGATCTGGTTGATGAAGATCAGCGCGGTGTTGGTCTTCTTCAGAATGCCGGTCAGTTTGCGCATGGTCTGCGACATGAGGCGGGCCTGCAGGCCGACATGGGCGTCGCCGATATTGCCGTCGATCTCGGCCTTGGGCACCAGGGCCGCTACCGAGTCGATGACAATGACGTCCACCGCCGCGCTGCGGATCAGGATCTCAGCGATCTCGAGGGCCTGCTCACCGTAATCGGGCTGGGAGACGAGCAGATCGTCGGTATTGACTCCGAGACGGGCGGCATAATGGATATCAAGCGCATGCTCGGCGTCAATGAAGGCAGCGGTGCCTCCAGCCCTCTGCGCCTCGGCGATGACATGGAGGGCCAGAGTCGTTTTACCAGAGGACTCCGGGCCGAAGATTTCCGTGATGCGCCCCCGGGGAAAACCGCCGACCCCTGTGGCAATATCGAGGCTCAGGGTGCCGGTGGGGATAACGGGCACGGCCTCGGTCTCCTCCGCGCCGAGCCGCATGATGGAGCCCTTGCCGAACTGTTTGTGGATCTGCAGGATCGCTGAATCAAGTGTTTTGCTTTTACCCTCGGAGATGGCCATAGCGGAAGCTCCTTGTGCTGCGGTTTGTGAAAGAAAAACGACACCTGCCGGAACCGGCGCGGACGTCGGAAAAACAGTCATCACTACCAGCCGTTGTCAAGAAAGTCAAGCCCCTGAAGAGAACGGCGCAAAAGATCGAGCCCGGTCATGGCCGCCTTGGTCTGCACCATGGCGCGGTTGCCGGAAAAACGGTAGCTCAGGGAAACGGCGCCGTGCTGATTGGCAACGGCGAAACAGACGCTGCCCACCGGCTTCTGCGGAGTGCCCCCGCCGGGTCCGGCGATGCCGGTAATGGCAAGGGCGATATCGGCGCCGCAAATTTTCCTGACGCCGATCGCCATTTCCGTCGCCGTCTCGCGGCTGACCGCCCCGCATCTGTTCAGGGTCGGCCGGCTGACGCCGAGCACCGCCTCCTTCACCGCATTGGCATAGGCGACAACCCCGCCCCGAAAGTAGCCCGAGCTGCCGGCGATCTGGGTGATATGATGGGCCATCAGGCCGCCTGAGCAGGACTCGGCCAGGGCCAGGGTCATGCTCCGCTCCCGCAGGAGCTGGCCGACAATGGCCTCCAGGGAACGGTTGGCATCATCATAGATACAGCAACCCAGGATCGCGCGGATGGTCGCCTCGCCGTGGGAAAAGTGGTCAGCGGTTTCCTCGGGCGTTGCCCCCCGCACCGTCAGGCTGACATGCACCTCGGCCGCGTTAGGGTAATAGCCGATGCGAAGCTGCTGATTTTTTTTCTCAAAGGCAGCCAATTTTTCCTGCACCAACGGCTCAGGCAGACCAAAGACCTTGAAGACCTTCTGTTTCACCAGGGCGCTGTTCGCCCCACCCCAGGCAGCCAACCGGGGAATGACCCGGTCGAGCATCAATTCCCGCATCTGGTGAGGTACGCCGGGCAAGAAGAAAATCGGCTTGTCTTGGTAGATGAGCATGTAGCCGGCGATCCGATCGCCTGGCTTTAAAATTTCTGCCCCCGATGGAAGCCAGGCCAGCTTTTCCAGGGAAGGCATCTCCTTGAACGATTCCGATTGTTTGATTTTTTCGAAGATTTCCGGATAGAGGATGGTGGGTCGGTCCAGGGCCTCGGCCACTGCCTGGTTCGTCATGTCGTCATTGGTGGGGCCGAGCCCGCCGGTGACCACGACAAAATCGGCCCGTTCGATGCTCTCCCGCAGAGCCTTGCCGATCATCCGCGGTTCATCGCCGATGGTGGCCATGGCGGTAATTTCATGGCCGGCGCCGTAGAGATGGCTGGCGGCAAAATGGCTGGTCGAATTCAGGATCCGGCCGGAGGTCAGTTCATTGCCAATGGCGATAATCTCTCCAATCATAGGCGGTGTCCAAAAACGATTCCCTCTTCCAGCCGTTCCAGACGCACTTCGATCAGGGTATTATTTTCCTTCTCCAAAGCGGGAAAGAGGACGGGTATATAATTTTCGCTAAAGCCTCGCATCAACCGAAAGCGGTTCTTCCGATTCTCCGCCAGTACCAGGTGGGTCTCGCCGAGGTGGCGGCGATAGAATATCGCGCGTTTTTCCTGATCGAGCCGCCGTAGCGCCGCCACCCGTCGCTCCTTTTCAGGACCGGGGATCTGCTTATCCATGCCGGCGGCCATGGTGCCGGGGCGACGGGAATAGGGAAAGACATGGAGATAGGTAACCGGCAGCTTGGCCAGCAGGGCAGCGGTGGCGGCAAAGGCCGCTTCCGTTTCTCCCGGAAAGCCGACCAGGACATCGACGCCGATGGCGGCGGCGGGAATGCGGACGCGGATGCGCTCCACCAGGGAGGCGAAATCGGCGGCGCTGTAACGACGGTTCATGGCCCGCAGGATGGCGTCATCGCCGCTCTGCAAAGGAATGTGCAGATGCGGCATGAAGTTTTCCCGTGCCGCCATCAGGTCAAGCAGATCATCGCCTATTTCATTGGGCTCAAGGGAACTGAGACGAAAACGAACGTCAGGGAAACAGCTCGTTGCCAAACCGATAAAATCGGTTAATTCAGTCCGGGGCGAAAGGTCGAGACCGTACATGCCGACATGGATGCCGGTCAACACGATTTCCCGGTGACCGGCGGCGACAAAGAGGGCGATCTGGCCAAGGGCCGCGGCCGGATCGAGACTGCGGCTGCGACCCCGGGCATAGGGGACGATGCAGTAAGAGCAGAAATTGTTGCAGCCGTCCTGCAGCTTGAGATAGGCCCGGGTGCGTCCGGGAAAACGGGTTGGCGTCAATGGACAGATGGTCCGGCGACTGGCAATGTCGCCCAGATGCATCTCGAGATCACACTGCTTGTCCGACAGGGCGATATCGACCAGACGGTGCTTGTGACCGTTCCCGACGATGCAGACCGCCCAGTCAGCCAGTTCCATGACCTCGGTGGCGGCAACCTGCGAATAGCAGCCGGTCACCACGACTCGCGCCTGGCCATTGGTCTTCAGGGCCCGGCGGATCATCTGGCGGGACTGGGCCGCCGCCCTGGCGGTGACGGTGCAGGTATTGATGATATAAATGTCGGCGATCCGGGCAAAGGGGACCACCTCAACCCCCCGCATCTCCAGCTCGGAAAGAAAGGCTGCCGATTCAAACTGGTTCACCTTACAGCCCAGAGTGGTGACCGCCACTTTCGTTTTTTTCTGCTCACTCATCGCTTATCCTGCAATCTCCCCGCCGCCCAGCACCTCGTCGCCACGGTAGACAACGGCAAACTGGCCCGGCGTCACGGCCCGCTGCGGCGCCTGGAAGAGAATTCGCCAGCCGTCGCCATCCCGGACCAATTCCGCCTCCGCCGCCGCATGCCGGGATCGAATCCTGACCCGACATGCCAGCGGCAGAGCCGCCGGGGCCCCGGCAATCCAATTCATGTCGGTGACGCGCAACTCCCGCCGCCAGAGGTCCACCTCCTTGCCGACAATGACATGCCGGGTCGTCGGGTCAAGGCCGATAACATAAGAGGGGGTGGCGTCGCAGATGCCCAGTCCCCGGCGCTGCCCCACGGTATAGTGAAAAAGGCCGGCATGCCGACCGAGCCGCTCGCCGGTCGTGCTGACAATATCACCTTTTTGCCCCTCTGTCTCATCTTTCAGAAAATCACCCACCCCTCGCCCCTGGAGAAAGCAGGCGTCCTGACTCTCGGCGCCGCCCTCGGCAAACTGCCGAAAACCGAGATCGATCGCCAGGCGGCAGACCTTTTTCTTGGTCAGGTCGCCGAGCGGAAAAAGAAGATGGGCAAGTTGCGGCTCGCTCACGCCGCAGAGAAAATAGGACTGATCCTTTTTCGGGTCGATGCCGGTGAGCAGATGTACCCCGGCGCTGTCCCGCCGAAGTCGGACATAATGACCGGTGGCCATCTTTTCCATGCCGCGCCGCCGCACCTCATCAAGCAGTCGGCCGAATTTAATACGGGGATTGCAGACTACGCAGGGATTGGGGGTACGGCCGGCCAGGTAGCTCCGGCGAAAATACCCGATGACCTCTTCGTGGAAGGCCTGGCGGAGGTCGATGACTTCCAGGGGGACGGCGAGCTGGGCGGCAATAGCCCGCACCCGGGTGAGCTGCGCCTCCCGGTCCGGCAGACCGATATCCATGAAAAATCCATGCACCGCATACTGGTGACGCAACAGGGCCGCGCAGACCGTGCTGTCCACCCCGCCGCTCATGGCGACCGCAATGTTGTGTCGTGCTGTTTCCGCCATTGAAGCCCGGGAAAAAAAAGTTTATATGGGTGCTTGCGTTTTGTCGCCCAT
Source organism: Thermodesulfobacteriota bacterium (assembly GCA_049323655.1). Taxonomy (GTDB): domain Bacteria; phylum Desulfobacterota; class Desulfobulbia; order Desulfobulbales; family SURF-16; genus DB1. The sequence goes on along the minus strand of JBMONO010000034.1, from coordinate 104,682 downwards.
TCAAACAGTTTCCGAGGAACGTGGTCAATACCTTTTTCATCTTTTTGCGCCGTTTGCGGCGCGGGGAGCATCGTGGAACAGCACCTGTCGTTTCCCTGTGAACTGCTGGCCCCTGCCGGCAGCCTGGAAAAACTGAAAACCGTCATTGCCTACGGGGCGGACGCCGTCTATCTCGGCGCCAGGGACTACAGCCTGCGCGCTCATGCCGCCAATTTTTCCGTCGAAGAACTGCAGGAAGGCATCATCTTTGCTCATGAGCGAGGAGCGCGGGTCTTTGCCGCGGTCAACATCTTTGCCCACAACCGGGATCTCGACGGCGTCGCCGCCTGCATCGGCGAGCTGGCCCGGTTCGGAGTGGACGGGCTTATCATCGCCGATCCGGGGGTGCTGCGCATTGCCCGCCGGGTGGCGCCGACCCTCTCGATCCATCTCTCCACCCAGGCCAATGTCACCAATGTGGAAGGCGGCCTCTTCTGGCAGGAACAGGGAGTCAGCCGACTCAATCTCGCCCGGGAACTTTCACTCGCCGAGATCCGTGAAATGCGCGCAATCCTGTCCTGTAAACTCGAGGTCTTTGTCCACGGCGCCCTCTGCATCTCTTACTCCGGCCGCTGCATGCTGAGCCTCTATCTGACCGGCCGGGACGCCAATCAGGGCAACTGTGCCCATCCCTGCCGATACGGCTATCAACTCCAGGAGGAAAAGCGGACCGGCCAGTTCTTTCCGGTGGAGGAGGACGGCCGCGGCACATATATCTTCAACAGCAAGGATCTCTGCCTGATCAGGCGTCTACCGGAACTGCTCGCGGCCGGGGTGGATTCACTCAAAATCGAGGGGCGGATGAAGGGCATCTATTACGCCGGCGGCATTGTCCGCGTCTATCGGGCCGCTCTCGATTATGTTCGGGCGGCGTTGCAGGCTGCTCCGGCGGCGGCCATCACCCTGCCGCCGCCGTTCATGGCGGAGATGGCCAAACTCGGCAGTCGCGGCTATACTGAGAATTTTTTTGCCGGCCCGCCCGGCGCGGATGACATGTGTTACAACGGCGCCCAGGTCGATCAGACCTACGGTCCGGCTGCCCTGATCCTGAGCGGCGGCGCCAGACCGTTTGTCGATGTCCGCCACCGCATCATACCGGGCGACACCCTCGAGTACATGGGCCGTGGCATCGCCAATACTCCGTTTCGGGTGCTGGCCCTGGAAACGGCGGAGGGACGCCCCCTGTCCCAGGCCAATCCGGGCAGTCGGGTGGTGCTGACCCCGGACCGGGAGGCAGAGTGGCTGCCATACACCTTGATCCGGCGCACTCAACTCTCCTGCCCCTGAACGGAAAGGGCCAGCAAGAAAAGAAGAAGAGACAACGAGAAAATTAAAAGCTTATCCACAAATAAGCTTTTCAGGGATCGCGCCGGATTTTGCGACGGATTTGACCGGGGCGATTGAGCAAAACCGCAGGCGTAGCAGCGCTGCGGCGAAGATTTTGCGATTGAGCAACGGGCAAAGGCGGCCAAAAGCCGGATGCGAGCATCAAAGATTTATTTGTGGATAAGCTCTAAACTAAAGCCCGAGGCGACGGCAGTCATCCGCTCAAAGGGAAAATGGACCGGCTCGGCCACGAAAGGATCGCCATTTGCAAGATGACATTCCTGTGCTGATCACGACGAGCGGCCTGAAATCACTCTCGGTCCGGCAGGTTACCTTGGTGTACCGGTTTGCCGGATTGCTGGCCCGCTTTATCGGCTGGCGCAGTCGCCTCGGCACCGATCAGCACCGCCAGCTCCTCCGGGGTGACGCCCTCACCCGAGCGCTTACGGGGCGACCGACTGAGTCGCAATCGACGCATGCGGGACATGGTACAGACCTGCCTTCCGGCCCGCCGTCGCCATCAGTGCCCCGGTCAGGACTGGGTGATTGCCGCTCATGGCCTCAAGAAAACCGTTGTAGAGCAGGCGGTTGATCTCCCTTGGTATGCCGTTGCTGAGCCGATGGGCTTCAGTATAGGCATCGCAGGTCAGGAGGGATGGAGAGGCGCCGCATTTAAGGAGCCGATACTTGATGAACTGTTCTGTTTCCCGCTGCTGCAGGGGTTCAAGCTGCACGGCAAAGGTGATGCGGCTTCGCAGGGAAGCATAGGAGGGATGAGCCAATCGACGACTCAGCCCTTTTTCGGCGATAAGCAGAACCGTTACCAGCTTTTCCTGTTCTGTTTCCAGGTTGGAGAGGGTGCGAAGGATATGGAGGGCATCGGCTTTCAGAAAATGGGCCTCGTCAATGACGATGACCAGCCGCCTGCCGCTCTGGTAAAGAGCCAAGGCCGTCTCCTGCAGCTGACGAAGGAGCTGATCGGCGCTTTTGGCCGCCTGCCGCCGCTCCGGGACGGCCTCGGCCAGGATGCGATCAAGAAGGGTTCCCTTGCCCATCTCCGGGTAGACCGGCACAATCACTGTGGCGAAACGCTCGCCCAACTCACGCACCACCAGCTGGGAAAGCAGGGTTTTGCCGGTGCCGGAGGCCCCGCTGAGCAGGATAAGGGCGTGGCAGTCCTCAATGCCGATGCGGAGCTTGACCAGGGCCTCTTCGTGCTGTCTGGTCCGGTAAAAAAGATCGGTGCTCAGGGTGTCCTTGAAGGGATTGCGGGAAAACCCAAATTTTTCTGCCCAGCCGGAAGAGCTCATGCCGTTTTCCTCTCCGTTGCCAGGCTCCCGGGCCGAGCGGCGCGAATAAGATTGAGATAGCGCCCGAAGGAGGAACTGCCGCGACTGCGGTCTGTCTCGCTGCGCAGGAGATTGCAGGCAATGGCCCGGGTGTTTTTGCTGACCCGGGACTCCGGTCGGTAGATCGCATGGGGGGTGCGCCGCGCCGTCGCCAGCGACACGGTGGCATCCTTGAGGATATAGCCGCTGTTTATCACGATGCGATCGAGAAAATCCCGGGCGCAGGTGACAAAACGACGGGCCGCATCCGCCGCCTGTTTGAGAGTGGTAGCCATATTGACTACCAGATAGAGGGGGCGGCGGGGCATATTTTCCTGGTGCAACCCCTTCAGCAGACCATAGGCATCGGTCAGCGAGGTGATGTCGGGCGTGATGACAAAGATAATTTCATCGGCGGCCATGAGAAAATCGCGCACGCCCCGCCCCATGCCTGCGCCGGTATCGACGACGATGATGTCGGCCGCCTTTTCCAGCTCGATCAGCGCATCGATGACCCGCAACCGATCCTGTCGACTACTGTCGGCCAGAGAGAGCAGTCCATTGCCGCCGGCAATGATGCCGATGCCTTCCGGCCCGGCCTCGATGATGTCCGCCAGTTCCGCCGTGCCCCGCATGAGATCGAGAAGGCAGTGGCGTGGGGTGATGCCGGCCAGCAGGTGGATGTTGGCGAGCCCCATGTCGCCGTCGAGCACCACCGTCATTTTTCCCAGCCGCTGCCATTCCACCGCCAGGTTAAGGGCCAGGTTGGTTTTTCCCACCCCTCCCTTGCCGGAGGTAACAGCAATGACCCGGGCGCGGGAGGCGGCGACCGGCTGAGGCAAGGCGCCGGTGTCGTTGCGGGCATGGATAGCGGCAAAGGCGGTAACGCTGGCCGGGGCAAAATAGAGTACCCCGCCCTGGAGAATTTTTTCGGGCAACGCGTCGCCGTATTCGGATTCGTAATAGCGCAGCAGACTCTCCTCAAGCCCGGTGAGGCGGACCAGATCGTCTATGGTGAGCAGGCGGGAATCCATCACGATGCCGCCGCCCGGCCTTCCCTGCCCTTGATGGCCCGGGCAATGGTGTCAAGCAGCCGATCGAGGAGAAAGGGCTTTTTCAGGCAGGCAAAGGCCCCCTTGGCTGCAGTTTCCTGAATCTCGGCCATAGAGGCATGGCCTGTAATGATGATTACGGCGATGTTCGGATATTCCTGTTTGATGAATTTGAGCACCGCCAGCCCGTCCTTACGCGGCATGCGCAGATCAAGCAGGACGACATCATATTTGTCCTGTCGCAGCTTTTCCAGGCCTTCCACTCCGTCATAGGCGCCGTCAACACTGTAGCCGGCGGCCCGCAAGGTTTCCTGCACCACGGAATTGAGCGATTCTTCGTCATCCACCACCAGAATCCGATGCCGTCCTTCGCCCGCCTTGGCCGCGTCCTCTTTTTTCCTGGTCTGGAGAATTTTTTTCATCTCGCGTAGGCGGTCGCTCTTATCTAGGGGCAAACGGACGATAAAAGTCGTGCCCTGGCCAGGCTCACTTTCCACCTGGAGGGCGCCTTTGTTGTGCTCCATGATAGTGTGAGAGACCGCCAGGCCGAGTCCGGATCCCTCCCCTTCCATTCGGGTCGTGAAAAAGGGATCAAAGATTTTGGTCAGATCCTGCGCGGCAATGCCATGGCCGCTGTCACGGACAAAAACATCGATATGCTCGCTGGCGGCAAAGGCGGAGATGGTCAGCCTGCCGCCCTGCGGCATGGCCTGGCAACTGTTGATGAACAGATTAAGAAAGACCTGCTCGATCTGCTGGGAATCGACCATGACCTGCGGTAGTTTGCCGGAGAGCTGGTTGTCCACCGTGATGCTGGCCAAGGCGCCGCGGTTCTCCATCAGCCGCAACGCCTTTTTCACGACGTCCGCTACCTCGGTCGGGCCGAATTTCGGTTCGGTCGGTTTGGCAAAGGCCATCAGATTATTAACCACTCCGGCAATCCGCTCCACCTGATCGGAGATTATTTCCAGCCTTTTGCCCGGTTCGAGGGTATCCGTCGGCAGCATCCGCTTCAGCAGCTGGAGATTGAGGGAGACCACGGTCAGCGGATTGTTGATCTCATGGGCCATGCCATAGGCAAGATGGCCGACCGTGGCCAGCCGGTGGGAATGAAAGAGCTGTTGCTGTTGCTGTTCCATCCGCCGGGACGCCTCTGCCAGTTTTCTCGCCTGCACGGAAAGGGCCTGCTGAAGGAGCAGGCGGTCAATGGCGGTGCCGACGGCGGCGGCAAATGCCTCAAAATTCTGGCGCAGACCGGTCATCCCGTTACGAATGCAATCAGGACCGTCGCTGAAATCGATCAGCAGCTGCCCGAGCAGCGGCTCCTTGCGCCAGCGGGAATTCCGGTCCGCAACAAAAAAGGTGGCGAGAAATTTTGCCCCGGACAACAGGCTGAACATGCGCGATTCGTCGATTCTGCCATGCACCAGGTCGTGGGTGGCCTGCTCCAGCCGGTTTGCCGCCTCGATTTCAATGTCGCGGGTCGCATGGTTTTTGCGCCGGACCATATCGGCAAGAATGGAAGGCAGCTCGACCGGGTGAAAGACGTCCCGTTCAACAATGGCGCCGATGAAACGGTGCGCTTTCGGATCACGGATCAGACAAAGCGCCCGCTCCACCTCAAAGGCCGCACACACCGAACGGCAGACAATTTCCGCAGCCTCCCGCAGCGAGAGATCGGAATGGAGTTGCTCATGCATCTGACAGGTGGCGGAGAGGATGCGGTTGGTGGCGAAGAGATCCTGGTTGTTTTCGTCGAGCTGCAGGCTCATCCGGCCCAGGCTGACATTGGCCGTGCGCAGCAGCTGCCGGTATTCGTCTCTGTTCCAGAAACCGAGGATCTTGCAGACATCCTCCACCCTGGCATGGACATTCTCCATAATATCCTGGAGATCAGGCCCGCTCAATCCATGGAGACGGGCCAGATATTCGAGGGCGCGCCGAAAGGAGTCATGGCAGACCGGGCGCTCGGTGAGAAAGTAACTGGAGCCGACATTATGGGTGACGCACAGGACATCGGCAAAACGGACAAGCTGAGGCAAATGGTCGACATCCGGCGCGATCGGCTCGATGACCGGCTGGTGATGGAGCCACATGGAGCGGGTCAGGATATCGGGGAATCCGTAGCGTTCACCAATCAGTTTGCCGACATCGATATGATCGAAACCGGCGATGAGCTGCTCGGTTTCCAGGGGGGACAACACGCTGTCCGCAGCGCTGGTGGGCTGTTCGATCTCCTGGCAGATTCGGGAAAAGGTGTCGGGAAACTGCTGATAGCAGACGAGCTTGCCGAGATCATGAATCAGACCGCAGAGATAGGCCTCATCCGGGGAAGGGAAGTCGAGACGGCGGGCCAGGGCCTCGGCAGTGGCGGCGACACCGATGGCATGCAGCCAGAAACGGACCAGTTTTTCCTCCTCCTGTTCAGTGGCGGCGGAAAAACTGTCAAAAATCGACACCGAGAGGATGATGCTCCGCAAGGCATTGAAGCCGACCGCCGAGATGGCATGGGGAATGGTGGTGATTTCCCGTCTGGCGCCGACATGGACGGAATTGGCATAGCGAAGAATCTTGCCGGTAAGCACCTGATCGTTTTTCAGCAGCTCCGCCAGGGAATCAAAGGTGGAATTCTCGCCCTCCATGAGACGAATGGCCGCCATGGCCACCGAAGGCAGGGTGGGCAGGCTGTCGAGATTAAAGGAGCGGGTCAGAAAGTTTTCCGGCATAACGAACAGGTCAGCGTGACTCTCCCGTTAGACATGAACGGGCATGGCCGCCCGAGAACACCCGAAGGCCATGATAACCGACTCATGGCAGCCGCCATCATGACCGTTTCTTTAACAGATCGCCCGCCATGCGATGGCGGGCTCGTTTTTTTCTGCTTCACCGACGGTGAAACTAGCGATTGATGGCTCATCCGCTGGTGCAGGCCTGATCCTGCTTGCCGCCGGCAGCGCCGAGAATATACTGGCGCGCCACCTTGACCCGAACATTGTCGGCGACCTCCAGGGTGACCACTGTATCGGTCAGGCCGGTGATCTTACCGTGCAGCCCGCCACCGGTGATGACTTCATCGCCTTTTTTCAGATTGGCGAGAAACTCCTGCTGGGCCTTGGCCTTTTTCTGCTGGGGCCGGATGAGCAGAAAATAAAAGACGACAAAAATGAGGATCATGGGCAGAAAGCCGGCCAAAGGACTGGCCGCGGGAGCCGCAGCATCGGCGGCGTGGGCAAGTGTGGTCATATGAAGACTCCTTATCGTGTTATGCGAACATCGGATCCCGTGGGGTGCAGATGTTCATGGTGCAGGCACTGCTGCGCAAATACGCGGTGCGAGTCTGCTCAGGCCGGGGGAGGCTGTTGCCCCCGCCGCGCATAAAACTCGTTTCTGAAGCTGACAAAACGATCTTCGCGGATGGCCCTGCGCATGTCGGCCATAAGATGAACAAAATAATGCAGATTATGGATGGTGTTGAGCAGCGCGGCCATAATTTCCCTGGCCATATACAGGTGGCGCAAGTAGGCGCGGGAATAGTTCCGACAGGTATAGCAGTCGCAGGTCTCATCCACGGGCTGCGGATCGTTATGATAACATGAATTTTTTATAACAAGCTTACCCTGAGAAGTAAAGAGCATTCCGTTGCGGGCGTTGCGGGTCGGCATGACGCAGTCGAACATATCAATACCCCGGAAAACGCATTCCACCAGATCCTCAGGGGTACCGACCCCCATGACGTACTTGGACCGATCATCGGGCAGCAGGGCTGCAGTATGGCCGGTCAGTGCATACATGACCTCGCGCGGCTCGCCGACGGACAGTCCGCCCAGGGCGTAACCGTCAAAGCCGATGCCGACAATCTCCTCAACTGCCCGGTCCCGCAGATCCGGATACATGCCGCCCTGAATGATGCCGAACAGAAGATGCCCCGGCTTTTTCCGGGCAAGCCGGCAACGTGTGGCCCAGCGGGCGGTGAGGGCGGTGGCCTGCTCCGCCTGTTCCCGGGTGGCCGGATAGGGGATGCAGGTATCGAGACACATCATGATGTCCGAGCCCAGGACTTCCTGCACCTCCACCGCTTTCTCCGGGCTGAGAAAATGGCTGGCGCCGTCGAGATGCGACCTGAACGTCGCTCCCTCTTCTCTGATGCGGGCCAGTTCCTGCAGACTGTAGATCTGAAAACCGCCGCTGTCGGTGAGGATCGGCCCTGACCAGTTCATGAAAGTGTGCAGCCCGCCCAAATTGCCGATAAGTTCATGGCCAGGCCGGATCAACAGATGGTAGGTGTTGGCAAGGATAATCTGTGCCCCGAGCGCGCGCAGGTTTTCCGGGGTCATCCCCTTGACCGTGGCCTGAGTGCCCACCGGCATAAAGACCGGGGTACGGATAGTGCCGTGCATGGTGGTAAGATCGCCGCAGCGGGCCGGACACTCCGATGAACGGGCGGTGAGGGTGAAAGGCGAGGTCATGATCCGGCCCGCCACAATGCAAGGAGTTCACGAATGCCCTTTCCCGCCAGCTCGGCCAGTTGGAAGAACTCCTCAGGCCGGAAAGGCCGCCCCTCGGCGGTGGCCTGGCTCTCGACCCAGCGACCGTCGCCGGTCATGATGAAATTAGCGTCCACCTCTGCCCGGGAGTCCTCCTGATAGTCAAGATCAAGCAACGGCTCGCCGTCCACGATGCCGGCGCTGACCGCGGCCAGGGGCAGGATCTCCGGCAGCCGCTCCAGTTCGCCGCGCTCCTGCAACCGGACAAGCGCCTGCCGCACCACCAGGGCCGCCCCGGTGATGGCGGCGGTGCGAGTGCCGCCGTCGGCGTTGATCACATCGCAGTCCACCCGGATGGTCCGTTCGCCGATGGCGCCGAGATTGACCATCATGCGCAGGCAGCGGCCGATGAGACGCTGAATCTCATGGGTCCGGCCGCTCCGCCCCTTTACCGCCTCCCTCGCCATCCTGGTGCTGGTGGAGCAGGGCAGCATGCCGTATTCGGCGGTAATCCATCCCCTGCCCTTGTCCTTCAGGAAGGGAGGGACGACGTTTTCCACCGTGGCAGCGCAGATGACATGGGTGTTACCGACCCTGAAGAGCAAAGAGGCGTCGGCGTTGGGTTGAATAGTGTGCTGCAGAGAGATGGGGCGGAGCTGGTCCGCCCGGCGCTGGTCGGTTCGCATGGTCTTATCGTTGTTTTCACTGGTGCCGCCGGTCCGGGGCACAATTGCATTTTTTTGTTGTGATGAAGAATTAATCCTGCCTTCCTGGGCCAGGACAGCAATCCTGATTGCAGAAAACGACATTTATGATAGGGTAGGTCGATGCGGCGAAAAGGCCACGACCCTCCGTGGTCCGCCGCGATTAACGCGTCACTTTACCCTAATTTTGCCATGAATACGACGAAATCCTCACCGCACTGGAAAAGATTCGAGTTTGACGGTTACGCCATCTATGTTGCCCCCGACATTCCGGACTGGTTTGTCGCCGATGGCCAAACCGACTCCTTGCTCTCCAATCAAACCCGACCAGGGGAGATGCAGACACTGCACCTGGCCCGCCTCCGCGCCCTGACCGAACGGGAGCCGACCCCGCCATACGCCGGCCGCGGCCAGGTGCTCTCACTCACCCGCCTGAAAGAATGCTGGTTCCATCTTACCGACGCCTGCAATCTGGCCTGCCGCCACTGCCTGTTCAGCGCCTCTCCGGCCTCGCCGGCTGCCCTGCCCGAGGTCGATCTGCGCCGCGCCATGGCAGAGGCGCGAGAGCTGGGCTGCACCATCTTTTATTTTACCGGCGGCGAGCCCTTTATCTACCCGCACTTTTCCGATGTCCTTTGTGACCTGCTGGCTGCGGATCCGCACTGCCATACGGTGGTGCTGACCAATGGCCTGCTTCTGCGGGAGCACGGGGCATTTTTTACCCGCGCCGACCGGGAGCGGCTTCATCTGCAGATCAGTCTCGACGGACTGGAAGAGAACCACGAACGCCTGCGCGGCACCGGCACCTTTGCCAGACTGCTCGATAACCTCACCTTTCTCCGGGACCACCACATCCGCCCCACTCTGTCGGTGGCGGTCAACCGGCACAACGTGGCGGAACTCTCCGCCATCGTTTCCCTTGCCGGAGACATGGAGGTCGGCAATCTCCACCTGCTCTGGCACTTTGTCCGGGGCAAGGGCAGCAGCAACCAGTTCGTGCCGCCGGATGAAATCTGGACCCATCTGCGACCGGCCCTGGAACTCGCAGAACACCTCGGCATCATGGTAGATAACGTCGAGGCACTGAAAAGCCAGGTATTCTCCTCTCCCGGCACCCGCTTTGACCTCAGCAACAGCGGCTGGGAATCCCTGGCCGTCGGTCCGGACGGGGCGATCTACCCCTCGCCGGCCCTGGTGGCCATTCCCGCGCTGCGTTGTGGTGTTCTCACCGAGGGACTCGAACAGGTGTGGCGCACGAGCCCGCTGCTCGCAGACTTGCGCCAGACAACCATTGCCGGCTCCGCCTACGAGGAAAATCCCCTGCGTTTTCTCATCGGCGGCGGCGATATCGACCACAGCTACTTACGCGGCGGTTCCTTCACCGGCCATGATCCCTATGTCGAGCTTTACAACCGCATGGCCCTCTGGCTTATTGCCCGCCAGGCCGGATGCTATTCAACGCAGACAGAGGGATCGATCCTGCTGCGCATGGGCGATGTCCGTCATGACTGCCCGGAGGGAGGCGCGGTGGCGCTGACCCACTGCAACTGCGTCGTCTCCCTCGGGGACGACCGGGGTCATGCCACGGTACGGGAATTTTACGGACGGGCCGCCCAGGAGGCCAATGCGGAAATCGTCAACCCCTTTGCCGACCGCCAGCAGGAGGAGGATTTCATTCCGGCGGTGTCCCGCCAGCGCTCCTATGGCTGCGGCAGCCCGGTCCGGGACGCCTTCCTCTCCCAGGGCGAAACCCTGGTTGATCTTGGCAGCGGCAGCGGGGTCGAGTGCTTTCAGGGCGCGGCAATGGTGGGCTCCGCCGGCAGGGTCTACGGCATCGACATGACCGACGCCATGCTGACCCTGGCCCGCTCTTCCCAACGCGAGGTGGCACAACGTCTCGGCTTTGACAACGTCGAGTTTCGCAAGGGTTTTCTCGAAGAAATCCCCCTGGAGGACAGCATTGCCGATGCGGTGATCTCCAACTGCGTCATCAATCTGAGCCCGGACAAACGCCGCACCCTGCACGAGGCCTTCCGTATCCTCCGCCCCGGCGGTAGGCTGGTGGTGGCTGACATCGTCACCGACGAGGCGGTGCCGCCTGCGATCAAAAACGACGAAAAACTGCGGGGTGAGTGTCTGGGCGGCGCCATGCGACAAACGGAACTACTGGCCATGCTTTGCGCCACCGGCTTTGTTGCAGTGCGCCTCCTCAAACGTTTTCCCTATCGCAGCGTTGGGAACACCCGTTTTTATTCACTTACCTTCCTTGCCTGGAAGCCGGCCGTGCCCGAGACGGCCCAAGTCATCTACCGCGGGCCGTTTGCCGGCGTCTACACCGAGAGCGGCAAACTGCTGCTCAAAGGGGAAAAAACCCGGATCGCGGCAGCTGATCTGGCCGGACTAGACGAATCGGTCTTTATTTTGAACCAGGAGGGCGCAGTGATCAATATCGACCAGGGCGGAGGCTGCTGCGGTCTGCCGCCGGAGAACAGCCCCGCCCTCTCCTGCTGTTCCTCGCCAGCGGCAAGCGATCGGCGCCAGCACAGCGACTGCATGGTCTGCGGCTGCGAGTTGCGCTACTTCACCCGGGATCGGGCCACAACCTGCCATTATTGCGGAGAGGAGAAAGAGGCGAACGCCGTCTGCCTGCACGGCCATTTCGTCTGTGACAACTGTCATCAGGACAAGGGCTTGGCGGTTATTAAAAAGATCTGCACCGAGTCAGCGGTGGAGGACATGATCATCCTGCTGAAAAAAATCAGATCGCAGTCCGCCATCTCCATGCATGGACCGGAGCACCATGCCATCATCCCCGGCGTCATCCTCTCCGCCTACCGGGCCCGGGGCGGCAAGGCCGGAAAAAAAGACATCCTCGCCGCCATTGAGCGCGGCAGCCGGGTGCCGGGCGGAGTCTGCGGTTTCTGGGGCGGTTGTGGCGCCGCCCTCGGAGTGGGGATCGCCTTTTCCGTCATTCTCGAGGCGACCCCGCTCACCCCGGGCAAACGGCAGCAGGCCCAGCAGGCCACGGCCCAGGTTCTCGAAAAAATAGCCGCAATCCGGGCCGGTCGCTGCTGTCAGCGGGAAAGCGTCATCGCCCTGCAGGAGGCCGGCCGCCTCTCGCATGACCTGCTGCCGGTTACACTGGTTGCCGCAGATACTCTCCACTGCAACCAGTACCCGCATAATCGCGAGTGTATCCGCAAGGGCTGCCTGCTCTGGGACAGCCGTGATCGGGGCGCGGAGACGGGGCTGCCGGTCGCCCTGGTGATCTGACATGCCGGAACTACCCGAGGTCGAGGTCATCCGCCGGGGCCTGCTCCCCCATGTGATCGGCCGCCAGGTGCACACTGTCGCCTGTTCCGGAAAAAACCTGCGACTGCCGCTGCCCGAGGCGGCATTGCAGCAGTGGGTCAAGGGCAGTGCGATCAGCGATATTCGCCGGCGCGGCAAATTTCTCCTCTTTCTTCTCGCCAACCAGGAGGCCGCCATGATTATCCACCTCGGCATGAGCGGCAAACTGGGGATTTTCCCCGCCGCGGCCCCGCCCGGTCTCCATGACCACCTCGTCCTCACCTTTACCGACGGCAGCCAGCTGCGCTACAATGACCCCCGCCGTTTCGGCTGCATCAGAGTGCTGCCACCCGGCCACCTGGCCGCTGCAGACCCCTTTGCCAAGCTCGGCAGGGAGCCCTTTGCCGACGATTTCAGCGGCCCCTATCTCCAGGAAAAGGCGAGAGGCCGGCTGCAGCCGGTGAAAAATTTCCTCTTGGACGGTCAGATGGTGGCAGGCATCGGCAACATCTACGCCAACGAGATCCTTTTTGTCTGCGGCATCCATCCGACCACCCCGGCGGGATCCCTCTCCGGCCGGCAATGGGAGAGAGTAGCCGCGGCGACCCAAAGCGTCCTCAGTCGCGCCATTGCCGCCGGCGGCAGCTCAATCAGTGATTTTGTCAACAGTTCCGGGCAAAAAGGCTATTTTCAGCTGGAGCTCGCGGTCTACGGTCGGGCCGGCGAGCCGTGCCCGTGCTGCCATACGGCCATTGCCAAACAGGTGATCGGCGGCAGGAGCACCTTTTTCTGTCCCTGCTGTCAAAAAGGGTAAAAAATGGGTGTTGCCGCCGATATCGTCATTATCGTAGTTGCCGCCCTGCTCGGAGCACTTCTTGCCCAGGCGCTCAGACAGCCGTTTATTCTCGGCTACATCCTGGCCGGGATCGTCGTCGGCCCCCACACCGGCGGAGTGACGATCGGCGATATTCATGAAATCGAGATGCTCGCCGAAATCGGGGTGGCTCTTCTGCTTTTTGCCCTGGGACTGGAATTTTCTCTCAGTGAACTCCATTCGGTCCGCAATATCGCGCTGTTCGGCACCCCGGTGCAAATTCTGCTGACCATCGTCTTTGGCTATTTTCTCGGCAGATACCTCGGCTGGCCGACAACCAGCGCATTATGGTTCGGCGCCATGATCTCCCTCTCCAGCACCATGGTGACCCTCAAAACCCTGATGAGCAGGGAACTGGTGGGGACGCTTTCCAGTCGGGTCATGATCGGCATGCTCATTGTCCAGGACCTTGCCGTCATCCCGATGATGATCATCCTGCCGCAGTTGAGCAATCCCGAAGCAGGTCTGCCCCTCCTCGTCGTGGCGGCGGTCAAGTCCGTTGCCTTTCTGATGGTCATGCTCTATTTCGGCCGCAAGGTGCTGCCATGGTTGCTGGGCCATGTTGCGCGCTGGAACTCACGAGAACTCTTCATTCTCTCCATAACCGCCATCGGGCTAGGGGTCGGCTACGCCACCTACCTGGTCGGGCTTTCCTTTGCCTTTGGCGCCTTTGTTGCCGGCATGGTGCTCAGCGAATCCGATTATGGCCATCAGGCGCTGAGCGACATCATTCCCCTCCGGGACATCTTCGGCCTGCTCTTCTTCACCTCGGTGGGGATGCTGCTTGACCCGGTTTTTCTGATCCAGAACTGGGAAAAAATTCTTGCCCTTGTTCTCGTCATCGCCGCCTGCAAAGGTTCGCTCTTCTCCCTGCTCGCCAAACTTTTCGGCTACATCAATATCGTGCCGATTGCCATTGGTCTCGGCCTCTTTCAGGTCGGCGAATTTGCCTTTGTCCTCGCCAGAGTGGGTCTCGAAGCAAAGGCGATCACCCCGGACATGTATTCCCTCATCCTTGCGGTATCGGTCCTCAGCATGGTGCTCACGCCATTTGCTTCCTCGCTGGCAGCACCTCTCTACGCCATCAAAAAGCAACTGATCCGCTCCGACGCGCCCCACATGGAAAACATTCCATTCGCCGGCCTCCAGGACCATGTTGTCATCGTCGGTGGCGGCCGGGTGGGCCAACACATCGCCCGAATCCTCAACCAGCTCGGGCTGCCCTTTGTCATCATTGAAATGAATTACCAACGGATGCTGGAGTGCAAAGCGGCAAAATTCCCGGTCATCTTCGGCGACATGAGTCACGAGACAGTCGGCCGGGTGGCGAAAATCGACAGGGCCACCCTTTTGCTCATCACAACGCCCTCGGTGACCACGGCCCAGGCCATTGTCCAGCAAGCACTGCGGGTGCGTCCGCAGTTACATATCATTGCCAGGGCGGACGGCGTCGAGCAGATTCGTGCCCTCTATGAAAGCGGGGTCTACATGGCGGTGCTGCCGGAGATGGAGGCCGGTCTGGAAATTGCCCGACAGGCCCTTCTGCACCTTGCCGTTCCGGTAACCCTCATTCAGCAGTATACCGATGCCGTGCGCCAACATCTCTATGCCCCCATCTATCAGGTACAGGATGGCCATGAACTGCTGGCCAAGTTTGATAACATAAAAAATATGCTGGAGATTTCCTGGGTCACCGTTCCGCAGGAGAGCCCCCTTGTCAATCAGAGCATCCAAGCGGTGGCCGTGCGCAGCAGAACCGGGGCATCGATTGTCGCGATCATCCACGACAAAACTTTTCACTCCAACCCTAAAGCGGAGTATGCCTTCCACCCCGGCGACATGGTCGCGGTGGTCGGCAACCAGCAGGAACGCAATGCGTTCAAGCGACTGGTTGAAGGGACGTGATGCCTCGCTTTTTTATTTTTTATGGTTTTTCTGCAAGGATAGGGGCCAGCATCGCGGCGGTGGCGTTCAGATCTTTTTCCTCTAGGTGGAGTGTAACGGAAAAACGCAGCCGGGCAGTGCCCTCCGGCACGGTGGGTGGACGAACGGCGGTGACGAAAACGCCCTGCTGCCGCAGCCGAGCGGCAACAGCCACGGTGCGTGCGTTGTCGCCGACCACCACCGGGATGATCTGAGAGGCGCCGATGGGCTCGATGGCATGCCTCCTGAGGGCCTGACGAAAAACCGTTACCCGGGCGGCGAGTGCAGAGCGCAATTCGGGTTGCTCCCGCACGAGCCGCACCGCGGCAAGAGAAGCGCCGATCATCGCCGGCGGCAGCGCCGTGGAATAGATGAAACTGCGGGCCCGGTTGACGAGAAAATCAATCATCTCCCGGCTGGCCGCAACATAGGCCCCGTAGCTGCCCAGCGCCTTGCCGAAGGTGCCCATGGCCAGATCCACCTCGCCGGTCAGCCCCTCTTCCTCAATAATGCCGCCGCCATGGGCGCCGTACACCCCGGTGGCGTGGGCCTCGTCGATCACCAACAGGCAGCCGTAGCGATTCTTCAGGATGACCAGATCAGCCAGCGGGCAACGATCGCCGTCCATGGAATAGAGCGATTCGGCGATGATGAGCGCCTCGCCGGTGCCGCGCCGGCTTTGGAGCAGCTCCTCCAGGTGCTCCATGTCGTTGTGCCGGAAACGGACGACCCTGGCCCGGGACAACAGGCAGCCGTCATGGATGCTGGCATGATTGAGGCGGTCGGAAAAGATAACGTCGCTGCGGCCGACCAGGGCCGGGATAATGCCGCAGTTGGCCTGGTAACCGCTGCCGAAGAGCAGCGCCGCCTCCTGACCCTTGAGGGCCGCCACCTCCGCTTCCAGCAGATGATGCAAATCGAGATCGCCGCTCATCAGCCGGGAGGCGCCGGCGCCGCAGCCGCACCGGTCGAGAAAATCGCGGCTGGCGGCCACCAGTTGCGGATGAACGCTCAGGGCCAGATAATCATTGGAGGAAAAATCACGAAGCGGGTCATCGCCTCCGACCAGCCGTACCTGACCGTCGACACCACGCTGCACCGGCGTCAGATTGCGCAGCCTGCCCTGCTCGTGCTGGGCACGGAGCCAGTTTAGCCGATCCATCTCAGCCCCAAAGGCGGCGAACAGCGTCGATAAAGCGCCGGTCCTGCTCCGGACTGCGGCCGCGCTGGGTGAGATAGCCGCCGATCATCATGCCGTCGGCGCCGGCCAGAAAGGCGAGGCCGAGAAAATCGGCCAGGGCCGATTCCCGGCCCGCCGCCAGCCTGAGCGGGATATCGGGCAGAATGAGACGGAAGAGGGAGATGGTCCGCAGAATGTCCTCCACCGCCAGCGGCGCCGTCTTTTCCAGGGGCGTACCGGGCAGAGGGATGAGGATATTGAGCGGTACCGAAACAACCCCCAGTTCGGCCAGGGAAAGGGCCATGGAAACCCGGTCGTCTTCGCTCTCCCCGAGGCCGATGATCCCGCCGGCGCAGACCTCGAGCCCCGCCTGCTGGGCGGCGCGGATGGTGTTGATCCGGTCGCTGAAACTATGGGTGGTGACAATGTGAGGAAAAAATTCCCGCGATGTTTCCAGGTTATGGTGATAGCGGGACAGACCGGCCTCCTTCAGTCGGCAAAAATCCTCCAGGGTAGCGAGGCCGAGGGAGGCGCAGACCGAGATGTCCACCTGGGCACGGACCGCACCGATGATCGCACAGAGCCGCGGCAGCAGATCCGGGGTGACGCCGCGGCCGCTGGTGACGATGGAAAAATGGCTGGCGCCGTCTTCCCTGGCCTGGCGAGCCGCCGCGACGATTTCCGCCGTGTCTTTGAGGGAATAAACCGGGGTTGCGGTGGGATAACGGGCCGACTGGGTGCAAAAGCGGCAGTCCTCGCTGCAGCGGCCCGATTTGGCATTGATGATGGAACAGAGCGATACCCTTGTCCCCCGGCGGTCAAGTTTTGCAGCCAGGGCCCGTTCCATCAGATCCCGGCAAGAAAGGGCGCGCAGTTCGGCTATGTCGGCAGGAAAAGAGGTCATCGTTTGCGTAACCCGAAAACCCCTCCGCGGACACCCTTCCGCGCAAAGGCCGGACCGCGACCTTTGCGGCGATCAGGCCTTTTATCGACGCGTTCCTTTTTGCGTCCGGGTTCGTTGATGTGCAGCTCCGCCGCCGGTTCACCGCCGCAGGCCTCCCGATAGAGAAGATAAAACTGGGAATTTT
The DNA here is from genome assembly GCA_049323655.1 of Thermodesulfobacteriota bacterium. Lineage (GTDB taxonomy): Bacteria > Desulfobacterota > Desulfobulbia > Desulfobulbales > SURF-16 > DB1. Next base: position 87,393 of record JBMONO010000034.1, on the reverse strand, counting down.
CCTTAAAGTAACTCTTGCGCTTGAGTCGCGCCTGCCACTTTCCTTCTTCATAACCGGCGGCAAAGACGTTGAGCCGGGCCAGCAGAGCGGCGATCTGCTCTTTCACTGCCCGTTTGATATTGAGGTGCCCGAGGCGCTTTTCCAGCTCATCGCGAATTTTCCGGGACAGTGAATAGGTTTCGCCGTTCTTCCGCTCGACGCCCATTTCGGGAAAACACCATTGGGCCCAAGGGATGAGCAGCAGGGCGAGCAGCAGTCCTTCCGGCAGTTGCTGCCCATCATCGCCATGAATGCGATCAATGACTCCGCACAGCCGGCCCAGCAACTGCCGATAATCCCCGCCTTTTTCGGCCAGCACCTCCGCATAAAAGGGGAAGAGCACGGCAAAGAGGCCGCTGTCAACCATGAAATTGAGCCAGGCGGCACTCGCCCCGCCGCGCAGGTCTTTCAGCAGTTCGTCACGAATGCGTGAATCCGGACAGAGCAGCAGCTTGTCCCGGTGTCGAATAATGGCCTGCCAGGTCGCCTCCTCGATGGCAAAGTCGCTGCGGGCGGCGTGGCGGACCGCCCTGAGCATGCGAACCGGGTCGCGGATGATACGCCGGTCCGGGTCACCGACAAAGCGGATGATGCGGCGGTCGAGATCCGCCACCCCGCCGGTATAGTCGATGATTTGTTCGTTGCCGATGTCATAGAACAGGGAGTTGATGGTCAGATCACGGCGAAAGGCGTCGTCGGCCTCGTTGCCGAAGGTGTTGTTGGCCGGCAGAACATCCACCCCGCCCTCGTTATCATACTCGCTGCGACAGCGAAAGGTTGACACTTCGATAATCTTGTTGTTGTGGAAAAAGACCTGCACCAGCCGGAAGCGCCTGCCGATGATTCGGCTGTTGCGAAAGAGCTGACGGATCTGGCCCGGTCGCGCATCCGTGCTGATGTCAAAGTCCTTGGGTCTTTTGCCGAGATAGAGATCACGAACGCCGCCGCCGACAAGATAGGCAACGTGACCGGCCTCATGCAGCCGATTGAGCACCTTGAGAGCGTCGCGGTCGATGTCGTTGACCGCGACGGAGTGATCGTCCCGCTCCACGATGAGCGGCGCCGCTTCTTCGTCCTGGACGGGCGTTGTTTCTGTACGCTGTTTCATGCTGTTTTGCGTGATGACGACGGGAATGAAACGAAGGGGAGGCGGGCGCAACGCATCACAGGTGCCTGATGGCCTCCGGCGCCAAACACTTCGACAAGCAAGACCGGGGCCTTCTCACCCTTCTTTGTAGACGGATTCTGCCTGGGAGACAAACTGCTCGAAAACCTCTTTTACGGTCAGGATATCCTTCATCTTATAAACATTTTCACCGGTGAAGAAAAGCCCCTCTTCATAGTCGCCGTCATGTGCCCGCATCAGTCGGTCGCTGATACAATAATGATGATCACATTTTTTCAGACATTTATAGAGGCACTCCTTGACCTTCGGGGACTCTCCCCGGGCCAGCCGCTGAACAAAAGGGGTGTTGATCGCCCGGCCCGGCAGTCCGACCGGCGAGGTGGTGAGCACGACATCTTCCTTGCTGGCATTGAGCAGGGTTTGCTTGAAGGTGTCGGAAACGGCGCATTCTTTGGTGAGGACAAACCGGGTGGCGATCTGGACACCGTCGGCGCCGTACTTGTCCATCATCTCCGCCATTTCATAGCCGTTGGTGATGCCGCCGGCGGCGATAAGCGGCACCTTTTTCACCACCCGGCGGATCTCCGGGAAAAGGTCTCGCAGGGCGACGTCGGTACCCAGATGACCGCCAGCCTCCTTTGCCTCAACAATGATTGCCGCGGCGCCGAGTTTTTCAGCCAGCTTGGCAAAAGCGGCGGAGGAGACGATACTGACAATGGGTGTGTTGGTGTCCCGGCCGATTTTAAAGATATCCCTGGAGAATCCAGCACCAGTGATGATCATGTCAACCCCGGCCTCGATGGAGCCCATTACCAGATTGTAAAAATTCTTCATGGCAAACATGATGTTTACCGCAATGATGCCTTTTGTCATGCTTTTGGCCTTGCGGATGTCTGCCTGCAGCTCCTCCACCGGCAGGGCGGAGCCGCCGATGGTGCCGATACCACCGCACTCGGCCACCGGAGCGGAAAGGGCCGAGGTAGAGACGCGGATCGACATTCCTCCCTGGATAAGCGGGACGGATGCGGTAAAGGGGCCTATGGTCAGGGGTGGCAGTTTCATGAGTGTCGTTTATTATCGTCAAACCGAATAAAAAAATTGCAGCCGATGGAAAACATATGCGACTATGCCGCTCTTGCCATCGTTTGTCAAGAAGAAGGGTTGTGAATGCTTGTCTAAAGTGGTATTTTGAAAATTTCCTGTTTTTCGTGCCATCATCGCGGATCGACATAATGACGCTTCTCCACACCATTCCTGCCCATGGTATCGGCTTTGATATTGACTGCGTCGTCGCCGATACCATGGAAGCCTTTATCCGTCTTGCTGCGGAAGAGCATAAAATCTCCATTGCCCCAGAAGAAATCACTGCCTTCCAGGTGGAAGATTGTCTCGCTGTTGACAAGGCGATCATTGATACCATTTTTAACCGATTGCTGTGTGACCCCATCAGCTGCGGCTTAAAGCCCATGACCGGCGCAGTTGCCGTCCTCAGCCGGCTTGCCGCTCGTGCTCCTTTGACATTCGTGACCGCCCGACCCACCGCCGAGCCCATTATCCGATGGCTTCAAACTGTTCTGCCCACTGATGTCAGCGCCAACATGCGCCTTATCGCCATGGGTGACCACGATACCAAGGCAGATTGCGTCAGAGCATTGGGAATCCAATATTTTGTTGACGACCGGGTTGAAACCTGCCTGCAGATGGCCTGCTCCGGTCTCACCCCTGTTGTTTTTGACCAGCCATGGAATGTCGGCAGACACAATCTTACCTCTGTGCATTGCTGGGATTCACTCGGCAATCTTCTTATTTAATGACGGCAATGGCTGACTCATCTACAAAACAGCACCCACGAAACCCCTTGCCTACGGTGGATATTATAATTGAAATCGCCGGTGGCATTGTTCTCGTCAGACGAAAGAATCCCCCTCATGGCTGGGCCCTTCCCGGCGGTTTTGTTGATTACGGCGAGTCGCTTGAATCAGCGGCGACACGTGAGGCATTGGAAGAGACCGGGCTTACCGTTACCCTTGTCCGCCAAATGCACAGCTATTCTGCGCCGGGCCGTGATCCGCGCTTTCATACCATCAGCACGGTCTTTATCGCCCGGGCCGACGGATCTCCTCGTTCCGGCGATGATGCGGCCGAAGCACGAATCTTTTCCCTTGACGACCTTCCCCCTCTTGTCTTTGACCACCAGCTCATCCTGCAGGACTTTATCAACAAAATTTACTGATTCTACAGGGTTTCCGCTCCTCTTTTCCTCTTTTTCCATTCTCCTTGCGGCTGCACCGGATCATCATCGAATGCTGCATCCTCTTTGCTCTTTTATCTTGCCCTGCAAACCTCCATGTTTTTCGCAAATACTCATATTTACAGTTGTCATCACTCCCCCGGTTTGGTATAAGAATCTTTTCTAAATTGGCCAAGGAGGAAACAGGTTCATGGGAAACAGCGCAACAGAAAACAAACAACAGGATGACTTTACGTCCATCCAGGAAGGGATGAGCTTTGCAGAGCTCTTCAACGACGAACAGCTCAATGTCGCCAATGTCGGTGACGTTGTGCAGGGCACCATTATCGGACTGACCGACAACTTTGCGGTTATAGATATCGGCGACAAGTCCGAGAGTGAGATCCCCTTGAGTGAATTTCGCAGTGAAGGGGAAGAGATCGAAGTCAAGGTCGGCGACGTTTTCGACGTCTTTGTCGAAAAACGCGAGGCTGAAGGCGGACTGCGCCTTTCCCGCGAGAAGGCGATCGGCATTAAGGTATGGGAGGATATTGCCAGCATCCAGGAGGCAGACGGCACCATCAGCGGACGCATTGAGAGCCGGGTTAAGGGCGGTCTTTCGGTCGACATTGGTGTCCCGGCCTTTTTGCCCTATTCACAGATCGATCTTCGTCCGGTCAAAGATCTTGACAGCATGATTGGTCAGACATATGAATTTAAAATCCTTAAGTTCAACCGCAAACGCAACAATGTTGTCATTTCCCGCCGTGCCATCCTTGAGGCGGAGCGCCAGAAGCTGCGGGAGGCGATGCGAACTTCCCTTTCCGAAGGTTCCGTTGTAGTCGGCACCATCACCAATATCACCGACTACGGTGTATTTATTGACCTCGGCGGTCTAGACGGACTCTGTCATATCACCGACCTGTCCTGGGGCCGGGTTTCTCATCCGTCTAAGCTTTTCAAGGTTGGACAGGAGATTGAGGTCAAGGTCCTCAAGTATGACAAGGAAACCGATAAAGTTTCTCTCGGCGTCAAGCAGCTCAAGCCTGATCCTTGGTCAACTGTTGAACAGAAGTACCCGGTCGGCTCACGAGCAGTTGGCAGGGTGGTCAGCATTACCGATTATGGTGTTTTTGCCGAATTGGAAGAAGGCGTTGAGGGGCTTGTTCATGTTTCAGAGATGTCCTGGTCCAAAAAGACCCGTCACCCCTCTAAAATCGTTTCGGTGGGCGACGCCATTGATGTCTCGATCCTCAATATCGATGTTGATGCCAAGCGTATTTCACTGGGAATGAAACAGTTGCAGCCCAACCCATGGGATTTGGTGACTGAAAATTACCCGGTCGGCTCAATTATTGAAGGAAAAATCAAGAACATCACTGATTTCGGTATTTTTATCGGCATTGAAGAGGGAATTGATGGTCTGATACATGTTTCGGATCTCTCATGGACGGAACGTATAAAGCATCCCTCTGAAAAATATTCCAAGGGGCAGACAATTCAGGCCGTGGTGCTGAAAATCGACCGGGAAAATGAGCGATTCTCTCTTGGCATCAAACAATTGACACCTGATCCCTGGCAACAGGCAATCGAAAAGTACCCGGTTGGCACCCATGTTTCCGGTAAAATCACAAATGTCACTGATTTCGGGATATTCGTCGAGGTTGAGGACGGGGTCGAAGGACTAGTCCACGTCTCGGAAATCAGCAAGGACAAGATCAACACTCCGGTTGGCATGTACAATGTCGGTGATATGATCGAGACCAAGGTCATTAGTGTTTCTGCTAAAGACCGCAAGATCGGGCTTTCCGTCAAGGCAATGACAGATGACAGTGATGACATGAAGCTCGAAGATTACAAAAAAATGCAGGCTCAATCCGGGCCGTCAACACTGGGCGATCTGCTCAAGGAAGAGCTGAACAATCAGGAACGTCGGGAAGAGTAAGAACCCCGCAGACGTTTACTGAAAGGTATGACAGAAGAAAGGTTATTCCGCCGGAAACATCCATTGCTCACCGGATTTCTTATCCTGGGAGCTATAGGACTTTTTTTCTGGGTCGGAATAACCTTTTTTGTTGCCAGCCTGTCCAGGCAGAGCGGTGTCGATTTTTTCCACACCGATGCGGTTCCCATTGCGATTGTCCCCCTTAAAGGAGTACTCACCGATGCTGAAGAAGTTTTAGCTCAGCTCGATCGTTTCAGTCGAAATGCCGCAGTCAAGGCCCTTGTCGTACGCATTGACAGCCCCGGTGGCGCGGTGGGTGCGGCGCAAGAAATCTATCGCGAGATCGCCCGTGTAAACAAGGTCAAGCCCGTCGTTGCCTCGATGGGTTCAGTTGCAGCCTCTGGTGGATACTATGCCGCCATTGGCGCTGGGAAAATTCTTGCCAGTCCGGGAACCCTGACTGGCAGCATGGGGGTCATTCTCAAGTTTCCCAACCTTGAAGAGATCTTTCAGAAAATTGGATATAAAGATGAAGTGGTCAAAAGCGGCCCGATGAAAGACATAGGATCGCCGAGCAGGGCTTTGTCTTCAGATGAGCGGCTTCTCCTGCAAAGCCTGATCGACGAGGTGCACAAACAGTTTGTTGAGGATATAGCAGCCCGCAGAAAACTTGCACCTGAAAGGGTACGCGAGTTTGCTGACGGTCGGATTTTTTCCGGAGAAACCGCAAAGCAGCTGGGATTCATCGATGATTATGGCAATTTCAATGATGCGGTCAGACTGGCGGCCGAACTTGCCGGTCATCCCGGGAAAAACACAACCCTCCTTTACCCGGAAAATGATCGCCTCTCTTTTTTCAAGCTTTTTGCCGTAAACGGCCTCACCGACATTCTGCGACGCACGGGTATGGAACATCCGCGCCTTTCCTATGAGTGGACCCTTTTACCGTGATGCGAAATAGTATTTATAGTCATCTACTGCTCTGAAACTCTGCAGACCGGCTCTTCACAGACGTTAGGAAAAAGGTCTCGCAGCGACTGTCCAAACGACAGGTCACTTTTTTTAACGTTCCCGAACAGGTTTGCAGCAAAAGCCGGACAGACAAAGCTTGATTTATCAAGCCATTTTTGGGCCAGGAATTTTTATATGTTAAAACGCGACCTTATCAATTCTGTAGCTGAACAGACCCCAGGGCATCTGAAAAAAGATGTCACCCATGTGATCGATATCATCCTCGATGCCATAACTGAGGCCCTGCAAGAGGGAAGAAGGGTAGAAATTCGAGGCTTCGGCAGCTTGTGCACCCGGGAGCGGAAATCACGGATCACAAAAAACCCGCGGACCGCCCAGGTCATGCACATATCGACCCGGAAAACCGTTCACTTCACAATGAGTAAATCCATCAAGGATCCGCTGGCCGGTGTAAACCCGAACGACGCCAAGCCTGCCATTAACAAAGGTTGATGGTCTCGTAATAAGTGAAAATTAACCACAGTCACCGCAGAGCACACAGAGGTAACTGATTGTAATAAAAGACATTTTCACTGCATTTTCTCTGCACTTTGTGGTCAAAAAAGACTTATTACGGGTTTGTCAAGGTGAAAAATATTATCTCAGAAATTCTCCCGTATCCCCTTTGCCGAATCGCAGGATCTCTGGGATATCGCTGATAAGCGAAATGACACTGGAAGGCTCAGGTGGAAAACAGGGGCTGTCAATGATGACGTCGATCATGTTGCCGAGATTGTTGGCAACATCATAGGCATCCTGGGGAATGGAGAGATCATCCAGACTGGCAGTGGTCGTCAGCAAAGGGTTACCCAGAGTGTTGACCAGATACTGACAGATCGTATTGTCCGGAACCCGAATTCCGACGGTTTTTTGTTTTGTCATCATGATTTTCGGTACGATTTTCATGGCCGGCAAGACAAAGGTATAGGGTCCTGGCAGCGATTTTTTCATCAGCTTGTAAGCGGTATTCGACAGGAAACAGTAGAGACTGACATCTTTCAGATCAGCGCAGATGAAGCTGAACGGTTTTTCTTTGTCCCGCTTTTTAATCTGATAGATTCGCTTGACAGCCTTCTGGTTGAAGATATCGCAGCCGATTCCGTAAACTGTGTCCGTCGGATACGCTACTACCCCTCCCTGGCGGAGCACCTCAACTGCCTGTTCAATAAGTCGCTGTTGCGGGTTGTCCTTGTTGATCTGCAAAATACGCATAAATTCCTTTAGACAGGGTGATAATCCGGGCAGTCGATGCCCATCACTGATGGTTGCGACAAAAAATGATGAAATCGTAAAAAGCTTTTTTACCACAGAACACGAGATGCAACTAATCTTATTTAAAGATGTTTTCTCTCTGTTCTCAGTGCGCTTTGTGGTGAAAAAACTTTTTATGGTTTTTTCAAACATGGTTCGTCGGAATCGTGGTTTTTTATGATTTCGACAAAAATTGTTGAAATTTCAGGGCTGTTCAGCCGGAAAATCGGCCAAGATATCCCTTATCACGGAGACAACCTGCTCATCGTCGTCCTCAAGCAACTTTTCCAGAGCTTGCCTGGCCTCCTTGGTGCCGATAATGCCAAGCAGGGTGGCGATATCGCCGCGGACAAAACTCTTTTCGTGGCCCAGTTTCGGCAACAGGGAAGGGAGAGCAAGCTGAATGTCATGACGATTGTTGCGCGCCAGTTCCTCAAAAAGGACGACCATGCCCATGCGAACCATGTACCGTTCATCAGTGATAAGTTCCCCACTGAGCTGGTACAGCCCTGTGTCCTGGCGAAACATGGCCAGAATATTTTCAAGGTGCCCCATGCTGATGAAGTCACCGATGACGGCAAGCAATTCTTCACGACTGACGCTGTCCACGCCTTTTCCTGTCACTTGGTTCGCGGCTCCGAAATTTCCATTTTGTCCATTCGCGCCGAATCGGCCCGGTCGGCACTGTATACCTTTTTCCGTGCGCCCCTTCAAATGATTTTTTCCCCGGCACAGCATCTCCGATCTAGAACGTTAGCAGCCCGCGCAGAGAATGCTTGCAATGTGAGCGGTATCTGATTAACTAATGTGAAAACAGTGACGTTTCTTTGCTTGCACTAGGTTTTTTTGTTCAACAGCACGCAATTCTCCGCGACAAGATAAGAGGATCGGACGGCGTATTACATTTCTTCGCGACCCTCTTTTCTTGTGAAGATAACCTACTTGATCGAGGTTTTTATGTATTCACGTATCTATGTGTTGCGCTTTCCCAAGGAAACCAGCGATAAACCGATCATCTGCAAACTGGTGGGCCAGTATGGCGTTGAATTTAACATTCTCAAGGCGACCATTCTTCCCCAGCATGAGGGCTTGATGGTTCTTGAACTGCTTGGTCACAAGAACAATGTTCGCGAGGCACTCGACTATCTTCGTGGCTTTGGCGTCAATATCGAGTCGTTGTCCACTATCATTCGCCGTGATGATGAAAAATGTTTTCAGTGCGGCGCCTGTACCGGGATCTGCCCGACCGGCGCATTGTACATTACACGGCCGGACATGGCCGTACTGTTCGACCCGGACAAGTGTACCGGGTGCGGACTCTGTGTTTCTGCCTGTCCTGTTCGGGCCATGGAAGTTTCTTTGCTGCAGTCAGTCAACTCCATGCCTTCCGGCCTGTGATACGGATGAACAGCGATCGTCTTTCCCACACATTTATCACTCTTTGTGAAATCGACAGCCCTTCCCGTGGCGAGGCAAAGCTTGCCGGCTATCTGTGCTCGCTTTTCAGGGAACTCGGGGCTGACTCGATATTTGAAGATGATACGCGCGCCGCCACCGGCTCCGACACCGGCAACCTTCTCATTCGCTTTGCCGGGGGTCTCCAGCATTCGCCGCCGGTCTGCTTCAACTGCCATCTCGATGTGATTAATCCCTGTCAGGGTATCAAGGTCAGGAAGATAAACGATGTCTTCTCCAGCTCCGGCGACACGGTGCTTGGTGCTGATGATAAGGCGGGAATCGCTATTCTTCTGGAAACGATCGCCTCCCTGCGCGAGCAGGGGATACCCTTTGCGCCGCTGGAGATTCTCCTTACCACCTGCGAGGAAATCGGCCTCCTTGGTGCTAAGTCCTTTGACGGGAGGCGCCTGCGTTCCGTCTACGGCTATGCCCTTGACTCCACCGGTGTCGATACGGTCGTCACTGGTGCACCGGCCTCCCATGCCGTTATTGCCGAGATTCGTGGCCTTGCCGCCCACGCCGGCCTTCGCCCCCGTTATGGCATCAATGCCATTCAGATCGCGGCCCAGGCCATTGCCCGTCTGCCCATGGGCCAGTTAGACGATGTGTCCACCGCCAATATAGGTATCATTGCCGGCGGTACTGCCACCAATATTGTCCCCGACCTGGTCCAAGTCAAAGGCGAGATTCGCAGCCATGACCTCGCCCGCCTCCGCTCCTATCTTGACCTTTACCATCAAATTTTTTACCAGGCGGTTGAGGGCTGGAATGATCCGCAGCATCTTACCGGCAGCACGCCATCGCTCCATTTCCAAAGTCCGCTTCAATACCCTGCCATGTTGCTCGCCGACGACAGCCTGCCGCTGGTGAGGGCCCGCCAGGCCGCTCAAGCTCTCAAGCGCCCGCTCACCTTCCATCGCGCCGGCGGCGGCAGCGACGCAAACTTCCTTAACGCCGCCGGCCTGCCCTGTGCTATCCTTGGCATTGGCATGGAAAACGTTCATTCAACCTCTGAAACCATAACACTTACCGACATGCTCCGCACCGCAGAGCTCGTCCATTCTCTTTTAACCTGCTGATACAACATCAAAAAACAGCGATTGTTCCACGTGAAACACGTCTCCATATTCCGTTGCCGAACAAACCCCACGATGGGCCCTGGACAAGAAAGATGGCGTCGCAAAAAGTCGCCAACTGCTTCGTTGCTGCACATTATCTCGTCACTGCGACATACCCAAGTACGCCTCATTCCTCGCAATGTGCGCGCCTCGCATTTGACGATTTTTGCTTAGCCATCCCCGAAATTGACTTTTTGCGAAACCATCAAGAAAGACAGTGCCAAAAAAGAAAAATACCCTTGTCGAACAGGTGAGGATTCGGTAAAAGAGGAAAACGCAAGACCGCACACTCCCGAACCGCCACGCCGACAGACGAAAAAGGAGGCGCCTCAACAAGCATTCTCGACGAAACATGATGGTCTTGCAAAAACCCGTAAACATGGCAGGTGGGAAAGTGAAAACAACGAGTTACAATGCGCCGCCCGTCGGAATCGTCGTTTTTTAAAATTCCGACACACACAACAGGATCGACATGAAAAGAGGGAAAATAGTTGCATTGGCGAACCAAAAGGGCGGGGTAGGCAAAACGACGACTACGGTCAACCTGGCTGCAGCTCTCGCCAAACTCGGCCACAGAGTGCTGGTAATCGACTCCGACCCGCAGGGCAATGCTTCGAGCGGGCTCGGGGTGAGCGCCAAAGGGATGGAAAGACATCTCTATCATTGCTATCTCGACCGAGAACAGGTGGAAAAGAGCATCAAGCCGGCAAGTTGCCTGGAAAATCTCCACGTGCTACCGACCCACATCGATCTCATCGGGGTCGAGGTCGAACTGATGTCAGCCTCCAAGCGCGAGCAGTACCTGGCAAAATTACTGGAACCACTGCTCTGTTCTTACGAGTACATCTTCGTCGACTGCCCACCTTCACTCGGACTACTCACCTTGAACGCCCTCACCGCTGCCGACTCGGTCATTATTCCGCTGCAGTGCGAATATTTCGCCCTCGAAGGGCTAAGCCAGCTTGTCCGCACAATTCGCCTGGTCAAACGCTCATACAACAAAAAACTCAGCATTGAGGGGCTCGTCCTGACAATGTATGACCGCCGCAACCGACTGACCTTTCAAGTCGCAAAAGAGGTGAAGCAGCATTTCCAGGAAAAGGTCTACAAAACCGTCATCCCACGCAATGTGCGCTTGAGCGAATGCCCCAGTTACGGAAAACCGGTAATGGAATATGATCCCAGATCTGTGGGAGCACTGAGCTATATGAATCTGGGCCGGGAGTTCATCAAACGGCAGGAGGGATAAACAAATGCCGGTGCCGCTGGGAGAAAAAAAGATGAGAAAAGACGAACCACTGGGAAGAGGGCTGGGGTCACTTTTGCCTGATTCAATGGATATTGATGAGACGCAGCGTGAGTTTTTCCGCTGTCCGATCAATGCGATTCAGCCCAACCCCTACCAGCCGCGGCGGGAAATGGATGACGACGCCCTTGCCCAACTCGCCGAATCGATCAGGGAAAAGGGAGTTCTGCAGCCGTTGGTTGTCCGGGAGATTGACAACAGCGGCGCATATGAGCTCATTGCCGGTGAACGGCGGTTGCGGGCAGCCAAACGGATCGGCTTAAACGAGGTGCCGGTCATCGTCAAACAAGCAGATCCGGAAGACCGATTGGAACTGGCGCTCATTGAAAATATCCAGCGCCAAAACCTCAATCCCATTGATGAGGCATTGGCCTACAAACGTCTGGCTGACGAATTTGCTCTCACCCAGGAGGAGATCGCCAAAAAGGTAGGCAAAGACCGTTCGACGGTGGCCAACACTATGCGACTGCTTCTCCTGCCGGATTATGCCAAGCAGGATGTGACGGAAAACAGGATGAGCATGGGACACGCCAGGGTACTGCTCGGAGTTGAAAACGAAGAGAGCCTCCGCGAACTGCGTGACAGCATCATCAGTCAGGGGCTGTCGGTGCGGCAGACGGAACGAATCGTTGCGAGCAACAAAAAAAAACCTGGCAAAAAAGGGGCAAGCCGAAAAAACCAGGCACCCGGACTGCCAGATGCCTACTGTGCAGCACTGGCCGACGATATCAGCCGGGCCCTTGACGCCAAAAGCCGCATCAGCCAGACCGGCATGCGCGGCAAAATCGAGATTGACTACTACTCCCTTGATGACCTGGAAAGGCTCCACAAGATGCTGACCAGCGGCCTTAACAACGGGAAAGAATGATGAAGGAAAAACATCGCTACGCCGGACCAGGCAGGGTCGTTCAGATCGAAAGGGCGGGGGACATCTGCACCCTGGAAATGTCCTGTCCGGAAATATGCGCCTCGGCCCTGCCGGGTCAGTTTGTCATGGTGAGAACAAACGATGACACGAGCAGCGATCCGCTCCTGCCGCGGCCCTTTTCCATTCATCGGCGCTCTGGGGAACGACTGATCATCATCTTCAAGATCATGGGGCGCGGCACCGACCGTCTGGCCAGACTACAACCGGGAAAGGCAGTACAGCTGGTCGGTCCCCTCGGCAACGGATTCACCATCGGGATCGGGACGGAGCGGCATCTTCTGGTTGGCGGCGGAATGGGCATTGCTCCGTTGCACTTTCTCGCGGAAACCATCCAGCAACAACGGCCCGCAACATCGATCACCGTTCTGCTCGGCGCCCGCACGGCAGCAGAACTGGAGTCGTTTAACGGCCTCAGCGATCTGCCGGGAATTTTCATCACCAAGGCAACTGACGATGGCAGTGCAGGCCACCACGGCCTTGTCACCGATCTGCTCTCCGTCGCTCTGGCCGAGCCGCCATCAGCCACCGTATACTGCTGCGGACCCCAACCGATGATGGCAAAAGTGGCGGAGATATGCCGGGCCCGCCGGACGCCCTGCCAAGTCTCCCTGGAGGCACACATGGCCTGTGGAATCGGCGCCTGCCTTGGTTGCGCCCTGCCCGGACGGGACCAGGCGAAAAACTATCTGCATGTCTGCATGGAGGGGCCGGTGTTCACGGCGGAGGCGATATGGCCATGAAAACCAACCTCTCTGTCAAAGTAGGTGGTCTCACCCTGCAAAATCCCATCATGACAGCCTCCGGCACCTTCGGGTACGGCAAGGAGTTCAGCGACTTTGTCGATCTGGACAGGCTTGGCGCCATTGTCGTCAAAGGCGTTTCCCTTTATCCGCGACCCGGCAACCCCCCCCCCCGGGGTTGTGGAAACCGCCTGTGGCATGCTCAATGCGATCGGCCTCGAAAATGGCGGCCTCGACGCCTTTCTCACCGAAAAAATACCATATCTCAACCAACTGCGCTGTGCTGTCGTCGTCAATATCCTCGGCGACAGCGTGGAGGAGTACTGCCAACTGGCCGAGCGGATAAGCAATGAATCCGCCATAGCTGCCATTGAGGTCAATATCTCCTGCCCTAACGTCAAACAGGGTGGAGTTGCATTCGGCACTGATCCGACTATGGTGGAGACGGTGACAAAACAGGTCAGCCGCAACTCCAGCAAACCGGTTATCATCAAGCTCTCCCCAAATGTCACCGATATCGGCGCCATGGCCAGGGCGGCAGAACAGGGGGGGGCAACAGCGGTGAGCCTGATCAACACCCTGCTCGGCATGGCCATTGATATCCACAGCCGCCGGCCGAAGCTCGCCAATGTGGTAGGCGGTCTTTCCGGTCCTGCCATCAAACCGGTGGCGCTGCGGATGGTGTGGCAGGTGGCGCGCCAGGTGCAGATCCCGGTGATCGGGATCGGCGGCATCATGAACATCGAAGATGTCATCGAATTTCTGCTGGCCGGAGCCAGCGCCGTACAGATCGGGACGGCAAACCTGATCAATCCGGCAATTTCGGGAAATCTGGTTCAGGAACTGGCCAATCACCTGTCACACCATGGCATTGCCGATGTGCGGGATCTCATCGGCGCTGTCCTCACCTGATCGCATGGAACGGCTGCACCGCTCTGTCCGGTATCTGAAAATAATGACCGACCGCGGAACACCCTGGGTGGCCAAACTGCTGTTTGCCGCCGCCTTGATTTACCTGCTGGTGCCCGCTGACACCTTCCGGACGTTTTGTTCGGCTTCGGGCTGATCGATGACGCCACCTTCTCCGCGTTGCTGATCTGGTTGAGCATGCGCCTTGTGCCGGACGACGTCCTGTAAGGAACGAAAAATGCGAAATAACGAGGCCGACATTCTGGCCATACTCTATCAGCATCATGCCCAATGGCTGAAGCGGGAGAACTTTTATTGCCATCAAGGCTGCGCGGCCTGCTGCACAGCGAACGTCATGATGACAGAATGCGAAGCGGAAGGCATTCTCAACCACGTACGGTCATCGGGAAAAATCGATTGGTTCGCTGATATGCTCGACAGGGCGCCGGTAACCGCCACACCTTCCATGACCACCAACGCTGCCGCCCGAATCTGCCTGCAGCGACGGGTGATCGAAACAAAAGAAACAGTGCATCAGCCGGCACTTCCCTGCCCATTACTGGAGAAAAACAACTGCACCGTTTATACGGCGCGGCCCTTTTCCTGCCGAAGTTTCTTTTCGCAAAACAACTGCAGCAGCGGCGAGGCAACCCTGCCGGGACGCATCGTTACGATCAACACGGTAATGCTGCAACTTATCGAGCACATCGGCCAAGGCAGGATATGGGGGAACCTCATTGAGGTGCTGCGAGTGATGTGTTGCCGACCGGAACAGGCGGATATCCTGAAACGAATGAAAAAAAGAGAAAGAATCAGAACGGCGCACGAAAAAATTCTGCAGGCGGAAAGGATACCAGGATTCCTCCTCCTGCCGAAGGAGGCAAGGGAAATAAGTGACCTGCTGGCTGTCATTGCCAGAGAAAAAATCGGCAATGAAACGGTGGGCGATATCATAAACCGATTGGGGCGATAAATGCTGGCGAAAAAACTGGTTCCGCAAATAAACTGGAAAAACATCGAGACAGTGCTGCTTGACATGGACGGCACCCTGCTCGATCGTCATTTTGACGATTATTTCTGGGAGGAGCATGTCCCGGAAATCTATGCCAGGGAAAACAATATCAATTTCTGGCAGGCCTACGAAGAGCTGATGGCAAAATACAAAAGCCACGAAGGAAGCCTGAAATGGACCGACATTGACTACTGGTCAAGCGAACTCGGACTCGACATTGCCGACATGAAGCGAAGGCTGCACCATCTCATCCAGGTGCACCCCTATGTTATCGATTTTCTCGAATACTGCCGGGAAATGGGGAAGAAAATCTACCTGGTGACCAACGCCCACAGCCGCACCATCTCCATCAAAATGGCGAAAACCGAGATCGAATCGCACTTTGATAAAATCGTCTGCTCCGAAGAGGTGGGCATTGCCAAGGAAAACCCGCAATTCTGGAGAAAACTGCATGACTTTATTGACTTTGACAAAAACACCACCATGCTCGCTGACGACAACGAAAAAGTCCTGGCAAGTGCCGCAACCTACGGCATCAGGGCACTGATCTATGTGGCGAAATCAAGCAGTACCAGACCAGTAGTCTATTCAAGGAGATTTCCGTCCATCATCTTTTTTAAGGAACTAATGGAACTGGAGGAGGAAAAACCTGTATAACGGAAAGAGCGGTTGGCGTGGGTAGGCAGACGGCGCGTCGACTCAGCCGCCCGTTAAAGGGACCAGTTCGATGTCGCCCCAGATGCCGAGCTGGTCATGGTGAACAATCACCACCCCGATCAGTCCGGGAAGGGCGCGGGCAACGGCCAGGGCATGCTCGATATCGGTTCGCGCCTTTATCTCGTTGCCGATCCGGGTGGCAGCTGCATCGGCCAGCGGCGTCGAGCGCGCCAGCACGGTAACCGAGTCGGCCTGTCCGAAGCTCAGCGAGTGACCAATAGTGCCGGATGAGGTACAGACGCCGAGGGGCATGAGGGCGGTCGAAATCCGGATACCGATCCTGTTGCTGAGCGGCGAGGCTCCGGAATAAATTGCCACAGAGCAGGACCGCTGCCGAGAGACAAAAATGTCACCGCCGTTTTCAATGAGAATTTCGCCGGTTACCCCGGAGCGGATCAGATCGGTGCCGACATATTCAGCGATGGCACCGGCCACCGCCGCCATCGGCCCAACGCCAGCGACCCTGCCGGCCCATAGCATGGCGCGAGCAATCGGACAGGCTAATGTGTCCTCCGGCAAAGGAACTAGAGAGGAGAGAAAATCGGGAAAACGGGAAATATAACCCTCCAGCTGGGATCGGTAATGGAGGACAAGCCTGGTAGCATCCTCGCGGACATCATGATCGGCCAGGATAAGCAGATCGGTCTCACAGACTGTCACCCGGTAAGGGATCAGGCCGTCGGTAGTCACCCGTTGCCGGTAATGGCGTTCCCGATAGGAAAGGGGGTCTATTCTCTTTTCTTTATTGCGTTTTCTTTTCATGGTCCGTGATCAGCGAGGTAACCAGAGACAGGAACTTCAGCAACCAGGATGACACTACCAAATCTTCCCCTCGAAACGCTATTACTATTTACCCGCTACCCGCGCCCGGGCTTGGTCAAAACGCGGCTGATCCCGGCCTTGGGCGCAGAAGGGGCGGCCAGACTCCAGCAGCGGATGACTGAACTGATGTATAGACAGGCCCTGGCAATGCAGGAAAAGCGGGCACTGCGGGTCGAAGTTTATTTCGACGGCGGGTCAACTAAAGAAGTCCGAAGGTGGGTGCCGATCGGATGCGCCGTCAAAAAACAGCACGGGGGAGATCTAGGCATGCGGATGCGCCATGCGGTCAACACGGCATTTGCCTGCGATGCGGCCCGCACCGTCATCATCGGCGCTGATTGCCCCTTTCTCACCGCAGAATTGCTTGACGAGGCCTTTAACTTGCTGGGGACGCGGGATGCGGTAATCGGCCCGGCCCATGACGGCGGCTATTATCTGCTCGGCCTGAACAGACCGGCTGATCTTCTGTGGGAGAACATAAACTGGGGAGGGGAAGGTGTTCTGCGGCAGACGATGGACAAGTGCAAAGCGCACAACATAACCGTTGCCATGCTGCCACCGCTGCCCGACATCGACCGGCCGGAAGATCTGGCCCTGCTGGCAAATAACTTACCTGAGCTACTCACCGGGATCGACATCTGACAATAATGGACAGGAAAAAGCCGATTCTTACCATCATCATTCCGGTGTACAACGAAGAGGAGTATATCGGCCGCACCCTGCACTCCCTGGGGAGCGCTCAAGGCCTGGAAATCGTGGTCGTTGACGGCGGCAGCTCCGACCGTACCAGGGATATCGCAGCACAGCAAGGGGCCATGGTGATGGAAACGGAAAAGGGCCGGGCCAGGCAAATGAACGTCGGTGCAACAGCGGCAAGGGGCGATATCCTGCTGTTTCTCCATGGCGACACACGTCTGCCAAATGGATTCATGGCAGCAGTGGAAGAGACCATGACATCGGGAAAATGGATTGCCGGCGCGTTTCGCCTGGGTATCGACGGGCCAGGCGGCGGGCTGCGCTTGATCGCCAAACTGGCAAACCTTCGCGCTCGCCTCCTGAAACTGCCCTACGGCGATCAGGGCATCTTTCTGAAAAGAGTGGATTTTATTGAACTCGGTGGATATCCCGAGATGCCGATCATGGAAGACTTCTGCCTGGTCCGCCGTCTTCGCAAAAAAGGGAGAATCAGACTGCTTGCCGAAACCGCCCTGACCTCGGACCGACGCTGGCGGCAACTGGGGATAATACGAACAACACTGCTCAATCAGCTGATGGTTGCGGGTTTTTTACTCGGCGCCACTCCGGACCGGCTTGCCCGTTTGTACCGGGGAATCAGACATAGGGACGATAGCGGGCAGCCGGGGCCAGAGGGAGTCGCGGAGCTGGCGGTCGCGAATGAGGATGAGCAGCAATTGTGAGCCGTTTTCCAGATAGGGATAAAGGGACGAGCTGCGGAAAAAAGGGTGGGAGCCCGAGACGACGAGACCTGCAGACATAACCAGCAGACAGGAGAGCAGTGCAGCCTTGGCGATGCCGAAAACACCACCCAGCATCCGGTCAAACCAGCCGAGCAGCGAAAGGGTGACGACCTGGCGAAGAAAAACGCCGAGCAGAATGACGGCCCCGAAGACGGCGGCAAAAAGAACCAGATACGCAATAAAAAAACCGAGCTGAGGGTCACGGACAAAAGGAGTGACAAAAGCGGCCGATTCGCCATAACAACGGCCGGCAATGACAAAACCCAGCACCAGCGCAGCGATGGAGGCGAGCTGTCGGACAAAGCCGATCCAGATTCCCCTGACAAGGAAAACGGCAACTAAAAAAATGATGATGAAATCAAGCATGGACATGTCGTGGCACCCTACCAGCAAAAATTGCATCCACTATACCCGCAATAATGGATAAGAACAAAAGAAAAAGGAGGACACTGCCACTGTGCGACGGCACGGCTCTCACCCGGCGGGCCTGGCCGTCGGTGACGGAATTGTCGCAGCAGTTCACCCTTGCTATCGTCGACTTGGCCCGACTGCAAACCCTTCTCGCCCGGACGACGGTAACCGTCGTCGACTCAGGGTGGCTGACCGATGGTGAAATGCAGCAGTTCGCCGGCTATCAGCTGGAAAAAAGAAAAATCGAATGGCTGGGTGGCCGGCTGGCGGCAAAATATGCGGCCCTGCAGACCGGCGGCATCAAGATCAACATCGCAACAGGAGAGGAGATGGGAAAAATGATTGCGATTGTGGCGAACGGAACAGGGAAACCGGAGATCAGCTGGCAAGACGGTCATTCTCCAAACCGTCGGTTGCACGTATCGATATCGCACGGCGGCAGGCGGGCGGTGGCCCTCGTGGCCGACCGACACTGCGGGATCGATATCCAGTCCATAACACCGACGGTGGCACGGGTACAGGAACGTTTTGTCAGCACCAATGACCGGTGGACACTCAGAGAACTCGACACGATATACGGAAGCCAGGCAGCCCTCACCGCCATCTGGTCTGCCAAAGAGGCGGTGAAAAAGGCTACACCGGGTTCAGAAATGCCGGCTTTCCAGGCCATTGGACTCCACGGGCTGATCCGGGAAGAACGGGGACTGCGGATGATAGCAACCGTTACGACGGTTAACGGGAGCGAACTGTTCACCATGCCGGTCTGGCTCAGAAAAAGCGGTGGGGTCATGCTGGCCTTTACCATGACAGAAGAGGACAAAAATGACGAAAATCCGTGACCTTGTTGCCGCGATCCCGCTCTTTCAAGGAATGCGCGGAGACGACTACGACGAACTGGCGATGATCGTCGTCGATCAGGAGGTTGCCCGCGCAACGCCGATTTTTTCCGAAGGGGAACCGGGTAATGGCTTTTTTGTCGTCATCAGCGGCCGGGTAAAGATCTTCAAGCTGTCAATGGATGGTAAGGAGCAGATCCTTCATATATTCGGTCCCGGCGAACCCTTTGCCGAAGTAGCGGTGTTTACCGGCTCACCCTATCCCGCCAATGCCATAGCCCTGGAAAAAAGCCGTATCTTCTTTTTTCCGCGTCAGGCCTTTATCGAATTGATCAGCGCCCATCCTTCCCTCGCCATGAACATGCTGGCCACCCTCTCTTTCCGACTGAAACAATTTGCCCACCTGATCGAAACCCTGTCACTGAAGGAGGTGCCGGGCCGGCTCGCGGCCTATCTTCTGCTGGCCCGGGAGCGTGAAGGGGATGGAAACCGGGTGGAGCTGGCCGTCTCCCGCACCCAGCTTGCCAGCCTCCTTGGCACCATTCCGGAAACGCTGTCACGCATTCTGAGCAGAATGTCCAGCCAGAGCATCATCGCCACGGAGGGGAGTCGCATCACCATTCTCGACGAACAGGCACTGACCGCACTTGCAGATGGCGAGACCCGGCTCGGTTGAGAGAAAAAATGGGCAGATCACAGCTCAAGGATGAATTCGTATTCCAGTTTACTTTTGCTGAAATGGTTGAGAATATTCTTCAAATCCTGCAGGGTTTCCGCGGTAAAATTGACCTCCCAGGCGGTGATCTCCGGCCTGGTCGACAAAGCAACCACTTCGCTGATCTTCATGGCGAGCGGAGCGACGCTGAGGAGCATGAACATCCGGTTGCGGGGGATATTTTTGTAGATCAACAGGGACTGAGGCTTTTCCAGCAGGGTCTTCTTGAGATTCCAGCGCACTGCCACCACGTCCTCCCGCTGAATCTTCAGGGCATTGAGCTTCGGGCACTCTTTTTTGTGGACCGAAAGTCCGCGTTCGCTCAACAGGCCAAGCAGACTCTTGTCAACGGGCAGAGGTTGGCAACACTGGGAAAGCTTGACGCATTCCGGATCAAGGGATTCAAGGTCAATACTGTTTAACGCCCCGGTCGGCGGCTGCAGCATCTCCCTGCCGGCATAGAGTCCATGGGTGATCTCATAAACAAGCTCCTTGAGCCGCAGATTGCCCTGACCAACATCCAAAAAGAGGGCGGCAAGATTCTCCTTGCCGAAATACTCAAGGATATCAATGGTCTCTTCAGCGTCGAGGACGGCGAAAGGCACCCCATACCGTTGCAGCTCCTGGCGCAACAACGATCGGCCGATGTCGCGGGCCAGTGCCTCCCGCTTCAGGCGGAACAGTCGGGCCAGCTCAGAACGGGCACGTGGGGTCTGACAGCGATGGAGGATGTCCGGGTCAAATCTGACCGGCCGCTCCTGGGTATTGATCTGAATGCGATCCCCGTCCTTTAACACATAATCAGGTTTGACCGTTTTGCCGCCGACCATTGCTGAGATGCAGTGGAGGCCGACCTCGGTGTGCACCTTGAAAGCAAAATCAAGAACAATACTCTGGCTCGGCAGGCAATGACAGTCTCCCTTCGGGGTGAAGGTGTAAATCTCCTTTTTGCCGCTGGCGGCAATCATCTCTCGATAGGAAAGGCTCTCGTCCGTCCCGAGGATGCCGAACATCTCACGGATCTCCCGCTCGAAACTGGTCGGCACCGTGCCCAGGGACAGCCATTCCCGGATGATCCCTTTTTTGGCGTCATGCACCATCTGCAGAGTTCTGATCTTGAACAGGTAATTCTGGCCCCTGATGTTGGCCCGGGCATGCAGGCTCTTGTAGCCGGTGGGTTTCGGATTGGCGATAAAGTCACGGATCGTGCGGGGGATGGGCGGGAAATGCTGGTTGATAATGCCAAGGGCCCGATAACAGGACTGGAGATCATCAACGACAATGATAATCTCCAGCGGATTTTCAATATCCCGGACCAGGACGTTTTCGATGGGGTTGTAATAGGCCCAGAGTCCCTTGGCCTTCAGGCGGATATCGGCAGACACCCAGGACTGTTCAAAGGCCTCCTTCAGGGTATCCACCACTCTTCTGTTACCTTCTTCCAGAGCCTGCAGATGGCGGATATGGGCAAGCACCTTCTGACTCTGCCGGGGAAACTTGTAGGTCAAAGCAATGTCGTAAAGTTCCCGCTTCAGACCGAAAAGCCCCATCACACCGGCCATGGGGGCATAGACGTTGAGCGTCTCATCGGCGATCTTCTGCCTTTTGTGCTTGGGCATGGAGGCCATGGTACGCAAATTGTGGAGCCGATCGGCAAGCTTGATCAGCATGATCTCGATGCGAGAAGCGGCACCGGAAAAGATCTTGCGGTGCACCAGCTTGTAAAAGGTCTGACGGTCACCGGAAAAATGGCTGATCTTGGTGCAGCCGTCGACAATGGCGGCTACATGCTTGCCGAACAGGGAGCTGATGAGATCGGTGGTAACCTCAGGAACATCCTCGATCGTATCATGCAACATGGCCGCCGCCAAAGTAGCCGGATCCATGACCCCAAGCTCATCCACCAGGATGAGAGCCACCTGGCAGGGGTGACTGACATACGCCTCACCGGACTTACGCTTCTGATTCTGGTGCGCATCAACCGAAAAGGAAAGCGCCTTCCAGAAGAGGGCCGCCTGTCCCTCCTGGCCACCGATGAGTTTTTCCATCTTCCGGCAGTAGGCGGCTATGTCAAATTTGCTGGGCTGCATAAAAAAAATTTCAGATTTCCGCCCGAAAGTGGTAGTGTTGAGTCAGTGATTTTGTAACCGCTTCTTATTATTAAAATAATATTCGAAAAAAGGAAAGCGGGAAAACGGATATTTTGCCGGGCGCCCACTCTGTCCGACTGAACGACACTGCCGCGTCGCGGCCGGAACAGCCGAGAGCCGATCGCTTTTTCCAGTTTTATCGCATCCGTGGAGCAAAAATGGCACCGAGAAGAGTCACGGGAAAACGGGCCGGCTACCGGCAGAGCCGAGGCAGACGGAGAAAACCAGAGCAGCAGATACCCCGCCGCTATGAGTCGGTGCGGGAGGTGAAGGCAGCCCGGGCGGCCAGGAAGGCGGAGGATGCGCTCCTCTGTCTGCTCCATGACCGCGGCGAGAAAGCGGATATGAAGGAGATCATCGCCATACTGGCTGAAAGCCGGTGCCAACGCAAGGAGATTGAGACACTGCTCGACGAGCTCGATCACCGCCAGCTGCTCAAAAAGGTGGGGAAAAAGCGCTACCGCCTCAATCCCGATCATTTTGCCGAGGCGACAGTTGCCGTCCACCCCCGCGGTTTTGCCTTTGCCATCCCGATCCAGCCCATCGCCCCGGCCGGGGCTAAGGATATCTTTATTCCCCCCCGTGATCTGGGCAATGCCATGCACGGTGACCATATCCTCGTTCAGTTCACCGCGGACCGCCGCGGCCGCCGGGAGGGACGGGTGGTGACCGTGCTGGGCCGGGCTGCCAAACGGATCGTCGGCGTCTACAGCGAGCGGGGAAGGGAAGGGCGAGTTACCCCGGAGGACGAACGCTATCCCTTTATTGTAACGGTGACGGAAGGCAAAACCGGGGCGGCCCAGGACGGCGACGCGGTGCTGGTCGAGATCAGCAATTTCGGCACCGATGGTTTGCCGGCCGCCGGTACCGTCATCGAGGTGCTCGGTGACCCCGACACCAGCCGGGTCCAGATGGAGATGGTGATCCGCAAATTCGACCTGCCCCATGTCTTTCAGGAGACCAGCCTGGCTGAGGCCAACCGTTTTCCCGATCAGGTGATTCTCACCCCGGATCGCACTGATCTGCGCGATATCCTCCATGTGACCATCGACGGCGAGACGGCCCGGGATTTCGACGATGCCGTGGCGGTGCTGAAGACGAAAAAGGGCTATCGCCTCTATGTCTCCATTGCCGATGTCAGCCATTATGTCCGGCCCGGCACATCGCTAGATCGGGACGCCTGGGAACGCGGCACCAGCGTCTATTTCCCCACCGGGGTAGTGCCGATGCTGCCGGAGCGGCTGTCAAACAACCTGTGCAGCCTCAACCCGGAGGTGGATCGTTACGCCTTTACCGCCATCCTCGATTTCGACCGGAACGGCCAGCGGCAGACGACCCGTTTTGTCAAAAGCGTCATCCGCAGCGCTTACCGACTCACTTATACCCTGGTCCGGCGCATCGTCGTGGACCGCGAGGCCGCGGTGCGCCGCCTCTTCAAGCCGCTGCTCACCCCTCTCAAATGGATGGCTGAGCTGGCCGGCGGGCTCGAGCAGCAACGGATCGCCCGGGGCAGCATGGGTTTTGAGATTCCTGAACCCTTTGTCGAGATTGATGCTGCCAGTGACCGGATCGCTGCCATCTCCGTGCAGGAGCGTAATCTGGCCCACAAAATCATCGAGGAGTTCATGCTGGCCGCCAACGAGGCGGTGGCGGCAACCTTCACCCGCCGTCATGTCGCCGCCCTCTACCGGGTCCACCAGGCGCCCGAGCCGACCAAGGTCGCGGAGTTCGCCGAGTTCATGATCTCGATGGGTTACCAGCTCAAGGGCGATCGCTATGACTCGCGCTGGTTTAATCGCCTTATCGAGCAGACCAGGGGGACGAGCCGGGAATATCTGGTCAGCAATCTCATCCTGCGGACCATGCAGCAGGCGCGCTACGCCCCAGACAACATCGGTCATTTCGGGCTGGCGGCCGCTGATTATACCCATTTCACCTCGCCCATCCGTCGTTATCCCGACCTGATGGTTCACCGTGCCTTGCAGCAGCATCTCTGGCCGGACAAACAGCAGACCAGGCCGCCGGTTGATCTCCACGAAGCTGGCGAGTTCCTCTCCAGGCGGGAACGGGTGGCGGTGGACGCGGAACGGGAAATGTTCGACCGCCTCAAGGTCCGCTACATGGCCGACAAAGTCGGCGAACGATTTAGCGCAGTGATCTCCGGCATCACCTCTTTCGGGCTTTTTGTCGAGTTGGCCGGGACCATGATCAGCGGTGGGGTGGCAATGTCCGACCTCCCCCCCGACTCTTATGAATTTCTCGAAAAACGCCACATGCTGGTCGCCGGCCGCAGTCGCGTCACTTATCAGGTCGGCGATGAGGTCATTGTTCGGCTCCTCGGGGTAGACAAGCGAGCACGACGTATCAATTTTGCCCTTGAAGAAAAACGAACCGCGGCCTCGGCTGCCGCCGCCCGATGAACGCCCCGATGAGCCGTATCGAGCATTCTCATTCCCCTGTTATCGAATTCCGGAAAAAACTACTTTCCCAGGTCGCCATTGTCCTGGTCCGGCCGGCCTATCCGGAAAACGTCGGCGCCGCGGCCCGGGTCGCCTGCAACATGGGAATCAGCCGGTTGATCCTGGTGGGAAAGGAGAAGCCGGACGAGGAGCGCATGCGAAAACTGGCCACCCATCACGCCCGTCACCTGATCGACGGCCTGGAGATCTTTTCCCGGCTCGACGAGGCACTTGCCCCCTTTCAGTGGGTCGTCGGCACCAGCGCTCGCCAGGGACGCCAACGCCATACCATGGCAGGGCCCAAGACGGCCATGGTCGATCTCGTACCCAAACTGGTAAACAACCAGGCCGCCCTGCTCTTCGGTCCGGAGGATCGGGGTCTGAGCAACGACGACCTGAAACTGTGCAATATCGTCACCACCATTCCCACCGCGGATTTTTCCTCCCTCAATCTGGCCCAGGCAGTGGCGCTACTGGCCTACGAACTCTACAGCGAGGTGCTGCGAGTGCAGCAGGATAATCGACCAGCCCCGGCCAGACTGGCCTGCAATCGCGAGCGGGAAACCCTGTATGGCCTGATCGAAGAGGCGTTGCGCGCCATCGGCTATCTGCAGGAGGAAAGGTACGGCTACTGGATGCATAACATCCGCCACTTCCTCGGCCGGACAGGCCTGCGCAGCAGGGAGGCGCGCTTTGTCGGCGGCTTCTGCAAACAGATAATCGATTTTTCTAAAAAAAATGAAAGAAATCTTTCTGATTGAAGATGAACGAAAGGCCTTGCGCCGCCGGATTCTCGCCCTGCGCGACGGGCTCGATCCGGTCCGGCGGCGGGCAAAGAGCGCCCGGATCCACGACCGGCTGCTCGCCATGGCGGAGCTCGGCCGGATGCACCGGGTCATGATCTATGCCAGCTTTCGCAGCGAGGTGGAGACCTGGCCTCTTTTTGATCTGTTTGGCGAACGGGGCATCGCGGTCTGCGTCCCGCTCACCCTGGCGGCAGAGCATAAACTGCTGCCCTGCCTGATCAGTGATCCCTGCCGGGATTTGCAGCCCGGTTTTCAGGGTATTTTCGAGCCGGCCGGGGATCGCCTCCGCCCCTTTGATCCGACCGCCCTCGACGCGGTGCTCGTTCCCGGCTCGGTGTTTGACAACCACGGCGGCCGGCTGGGCTACGGCGGCGGCTACTACGATCGTTTTCTCGCCGATGCGGCCCCCCAGGCGCTGCGCATCGGCCTCGCCTTTGAACTCCAGGTGGTCCAGCAGTTGCCGCTGCTGGCCCATGACCAGCCCCTCCACTATCTGGTAACGGAAAAAACCATACGCATGACCGCACAATAACGAGGAACAGTATGCGACGAACCGCCATCTTGAAACACGACCTTTTTCTCGAGCACCAGCCGGGCAGCGACCATGTCGAATCCCCGGAACGGCTGCGCGTCATCTACGAGCAACTGGACAAACCGGAGATCCGCGCCCCCTTTCTCTTTCCGGAATTTTCCCCGGCTTCGCCCGAGATCATCGCGCTCAATCACACCGAGGCGCATATCCGTCGGGTGGCCTCCACCGCCGGCAAGCGCTTTGACCTGCTTGATGCCGACACCACCACCTCGCCGCGTTCCTATGACGCTGCCTGCCTTGCTGCCGGAGCGGTCGTTGAAGGGGCCCGGCTGCTTGCCGCCGGCGAAATCGATAACTGTTTCGCCCTGGTGAGGCCGCCGGGTCATCACGCCGAAAAGGGCTACGGCAAGGGTTTCTGTCTGTTTAACAACGTCGCCATTGCCGCCCGCTACGCCCTTGCTCATCTGAAGATGGAGAAAATCCTCATCATCGACTGGGATCTCCACCACGGCAACGGCACCCAGCACAGCTTCGCCGGGACCAACCAGGTGTTCTATTTCTCCACCCACCAGTATCCCTATTATCCGGGAACCGGCGCCCTCCTCGAAACCGGCGAGGGCGCCGGGGTGGGATACACGATCAACCTGCCGTTGCCCGGCGGCCAGGGTGACGAGGAATTCGCCCGTATCTTCAACGAGCTCCTTGCGCCCCTGGCCCGCGCCTATCAGCCGGACATGATCATGGTCTCCGCAGGCTTTGATATCTACCAGGGCGACCCGCTCGGCACCATGAAGGTAACGGTTGACGGCTTTGCCTACATGACCCGGGTTCTGCTGGGGCTGGCCGCCGAGCTCTGCGATGGCCGGCTGCTTTTCACCCTGGAAGGAGGGTACAATGTAGCCGGTCAGCGCGACGGGGTGCTGGCGGTGCTGGCGGAAATGTCCGGTCGCCCCTTTCTGGCGGAAGAGACCTTCCTTCGGCTGAGCAGGAGCGATGTCCCGGTGCCCTCCCTGGCCAATGCACAAAAAATTGCAAAAAACTTCTGGAACCTGTAGAGTGGCACGACACATGAAAGCAGCATGTCACGTGATGGCGGCAGGGCCAACGCTGCCCCGTCCAGACTGAAAAAGAGGACTCTCCTTGCCGTTATCAGCGCGACTTTATACCCCGGATCGGACCAGTCCGAAAATTCTCATGGCGGATGACGACCCGCTGGTCCGCGATGCGCTGGTGAAGATTCTCGAACTCTTCGGCCATCAGGTGTTTGCCGTCGAAGACGGCAAGGCCGTGCTGGCGGCGGTGACCGATGATATCGACGCCATCCTCCTCGACATCAACATGCCGGGGATGAACGGGTTTGAGACCATCCAGGCCCTCAACCGGCGCAAACTCGATATCCCGGTGCTCTTTCTCACCGGTGCCGGTTCCATGGAATATGCGGTAAAGGCGATCAACCTCGGGGCCTACGATTTTATCCCAAAACCAATCGAGGATCTCGATCTCTTTGATGTTAAGATCCGCCGGGCCGTGGAAAAACGCATGTTTCTCCGCCGGGAGAAGATGTACAAAAAAAATCTGGAGTGCGAGGTCCGCAAAAAGACCAAAGAACTGGCGGAAAAGAACCAGCTACTGAAAAAGTACAGCCATCACCTGGAAATCTCCTCGGTCAACACCATGATCACCCTGAACACCGCCCTGGAGGAAAAAGACCAGTATACCGCCGGCCATACAAAAAGGGTGACGGAATACTCCAAACTGATCGGCCGGACCATGGGTCTGGTTAAGGCCGACATTGACGTCCTGACCAGGGCCTGCCAGCTGCACGACATCGGCAAACTGGTCATCGATGTTAGCTGCATTCAGAAACCGGGCCCACTCACCGATGAGGAATGGCGACTGGTCAAGAAACATCCGGAAATCGGTGAAAACATCATCAAGCCTCTCCAGTTTCTGGAACGGGAAGGAGAGATCGTCCGCCATCACCACGAACGCCTGGACGGCGCCGGCTATCCGGACGCACTGCACGGCGACGAGATCAATCTGCTGACCAGAATTGTCACGGTGGCGGACAGCTTTGACGCCATGACCTCCAAACGCAGCTACAAGGTCAACATGACCAAGGACGAGGCGGTGGGTGAACTGCGCGCCCATGTCCGTACCCAGTTTGACCCCCAGGTCGTGGAGGCCTTTGCCGATATCATTTTCACCAGAAAACAACCCCAAACCATCTGAACAAACCGAATGATTATTTCACAGGAAGAAGTTGCCAAGGTGGCCCATCTCGCCCGGCTGGAGCTGTCGGAACAGGAGATTATGACCCTGACCGGTCAGCTCGATCGGATTCTGGGCTATGTCGCCAAGTTGGGAGAAATCGACACCAACGCCATCAAACCGACCACCCATGCCCTGGAGCTCCGTAATGCCTTCCGGGAAGACGAGGTCCGTCCCTCCCTGCCGCGGGAGGAGGCGCTGGCCAACGGCCCGCGCCAGAACGGGGAGGCCTTTGTCGTCCCGCGCGTCATTTAGGGAATAGGGATGGTTTCGTAAAAAAAAACGATATTCACCACGGAGCACAGGGAGATACCGGGCGGCCATTCACACTATTTCTCTGTGCCCGGTGACAAAAAGACTTTTTCCGGTTTCATCGATAGGAAAACAAATGGATTTCCACACATTGACCATACAGAACTTGCATGATCGTTTTGTCCGGGGCGAAACAAACCCGCTTTCGGTAACGGAGGCGGTCTTTGCCCGCATCGAACAGGTAGAGGGCAAGGTCGGCGCCTACATCACCCTCGATCGGGAACAGGCTCTGCGGCAGGCCAGAGCGGCTGAAGAGCGCCTGGCCCGGGGCGAAGGCGGCCCGCTCTGCGGCATTCCCCTGTCCATCAAGGACGTCCTCTGCACCAAAGGCCTGCGCACCACCGCCGGCTCGAAGATCCTCGAATCCTTCATTCCCCCTTACAGCGCCACGGTGGTAGAGAGACTGGAAGAAGCCGGCGCGATCATTGTCGGCAAGGCGACGATGGATGAGTTCGCCATGGGCTCGGCCAATGAGAACTGCGCCTACGGAGTGCCGAAGAACCCCTGGAATCCCGCCTTTATCTGCGGCGGTTCAAGCGGCGGTTCGGCCGCCTCGGTGGCGGCGGACATGTGCATCGCCTCGCTCGGCTCCGACACCGGCGGGTCCATCCGCCAGCCCGCCTCCCACTGCGGAGTGGTCGGTCTGAAGCCGACCTATGGCCGGGTTTCGCGCTACGGCCTGCTTGCCTTTGCCTCCTCGCTGGATCAGATCGGCCCCTTCACCAAGGATGTCCGCGACTGCGCCCTGCTACTGAACGTCATCAGCGGCCATGATGCGCGGGACTCGACCTCGGTCCGTGAGCCGGTGCCAGATTACCGGGCCGCCCTGCAGGAGGGACTCTCCGGCATGCGCATCGGCGTACCGCGCGAATATTTCGGCGCGGGACTCGACCCGGAGGTGGAAAAGGCGGTACGACGGGGTATCGCCGAGCTGGAGCGGGCCGGGGCGGAAATCGTCGACGTCTCGTTACCCCATACCGAATACGGCGTCGCCGCCTATTACCTCATCGCCCCAGCCGAAGCGAGTTCCAACCTGGCCCGCTACGACGGAGTGCGCTTCGGTCTGCGCGCCATGGAGGCGGATTCGCTCCTCGACATGTATAAAAAGAGCCGCTCCCGCGGCTTCGGCGACGAGGTAAAGCGCCGCATCATCATGGGCACCTATGCCCTCTCCGCCGGCTATTACGACGCCTATTACAAGAAGGCGTCGCAGATCCGCACCCTGATTGTTGCCGATTACAAAGAGGCCTTCGCCCGTTGCGATGTGCTGGTCTCGCCGGTGACGCCGACCCCGGCGTGGCGGCTCGGCGAGAAAAGTCATGACCCTCTCAGCGTCTATCTCTCCGACGTACTGACCATCCCGGCCAATCTGGCCGGCGTTCCGGCCATGTCGGTGCCGTGCGGGATCAGCACTGCCGGCCTGCCCATCGGCCTCCAGCTGCAAGGCGCTCACTTTGCCGAGGAAAGCCTGCTGCGGGTCGCTTTCAACCTGGAATTGCGGCTCGACATGGTCGGCAGGAAACCTCCTCTGTAAACCCAAGGACACCTTATGCCCATGAAACTCTCGGTCAACAAAAACATCGAGACCCTGGTTCCCTATCCCCCCGGCAAACCGCTCAAGGAGCTGGAACGGGAATACGGCATCAGCGGCTCCATCAAAATGGCCTCCAACGAAAACGCCCTCGGCCCTTCACCCAGGGCGCTGGCAGCTATCCGCGACAGCCTCGCCACCTTGCACCGCTATCCTGACGGCAGCTGCTATTACCTGGCTAGCTCTTTGGCCAAAAAAATGGGAGTGCAGCCTGCAGAACTGGTCTTCGGCAACGGCTCCAACGAGGTCATCGAGCTCCTGGTCGGCGCCTTTGTCTCGCCCGGCGACGAGGTGATCAGCAGCCTGCCCTCCTTTCTCGTCTACCAGACCATGGTCCAGGCACGGGGCGGGGTTAATGTCGTGGTGCCGCTTGCGGAGATGCACCATGACCTTGAGACAATTGCCGCCCGAGTGACGGGAAAGACCCGTCTCATCTTTCTCGACAACCCGAACAACCCGACCGGTACGGTATTTGAGCGCCCTGCCTTCGAAGCCTTTCTCGCCAGACTGCCGGAAACGGTCATCGTCGTCCTCGACGAGGCCTATGTTGATTTTGTCGATGCCGACAGGCAGCTCGACGTACGGCGCTATCTCCACCAGCCGACCCCGGTGGTCGGCCTGCGGACCTTTTCCAAGGCCTATGGCCTGGCCGGCCTGCGGGTCGGCTACGGGATAATGGACGCCGCCATCGCCTCCTATCTGCATCGGGTGCGACAGCCGTTCAATGTCAACGAACTGGCCCAGGTAGGGGCCCTGGCCGGCCTGGAGGACGACGACCACTATCGCAACACCATTGCCATGACCAAAGAGGGCATTGCCTGGCTGACCGCGGAGATCGAGAAGCTTGGCTGCCGGGTCTTCCCGACCCAGACCAACTTCTTTCTGGTCGATGTCGGGCAGGACTGCAAAATCATCTATGAGAAAATGCTGCGCCAGGGGGTGATTGTCCGGCCGATGAGCGCATACGGCTATCCGCATTTTATCCGGATCACGGTCGGCACCAGGCCGGAAAACGAACGGCTGGTTGCCACCCTGGACCGCTGCCTGGGCGAATAGGTGCGGGGCGTGCGGGAGATAATCACCATCGACGGTCCCTCCGGCAGCGGCAAGAGCACCATCAGCCGGCTGGTGGCGGCTCGGCTCGGCTATACCTTTCTCGATACCGGAGCGATGTACCGGGCAGTGGGCTACACCGCCCGCCAGCGCGGCATCAGTCTCGATGACCAGGAAGCCCTGGGGTCACTGCTCGACGCCATGGACCTGCAACTTGTACCGGCAGACGGTGATACGCGGGTCTTTGTCGACGGCGAGGAGATCAGCCAGGAGATCCGGACCGCGGCAATGGGACTGGTGGCATCCTCAGTGTCAGCGCAGCCGGTGGTGCGACAGCGGCTGACCGCCATGCAGCAGCGACTGGGCGAAGCGGGCCGGGTGGTCGCGGAAGGACGCGATACCGGCACCGTGGTTTTTCCCGATGCCCGTCATAAATTTTTTCTCGACGCCGCCCCGGAGGAACGGGCGCGCCGGCGCTGCCGGCAGTTGCGGGAAAAAGGCATGCCGGCGGATGAGCAGGAGATCCTCGCCCAGATCCGCCGGCGGGACGAGGAGGACAGCCGCCGGACCCTTGCCCCCATGAGGGCCGCCGCAGATGCCCTGATCATCGACACCTCGACGCTCACCATCGAGCAGGTGGTGCATCGCATGCTGGAAAAGGTTGCAAAATAATGCGAAAATAGCCAGAATATTCGTACCTGCTGGCTTCATCTTGTCATCGACGTTTGTCGGGATCGTCCAAAGCCATGATCCCGACGGGCGGTGCATGGAACTCGTTATTTTTCCTTTCCCGCCCGGCATGGTTTGCGGGTTTCAGCGAGACCATCACATTTCACCGAGGTACGACCATGGCCAAATCCCGCGTTCTCAAGCGCCATCATCTCATCTACTATCTCGAGGTCTACGACCTTGAAACCGGCGCCCTGCTCGGCCATCTCGTTGACATCACCACCCGGGGCATCAAGCTGGTCAGCAAGCAAAAAATCCCCCTCAACACCACCTTTATCCTCAAGCTGATGCTGCCGGAGGGCTATTTCCAGGAACAGGAGATCCATTTCGAAGGGAAAAGCCTCTGGTCCTCCAATGACATCAACCCCGATTTCTTTGATACCGGCTTCGAGGTGACGAGCCTCTCTCTGGAGGAGCGCAAAATTATGCGCAAACTCATCGAACAGATCGGCTTTAATGACTAAACCCGACGAATCGGCATGCTCTCGCCAATCGTTTCCCCACAATAACCGCACAGGGCCGGACCATGGATATCCATCAACTACGTATCTTTGTTTCCGTTTATCGTAACCGGAGTTTTTCCAAGGCGTCGGAACAGCTCTTCATCAGCCAGCCGACCATCAGTGAACACATTAAAAACCTGGAACGCTCCCTCGGCTGCCTGCTCTTTGACCGGCTGGGCAGAAAAATCGAACCGACCAGCGAGGCGGATCTGATCTTCCCCCGGGCCCTGCAGCTCATCGAGGATCTGGAAAAAATCAACGAGATCGTCCTGAAAAGCGGCGAGCGGGTCAGAGGCAAACTGCTGCTCGGAGCCAGCACCATCCCCGGCAATTACATGCTTCCAGTCCTTGCCGCTCGCTTCCGGGAGACATACCCGGAGGTCTCTTTTGAAATCGTCATCGCCGACACCCGCAGGGTCACCGACATGCTGATCAGTCATGAATTTTTCATGGGCATTGTCGGCGCCAGTATGGAGCCCAAGATCCTGCACTACGAGCCCTTTCTCGGAGACGAACTGGTCTTTGCCGGGCCGCCGGCCTTGCTGACCGGCAAGACACGAAAAACCCTCGATCTCTACCGGCTGCCGTTTCTTTTGCGTGAGGAAGGCTCCGGTACCCGCAAAAACATGGAGGAATTTCTCCTGACCATGGACATCCATTTGAAGAAGATGAACGTGGTGGCGGTGCTGGGCTCCAGCGACTCGATCAAGCAGGCGCTCAAGGCCGGGCTCGGCACCTCCATACTCTCGCGCCGGGCCATTACCGATGAACTGGCCGCCGGCTCCCTGGTCGAGCTTGACCTCGGCATTAGGATGGGTCGAGAGTTTTTTATCGCCACCCACAAAAAACGCACCCTGCCGGCCCACTACAAGGCCTTTTACGACTTTCTCCTCCGGCAGTCCACCGCCGGGCCCTGAGGATTGGCGAATGTGAGTCCGAAGCTGGCCGACCGGACAGCTCAGACCATCTTCGGCTGCGACCAGTCATTATGCTCAAACTGGTGGTGATCCGGCTTGGGTGGTTTGACCTCGTCCAGCCGCTGGCGCAGCCAGATCAGCACCTTGTCGAATTCCGCCGCCATTTCCGCCAGGGCCTTGCCCCGATGACTGATGCGGTTTTTTTCCTCCAGGGAGGCCTCGGCAAAGGTCTTGGCAAATCCTGGGAAATAAAAGACCGGATCATAGCCGAAACCGCCGTCCCCGCGCGGTGCGCTAAGAATCTCTCCCTCGCAGCTGCCCTCGTAGGTGAGAGCCGGGCCGCTCGGTACGGCAATGGAGATGACACAGTGAAAGACGGCTCTGCGGTTGGTTACTCCCGTCATTGCAGCCAGCAGTTTGGCGATATTGTCGGCATCGCTCGCCCCGGCTCCGGCGTAGCGGGCGGAATGAACTCCAGGCGCGCCGCTCAACGCCTCGACCACCAAGCCGGAATCGTCGGCAATGGCCGGAATGCCGAGCACCTTGGCGGTGAAGGAGGCCTTTTTGTAGGCATTGTCGTCAAAAGTCGCCCCGTCCTCCACCACCTCGGGGATCGGCCCGAAGTCAGCAAGACTGCGCAGATCCACCGGAAAATCCTTTAACATCTCCTGAAATTCCCTCAGTTTTCCCTGATTTTTCGTCGCCAGAACGACGGTCAGTTTGTGGGTCGTGCTCATGATGCGCTCCAGTCAATGATTTGGCTTTAAAAGGTCAAATGGAATGAACGGCTTACTATGACAACTCCCGGCAGGAGATGTCACGCGTTTTTTCTGAACTCCCTGCGCAGAACAACAAAAAACCTCCCGGCCGACGACCACCGGGAGGTGAAAAAACAGAGGAGTCAGACGGAAATCAGCTGAGTTCCTCGTGAACCCTGCCAACCAGGCTGGCCGACGGGGTGAGGGTCTTGTCGCCTTCATGCCAGTTGGCCGGGCATGCCTGTTCAGGGTGGGCGGCAACATGGATGCTCGCCTTCAGTTTGCGCAGGGTCTCAGCCGCACTCCGGCCGACATTGTAATAATTGACCTCCGAGGCGACGACCACTCCCTGTGGATTGATGATAAAGGTGCCACGCAGGGCAAGCCCTGTTTTGCGGTCATAGACCCCGAACAGCTTCGATACCGTGCCGGTCGGGTCAGCGGCCATGGGATAGGCGGCACTGGCCAGCGACTTCTCCTCACGCCGCCAGGCCAGATGGGTGTACTGGGTGTCGGTGCTGACGGTGACGACCTCGGCACCGGCGGCCTGAAACTCAGCGTACCTGGCAGCGAAATCGGCCAGTTCGGTCGAACAGACAAAGGTGAAATCGGCAGGGTAAAAAACGAGCACCGTCCATTTCCCCGCCTCTTTCAATTTTTCCAGGGAAATGGAGCCGAAACAGAATTCAGCAGGCAGGTAAGTGTCCATGGTAAAATTGTCAACCTGGTCGCCCACTGCGACCGGCTTGATGCATGCGTGTTCCATTTTCATATCTCCTTACAAGGTGTTTAGGGTAAATAAAGCGATTTTTTTTAATTATGATAACCATTATCGAAAAAACGGTAAAGAAAAAACGTCTCCGCGCCGGGTGTTTCTTGACACCTTCCGACCTGGTGACTTAAATGTCATGTATGCTGAAAGAAAAAACAAAAATCATTCTGACCGGTTACCGGGCGACAGGTAAAACCACAATTGGCAGACTGGTAGCGCTGCAGCTCGACTTTGCCTTTCTGGACACGGACCGGGAGATCGAAATTCGTCAGGGCCGCACCATCAGCAGCATGGTGACGGAAAACGGCTGGCCCTTTTTCCGCACCCTGGAACGCCAGTATCTAACCGGTCTGGTGGACCGGGAAAATCTGGTGGTCGCCCCCGGCGGCGGGGCGGTGCTTCACCAGGATATCTGGCAGCAACTGATGGAATCGAGCCTGGTGGTCTGGCTGCGAGCCGATGCCCGCACCATCATCAAGCGCATCAACGCCGATGCCGCGACCCCTGGTCAGCGACCGGCGCTGACCGATGCGGACATGACAACGGAGGTGAAAAGGGTGCTGGCAGAACGGGATGGGCTTTATCGGGCCGGCTCCCACCTGATCCTGAACGCCGAACTGGAGCCGGAACGTCTCACCGAAGCGATTGTCGCCTGCTGGCAGAGCGGGAGAAGTGAGCAGCAACAATCCAAAAAAGGATGGTTTCATAAAAACTGAAAATTAACCACAGAGTCCACTGAGTGCTCAGAACTAACTGATTGTATTAAAGATTATTTCTCTGCGCTCTCAATGCGCTCTCAATGCGCTCTGTGGTGAAAAAAGACTTTTCACGGGTTTGTCAAAAAGAGAAGGGGAGCAATCATGGCAGGCAATACATTCGGACAGGTTTTCAGGGTCACCACCTGGGGTGAATCCCACGGCACGGCAATTGGCGCAACGATTGACGGATGCCCGCCCGGCATTCCGTTGTCCGAGGAGGATATGCAGGCCGATCTCGATCGGCGGCGACCCGGCACCGGCGGCGCGGCCAGCCCACGAAGGGAACCGGACCGGGTGGAGATCCTCTCCGGGCTTTTTGACGGCTGCACCACCGGTACGCCACTCACCCTGGTCATCTACAACAAGGACGCCCACAGCAAGTCCTACGATCACCTCAAGGACATCTTTCGGCCCGGTCAC
This sequence comes from Thermodesulfobacteriota bacterium, assembly GCA_049323655.1. GTDB lineage: Bacteria > Desulfobacterota > Desulfobulbia > Desulfobulbales > SURF-16 > DB1. Next base: position 51,310 of record JBMONO010000034.1, on the reverse strand, counting down.
GGCGATTATTCCTACCTGATGAAATTTGGCATCCGCGATCACCGCGGCGGCGGACGAGCCTCGGCCCGGGAAACAGCGGCCAGGGTGGCAGCCGGCGCAGTGGCGCGCAAGCTGCTCGCCTTTCATGGCATTCAGGTGGTAGCCTACACCATGTCACTTGGCGGCATTGATGCCAAGCAGATCGACTTTGCCGCAGTGAGACAAAACCGCCTCTTCTGCCCGGACAACGCAGCGGCCGCCCGAATGGAGGTGCGGATCGAACAGGTCCGCCGGGAGGGAGATTCCTTGGGCGGCATTGTCGAAATCGTCGCCACCGGTTGTCCGGCGGGGCTCGGCGAACCGGTCTTCAATAAGCTCGACGCAGACCTCGCCGGCGCCCTCATGTCCATCGGTGCTGTCAAGGGAGTCGAGATCGGTGCTGGCTTCGCAGCAGCGCGGATGACCGGGTCCCAGAACAACGATCAGCTTACCCCGGAGGGCTTCAGCTCCAACAATGCCGGCGGCATTCTCGCCGGCATCTCCAATGGCGACCCGATCATCGCCCGGGTGGCAGTAAAACCGATCCCTTCCATCTCCAGACCGCAGTGGACGGTCAATCTTGAAAACGAGCCGGTGGAGATAAAAATCGGCGGACGCCACGACATCTCCGCCATTCCCCGCATCATTCCGGTCTGCGAAGCGATGGTATGCCTGACGCTGGCCGATCATCTGCTCCGACTGCAAACTCTGGAATGGACCCCCGAGCATTATGAACTCGATGAGGAATGAGAGAAGGTTATGAGTTCAATGAAAGAGACCAAAGACATTGAAACAATCTGGATCGTCACCCGCGAGTATGACGGCCTGGCCGGCGCCGGCGGCGTCAAGGACGTCTGCCGCCAGCTTGCCGAGGAGCTCGTCAAGCGGGCGGATGTCTCGGTGATGCTGCCCTGTTATGGTTTCATCGACCCGGCCGGCCACGGATTTACGCCGGGCCGCACCCTGCAGGTGGACATGAATTATGTCGGGGTGGAAAGGCGGGAGGATGTCCTCATCTGGGAGAAAAAACAGAAAAATGGGAAACGAACCCTGACTATTTATCTGGCCGCGGCCGACCGCTACCAAGAAAAACAGGCGGTCTACACCTATACTGCGACCGAGGAAAAGGCAGATCCCATGCACCGGACCGGTTCCGGTCACTACGATTATTTTGCCATGAACGTTCTCCTGCAGAAGGCTGCCCTGGCCCTTATGCTCGACCGCAACAAACGGCCGGACATTGTCCATTGCCACGACGGTCATGCGGCCCTGCTGCCGGTCATGGCCCGGGAGCGGGATGGTTTCCGCCAGTTTTTCCGAAAAACCGGCTTTGTCGTCACCATTCATAATGCCGGCCTCGGCTACCATCAGGAGGTTGATGATCTGCCCTATGCCAAGGCGGTCACCGGCCTGCCGTCACCGGTCATCGGCAAAAATCTGCTGGACGGCCGTTTTGACCCCTTTCTCGCCTCAGCCCCCTATGCGGTGATGAACACGGTGAGTGAAAACTATGCCCGCGAGCTGCGGGAAAGCGACGATGATGCCCTGACCGGCTGGCTTGGCCACACCCTGGCAAGTCGCGGCGTGATCCTGCAAGGAGTGACGAACGGCATCAATCCCGCTGATTTTGACCCGAAACAGGGAGAACGGCTGGGGCTGGCCGCCTCATACTCGCCGGAACACAACGAATTGAGAGGCAAAACTATCTGTCGACGCGATCTGCTTGCCATGCTGGCCAACTGGCAGGTGCCCCATGTCCGGCGCCATGGCTGGCTGCAGGATCGTCCTGATCAGCCCCTCTTCACCTTTATCGGCCGGCTGACCGCCCAGAAGGGGGTGGACAAGCTGGTCGAGGCCCTAAAGTCCCTGCTGCCCGTTGATGACGGCTTTCAGCTGCTGGTGCTGGGCAGCGGCGAAAAGGTATTTGAAGAGGATCTGCGGCTTATCAGCGAAAGCGTCGTTGGCGCGGGGCGGGTCTGCGTCCTCTTCGGTTATGACTCGATCCTGGCCAACAAGATTTATGCGGCCGGGGATTTTTTTCTCATCCCCTCCCGTTACGAACCCTGCGGCCTGACCGATTACATCGCCCAACTCTTCGGCACGCTGCCAGTGGTTCATCACGTCGGCGGGCTGGTCAAGGTGGTGGACGGCCAAACCGGCTTTGCCTATGGGGAACACAGCAGCACTGCTCTGCTGGCGGCGATGCGCCGGGCGCTGCACACCTTTCGCGCGGAACCCGATACAATGGCGGCAATGCGGCGCGATGCGATAAAAGTCATTCATAATGCCTACACCTGGGAAAAAATTGTGCTACGATATATGAAGCTTTACACAGAGGCACGTGCCCTGTGCCACTAACGGAAAAGAAGCGGCTTCCGGCGCCGGGCCAGTGGTCGGCTGAACGCCGTGACTTTCATCTGGTCAGACTGCTGCGCCAGTTTGCCCGGACCGTGAACGGTTTTCAGAAAATGTATCACGACTACCTCAAAAACGGCCAGGTTGCCTATGATGACATCGACCGGCTCGTCGGCTCCGAGACCAGCAAGGGAATGCTCTGGCGCCTCAAAGACGATTGCCACCACCTGTGGCGCGATGCCGATCCAGCCGTTGAGTTGCATGGCTGCCTGCTCGACTGGCTGACCGGCTCTCTTTTCCACGAGGCGATGAAGCTCAAGGAGAATAGCTATCTCTTTCACTTCTACGGGCCGCTGGGGGAAAAAATGAAGGCAGAGGGCATGGATTTCTGTGGGCTGGAATGCAGTCGATTCATGGCCCGCATCTTCCGGGAAACGGAACGACAAATGGACAGCCTCGGCTTCATGTTTGGCCGGGCCGCCTACCTGCTGCGCGTCATGTTGCCGGAACAGTCCGGCAACCCCCTGCTGCTCCGTTTCCTGCTCGAACACGAAGTGATGGCACGTGAGCTGTGGGGAGAGTCGCTTCCCGAGATCTTTGCCGACATGTTTGCCGGCGCACCGGAAACCGGTTTCTGCCTGGCTGGCCGCAGTTACCTTGAGGGCAACTGGTATGAACGGGCTCATGCCGCTTATCAGGGGGCACTTGCCATCAACCGGCAATGCGACGAAGCCCGTCACCGTTCCAGTCAGCTGCGGACGTTGATCAGGAAAAACAGTGCAAAAGAGGGCACTCGTAACGCCCCTCTGATGGCAAACCAGTAGGTGAGACAGAGGGAGAACGCCTTGCCAAACAATGAAAGTGGTCCGCTCCGACATGCAGCAGGAACGGGTTTTACCAAAAGACTTTCACATCAACAGCGAAGGAGGACGGGATGGGTATACGAGTCGGTATTAACGGTTTTGGGAGGATCGGCCGCAACATCATGCGCGCCCAAGGCAAGGATCCGCTGTTCAAGGACATCGAAATTGTGGCCATCAATGATCTCACCGATCATCAGACCCTGGCCCATCTGCTCAAATACGATTCGGTCATGGGAGTTTACGAACAGGAGGTCCGCCAGTCGGATAAGGGACTGACGGTCAACGGCAAGGAGGTGACGATCTTCAATCACCGCAATCCGGCGGAGATCCCCTGGGGCGACCTCGGGGTGGATTACGTCGTCGAGTCAACCGGTCTCTTCACCAGCGCGGAAAAGGCTGGGGCCCACCTCGACGCCGGCGCCAAAAAGGTGGTGATCTCCGCTCCGGCCAAGGGCGGGGTGAAGACCATCGTTATGGGGGTAAACGAGCATGAGTACGATCCGGCCGTGGATCATATCGTCTCCAACGCCTCCTGCACCACCAACTGCCTGGCCCCCTTTGCCAAGATCATCATGGATCGTTTCGGCATCAAAAAGGGACTGATGACCACGGTGCATGCCTACACCAATGATCAGCGCATCCTTGATTTTCCTCACAGCGATCTGCGGCGGGCCCGGGCAGCGGCCTTGTCGATGATTCCCACCAAAACCGGAGCAGCGGCGGCGGTGGCGCTTGTCATTCCGGAACTCAAAGGCAAGTTTGACGGTCTGGCGGTGCGGGTGCCGACTCCTAATGTCTCCCTGGTCGATGCGGTGATGGAGGTGGAGCGCGAAACCACGGTGTCAGAGGTGAACGAGGCCTTGAAAGAGGGAGCCAACCGCTATCTCGGGTATTCGGAAGAACCACTGGTATCCATCGACTACCAGGGCAATCCGCATTCATCGGTGGTGGACGCCATCTCCACCAAAGTAATCGGCAATATGGTCAAGGTGTTAAGCTGGTATGACAATGAATGGGGTTATTCCAACCGGGTCCTTGATCTGATTCTGTTGATGGAAAACCAGAAAACCTTTTAATCATGAATCACACCAAAACCCCTCTCCATGAAACCTCCAGCGCGCTGCGGGCAAATCTCCTTGAAACAGCTGTTGCTGACGTCATCATCGACCCGCAGCGCGCAGTCCTGCTTGATCTGATCCGGGATTACAAAGGAATTTACAACAACCTTTACGAGCTCCTCTACGAGGTGCATCACCCTTACCGCAACTGGAATCTCATCGTTCCCAGGCTGCGCACCTTTGTCCTGAAAAACGTCGGACTGTTCTGCGACACCAAACAGGGACCGGAGGCATTCCGCCTCTTCTGCGCCATTTTTCTCCAGGCCGTGGAGGAGACCCGCAAGAACCGAACCTTGCTCAGTCTCTGCATGGAGTCACTGCTCGCCTATGTCGAACGGATGATCACCTGCGGCCGCGCAGAACTCAAAGAGTATGAAAGTGTGCTGGCCGAGCTGTTCGACCGTCTGCACGGGCTCGATCGCCAGACCCTCATGCTCATGGTGCAGGGCCAGCATCCGATGAAAAAGATCGCCCAGACCCTGGTGGAGTACCGCAAAAAAGAGGCATCCTTTTTCATCGAGTCGGCGATTCGCCTGCTGCAGCGGGTGCTGCGACTCAACTACGACTACTGGCTCGGAGAAGAAGACCCCTTGCCCTGGTTTCTGGCCCAGTGCAGCGACATGTGTGACAACTGGGACGCCGGTAAACTCTTTGCCGCCATCTCCCACGAGCAGCTCCGCGCCTATCAGCAGCGACTCAACGAGATCCCGGTGAACAATGATCTGGAAAATCTCCAGGCCCTGCTCTCCCTGCCGGCTCATATGGATCTGCTCCGTCTCTACCGGGAAATTCCGGAAAAACTGGTGGTGGCCCTACCGGAAGCGACCCCACGGGAAGATGACCGTTTTGCCGAAAACCGGAAACTCATCTTTCTCTTCCGCATCATGCGCACCTCCGGACTCTATCTCATCCACGAGGAGAGCCTGCGCGAGATCAACCGCAGCCTGGTGCTGCTCATCCGCAAGCAGACTTTCGAGGAGATCGAATCCTTTCTGCTGACCGCCATGGAGCTGCTCAAGGAAAACGTTCGGCGCTACCCCCACACCGCCCTGCAGTGCATCCAGGTGCTCGGCACCGAAGTCTTTCACCGGGAAAACAGTCGGCTGGTGGAGACCTTTCTCTGGGAAACGGTGCGGTTCGGCTTCCAGTACGCCAATGTCGTCGGCGTCGACCAGGACTGGCAACCCATCACCAATCCGGCCCATCTGGCAAATATCCGGGTTTGGCTCAATCTGATCATGCAGGAGCCGAAATGGTGCTCCACTCTCTTTTCCGCCCTGATCATCAACCTCAAACTCTCCGGCACCTGCGTCAAAGACACCGATCTTTTCCAGCGTGACATCACCCGTCTGCTCAACCATCCGGTCGGCCCGGTCTACAACCTGGTCAAACAATTCACCAAGCTCATGCCGGTTTTTTTTAATGAAATCGGCGCAGAAGGCCATCTGCGCGACGTCTCCACCGAACTTGACGAGATCCACAAACGTAAGGATGTGCTGATCCACTTTCTCCGCAAGCAGAGCCATGTGGAAAGCTCCAACCTTATCGTCGGCTTCATCCGCGCCATTCTCCGTTTCTGGCACACGCTGGACAAGGAAATGCTGCGCGATTTTCTGCCGGACGAGGTTTTGAGTCAGGTGGCAACCAACGGCCCCTTTATCGAGGAACAACATCTACTCGCCAGCCGCCTCTTTGCTCTCGACCGTTTCGAAAAGGAAAGCGATCTCCTCCTGTGGGATGAAGGTCAGATTGCCCATTTCCTTGCCGCCCAACAGGATGTCAGCCCCCATGAACTGCGCCGTTTTGCCCTGCTGGTCGAGATGTACCGACTGCTTGACCTCAAATACAACCTCGGCTTCCAGGAGCTGCGCCGCCAGCTCGAACAGGCGGCCAGCGCCGGCTTTCCCGAGATGGAGCAGCTGCTCGCCGATCTGGAGATCTGCGACACGGTGCAGTGTCTGACCGCCCTGCTCGATCATCTCGAACGGCTCCAGGCCATCATTTTAAGCCCGGAAACCTTCGAGGCGCGCGAGGACATCTACCACAAACGCCACATCGCCGTGGACATTCCCTCGGTATACGGCCGTTACAGCGAAAAAAAATTTGACGCCCTGGGTCTCACCTTCCGACTGGAAAACCTTGCCAACATCTATCTGGAGCGACTGCCACTCACCCTCAATCTCTCCTTTATCACCCGGGCGACTTTCATCCGCATCATCAAGTATCTGCGTCTCTATCTCCGTGCCTTGCGCATCGACGGCATCACCAGCCGCCGACTGGAAACCTATGTGGCCCTGCTCTCCAACTCGCTCGGCATCAAACGATTTTCCTACACCCAGTACATCGACATCTTCCGGGGGTTGTCGGAAGGGGTGAAGGATGTTATCTATGCCTACTACACCAATATCCACCAGAACAATCTTTCCATCATCATTCCGCAGATCGGCGCAACCAATCTGCTGGCCAAATACCGCAATCTCTGGGAAGAGGACGAACAGGATACGGCCGGCCGCTGCACCGTTGACACGGTCCATCGCCTCTCCGAGGCCTTTATGCGTGATCTCATTGCCGGCACCTTCGGGCTGCAGCATCTCGATAATTTCATCACCCGCATCTACCAGGTGCTGGAGCGGCAACGCGAACTGCTCGACGAGCGCCAGCTCGATCTGCTGATGACCTACAACCCGGACAAGGCGATCCACGCATTCAACCGCAAGAGCGCCCATGCCAAAAACCTGATCCTCCTCGGCAACAAGGGCTTCAACCTGAGTCTGCTCGCCACGGATAACAAGCCGGTGCCGCCTGGTTTTGTCATCACCACGGAGATCTTCCGCTGTTGGCCGGTGGTCAACAGTTTTTACATGGCGCGCAATGAATTCATGAAACAGATCCGTCATGCCCTCAACGAGATAGAGGACAAGACCGGCACTGTATACGGCGATCCGGATAACCCCCTGCTTGTTTCGGTGCGCAGCGGCGCCTCCATCTCCATGCCCGGCATGATGGCCACTATCCACAATGTCGGTCTGAGCATGGATATCATCCAGGGCCTTGCCGCTCAGCCGGGAAAAAAGTACCTGGCATGGGACAACTTCCGGCGTTTTCTCCAGTCCTGGGGCATGACCAAAGGGATCGGCAGGGACACCTTCCAGGCCCTGATGAACGAGGCAAAGGCCCGCCACCGGGTGACGGTGAAAAGCCAGTTCAGCCCGGAACAGATGCGGGAGCTGGCCCTCCGCTATCAGGCCAAGCTCAAGGAACTCGGTATCGGCATTCCCGATGATCCCTGGCTGCAGCTGGTCGGAGCGATCGAAATGGTGCTCGGCTCGTGGGACGGGCCGAAAACCCGCGGCTACCGCAACCTGATGGGGATCTCCGACGCCTGGGGCACCGCCGCCATTGTCCAAGCCATGGTCTACGGCAATCTCGGCCCCCAATCCGGCAGCGGGGTCGTGTTCACCGCCCATCCTTACCGCAAGGTGAGACGGGTTGCCCTGTGGGGCGATTATGCGCCGGGCGATCAGGGGGAAGATATCGTCAGCGGGCTCGTCACCACCTTTCCCATTTCGGTGGAACAAGCGGAAATCGACGGGCGGCCGGTGGATTTTTCCCTGGAACGGCGCTCACCGGAGGTCTATCAACGCCTGCTGGCCATTGCCCGGGATCTTGTTTATGAAAAGCAGTGGAACCCCCAGGAGATGGAATTCACCTTCGAGGGGCCACACTCCGATGATCTTTATATCCTGCAGACCCGGGACATGATCACCATCAAGAAGAAGGAACGGTTCAGCGTCTTCACGGATGAACACCTGCTCGGGGCCGACATCCTCGGAAAGGGGATCGGTGTCAGTGGCAGCGCCCTGTCCGGGCTGGCCGTCTTCAACGAGGAAAACATCAGGCGCATGCGGGAGCAGCACCCCGGCACCCCCCTCATCCTCATCCGCCAGGACACGGTGCCAGAGGATATCAAAGAAATTTCCATGGCGGACGGCCTGCTCACCGCCCGCGGCGGCCAGACCTCCCATGCATCGGTGGTCGCCCTGCGGCTCGAAAAGACCTGCGTGGTGGGCTGCCGGGCCCTGCAGGTCTACGAGGAGCAGGAACAGTGCGTCATTAACGGCAAAACTGTCCGGCTCGGCGATCCGGTCGGCATTGACGGCAGAAAGGGTCTCTTTGTCCAGGGACGCCATGATGTTCAGGTCGAGGTGCATATCCTGCCCATCTGATGATGATTGACTAGTAAAGAAAGGATTTCCTGCGAGCACGAAAAAAGGACGAGAAGATGTAAGGGAGTGTCTTCATGGCGAAAGTGCGGGTTGAACTGGAAAAGGAGCAGCAGGCGGGCGGGCCTCGCGGGAATACCGCCACGGCGCCGGAGCGGAAAAACGAGATCGCCAAACTGCTCATCCGAGCCGGGATTCTCACCGAGGAGCAATTCCGTTACGCGGAGCGGGTCCATACAAAACTGACCAGTCAGCGCAGTCTGCTCAGCGTCCTGGAGGAGCTGCAGTACGTCACCAAGGAGCAGGTGCAGGATGTCCTGCGCTCCGGGCCGGTGTCGGTTCCGCTCGGGTCCCTGCTGGTGGAGCTGGGCTACATCACCGAGGCGGAGCTGGCCATGGTTCTGGCCAGTCAGCAGGAGGCGAAAACAGGCAAATTCGGCCAGGCGATGATCGATCTCAACCTGATCGATGAAAACGACCTCTTGCGGGTTCTCTCCTACCAGCTCGGCTTTCCCTACATCGAGCCCGGGGTGGCAGAAATCGACCAGAAGATCTTTCAGCGGGGCAGGATCGAAGGCTATCTCGAAAACAAATTCCTGCCCCTGCATCAGGATGAAGAAGGCATCCTCGTCGCCTTCGCCGATCCGCTTAACAAGGAGCAGGTCCTTGCCGCCAAAAAGATTTTCGGTGAGGGAATCCGCATCGGCATCGCCCGGGAACGCTCCATCGTCGAACTGCTGAACACCATTGCCAGTCGGGTCCAGAAGGCGGAAAAGGAAACATCCAGGGCCGAGGCCGGTGACAATGCGGTCGTGCAGGCGGTGAACGCCATGCTGATCGACGCCCACAAGCAGAACGTCAGCGACATTCATATGGAGCCACTGGCCACCAAGCTGCAGATCCGCTTCCGCCGCGACGGGGTGTTGCTTCACTACAAGGATTTTCCCCTGGACATGGCGCCGGCCCTGGCCAGCCGGGTCAAAATTATGGCCGCCGCCGACATTGCCGAACGCCGGCGCCACCAGGACGGCCGCATCTTTTTCGAAGAGCAGGACGTCCGCATCGATCTGCGCGTCTCCATCTATGCCACCATCCACGGCGAAAAGATCGTCATGCGCCTTCTCGGCCGACAGAACGAGCTGCTCGGCGTCGACGAGCTCGGCATGGAACCTCGCGTTCTCCAGCGTTTTCTGGAAGAGGCCCTCGATGCACCGAGCGGGGTCATTATCGTCACCGGTCCCACCGGCTCCGGCAAGACCAGCACCCTCTACAGTGCGGTCAACCATCTCAATACTCCCACCTGCAGCATCATCACCGCCGAGGATCCGGTGGAGTTCGTCATTGAGGGCATTTCCCAGTGCTCCATCAATCCGAAAATCAATCTCACCTTTGAGGAGACCCTCAAACACATGGTGCGGCAGGATCCGGACATCATCGTCATCGGCGAGATCCGCGACCGCTTTTCCGCGGAAATGGCCATCGAGGCGGCACTGACCGGTCATAAGGTGCTGACCACCTTTCACACGGAGGACAGCACCGGCGCCCTGCTGCGACTCCTCGACATGCAGATCGAGGCCTTTCTCATCGCCTCCACCGTGGCCGGCATTCTCGCCCAGCGGCTGGTGCGCAGGGTCTGCGACGCCTGCGCCGAAGACCATGTGCTGGGGCCAGATGAGCTGCGCCGGCTCGGTTATGTTCACAAAAAGGAAGGGGGGCTGGTCTTCAAGAAAGGGGCGGGCTGTCGCAAATGCCGCTTTACCGGCTACAAAGGGCGGCTGGCCGTGCATGAACTGCTCATTCCCGGTGAAATGGTCAAAGATGCCGTGATCGCCCGGAAAACCGCCCATGAAATCAGGAAGGTCAACAGCCAGACCACTGGGCTGGTGACGCTGCTCGAAGATGGCATCTGCAAGGCGAGCCAGGGCCTGACGAGTTTTACCGAGGTGATGCGGCAGTTGCCGCGACTGGACCGGCCACGGCCGCTGACTGAAATCAAAAGGATGCTGGGTGTGAAATAATGAAAGATCGGTCGCTCATTGAGCAGATCAACGATTTTGTCGCGCAGGAGAATTTTCAGCTGCCGGTATTTAACGACGTGGCCATGCGTATCCTGAAAATGGCCAGGCACGAGGACTTCGACATTCGGGAAATGAGCCGGTTGATCCATCAGGATCAGGTGCTGGTGGCCGGGGTCCTGAAGGCGGCCAATTCGCCCTTTTTCGGGGGGCTGTCGCCGGTCACCACCGTCCGCGATGCCATTGTCCGCCTCGGGGCGCGCCAAGTCGGCGAACTGGTGCTGCTCGCTTCGGAGAGCGTCCAGTACAAAGCCATGGATAAAAAACTCAACAGGGTCCTGAACGAACTGTGGCGCCACTCCGTCGGCTGCGCCATCGGCGCCCAATGGCTGGCGCGAAAACTGAGCTATCACGAGAAGGACAACGAGGCCTTCATCGGCGGCCTGATCCACGATATCGGCAAACTCTTTCTTTTGCGGGTCATCGATGCCATGAAGGAAAACAAGAACCTTGACTTCGACATCTCCCAGGATCTCACCTTCGAGCTGCTCCGCTCTTTCCATGCCGAGCAGGGTTACAGGCTGTTGAAACAGTGGAATCTCCCCACCCTGTACTGTGAGCTGGCCCGCGATCACCATGTGGAGGAGTTCGATCAGGACAATATTCCCCTGGTCATTGTCCGGCTGACCAATATGGCCTGCATGAAACTCGGCCTCGGCATGGTGCGTGACCCCTCCATTGTCCTGATCAGCACCGCCGAAGCCGCGGTTTTGCGGGTGCGGGAAATTATCCTGGCCGAGCTGGAGGTGATGCTCGAGGATGCCATGCAGCTGGCCGGGTGACAAGCTGTCTCAGACGAGGCGGGCCAGCACCTGGTTGGCCACCGGCAGCGCCGCGGCCGTCAGGCGGAGATGGTCATCCGCCAACACCAGCACCCGGTCGGCAAGCAGCCGCCTGATGACCGCACCATAATAGTCCAGGGGATCAAGGGCAAAGCGCTGGCGCAGCCTGGCAAGCGAGATGCCATCGATCATCCGCAGCCCCATCACCACTGTTTCCCGGAACAGGGCAGGCCGGCACAGCGACTCGATTTCCCGGTAAGGAACGGCATCCGCTGCGATGCGCCGGATATAGAGGGACGGATCGGCAACACCGCTGATCTTCACGCCGGCGAGCGAACCCACCGCCCCGGCCCCCAGGCCGAGCCATGAGCCGTTTTCCCAGTAGTTGCAATTGTGTCGGCATCGGTGACCGGTTCTGGCGTAATTGGAGATCTCGTAGCGGTGAAATCCGGCGGCGCCCAGCACTTCATTCGTGATCCCGGCCATGGCTGCCACCTCGTCGTCCGTTGGCAAGGTCATGGCCCGGCGCTGCAACTGAGCCGCACATTCGGTCCCTTCCTCCACCATCAGTTCATAGAGGGAAAAATGATCCGGAGCCAGCTCAAGGGCCGCGCTCAGCGTCTGCTGCCAACTCCGCACGGTCTGGCCCGGCAGGCCGAACATCAGATCGAGGCTCAACGAGGCAAAACCGATCTGGCGGGCCTGGCGGATGGCGCGGCAGGCATCAACGACCGAATGGCGGCGACCGAGTGCTTGCAGTTCGTCCGGGACAAGGGATTGCACCCCGATACTGAGCCGGGTTACCCCGGCCTGGCGCAGACAGTGCAACATATTGCCGCCGAGAGATTCGGGATTGGCCTCCACCGTGATTTCCGGTTCCGGGATAAAAGAAAAAAGGGTGCGGCAGCTGGTGATCAGCCGGGCAAGGGCGTCAGCGGGGCAGAGCGTCGGGGTGCCGCCGCCGATATAGAGAGAGGTGTAGCACAGCCCCTGCCAGCAGAAGTGTTTGGCCATTTGCTCCAGATGCCGCCGGAGGGCGGCCAGGTAGGCGGGGATCTCCCCTTCACGACCGGCGCGGGAGTTGAATGCGCAGTAATGGCATTTGCTTCGGCAGTAAGGGATGTGCAGGTAGATGCCGGGACCGGCCAGGCCGGGGGCAGCAGAAAATGGCGCCATCACGGCAGGCCGCATTGCTGGCGGATCTCTTCCATCAGCCCGTGATCGGCAAAACTGAAGGGCCGTTCTCCGGCGCCGATGATGAAATGGTCGAGCAGCTGGATGCCGAGAAGTGAGCAGGCGAGGTAGAGATCGCGGGTGAGCTTTTTATCGGCCGCGGACGGCTGCAGGTTGCCGGAGGGATGGTTGTGAGCGATGATCACCGCGGCAGCATGGTGAGCCAGGATCGCCTTGATGAATTCGCGGGGGTAGACGGAGTTGACCGCCAGGGTGCCTTCAAAGAGGATGTCGCTGGCGATGATGGCGTAGGAGGCGTCGAGGAAGATGGCCTGCAGCACCTCCTTCTTCAGATCCCGCATGGAATGGATCAGGTAGTCGGCCACCTCGCCGGAAGAGCGGAGATACTGTTTGCCGGCAAGCCGCTGTTTCAGATAACGGCGGGCCACGCTCTGGATAAAGGAAATAGCGAAACCGTTGCGCTCGCCGATGCCGGCAACGCTCTGCAAGTCAGCCGGGGCCGCTTCCAGGGTTGCGGCCAGACTGCCGAAACGGGCAAGCAGCCGACGGGCGGCCTCCTTGCAGTCGCGCCGCGGCGTGCCGAGGGTGAGAAGCAGTTCGAGCACCTCGTCGTCGTTCAAGGCGTCGATACCGCGGGCAAAAAACTTGTCGCGCAGCCGTTGGCGGTGTCCCTCTGCCTTGCCCTGCCTGCCGACCGGCACCTCACTTTTTGTCCGCGGTTCAGCCACCGAGTTCCTGGACAAAAAGACGGTTGGCCAAGCCGGGATTGGCCTTGCCCTTGGTTTTCTGCATGAGCTGACCGACGAAAAATCCCATCAGCTTGCTCTTGCCGGCGCGGAAATCCGCTGCCTGCTGCGGGTTATCGGCGATGATCTGCCGGACCAGCAGCAGAAGATCCCCCTCATCGCTCATCTGCACCAGGTTCTTTTCCCGGACAATGGTTTCGGCATCCTTGCCGCCCACCATCATCTCCTCAAACACGCTTTTGGCGATTTTGCCGCTGATGGTGCCCTTATCGATCATGGCCAGCAGAGAGGCAAGGTTCTGCGGAGCAACAGGAAACGAGCCGATATCAAGACCATCCTCCCCTTTCAGCTCACGCAACATCTCGGTCTTGATCCAGTTGCCGAGCTTTTTGGCGTCAGGGTAGAGCGCATGGGCGGTTTCAAAGTAATCGGCCAGCTCACGGGACGAGGTGAGAATACCGGCGTCCTCGTCGGAGAAGCCGAGCCGCTCGACAAAACGTGCTCTTTTCTGGTCAGGAAGCTCCGGCATGGCTTCCCTGACCCGTGCGATCCAATCGTCATCGATCTCAACCGGCACCAGATCCGGATCCGGGAAGTAACGGTAATCGTGGGCCTCCTCCTTGCCCCGCATGGACGTGGTGACATTATGCTCCGCATCCCACAGCAGGGTTTCCTGTACGATCCGGCCACCGTCGAGCAGGATGTCGCGCTGGCGGCGCACCTCGTATTCCAGCGCTCGCTGCACGTTGCGGAAGGAGTTCATATTTTTCAGTTCCGTGCGGGTGCCGAACTCCTGCTGGCCGATCGGCCGCAGCGAAATGTTGGCGTCGCAGCGGAAACTGCCCTCCTGCATGTTGCCGTCGCAGATATCAAGATAGCGGAGGATGGCATGCAGCTTTTTCAGATAGGCGGCCGCCTCCTCCGGTGAGCGGATATCGGGTTCGGAGACGATTTCAATGAGCGGCACCCCGGTACGGTTGAGATCCACATAGCTCTGCGGCTTGACCTCGTCATGCACCAGTTTGCCCGCATCCTCCTCCATATGAATGCGGGTCAGGCCGATACGGCGGGAGGTGCCGTTCACCTCGATGTCAATATGCCCGTGTTCAGCTATGGGCAGATCAAACTGCGAAATCTGGTAGCCTTTGGGCAGGTCAGGATAAAAATAGTTCTTACGGGCAAACTGATTGAGCTGATTGATCCGGCACGCGGTGGCCAGCCCCATGCGGATGGCATACTCCACCACCTGACGGTTCAGAACCGGCAGCACGCCGGGCAAACCGAGGCAGACCGGACAGGTGCTGGTATTTGCGGGCTTGCCGAATTCGGTGGAGCAGGAACAGAATATCTTTGTCTGTGTTTTCAGCTGAGCATGAACTTCCAGGCCGATGACGGTTTCAAATTCCATAACTGGTGCGGTGCGTGCAAAGGTTGATTGATAGTGTCGCAAAAAGTCGCAAATCGCTCATCGTAAATTGATCCGGAAAAACTGATTGCTTATTCGCCCTTATGAATCCAGGTGCGCATGCGCTCCTTCTCCTCCTGCCAGCGGAGCGGACTGATCCGCACCTCGAGAAAGAGACGAAAAAGCTCATCCATTGTCCTGACCGCGATTTCCAGCAGGCCAATGCGGTCAAGGAGGCGGCCCTCCACCGCCTCGTCACTGTCGCCTTCCTCAGATCCTGCCATGGTGCGGGGAGGCCGGACGCTGCGGAACTCAAACAGACCGGCCTTGAAGGTCAAGTACCACTCATGATCATTCTGGACCAGATGGATGCGGGCCTGCTCAAGTTTCTTCCCCATGCGCAACCCGGTGCGCGCCTCTTTAAGTTCCGCCTGCAACCCTTGACAAATAATCTTCTCAAAAGCCTCTCCCTCACCGTACTCGAGCAGCACGTGTTTTTCAAAGACGAGCTGGATATCGCCGGCGCCAGGCAGATAGACAGTGCCACCCCGCTCGTCGCTCTTGAACCAGAGCCAGGTAAGAAACTCCTGACCGAGAAACCGCTTTTCAACAAGTAAATCAACGAGATCCATGATATGTTCGTGCTGTGCTCAGATAAGAATGTCCGGTGAAAGTCGGCCGAGGGCGTCATGCAGGTCCGGCTCCAGAAGATGCTCGGCGACGAGATAGGGGATCTGCAGACGCAGGGAAAGGTCAAACGTTTTCCTGAAAAAATCTTCAAGTTCGCTCTGCGCTTTGGCGCTGGTGGAAAAAAAGAGGAGGGTCCCCTGGGACAGATTCCAGCAGAGATCGTAGGTAGCAGGGATCGGCACCGCTTTTTTAAGCAGCATCAGCTTGACATTTTCCTTAATCTCGAGGCGGTGGGAACGACTCAGTTTCGGCAGCTGCTTCTCCTTTTTCACCCTCTCCTCCTCCTTCATGGTGAATTTTTTCAACACCCTGGGCGCCACGGTCCGTTCATCGATACGCAGGGTCAATACAATAAAGTCACCAGCAACAAAGGAGGCATAGGCAAAGGAAGAGTCGAACATGTTCAGTACCGAGACCCAGCCAATCGAGCGCTCCTCATAGGTGTCGTCGATGTCGCGGAAGGCATTGGCACTGATGCGCTCGGCTGCGAAGTCGAGGAAATTGGCTGCCGGTTCACCTTCGACGGCATAGCGGACAAAGGAGGTGGATGCAGAGAGAAGCCCCATGGAAAACGCCTTGTAAAAAGTCCCGGAAGAAAAATGGTGGTCTCGCAAAAAACCGCAAACAATGGCGGGCGGAAAAGTGAAAACAACGAATTGCAATGCCCCGTCCGTCGGAATCGTCGCTTTTTGCGATTCCGACAAAAATGATTGCTGCGGTAAAGAAAGGAAGGATAGCAGACCTCCCTTGTGATCACAAGGGATTTCCGTTGAAAAAATGAGCACACACACACTTCTTCCTCGACAAAAAACGAAAATCCGACTAAAAGAGATGTTGACAAATGAAACCGGCTGGGGTAAAAATGCCGCTTCTTTCGCGGGTCGTTAACTCAGTCGGTAGAGTATCTGCCTTTTAAGCAGAGAGTCGCGCGTTCGAGTCGCGCACGACCCACCAGATGTCCCCATCGTCTAGCCAGGTCCAGGACACCGGCCTTTCACGCCGGCAACAGGGGTTCGAATCCCCTTGGGGACGCCAGGCACATCCAAAGGAGTCAGCTCGCCGCGAGCTGACTCCTTTTTTTTTGGCCGTCTACCTCTGATGGTCTCGTAAAAAGTCAATATCGGGGATGGCGAAGCAAAAATCGTCAAATGCGAGGCGCGCACATTTCGAGGAATGAGGCGTACTTGGGTACGCCGCAGTGACGAGATAATGTGCAGCAACGAAGCAGTTGGCGACTTTTTGCGACGCCATCACCTCTAAAAACTTTGCAACGACAAGGTAACGAATTCAGCAGCACCGTATCTGCGGCGCCGCAGAACTGGTCCAGTACTGGGGCGATACGAACGTTTCCCTTGCCAAGCTGGATAGGCGGCAACGAGGAAAAACCAAATACAGGAAGTTCCGGTAAACACTTTAATCCTTCAGCGAAAGCAATTATATAAGGTTCTTGCGTTCCCGGTAAAAATATATTACTGTAATTAGTAATCATTTTTGATCTGTTGTTGGGAGGAAGACATGGAAGCCCAGAACAAGCTGCGCATGACAAAACAACGGCAAGTAATTCTCGAAGAATTACGTAAAGTAAAAACCCACCCAACCGCTGACGACATGTATCAGATCCTCCGCAAACGGATGCCGAAAATCAGCCTTGGCACCGTGTATCGCAATCTGGAGATACTGTCCGACACCGGCGTCATCCAGAAACTCGACGTCGGCGGAACTCAGAAGCGATTTGATGGGGACGTCAGCATCCACGCCCATGTGCGCTGCGTGGTCTGCGGCAGAGTCGGGGACATTGACGTGGCGCCGGTCGGGGACATCGAGGCCGAGGCCCAGAAGGTGACCGATTTCCAGATCATTCGCCATCGTCTCGAGTTCACCGGTATCTGCCCGGCCTGCAAACAAAAGAAAAAAGGCGCATCCTGACCGCTTTCACCACGCTGCTTCGCTATTCAGTCGTTGCCCCGGGGCGAAGAAGGATAGAGGCGTCTTTGCTTTCCCTTGCCGGGACAACCGCAGCTCAGCTGGGTCCCACTACCCGGCTGGTGCCGCTGTCCCGACCGTGCAGGCCTTTTTTTCAGAGCCACCACAAAACTCCTTGCAATGAGACAGCTCGCCGTGGCCTGATAGAAAGTGATGACAACGACCGGGCTCCGTACGATTTTTCTCTCCCCATAATAATTGATGATTTCGCAAAACTGAAAATTAATTGCAGAGACCGCAGAACACGAAGAGGCAACTAACTGTAATAAAAGATGTTTTCTCTGCATCCTCTGTGCGCTCTGTGGTGAAAAAAGACTTTTTACGGGTTTGTCATAATTGACGCAAACCAAATCGCTTCCTTTAATGGGCGGCTTTCCCTCAATGAGCACAAGTGAAAAGGAGACCATCATGACCAAACAACTGTACGTCTACAAATGCGAAGTCTGTGGCAACATCGTCGAAGTCCTGCATGCCGGCGGCGGCGAGCTGGTCTGCTGCGGTCAAGCGATGAAACACCTGGTGGAAAACACGGTCGATGCCGCCAAGGAAAAACATGTGCCGGTCATTGAAAAAATCGACGGCGGCTACCGGGTGAAAGTCGGATCCGTGGCCCACCCCATGGAAGAAAAGCATTATATCGAATGGATCGACCTTATTATCGACAACACGACAGTGCAGCGCACCTTCCTCAAACCCGGTGTCCCGCCGCAGGCGGACTTCCGCACCGATGGCAGCGAGGTCTCGGCCCGTGAATACTGCAACCTCCACGGTCTCTGGAGGGCCTGATCATGCTGAGTGAAAAGATGGAAAAGGCGCTCAACGAACAGGTGAACTGGGAGCTCTATTCCTCCTACTTCTATCTCTCCATGAGCTCCTACTTTGAGTCGATCAGCCTGACCGGCTGCGCATCCTGGATGCGGGCCCAGGCCCAGGAAGAGCTTTTTCACGCCATCAAAATCTACGATTACATCAACGAACGGGGCGGGCGCGCCATCATGGAGGCCATAAGCAAACCGCCGTTCCAGTGGGAATCACCCCTCCATGTCTTCGAGGAGGTGCTGCGCCACGAACAGAAAGTGACCGCGTTGATCAACGAACTGGTCAACAAGGCCCTCGACGAGCGAGATCATGCCTCAACCATTTTCCTGCAGTGGTTTGTCTCAGAGCAGGTTGAGGAAGAGGCCTCGGTCAGCGCGGTGCTGGAAAAATTCCGCCTGATCGGCGACAATCGCAGCGGCCTGTTCGCCATTGACCAGGAAATGGGCCAGCGGGTCTTTACCCCACCGCCGCCGAAAAAATGACGGGACGGTGACCACATTTCCGCGGGTAACACCAACCCGCCGTGACCGCAAGGTGCCGGCGGGTTTTTTTGTGCCGACAGAGAAGGAAACAGTCCCGCGGAGGGGCCGGGCGGCCCATTGCTTTTTAGCCGACCGCTGTTTTTGAAATTGCCATTGTCCGACCGAGATGGTAACAGTGCGTAATCATGTGGACCATCAACTGACAATGGAAGGAGGAGGCAATGGGAGCACTGGAGGTCAAGAACAACATTTTCTGGGTCGGCGCAGTGGACTGGAGCATCCGGGATTTTCACGGCTATTCGACCTACAAGGGGACCACCTATAACGCCTTTTTGGCCATGGATGACAAGATCACCCTGTTTGACACGGTGAAAAAACCTTTCAAGAACGAACTGCTGCACCGGATCAGCCGGCTGACCGATCCGACCAAAATTGATTATATCGTTGTCAACCATGTGGAAATGGACCATTCCGGCTGCCTGCCGGAGATCGTCGAGCTGGTCAAACCGGAAAAGATCTTCTGCTCACCTATGGGCGAAAAGGCGATCCACAGCCATTTTCATCCAACCAACTGGCCGCTTGAGGTGGTCAAGTCCGGCGACAGCGTCAGTCTCGGCAAAAAATCCGTCCACTTTCTCGAAACCCGCATGCTGCACTGGCCGGACAGCATGTTTTCCTATATCCCGGAGGACAAACTGCTCATCTCGAGCGACGCCTTCGGCCAGCACTGGTCAACCTCAGAACGGTTCGACGATGAGGTCAGTCAGGGAGAACTGATGGCCCACGCCGCCAAATATTACGCCAACATCCTCATGATCTTTTCCCCCAATGTGCAGAAACTTCTGCAGTCGGTGGCGGAGATGAAGCTTGACATCGACATGATCGCCCCGGATCACGGCCTGATCTGGCGCAAAAATCCCGGCCAGATCCTCGCTGCCTATGAGCGCTGGGCCACCTATCAGACGGAACGCAAAGTGGTGGTGGCCTATGATTCCATGTGGCACAGCACCGAGAAGATGGCGCGCGCCATCAGTCAGGGCATCATCGACGAAGGGGTCAGCGTCAAATTGATGGACCTCAAGGCCAATCACCGCAGCGATATCGTCACCGAAATCCTCGAGGCCCGTGGGATCCTTTTCGGCTCGCCGACGCTGAACAACGGCATGCTGCCCACCATGGCCGATCTTCTTACCTATCTCAAGGGTCTGCGGCCGAAACGCAAGATCGGCGCCGCCTTCGGTTCCTTCGGCTGGTCCGGCGAAGCGGTCAAACACATCAATGCCTATCTGGAGGAGATGGGGGTCGAGCTCGTTGACCCGGGCATCAAGGTAAAAAACGTACCCACCCACGAAGATTACAAGGCCTGCGCCGAATTGGGCGTCAGGTTGGCCAAGGCGGTGAAGGGCGAATAAAAACGAGACAAAGTGATCCGGAGAAATGGGGCGGGAACGGGAGATCAAAAGAAGGCTGCAATCGCTGCTGATCCATGAAGACATCGACCATGTTCTACGCGAGCTGGCCCCCTTTTCGCCGCAGGAGCTGATCGGTTCACTGGTCGCCGGCCTCTATCGCACCGACGAGCGGGTAAAATGGCACACGGTTACCGTCCTCGGCGCAGTGATGAACCGACTGGCCCGACAGGAGAAAGAGGCGGCGCGCATCGTTATGCGCCGCCTGCTCTGGAGCATGAACGAAGAATCGGGTGGTATTGGCTGGGGAATTCCGGAGGCGATGGGCGAAATCATGGCGGTCACCGATTGGCTGGCCGACGAATACGCCCACCTGCTCGTCTCCTACATGCGAGAGGAAAACTACCTGGAGTTGCCGGCCCTGCAGCACGGTCTCATGTGGGGCATCGGCCGACTGGCCATGGTGCGGCCCGAACTGCTGCTGCACCACGACGCCGACGGCCACATGGCCATGTATCTCGAATCAGCCGACCCGGTGGTCATTGGCCTCGCCTGCCGCAACTTCGGCATCCTGCGCATCCGCGAGGCAGCCTGGCAGATCAGATCGTGGTGCGACAGCACCCATCCTTTGACCATCTATGAAAACCGCGTTCTCCGGCGGGTCACGGTCGGTGAGCTGGCCCGCCAGGCGCTCTCCCACCTCCAACCAAACTGACCCTTTCAGCTCGGCAACGATCAGGACAGAATCGCCCCCCGGGCACTGATGACGAATTCCGTGCAGGTAATCGCCTTTCCGGACCGGGCCAGCGCCTCCTTGACGATACCCCGCATGCTGGCGCAGCAGGGCACCTCCATTATTACCGTGGCAATGCTCTTGATGGCGCGGTTGCGGAATATCTCGGTAAATTTCTCCACATAGCTCTCCCGGTCATCAAACTTCGGGCATCCCATCATCACCACCCGGCCGGAGATAAAATTCCGGTGAAAATCGGCATAGGCGATCGGCGCGCAATCTGCGACAATCAGCAGATCGCTGTTGTCAAGAAACGGCGCGGTGGCTGGCACCAGACGGATCTGCACCGGCCAGTGACTTAAGGCGGAGCCGACGCCATCCGCAGGCATCGTGCGGGGCGCATTGGCCGCCTGGCAGCCACCTTGCGGGGTAAAATGCTGCAAGCCGGCGGACGGGCAGGAGCAGGAGGTGGATACGACGTTGGCCGCCTGTTCCTTTTTACTCCGGAGCAACTCCTCCACCGCCTTTTCGTCAAAGTCATCGGCGCTGCGCTCTATGATACGCAAGGCCCCGGTCGGGCACTCGCCTAGGCAGGCGCCCAGGCCGTCGCAGTATTTTTCCGCCACCAGGCGGGCTTTGCCGTCAACGATTTCCAGAGCACCTTCCGCACAGCCCGGTACGCACTGGCCGCAACCGTTACACAGCGACTCGTCGATTTCGATGATTTTTCTCTCTATCTTCATGATGATCTTCTCCTGGTTATCCATGCAATAACACGTCGGCAGCAATCCGTCTTCCCGCTGCGGTCAGAAACGATTTTTCGATGATTTTCCTCAGATGCTGCGGCGGCGTCGGTTTTTCGCGCTGTTTTTCGTCAAGATTGACAATAAGGTCAGCATCATAGATCACCTTGAAGTTGATCGACTCCTCACGCCGCGGGCAATGATGATGACCGATGATGTCGCAAACCTCGTCAATGAGCTCCGGTTCGGCGCCGAGATCGGCGAGAATCTGGCGAGCGATGGGCGGCCCCTCCTGGTGTTGGTATCGGGCGGCGGTGCTGTTGTGTTTCCGCTCCGCCTCCTGGATGCCGATGTCATGCAGATAGGCGGCAACCAGCACCACCGCCGGATCACCCTCCTCATAGCGGTTGATCGCCTCGGCATAATGGGCAACCTTGCTTGCATGGCCGATCCGCTTAAAATCAGTGCCGAAATACCGTTTCATTGCCACCGCGGTGCGCTCTTTGAGAGTCTGGCCGGCCGGCTGGTGCTCCTCCGGCAGGGAGCCGAGACACTGGGCCGCGTGCGGGCAATAGGCGGCGCAGCCGAAATCGATTTTCGGATTGAGCATGCGGTGGCCGCAGGCCGAACACTTACGGCTGACGTCATCCTTGAAAAATTCAATGGAATGGGCGCACTGCGGACATTTCACCTCAAAGATCGCCGCGCCCTCCCAATACCGACTGTCCTGTCCAGGGCATTTCATAATACGCTCCTTCCGGCGTCAGGTAGAACCCCGACCCCGTTCTATGACTCGTGCCTGCAGAGAGAGGACCCGCCAGCGTCGGCCGCCAAGGGCACGCCCTCTTTTTCTTTCATCCTAGTCGAAAGAGCACGGAAGAGCTTTGACTTAGATCAAGGGAGACATTTTTTTTTAGCGCACAGGGGATGAATCAGGGCAGGTCACAGGGGGGCGAAGGAGGGGGTTCAGCTGGATCAGTAAATGATCTTGTCCGCCAGCCGGTCCCACTCGGCAAAGACGGCCAGTGCATCTTCCCGCATCTCCTGCCGGGTAGGGATGGTCCGCTCATGGGGAGAGAGGAGAAGTTCCCGATAGAGAAAGTCATCGACAAAACCGAGGTCCGCGGCATCACGGCGGCTGGCGGCAAAAACGATCCGCTCAATGCCCGCCCAGTAGAGGGCGGCAAGACACATGGGACAGGGTTCACAGTTAACGAAGATGGTGCAGCCGGTCAGGCGGTAATCCTTGAGCAGGCGGCAGGCCTTGCGGATGGCCACCATCTCCGCATGACAGGTGGGATCGTTTTTCTTCAGCACCTGGTTCCAGCCCCGCGCAATAATCCTGCCCTCCTGGACAATAACGGCACCAAAAGGTCCTCCCTCGCCCTGCAGAGATTTTTCCCGTGACAGCCTGATCGCCTCCTGCATGAAACGTTGATCCATGGAAACTCCCGTGCGTGAAAGGGCGGTATTGCCCCTGCCAGTCAGTATAGCGTGAATCAGCCATTGATTTATAGGAAAATCTCGCGTACCCTGTGGCAGATTTTCCCAGAGGAGGCCGGGCCGGCATGACGGGCCGAGTGCCGCCGGATCACGAACACAAAAAGGATGGAGCTTGTGGACTATCTTCTGATCGTGCTGTCATACCTGACCGGCTCGATTCCCTTCGGGCTGCTGCTGGGCAAGCTCGCCGGCATCGACGTGCGCAAAGAGGGCAGCGGCAATATCGGTGCAACCAATGTCAGCCGCCTGGCAGGCAAAAAAGTAGGAGCCCTGACGCTGCTGCTCGACGCGGCAAAGGGCTATTTGCCCATGCTGATAGCCAGAACAATGGGGTTCGAAGCTGAGGTCGTCATGCTCTGCGGCGGGGCAGCCTTTGTCGGCCATCTCTTTCCCGTCTATCTGCGGTTCCAGGGCGGGAAGGGGGTCGCCACCGCCGTGGGAATCTTTCTCTATCTTTCTCCCCTGGCCCTTGCCATCTGTCTGGTTGCCTTTGTCGCCGCGGTTGCCCTTTCCGGTTATGTATCCGTCGGCTCATTGCTGGCCGCGGCGCTGATGCCGATAGTCATCTTCTGGAACCAGGGCAGCGGCGACTGCCTCTTGCTGGCCCTTTTCGTCAGCCTGCTCGTCTGGCTCAAACATCGAAGCAACATCGGCCGGCTGCTGCGCCACGAGGAAAAAAGCTGGAAAAAAAAGGACGGGTCATGACCAGGAAAGAGTGGGAAAAAATCATCGCGGCCCGGGAACTTCTCGGCCTGGGGGAGACGGCAACGCTGGCCGAAATCAAAAAGGCCTATCGCCGCCTGTCGAAAATCCATCACCCGGACCTCACCGGCAACAAGACGGGCAGCGAGGAGCAGATGCGGAGGCTCAGCGACGCCTATCAGACGCTGCTGCTCTACTGCAAAAATTTCCGTTTCCCGCTGGTCATCCAGAAAGAGACCCTGGATGCCGCGGACTGGTGGATGGATCGCTTCGGCCAGGACCCGCTGTGGGGCAGGAAAAACGAGGAGGAATGAACGGGAAAGTAGCGTTGCTCTCTCCCGGCCACCACCTATTGCAGATATTCCTCGTTGATCGTTATCCGTCCCTCTTCCATGAGCCGGGCGGTCCACGCCGCCAGGATCGCCTGCTGCTTTTCCGCCGCAAGCTGCGCAGCGATGGTCTGCCGTTTCTCGTCGCTATCCGCCCCCGCCTTGCGTTCGGCAAATCGGAGGACGTAAAAACCTTCCTTTGCCTCCAGCACACTGTCCGGATATGGCGTTTTCGCGGTGAGCCGCTGGCCCGCTTCGACCACCGGCGCCGGCAGCTCACCGACGATCCCGACGGCTCGGGTAATAAAGCCCGTGTCCTTGACCGTCGCCTTCCGCTCCTTCATCACTGCGGCAAAATCCGCCTCCCCTGATCGCGCGGCGGTCAGCGCCTCCTCTGCCGCCTTCCGGCAGAAGAGGCGCGCCTCCTGGGCAACATAATCCTTCTCCACCCGATCACGCACCGCATCAAGGGGCGGGGTCTCCGGCTCCTTGCGGTCGGCGAGCAAGACAATGACGTAGCCGTCCGGGGTCTCAAGCAACGAGCTGAGCTCGCCTTTCTTCAGAGAAAAGGCGGTGCTGAGCACGGCTGTTGCCCCGGCAAGCTCGGCCGGCGGAGAGTTCTGGTCGAAAAAGGGGGTTTGCGCAGGGGTGATCCCGAAATTTTCCGCATACTTTGCCAGGCTGCCGGCAAAAATAATCTTTTCATAGGCCTCATTGGCCCTCTCGAAAACCGTGTTTGCCGCCTTCTGCTCCTTAAGCTGTTTTTCGATTCCGACCCTGGCATCCTCAAAGGAGGTGGTTTCCGTCGGTTTGATATCAGTAAGCTGAATAAGATGGAGACCGAAAGGGGTGGTGACGACCTCACTCAGATCACCCTTTTTCTCCAGGGCAAAGACCGCCTCCTCAAAGGGCTGCACCATCCGGCCACGGCTGAAAAAACCGAGATCGCCACCCTGGACCGCGGTACCGTCCTCGGAAAACTCACGGGCCAATGCGGCAAAATCCTCTCCCGCCTTGAGGCGGGCCAGAATCCCGTCAATCTCCTGCCTCCGCGCCTCTTTATTTTCTTCCGTGGTCCGAAGCAGAATGTGACTGGCCCGCCGTTGTTCCGGAGTCCCGAACTGGTCGGCGTGACTTGCGTAATAGTCGCGCAGCTCCTCTTCCGGGATCGTTATGTTTTTCATCTCCTCGCTGGTGCGGAAAGCGAGGTAGGAAAGCTTCACCTGCAACGGTGTCTGGTATTTCGTCTTGTTGGCATCATAATAGGCATCAAGCGCCGCAGGAGTAACCGTCACCTGATCGGTGAAATCCGCCGGTCTGAAGAGGGCATAGCTCAGGCGCAGTTCCTCATTGGCAAAGGTAAAGCGCTCATCCGTTTCCCGAGGCGTCGCCCTGGCGAATCCGCCGAGCTGATCACTGATCTTGGCAAGCAGCAGATCCTTGCGGAGAGACACTTCAAACTTAGTCGGCGTCAGGCGGGAGGATTTCAGCACCTCGCGGTAGCGGTTCACATCAAACTGACCGTTGCTGTGAAAAACGGTCATCTCCTTGACGGCATTCTGGATTTCCGCATCACTGACAAAGATGCCCATGTCCTCACCACCCTGCAACACCAGCTCCTTGCGGATCAGATCGTTGAGGACCTGCCTCTTGACGCCGAAGGTTTCGACAAAATCCTTGGGCAGAGTGCCGCCGAACTGGTTTCTGAAGTTGTCCAGAGCAGCGCCCAGGGCCTTGTCATACTCCTCCAGGGTGATCGGCTGGCCGTTGACCGTGGCTACGGCGTTCCTGGCGCCGCCCGAGTTGCCGCCAACGCCCCAGAAAACAAAAACGACAATGATAATGAGCACCGTGGCCTGCAAATAAGGCGACTGGGCCTTGCGACGGAGAAGATCAAGCATGAAAGAACTCCTTTAGCGATATATTCCGTAACGATCAAGCTGTGACACAAAACGAACAGGTTGTGAGCGTGCTGTACCTCTTCAGCCGTGTCGCCATTATGAAATGTCGGTTGGCAATTGTCAATTTACTTCGTTTCCGCAAGATTGCTCCCCGACGACAGGTTGACCAGCAACGGCACGGTCAGCTTTACGACCTGCTCCATGGCCTCCTTAATCACGGCAGAGGTGGCGGCAATCTCCTCACGTGGCAGCTCAAAGACCAGTTCGTCATGGATCTGCAGCAACAGGCGGCCGGACAGGCCGGCACGGCGCAGCTGTTCGTGGCAGCGCAGCGAGGCCAATTTGATGATGTCAGCCGCGGTCCCCTGGATCGGGGTATTGAGGGCAGTACGTTCGGCAAATTCCCGGACGGTCTTGTTGCTGCTGGCGATGTCGGGCAGCTCCCGCCGCCGCCGAAACAGGGTGGTGACGAATCCCTGCTGTCTGGCCTCTTCGATGATGGCTTCCATGAAACGTTTCACCCCGCGATAGAGATCGAAATAGCGGTTGATGAAGGTCTGGGCCTCCTTGCGGCTGATGTTGAGCTGGGCTGCCAGGCCGAAGGCGGACATGCCGTAGACAATGCCGAAATTGATGCTTTTCGCAACCCGGCGCATCTGCGGGGTGATGAGGCTTTCATGGACCCGGAAGATCTCCGCCGCGGTCTGGGCGTGCACATCGCGGCAGGTCCAAAACGCCTCCATTAGGGCCTCGTCCCGGGAATAATGAGCAAGAACCCGCAAATCAATCTGCGAATAATCGGCGGCAAGCAACACCATGCCGGGGCCCGCGACAAAGGCCTCCCGGATACGCTGGCCCTCAGGGGTGCGAATCGGGATGTTCTGGAGATTAGGATTGCTGCTGCTCAGCCGACCGGTCGCGGTGACCGTCTGATTGAAGGAGGTGTGCACCCGACCGGTGCGGGGATGAATGAGGGTGAAGAGCTTGTCGGCATAGGTCGATTTAAGCTTAGCGATACTGCGATGCTCCAGGACGACGGCCGGCAATTCATGATAGGCAGCGAGTTTCTCAAGAACCGTGACATCAGTGGAATAGCCGGTTTTTGTCTTGCGCCCCATGGGCAGTCGCAATTTTTCAAAGAGAATGACGCCAAGCTGTTTCGGCGAATTGATGTTGAATTCTTCTCCAGCCAGGACAAAAATCCTCGCCTCCAGTTCGGCAAGCTTTTTCCCAAACTCGCAGGAAACAGCGGCAAGAGTTTCCCGGTCCACCAGAATACCGGTTTCTTCCATCTCGGCCAAGAGCGGCACCAGGGGCATTTCCAGGTCGCGGAACAGCTCCTGGAGGCTTAAGGCCCGCAGTTGCGGCTCAAAACGCTGCCAGAGCATTAAAGTGGCCACAACATCCTCGCAGGCATAATCCCGCGCCGCGGCCAAGGGAACATAGGCGAACGCATCCGGACGTTTATCATTATTCGATACCTCCGCAAAGGTGGTGAGCCGGCGCTGGAGCTGCTCACGGCAGAGATCGTCGAGGCCGTGGCTGCGACGGGCGGGATTAAGAAGATAGGAAGCAATCATGGTGTCGGCCAGGGGAGCGGTGAGGCTCAGACCGTTCGCCCTTAGAACCTGACAATCATATTTAATGTTATGGCCAATAATGAGACGCTTATCGTCAACCAGCAGCGGCTGCAGATATTCGACCAGGTCGGCCAGTGAGAGCTGGCCGGCGAGGCGACCGCCCTCTGCATCCACATGGCCGACCGGCACATACCAGGCCAAGTCAGGCTCGGTGCAAAGCGAGATGCCGACCAGCCGGGCGGAGAGGGGATCCAGGGAGGTGGTTTCCGTGTCCAGCACCAGCAGCGGTTTTTCCATGAGCCGGCGACAGAGGGCGTCCAGCGCGGGGCGGCTTGTCACCAGAGAGTACCCCTCGGTTGCCAGAGGCCGCACCGGCGCCTCACTTTTCAGCAGCCGGGTGAACTCCAGTTCAGAGAACAGGGCGTGCAATTTTTCCTCATCAGGCCGGGGCAGACGATAGGCGTCAAGATGACCGGGCACCGGCACCGAGGTGTTCAGGGCAATAAGCTGGCGAGAGAGAAAGGCCTGCTCACGGTGAGCAAGCAGCTTTTCCTTTAATTTCGGCTGGTTGAGCTGGTCGATTCCAGCATAAAGACCTTCCATGCTGGCAAACTCGTTGATCAGTTTTTCCGCGGTCTTCGGTCCGACGCCGGGCACCCCCGGCACGTTGTCCGAGCTGTCGCCGATCAGGCCGAACAGATCGTTCAGTTTTTCCGGGCCGACGTGGTAACGGGTCCGGACCGCCTGCTCGTCCATCAACCGATCGGCCATGGGATCCCAGACAACAACCGCCTCACTCACCAGTTGCAGGAGATCCTTGTCGCCGGAGACAATGACCACCTTGTTGCCGGTTGCGGCAAGCCGGGTCGCGGCGGAGGCGATGAGGTCATCCGCCTCCATGCCCTCCTGTTCCAAAGAAAGGATGTTGTATGCCGTAGCGATTTTACGGATATAGGGGATCTGGCAGGCAAGATCCTCCGGCATGGGTGGCCGGTTGGCCTTATAGTCGGGATAGAGGGCATGGCGAAAGGTTGGCCCCTTACGATCAAAGGCTATGGCCAGAAAAAGGGGCGCCTTTTCCCGGATAACTCTGAGCAGAATCGTGGTAAAGCCATAAGCGGCGTGGGTCGGCAGTCCCGTGCTGGCAGTCAGAGGAGAAATGGCATGATAGGCGCGATAAATATAGGCGCTGCCGTCGATGAGATAGACGGGCTCGTAATTTTTCATGGCGGCAACTCTAACAGGCGTATTTTTTTTTGGCAAGCAAAGTGATCGTCCCGTAAAAACCCGCAAATCATGGCAGGCGGGAACGAGAAAGCTACGAGTTACAAAACACGGCCAGTCGGAATCGTGGCTTTGCGATTCCGACAAAAGTGACGGGCGCGAACGGCAGGGGGGCGGCAGTCAATATTTTTTTAAAGTTTGAGAAAAAAAAGTCGATATGGTAACTAGAAAAATGAGTTGTTGTGAGTCACCAAGACGACAGGTCACGGGAAAACAGGCCTTCGGGCAAAGAGGAGCTGGTCATGAAGATAACCGACGCAATCTCCCAGATCAGGACGGATACCAAGGTCGGCGTGAAAAAAAACCGCGGCGCCGAGGGTGCGGCGGCAACAAATGCTGCGGCTCCGGCCGATCGGGTCGAACTTTCAAGCGGCTCCCGGGATGTGCAGAAGATGAAGGAGATCCTTGAGCAGACTCCGGCGATGCGGATGGAGATGATCGAGACCCTGAAGCAACAGATAAACGAAGGCACCTATCGGGTCGATGCCCGTGACATTGCTGACAGGATGCTGCTGGACGATCTCCTCGCCGACGACTCCCTGTTTTACGAATAACCCCTGTCATTGCTTTCTTTTTCTCTTGTCTGCAAAAAACCGGCGGCTCGCCGGTTTTTTTGTGCCCCGGTCACTGCGTATCCGGAAAAAGCCGCCGGCAGGGATCATACTTGTGTGGATCCAGCACCACCTGTCGGGCCAGCCGCTTGCCGGTGTTGAGAATCACCGGGCCGAGCAGGTTGGCGGTCATGGCCCGGGGATTGTCCTTCGGAATGGTGAGGATGAGCAGGATGTCCCGCTCGTCGTCTGCGGCCAGCTCAAGCTCGCTGACAATCTGGCGGGGGATTGTCGGCTTGTAGTCAAAATCGAGCAGCGCCGCGTCAATGACGACAAAGGCCAGGTCCGGGTTGTCCAAAGACTGCAACCACATAAAAGGCGACTTCTGGCTGTGCGACCTGAGAATGAAGCGATGCGATTCGGGAAAGCCGAGAAAGGGGCTGACCATGGAAATAACCCTGTCCGGATCAACGGCAATCTCACCGAAACGGCTGGTCTGCACCAGCAGTCGCTTCTCACTGTGCGGTTGCACCGCCATCTCCTGTTGTACGGCATTCATAAATTACCTTTCCTTTTCCATGACAAAAACATCGCCGAGCAGGCCGAGATCAGCCGGTGCATCCTGTGCTGCCCGCCGGTTCTCCTCAACGATACGCAGATAGATTTCCTCACGGTGAACGGCAACCTGTTCCGGAGCGTCAACCCCGAGCTTGACCAGGCCACCCTTGCTTTCCAGGACCCTGACCTTGATGTCGTCGGCGATGATGATCGCCTCGCCAATCTTTCTGGAAAGAATAAGCATGGGGGAATTCTCCTCTCAAAGTATCCTGGCGGGAAAAAGACGCCTGCCGCCTTCTCATGGTTGTATCTTTCCCGTCACTGTACCATTCCCCCCTACAAATAATCAACAAGACTGAGCTGCATGGTCTTGGCCGCCGCATTCAGAGCCGCCTGATAGGCGACCTCTTTGGATTTGAGATCAAGCAGGGCTGCGATCATGTCGGTGTCCTGTTTTTCCGAAAGATTCTCCTTATTGGCCAGCTCCAGATTGGCGTAGATCTGACTCTGAACCGTAATACGGTTGGCCCGGGCCCCGAACTCGGAGATGCGGCTCGACAGCGACGTCATCACCCTGTCCAGATCCTCCAGTGATTTGGTCAGGCCCTGATGCTGCAATTCATGGGCATTAATGCCGAAGACGTTGAGGGTGTTGCTGCTGTCCTCGGTAATATTGAAGGTATAGCGATCCGGATCCGAGCTTTCCAGGCGCAGACGGCCGGTGCTGTCCCAGGAGGCAGAGAGGCCGGGGATGCCGTTCAGTTTAAGGCCGATGTCATAGGGGGTGTCTGTGGTGATATCAACCGGAATCAGCATCTTAAACTCTTTTGGCGGATAGACGTCGTGATCCGTCACGCTGATGGCCAGATTCCCGTCCTGAAACTTTTCATCAAGCACCCCCTTGCCGGCATTGATCTCCTCCAGGGTGGCAAGACGATCGTCCACGGCGTGGATGCCGGTGACAAAGGTGTAATTCCGGCCGCGCAGATAATTCTCCAGCTCCTTCATTACCCTGAAGACATCGGTACTGCTGATGGCGTCTTCGCCGTTTTTCGCGACGGCAATGGTGCTTTTCGCGCCAACCTTGATTTCCGCGTCGTTTTCGCGGTCGCCGGTATAGCGGACATTGTTGTCAAGCCGAATCAGGGCCTGCACCGACAGCTTGCCGTCGTTTGCGATATCACTTTCCTCGCCGGTCGCCATGGCCCCGCCCGAAAGACCGAGGGCGGCAAAGGCCGGCTCGGTGCCGCCGGGCGGAAAGGCGGGAGTCAGGGTACTTTCCAGCATAAAGGTGCGGTCAGAGCGCAGCTGGATGGAGCCGAAATAGACCTTGTCCAGGGCGGCCGCCCCCCCATCATTGAGCTGGGTGACGGTATTGCCGTTGGCGGTGGTTTCAACATGCAGGTTGCGACCGTCCACCGCCTTGATGGCAATCATGCCGTTGGCGTCGCGGGTGGCGACCACGCCGGTCTGCACGGAAACGTCGTTGATGGCATTGAGCAGCACGTTATCGGTGTCCTGGGCGCTGATCGCGGTGGGGCCGAGGCTGGCAAAGACATCGATGCCGTTGATGACGAGATCGCCGGCATCCAGGGTGCCGGCGGTGACGGCGCCGGTCGCCTGGCGATAGGCGGGAATCACCTCGGCAGTGACCCCTGACCCCGGGATGGTCTCGCCCAGGGCGTTGACCCAGTCGGCGCTGATGGCGTTGATGGCGTCGGCCTTGGCCTTGGCGGAATAAAGGTCATAGACGTCCGATACACCATCGGCAGTGATGGTTGACACCGGAATGCCGTTGATGACGAGATCATTCGCCTGCAGCTGGTATTCCGGAGGGGGAGCCGGCGCAACATAATCGACAGGAGCAAGCTCCGCTCCATTCATACGATATCCATCGATATAACCGAGCATGAAGGGGGTGGGCTCAAGGTCGGTGTAGCCGGTGGTGCGGTAGCCGCCGAAGACGTATTTGCCGTCCCAGCGGGTATTGGCCAGGGTCACCATCTGCTCCAGATAGACATGCACCTCGTCGGCCACATAGAGGCGGGTCTCCGGCGTCTGGCTGTCGTTGATGGCGATCAGCGCCTGATTCTTGCTGTTCATGACCAGCTCCTTGATGCCGGTCAAGGCCTGTTCCGAGGCTGCGATCATGGAGTCACCGAAGGTGAGGTTGACCTGGTACTGGGAGATCTCGGCCAGGGTGGAACGCATGCCGAGAGCGCTGACCAGATTGACCGGATTATCGGACAGTTTCGACATCTGCATGCCGGAGGAAATCTGTCGGTTGATCCGCTCCATGTCGGTGGTAATTTTGTTCAGATTGGTACCGATCATGTTGTAAATCGTGTTCAGGGTCGTTCGCATATTACACCGCCTGCAACAGAGTCCGCATCATTTCATCGGACGAGGTGATCAGTTTGGCCGCCGCCGAGTACGCCTGCTGAAACCTGATGAGATCCGCCATCTCTTCGTCCAGCGAGACGCCGGAGGTGGCGTCGCGCATGGTGTTCATCTGGTCGGAGACGAGCTGATTGTACTGGTAATCCCTGGCCACCGTGCGGCCCTTTAAGCCGATGTCGCCCACCAGGGCGTTGTAAAAGCCGTCCAGGGTGCCGGTGTTACCGCCGACAAAGTGGACCGCCTCGTCGCGTTGAATGTTGGTGATGAGCAGGGCATTGGAATGATCACCGGCATAGATCTCACCCTTGGAACTGACGGTGCCGGCCGCTATATTGTCGGTGTTGCCGCTTACCACCTTATTGAGACCGATAGAGGCGGCGCTCGAACCGGAGAAAAAGGTATTGAGGCCGGCGGTGGCAAGGAAGTTCGAGGTATCGCCGCCAAAGGCGAACTGGTGGTCGGCGTCCGGGGTCAGCACCAGCCGATTGTCGTGCACCGCCGCATTGACCCAGGGGGTGGCCTGGCCGCTGGCATTAATGATGGAGATATTGATGGCGTCGGCCACATCCTGCAGGCTGTAGGCCCGCTCCATCGGCACCTCCACCGGCTGGGGCAGGGCCAGGGTGTTGTCATTGTTGTAGATCCAGATTTTGAAGCTGCCGCCGTCGAGCTGCAGCTCATCTGCATAGTCAAAGCCGCGGATGGAATAGAGCACCTGGTTGTCCGAAGCGGTGAAGATCAAAAAACCATCGCCGCCCTCATCGGTGCTGCTGATGTTGCCGCCGCCCAGGCCAAGCTGCTCCAGATAGCGATCGTCGGTGCCCGCCTCGATGGTAATATCGCTCTTGTGGGAAAAAAGCGAGACCGTCCCGGTGTTGTGGGTCGCATCGGCGACATAGGTGGCGTCAATCAGGCCGAGCTTGAACTCGGTGGAGAGCGGATCGCTGTCCAGACCCGCGATGATGATGCGCGACTCATCGCCGGCATTGGTGTTGCGGAGAATGATGGAGTTGGCCGCCCCGCCATTGGTGCCGTCGCCGACTACCGCCTCGATGGTGATCTTCGGGATGTTCTCCGGCACATTGGTCGGATCGTTGTAACTGGTGATGGCCTGGTTGATGGCATCGACAACATGAGCGGCCAGCACCGCCGGATCACTGTCATCCGGAGCACCGGCAGTATCAACCGTGTAGCTGATGTCGATGCCGTTGATCTGAAAATCAATGATTGTACCGTTCTCGGCCCCGGCCATGGCGGTTACCGGGCTGCCGGCCACCTGAGTGGTCAGCTTGGCCTGAACGCCGGTAATGGCGTCGTTGATCGCCTGGGCGGTATTAAACGCCTTGGTGGCAGCCAGGCCGAAGCTTGCCGTGCCGCCGTCGATCTTGCCGATGTCGCGGCCGTTGATGGTCATCGTGCCGGCGGCAATACTCTGGGTGGCGGTGGCGATATCGATGGTGGTGGTGAGCAACGCGGTATTTGCGGCCATGTCGGCGCTGGTCAGCTGGCCGGCAAAACGGGTCAGCCCCACCCCCTGGCTGTGCTGCTGATTGACTTCGCGCACAAAGGCGTTGGCCAGGGCGTCGAGTCGGCCCAGATAGTTTTCCGCCACACCCGGACGGATATTGTTGTAGGTCTCCATCCAGCCGCCCAGTTTGCCGCCGACCTCGGCGCCGTCGCCCACCGCGATTTCGATCCTGGCGCCCTTGGCGTTGCGACTGACCCAGTGCAGCTCGTTATTTTTCCAGTTCACCTGCCATGCCTCGTTGTTCTCGACCAGGGTATGGCCGTCGGACATGAGAATGGTATAGGCGCCGGTGCTGACCTCAAAGTAATTGATGTCGAGATACTGGGAGAGATCCTTGACCAGAATGTCGCGTTGATCGCGCAGGTCGTTCTGTTTACGCAGATCATCCTCCGAAGCGGCGATTTTGGCGTTCAACTGGGCAATCTGGCTGGTCAGCGAGTTGACGTCTCTCACTGCCGCGTCGATACTGACATTGATGTCATAACGGGTTTTGGCAAGTTCGACGGTCATGCTGTTGAACTGATCGATCAATACCTGCGCCTTCTGCAGTGTCTGGCTCCGGGTGGCGATATTTTCCGGATAGAGGGACAGCTCCTGCCAGCTTGCCCAGAATTCGCTCATCAGCTCGTTGACCGCCAGACCCGGCGCTTCGTTGAAGGAGGTTTCCACCAGACGCATGGAGTCCTGCTGGGCCTGAAGATTGTTGAGGGTTGCGTTTTGGCCCACCAGTCGTTTCACCATGAACTGGTCATAGAGGCGGTTGATCTGCATCCCCCGAACGCCGTTGCCGAAAAAGCCGACGCCTTCCGGGGTCGGGGTGCTCGGGCTCAGGGCAAGGGTCTGCCGCGTGTAGCCCGGGGTATCGACATTGGCGATGTTGTGCCCGGCAACGGAGACGGACTGCTGATGGGCCAGCAGCGCCTCTTTGGCGGTATTGAGGATCTGGGAGATGCCGACCATCGTTTACACCTCTCTGCTCATCAGGGCAGGTCCGTTCCCGGCGCGGCCGCGCTGGGACCGGACGCCGTAAAGCGGTTTGGCGGCGATCTCGCCGCAGATCAGCGAGATCGCATCGTTGATATAACCCAGGGTGGCGCTGGCAAAACTCTTGTTGATCAGGTTGTTGCTGCTGATCTTTTCCCGCAGGACGGCGAGCTGATCACGATACTGCTTCACGGCAAGGGTCTGCTCCCTCGTCATAAAGGGAATGAGCTCGGCCAGCTTGATGATACGGGTCTGGTTGTCGCCGTCGCCGGCCACAATCCGCCGGGCCACCTCCTGGAGGGAATGATCGAGCTGTGCCATTTTTTTCAGTTCCCGCTCTTTTTCCCGGGTCAGGGAAACGAGGGCGGTGACATCCATACTGATCAGGGCCTCTTTTTCCGACTCGAGAATGGCGAGAAAGCCGCTCGAGATGGCAATCTGGCGCTTGAGGATATCGAGAATCAGGGGGAGGGGGAAGGCCTCGCCATTCGGCAGCCGCCCTTTGGCGGCCGGTGTCGTGCTGGCTGTCACTGCTGTCTGCGCGTTCATTTTCCGTGTCCCCCGTTGGCGGCCCGGGCCGCCGCCTCGCTCAACTCATGAAAAAGGAGATCACCGATCCCGACTCCTTTACCGTGAGCCATGTTTTTCGTCATCTCCTCATCGAGCATGGACTGGTACATCTTCTCGCCAAAGGATTTCTCAAACAGCCCGTCATCCGGAATACTCTCCCGCATGGCGGAAAGCAGCCTGCTGAGGAGAATCGCCTCAAAATCCTGACAGGCCTGTCGGAGTTTTTTGCCTTCCGGGGAATCGGCAAACTGCTTCTCATTTGGTTTATCGACACCCGGCATGTTTTTCTGAAATGCAAATGTCGCTGGCGTGATACTTTTCATTTAGATGATCTCCAGATTGGCATCCAGGGCTCCCGCCGCCTTGATGGACTGAAGAATGGCGATGAGATCCCGTGGGGTTACGCCGACACCGTTGAGGGCGGAGACGAGGTCTCCGAGGGTGACCCCCGGTTCGATGGCGACGAGTTTGTTTTCCTGATCCCGGGCCGTGATGTTGCTGTTGGCCTGGCCGGAGGGTTGCTGTTGCCGGTTGGATACCTGGACGCTCAGATTCCCGTGGGAGACGGCGAGCTCCTTGATGGTCACATCCCGGCCCATCACCACCGTACCGGTCCGCTCGTCGATGATAACGCGGGCGGTGGTGTCCGGCTCGATGTCGAGATTTTCGATGGCCGCCATAAAACCCACCTCATTGCCGGCATACTCCTCCGGCACCGCAACGTGGAGGGTGGCGCTGTCCTTGGCCCTGGCGTAGTTACCGCCCAGATACTCGTCAATGGCAGTCACCGCCCGGGACATGGTGGTGAAATCCGGGGTGTTGAGATGAAGGACGATATCCTCCTTCTCGGCAAAAGCGACCGGCACCTCCCGCTCCACCGTCGCTCCGTGCGGAATGCGGGCCACCGTGAGATGATTGTCCTGGACCTTCTCGTTGGCCCCGGTAGCCACGGCAAAACCACCGATGCTGACCGGGCCTTGGGCAACGGCATAGACCTTGCCGTCCAGGCCCTTGAGGGGAGTGACGACCAGGGTGCCGCCCTGCAGCGAGGTGGCATCGCCCAAGGTGGAGAGGGTGACATCGATGGTCTGGCCGTTTTTGAGAAAGGGCGGCAGGGTAGCGGTCACCATGACGCCGGCCACGTTTTTCACCTTGACGTCATTCTGATTGACATGGACCCCGAGGTTTTCCAGCATGTTGACCAGGGCCTGGGTGGTGAAAGGCGACTTGTTGCCGTCACCGGTGCCGTTGAGGCCGACAACCAGACCATAGCCGACGAGCTGATTGGGCCGGATGCCCTTGACCGAGGCGATATCCTTCATGCGGACCGCTTCGGCCGGCACCGTCGGCAGCATAACCAAGGCAACAAATGTGGCAAGAATGAAAAATCGAGTCATGAGATGCATTGTTTTTCCTCATGCGGGGGAACAATCCGCTGTTGTTTCTGCTAAAAGCAAACCGTGTGCCGAACGGTCATTGCCGCCGCTTTTGTCATGTATCCATTGGTAACAAAAGGGGAAAATAATATATTCATCCACCGGCGGATCGATGCTGGCAGGAAGGGGGGGGAAATTTTTTCCCAGCCGGGACAAAGGCTGCCGCCAGCGGCCGCGCCGGCGGATTTAAAAAGGCCAGATCATGTCCAGCCCGCGGGCCAGCCAGCCGGGCTGCTGCTTGTCACCAACGGCACCGCTGCCGCTATAGTCGATACGGGCGTCGGCGATGTGGGTTGACTTGATCGAGTTGGTCGGCGAGATATCGCGCGGACGTACCAGGCCGGAGAGGACCAGGAACTGGGTTTCATTGTTCACCCGGATTTCCCGATATCCCTGGATCACCAGATTGCCCTCCGGCGTCACATCAACTACTCTGGCAGACAGGGTGGCGGTCATGGTGCTGTTGCGTTCGGTCTCCCCTTTGCCCTCGAAATCGTTTTGCAGCTCGGCCTCGACATTTGATTTGTCAAGGATGCTGGTCAGGCCGAAGAGCTGGGTGATGCCGCCGGCCACGGTGGATTCCCTTTCGGTTTTGGTCCGCGCCTTTTTCTTGCCGTTCGAGGTCTCGACAATCTCGACGATGACGATGTCGCCCACCCGGGCCGCCCGGCTGTCCTTGTAAAGGTCCAGAGACGTATCGCTGAACAGGGAACCCTCCGCAGCCACGGCATTCTTCGGCTGCACATCCGGCAGGGTAAAGCGGTCCGGCATCGTCGCCCGAGGCGGGGTCGGGGTGGCGGCACAGCCGGCCAGCATGAATACGATTGCCAGGGCGGCGATAGAATGATATGCTCCTTGTTTTTTCTTGTTCATGATTCTCTCCTCGTGCATGCCTGCACCAACGTGCCCCGCGCCACATCAGCAGCGAAGCGTCCACTCACGTTCCTAATCCACCTGCACGAGACCCGCCGCCACCACCCGGGCCGGCACGACCCGCCGGCTCATACTGTTCTTGACCCGGACCATCTCACCGGCGGCCCCGGCATCCTTGGCCTCACCCGGCACCGTGACCTCCAGCCCGGCCCGGCGGGAAAGGATCGTCACCCGGTCTCCCCGTTTGACGATATTCGGATTGTCCAGCAACCCGGCATAAAGCAGGGCGCCCTGGCGCAGTCCCTTTTTCAGTTTCTTGCCGATCACCTGCTCCGGGTCGGTGATGAGATCGTCGCCCAGCATGGAGATATCGCGAAAATCAGTGGTGATGTCTTGCTCGCCCAGCAGGGCTCGGCGGGACAGGGGCCGGGCCAGCAGGACAACGGTGCCCCAGTAATGGAGATCTCCGGTCAGGGTGACTTCCCCCTGTTTTTCGTTGTCGACATGAAGCGCAACGATGAGGGTCTTGCGGCCCGGCGTACCGGCGTTCGCCATCCCGGCGGGGCGGCAATGCAGTTCGCCGGCAGGCAGAACGATCTGGGCCGGACGACTGACAAAATTTTCGACCGTGATCTCCTGTACCCGCGGCGGAAGCCCGTCCTGCATCAGCTCGCGAAAGATCTCCTGCAGCTCGCTTGCCGTCAGCAGCCGCTGCCCGGTCTCTTCAGCCTCCGCCCCGGCGGCGGGCGGGGCGAAAGAGAGAAAAACGAGCAGCAGGCAAAGCGGGAAGATGCGCATCATTCACCTTAGCGAACCAGATTGTTGGAGATTTCGAGAAGCTGGTCAGCAGTGGTCACCCCCTTGGAGTTCGATTCAAAGGCGCGCTGGGTGATGATGAGGTTGACCATCTCCTCCGTGACATTGACGTTTGAGGTTTCAAGAAACCCCTGGGACAAAGTGCCGAGACCATTAATACCCGGATTCTCCTCCCGCGGGTCGCCGGATGCTTCGGTGGGCAGGAAGAAATTGCTGCCCACCGCCTTCAGGCCGGCCGGGTTGATGAAATCGTGCAGGGTGATCTGTACCGAAGCAATGGTCTGCTGGGCGGCGTCCAGGGCGGAGAGCATGCCGCCGGCATCGATCTCCACCGTCACCGCTTCGGCCGGCACGGCAAATTCGGGCTGGAGCCGATCGCCGTTACTGGTGACGATGTAGCCGTCGCTGTCGATCTTGAAGGCGCCGGCCCGGGTATAATATTCCACTCCGTCCCGGACGATCTGAAAAAAACCACGCCCCTCGATGGCCCAGTCAAGTTCATTGCCGGTCTGGGCATAATCGCCCTGGGTAAAGATCTTGTAGACGGCGGTCGGTCGTACCCCCATGCCGACCTGGACGCCGGTCGGCACCTGGCCGCCGGCAACGGTCTCCGCCCCCACCGCCCGCAGGGAATTGTAAAAGAGATCCTCGAACTGGGTCTGGCTTTTCTTGAAGCCACCGGTGTTGACGTTGGCCAGATTGTTGGAGATGACATTGAGTTGCAACTCCTGGGCATTCATGCCGGTGGTGGATGTATAAAGGGCGCGGATCATTTTTTTTCTCCTGGGTGGTCATGGTGAGCCGACGATGGCGGAACCGGATGGCGATCCGCAGCTGTCGACCAGGGCAAAACAGTCAATTTCTTTCTTATGATGTCAATTTTCCGACGGTGTTGATCGCCTTGTTATCGATCTCGTCAAAGGTGCGGATCGACTTCTGCTGGACCTCATAGGCCCGATGCAGATCAAGCAGGGCGGTCATCTCGGCCACCAGATTGACGTTGGCGGTTTCCAGGGTGCCCTGCTGCACCGAGAAATCGACCGCCGGCTCCTCCTCCATCCCGCTGCCTTCCTTGATGCGAAAGAGGTTAGTGCCCTCCTTCTCGAGGTTATTGACATCGGCAAAGGTGGCGATGTCAAGCCGGCCGACGTTGACACCGTCCACCAGCAGGGTGCCGTCGGTGGCCAACGAAACGTCGTTGCCATTGATGACGATCGGACCGCCGTCACCGAGCACCGCATGACCGTCTGGATTAACGAGCTGTCCGTTGCCATTGACAAGGAAATTGCCGGCCCGGGAATAGCGGACCCCCTGCGGGGTATCGAGCTTGAAAAAACCCTGACCATTGATGGAAAAATCAAAGGGGTTGTTGGTGGTCTTTACTGCTCCTGGCTGATGATTTGTCAGTATTTTAAGTGCTTTCCCGACGCGCTGCCGTTTTTCGTTGGTTCGATGCAGCATCTCCCAGAAGGTGACATCTTCCTTCTTGTAGCCGGGGGTATCGACATTGGCGAGATTGTTGGTGAGCTGGTTGAGACGCTGGCCGTGGGCCAGCATGGTTTCGGTGCCTTCGAGCAGACCGAGTCGGTTGCGGATAAACATAACTCCCTCCCTGTCACTGTTTGCCTGTTAATTAAGCAAATCATATGCCAGAGGGAGAAGCCGACAATGGCGCGGGCGAACCAGGGCGTTATTTTGCGCCCGGCGCGTTTGGTGCTTGAAATCAGCGGGCCGGGATGATTTAGTGAGGGCAATGCGCCAGGGCAGGAAAAAACCGGGACAGCGGAAGATTTTTCCCAGTGGGAGATAAGGTTACCGTTTGTACTTCTGATTGGTGCGATAGACAAAAGCGAGAATTTCCGCCACCACGAAATAGGTCGATTCCGGAATTTCCTCGTTGATTTCGAGTCTGGAGAGGACCTCCACCAGATCGGCATCCTCGTGAACCGGGATGTTATGGCTGCGGGCCAGCTCCAGCAATTTTTCCGCCAGCCGGCCGACGCCCTTGGCCACCACCTTCGGTGAGGCGTCCTGCTTCTCGTCGTAACGCAGGGCCACCGCCTTCTTGCGGGGGACCTTGCGGTCAGGGGGGGGCGGATTCGGCATGGCGGCGTATTGTCATTGATGTTGACGCAATGTTGACAAACCCGTAAAAAGTCTTTTTTTTACCACAGAGTACACTGAGAACACAGAGAAAACATCTTTAATTACAATTAATTATCTCTTGGTGCTCTGCGGTCTCTGTTTCCCGCCAGCCATGGCTTGCGGTTTTTAACAAGACCATCATGTTTCGTTCGTATTGGAGCCGATCATCACGGAATTTGCAATGAAATTTACCGACCTCGTCCCCGGAACGCTGATCCGCCGCCATAAACGCTTTCTCGCTGACGTGCAGATGGCGGACGGCAAACAGATAACTACCCATTGCCCCAACACCGGCTCCATGCGCGGCTGCCTCTCCCCCGGCAACCCGGTTCTGCTGTCGACAAGCAACAACCGGAATCGTAAATATCCCTTCACCCTGGAGATGATCCGGGTCAACGGGGGCTGGGTAGGTATCAATACAGCCCGCACCAACCAGCTGGTACGGGAGGCGCTGGAGAACG
Organism: Thermodesulfobacteriota bacterium; assembly: GCA_049323655.1. Taxonomy (GTDB): domain Bacteria; phylum Desulfobacterota; class Desulfobulbia; order Desulfobulbales; family SURF-16; genus DB1. The sequence goes on along the minus strand of JBMONO010000034.1, from coordinate 10,051 downwards.
GGGTGATCGGCGAACTGGCCGGTTGCGACACGATCCGGCCCGAGGTAAAGTGCGGGGCGAGCCGCCTCGATTTTCTGCTGAGACGCGGCCGGGAAACCATCTATGTTGAGGTAAAGAACTGCACCTTGGTGGAAGATGGCACGGCCATGTTTCCCGATGCCGTTACCGCCCGCGGCACCCGCCACCTGGAGGAACTTGTCCGGTTGCATCGGGATGGACACGGGGCGGCCATCGTCTTCTGCGTGCAGCGCTACGACGGCCATATTTTTTCCCCGGCCGCCCACATCGATCCTCTTTATGCGGCAACCCTGGTCAGGGCAGCCCAAGAGGGCGTCCTGGTGCTCGCCTACCGGGCCGCGGTCGGTCCGGACGAGATTCGCATCACAACCCCCTTACCCATCCACTATCCGTTATGACACCATCACAAGCCAAAGCAATCGTTCTGCTGAGTGGCGGGCTTGATTCCACCACGGTGCTGGCCATTGCGCGCGATCGCGGTTTTGCCTGCCATTGCCTCAGTTTTTCATACGGTCAGCGCCAGAAGGTCGAGATCAGACGGGCCCGCAAGATCGCCCGCCGGCTCGGCGCGGTCGCCCATCTCGTTTTGCGGCTCGATCTCGACCGGATCGGCGGCTCGGCCCTGACCAGCCCCATCGCCGTACCGAAACAGCGCAGCGCCGCCGAGATGGCCGCACGGGTGCCCGTCACCTATGTCCCGGGCCGTAATACCATTTTCCTCTCCCATGCGGTGGCCTGGGCCGAGGTTCTCGGCGCCCGCGACATCTTCATCGGCATCAATGTCCTTGATTACAGCGGCTATCCGGACTGCCGCCCAGATTATCTCGCCGCTTTTGAACGGGTGGCCAATCTCGGTACCCGCGCCGGGGCGGAGGAAGGAAAAATTTTTTCCATTCACGCCCCCCTGATGCATCTCACCAAAAAAGAGATTATTATAAAAGGAAAGGAGCTGGGGGTTGATTACAGCCTGACTCACAGCTGCTATGATCCGGATCAACAGGGCCGGGCCTGCGGCGAGTGCGATGCCTGTCTGCTGCGTCTCAAGGGTTTTGCCGAGGCAGGAATCACCGACCCTGTTCTCTATCAAAAAAAGGGAAACACATGACACCATTCCCGCATGCGGGCCAGCTGTTCATGGTCGGTCTTGCCGGCAAGAGGGTGGATGCTTCCACCCTGGGCTTGATCACCGTGCTCGGCATCAACAACTTCATCATTTTCCGCCGCAACGTGGAAAGCCCGGAGCAACTCGGTCAGTTGTGCAGCGAACTGCAAAATCACTGCCGCCAGGCCGGCCTGCCGCCGGCTCTGATCTCCATCGACCAGGAGGGCGGCAGCGTGGCGCGGCTGCCGCCGCCTTTCACCCAGTTTGCCGATGCCCGCCGCCTGGCCGAGGGCCCGAAACCGGAAAAGGCGCTGGATCACTACATCTCGGCCTGCGTGCGCGAACTGTCGAGCGCCGGCATCAACATGAACCTTGCCCCGGTGCTTGATGTCTGTCCGGCAGGGCAGGGCTTTTTCATGGAAAAACGGGTTCTGGGCGGCGAGCCCAAGCGGGTTGCCGAACTCGGCGCCCAGGTGATCCGGGGTCTGCAGCAGGGAGGCATTGCCGCCTGCGGCAAGCATTTCCCCGGCCTTGGCGCGGCCCAACTCGATCCCCACCTGCACCTGCCGGTGGTTTCCCGATCCCTCGCCCAGATCCGGGCGATCGACCTTCCCCCCTTTGAGGCGGCGATCAGGATCGGACTGGCAGCAATCATGACTTCCCACACCATTTACACGGAGCTTGATCCGCAAACCCCGGCCACCCTGTCAGAAAAGGTGCTGTCCGGCCTGCTCCGTGACGAGTTTGGCTTTGCCGGGGTCATCGTCACCGATGACCTGGAGATGGGGGCAATCGAAAACGAGGGGTCCGTGGCGGATGCCGCTCTCCGGGCATTTCGGGCCGGAGCGGACCTGCTGCTGATCTGCCATGATCACGACAAAATCCGTCGGGCCCATGCCCGGCTCATCGCCGCAATTGCCGCCGGCGAGGTCAGTCTCGCCCGCTGCCATCAGTCTCTGGAGCGAATCACCTCCCTGCGCCGGCGTTTTGCCGGGCCATTCTGAAAATCAAAACCGCAGCAAGAGAAAGGTGGAGCTAAAAAAAAGAATATGATAACCTGATAGTACACGGAAAATCCGGTCGCTGAGCAACACTGACCGGAGAGGTGTTCCATTGCCGTATTTGAAGTCGCGGTACGGCGGAATTCAGCATGGAGGATGTTTATGGAACTGAAGGTTGAAGGCCGTAATCTCGATGTCCGCAAGTCCTGGCAGGAAAAAATCGAGGAGGAGAAGGAACGGTTGATGCGTCATCATCCGGGGCTGATCCTCAATCTGCGGGTGACCATTGAAGAAACCACCTCCCATAAACAGGGGGGCTATGAGGTGCGCCTCGTCGCCGCGGTCCCCAACGATACGGTTGTTGTCAAACGCAAGGGCGAGTCGGTACGGCCATTGCTGGTCGATGCCTTTGACAAGCTCGGTATGCAGCTCAAGGAGCTGCAGCGCAAACGGCGCCAGACGGTCAAGGTGGCCGAGCCGATCGTGGAAACCGGGGCAGGCACCGGGGTCATCAAATCCCTCTCGCCCTTTGAATCCTACGGCTTTATCGTTGCCAGCGACGGCAAGGAGATCTATTTCCACGAGAACTCCCTGAAGGATCTGGCCATGGATCAGCTGGCCGAAGGCGATTCCGTTTCCTTCGGCGTTACCGAGGGCAACAAGGGGCCGCAGGCCACCTGGGTGCGGATCGCCCAGTGAGCCGTTGCCGATCATAATCATTTCCGCCAGACGGGGACGATTCAACTGTCAGCTTGATCGTCGCCCGGACAACCGACGATGATGTCCAGAGGGGCTTAGCAATAAGCCCCATTTTTATTCACTGAGGGGAAAACAGGACCAATGACAGCGAAAAAAAACATTTTCGAGCAATTGCAGGACCGCAAGGATGAGCTTCAGGGCAAGGTGCTGATCCTCGCCCACCACTACCAGCAGGAAGACGTTTACCGCTTTGCCGATCTGACCGGCGATTCCCTCAAACTTGCCCGCCAGGCGGCAGAGGCGGGCAAGTATCCCTTCATCATTTTCTGCGGCGTCCATTTCATGGCGGAATCAGCCGACATCCTGACCGAAGACGATCAGGCCGTCATCCTCCCGGACCTGCAGGCCGGCTGCCCGATGGCGGACATGGCCACCGCGGAAGAGGTTGCCGGCGCCTGGCAAGAGATGGCGGCGCTGACCGACATGAGCCGGGTCATTCCCGTCACCTATGTCAACTCTTCCGCCCGAATCAAGGCCTTTGTCGGCACCCACGGCGGCGCGGTCTGCACCTCCTCCAACGCGGAGCGGGTAATGCGCTGGGCCATGGCCCGGGGCGAAAAGGTCTTCTTTTTCCCGGATGAACACCTGGGCCGGAACACCGCAAAGGCGCTCGACCTAGCCGATGACAGGATCGTCCTCTGGCAGCGCGGCCTGCCCCTGGGCGGCAACAGCGCCGAACAGCTCCGGAAAGCACGGGCCATCCTCTGGAACGGCTGCTGCCACGTCCACCAGGAATTTACGGTGGACCAGATAACGCAGTTGCGAAGAGAGCATCCGGGCATTCGCATCATCGTCCATCCGGAAAGCGCCTTTCCGGTCGTTCAGGCAGCGGACTGCCACGGCTCCACCGAGCAGATCATCGCCGCGGTGGCCGAATCGGCGCCAGGGACGATCTGGGCGATCGGCACCGAGGTCAACCTGGTGAACCGCCTGCGCATGCAGCATCCCGACAAAACCGTGCTGCTCCTTGCGCCGACGCCCTGCACCTGCGGGACGATGAGCCGCATCACCCCGGAGAATCTCCTCTGGGTGCTCGACAACCTGGCGGCGGGAAAGGTGGTGAATCAGATCAGCGTTGACCGGGAAACCGCGGTCGGCGCCCGACTGGCCTTGGACCGGATGCTGGAGATCTGAAAAAAGTGGCTAAAGCGGGGTAACGCCTGAAGCGCCTTAAATGGCGGCTGGGGCTGAGCCGTTTGCAGCGGCTACCGGGACGCTGACAAAGGTTTTGTCCGGCAGGACCAGGCAGGTCAGGCGGCCGCCATAAACCGCGCCGGTGTCGATGCCGATCCGGTTTTTCTTCACCAGCGGCGCATCGAAAGGGGTGTGGGCAAAGACCACCGTCTTGCCGAAATCATAGTCCGAGGCGAGAAACTGCTCCCGCGCCCAGCAGCACCAGCTCGGCGACTGTTGACTGAGATGGAGGCCGGGCTGCAGGCCGGCATGGACGTAAATGTAGTCGTCATCCTCCCAGAAGAGCAACAGCTCATCGAAAAAATGGAGGTGGCTGACCGGGATGCGGCCGGCGATCGGCCCGGTGAAAGGCGGGTTAATGCCGTAACTGAGCAGGGTTTTGTCGCCACCCATCCGCAGATAAAAATCCCGCCCTTCACCGGCCAAGGCGGCGAGCAAGGCCTGCTCATGATTGCCCAGCAATGGGATGATCCGGCCGGGCGCCTGCTCCATCAGCCGAATGATAAAAGAGACGACTTTTTTGGCGTCCGGGCCGCGATCGATATAATCCCCCAGCAGGATGATCCTGTCCTCCTCCATGTCCGGCGAGATGGCGTAGAAGAGCTCCAGCAGGGCGTCATAACAGCCGTGAATATCGCCGATGACAAAGGTTCGTCCCATACCTATTTAGCGGCAGCCTGCCATTCAGCCAGCAATTTTTCCGCCTGCTGCCGTTCCGGGAAAAAGATGGTGGCGGCAAGGCTCTCCTGCAGCTGCTCCAGGGCCTCCTTATCCTGTCCCTGCCCTTTGAGCGCCAAGGCGAGGTGGTAGCGGATCGTCGGCACGTTATTGGCGGCCAGGGCCTCACGGAACTGGGTCACGGCAAGGCCGTGCGAGCCGCGCAGGTAGTGGACGAAGCCCAGGGTGTCGCTGATGTTCGGGTCATTGGGCAGCCGTTCCTTGGCGATCAGGGCCAGGCGCAGGGCCTCGCCCATATCGGGATTCTCCTCCTGGGTTAGGAGCCAGGCCAGGTTGTTGGCAGCCGGGGCGAATTTCGGGTCGCGTTGCAGTAATTGCTGGTAGACCTTTTTCGCCTCGTCGGTTCTGCCGGTCTGTTCATAGAGGGGGCCGAGTCCCATCAGGGCCTCGACCGAATCCGGCTGCTTGGCGAGCAGGGCCTGGAATTCACTGATGGCCTCATCCTGCTTGCCGGCCTGGACCATAATGCGGGCAAGCATCATATAGGGCCGGGGGTTCTCCGGGGCAAGGGATTGCACCTTACGGAAGACATCGGCGGCCTCATTCTGGGAGTTGCGGATCAGCAGCAGATCGCCGAGCAGCAGCAGCATGGCGGCGTTGTCCGGCGCCTGCTCGAGCTGCCGCCGAACCCGCTGGACCGCCTTTTCCGCATCCTTGTTCTGAAGATCGAGGGCGGTCAGGGTGACCAGGGCCGGGACAAAATCACTCTTGACGGTCAGGGCCTCCTCCAGCAGGACCGCCGCCTTGTCGAACTCCTTGCGGGCCAGTCGGGTCATGGCGAGATTGTGGACAAATTCGAGGGTGCCGGGCACCTTGTTGTTCATCTGCTCGAAGATCTTCAGGGCGTCGTCGGTCTTGCCGGCGCCCAGCAGGCTCTGGCCGAGAATGATGGCCGCCCGGACATTGCGCGAATCGAGCTGCACGGCAACGGTGGCCTCCTTCTGGGCACTTTCGTATTCGCCGTTGCGCAGATGATGGTGAGCCAGCAGGGCATGGGCGCGGGAGTTACGCGGCATATGCTTGACCGCCTCGGCCGCCGCCTTCTGCGACAATTCCATGCTGCCCTTACCCAGCTGGGCCAGGGCCAGCTGCAGGTGGGCCTCGCCCCAGCGAGGGTTTTCCTGCACAAGCTTGTCGAGAATGGTGATCGCCTCGTCGTTGGCGTTGTCATGGATGGCGAGCTTTGCCTTGACCAGTCGCGGCTGGGCCAGTTTATCGTTTTCCGCCAGCACCGCATCAACCAGTTCTTTGGCCTCCGGGAAGCGCTGCTCCTCGAAATAAAAATCCGCCAGAACGCCTTTTAACTCCTGGGGATTCTTGCTGGTAGCGATGGCCTTTTGCAAGGCCTCCTCCGCCTTGGCCGGCTCACCGGCCTGTTTGTAAAAATCGATGAGAAAAAGCACGGTCCGCTCGTTTTCCGGCTCCAGGGCAAGGGCCTTGAGAATGGTCTCCTCCGCCTTGGCCTTCTCATTGCGACCGATCAGAAACGCCGCCATCTCCAGCAGGGGCTGGGGCGAATCGGGGAAGCGGGCAATGGTCCGCTCGAGGGTAGCCTGGGTCTTGTCGTAATCCTTCTGGCTGTAATAAAATCCTGACAACGTCTGATAGGTGGAAAGTTTATCCGGGCTGAGTTCGATGGCCTTCAGCAGGGAAGCCTCGGCGCCCTTCATGTCGTTTTCCCGCGCCAGGATGCGCGATTGGAGAATGTAGAGGCGATCAAGCTTCGGTTCACTGGCCAGGGCCTTGTCCAGGGCCTCTTTTGCCTTTGCCGTGTTGCCGCCGAGCAGCTCGATATTGGCAAGCACCGCCAGGCCCTCGGCATGGTTCGGATTCTGTTCGAGAATCTTGTCAATATAACTTCTGCTTTCTTCGACCTGTTTGCCGAGCAGCAGAAACTCGGCGGTTTTCAACTGGGCATCGAGATTCTTCGGGTCAAGGCTCGCGGTTCGCTGCAGCTCCTGGAAGGCGTTTTTGCTTTCCCCGGTCTTCAGGTAGGCCAGCCCGAGCTGATAGCGGGCCTCGGCATATTTGGGATCAACCTGGACCGCATTGCGGAACTCGAGGATCGCCTCGTTCAGCTTGTTTTGATTGACATATTCCATGCCTTTGTCAAAATGGGCCTTTTTCTTGACATCCGGACTGGTGCAGGCAACGAGCGGCACTAACAGCAGGAGAAAAAAGGCAGACAGGGATAACAGGCGCAATTTCGGGGACATATCGTTCCTCTTTAGTGGGGATGCGGTTTTGGGGAGAAATCGCCGGCGATGAGGGCACCACGCGGCCTGGAGCTGCCAGGCTGCCATGAAAACATCTCCGTGGATCACAATAGAGGATCAAGGGCAAAAAGGCAAACAGAATGATGGTGCCGTGCGATAGTTTCAGATCAGCGATGCCGTCGGCAAGGGCCTTGATTCGCCGCCTTTGGCATCACCCCTTGCACTTTTTCGCCACATAGACGCCATAGCTGTAGTAGGCGCTGTATTTTTCATACAGGGCTATTTCTTGCTGTTCCGCTTCGACGATGGCCAGGGCCTGGTCGCTGCGGCCATGCCGCTCAAGAAACGCGTCAAAACGACTCTGCAGCGGCCGATAGTAATTTTCAAGCCAGCATCGGGTCGGCAGGACAAAGTAGGCCTCGGGACTGTAGCCATGCCGCTCAAGGATTGCGATTTTTGCCGAGGCGACATCGATCTCCGGGTACTCCTTCTCCCAATGGGACTGGAGCTCCGGAGGTCGCGTGGCACTAAGCCAGGTAATTTCTGAAACAACGAGCTTTCCGCCGGGCTTCAAAAATCGGCTCCAGGCCGAGATCCCGGCCTCGAAGCCCATGGTGTAGATGGCCCCCTCGGACCACAGCACGTCGAATTCCCCCACCGTAAAAGGCAGGGCAGCCATGGAGCAGTTCAGCGTGGTGATCCGGGTCGCCACGCCATGATCGTGCGCTCTGGCTTGCAGCTCGCCGAGAAATTCCGGCAGGAAGTCCACGGCAATGATATCGGCATCCAGTTCCTTGGCAAGAAGGATGGTCGACGCGCCGGTGCCGCAGCCAATGTCGGCAATCCTCAACGGGCGAGAGCGGTCGAGTCCGGCCAGCTCCAGGGCCCGTTTTGTTTCAGCTTCGCCGCCCGGCCCTTGCCGTTCGGCAGCTCGGTGGAGGTCAATGAGCAGTTGCAAATCGTTCACGGTTTTTCCTTTGTCATTATCATTTTCAGCGGCGATCATTGCCCCTTAAACTGACTGGCCGAAAACCGTACTGACCAGATAGGCGGTATAGCCCACATAACTGATCAGCAGCACCGCCCCCTCGATGCGATTGATGCGGCCCGGACCCCGGAACCCGTAGCCGATGACGAACAGCGACAGGGTCAGGACGGTCATCACCAGCATGTCGCGATTGAAGACCTCCGGTCCCACCGCCATCGGGTGAATCGCTCCGGCGATTCCCACCACCGCCAGGGTGTTGAAGAGGTTGGAACCGAGCACGTTACCAAGCGCAATATCATGCTCCCCCTTGCGGGTGGCGATCAGCGACGAGGCCAGTTCCGGCAGCGAGGTGCCGACCGCGACGATGGTCAGACCGATGATCAGATCGCTGGCCCCGAACCCATGAGCGATCTCCACCGCGCCCCAGACCAGGAGGCGGGAGCTGACAATGAGCAGCAGCAGACCGACCACCAGCCAGAAGAGCGCAGGACGGAGAGGCATGACGCGGACGTCCAGTTCCTGCTCGATCTCGCTACCCAGCGCATCCTCTTTTTTCCGCAGCCCCTGCCAGATGGACCAGGCCATCAGGCCGCCGAAAACAACCAGCAACACGATGGCATCGAGCCGGGTGATTGCGCCATCCCATATCTGCCATGCCGCCAGCGCCGTCACCACCGTCAGAATGGGCAGTTCTTTACGCAGCACCTGCGAATGGACGGCGATGGGGCTGATCAAGGCCGTCATCCCCAGGATCAGGGCGATGTTGGTGATGTTCGAGCCGTAGGCATTGCCCAGCGCGATGCCCGGGTTGCCCTGCGAGGCGGCCAGCGCCGACACCACCATCTCCGGCGCCGAGGTGCCGAAGCCGACGATCACCATGCCGATCAACAGCGGCGGCATGCCGAAATGGCGGGCGGTGGAGGCCGAGCCCTCGACAAAACGGTCGGCGCTCCAGACGAGGAGCGCCAAACCAAGAATTACAGCAATAAAGGCAAGGGTCATACAGTTCCTGTTCTCATTTACAGTCCGGGCTTTCCGGAGCTGCCGAAAATTTCCCCAACGACGGGAGCAAACCTACTTGGGCGGTTACTTGGTCGCCTGCATGTGCTGGCTGGGTGCGCATCGCCTCCCTCAGTTGCGACTGGGTGACGGCGATAAAATCGGTGATCATCTGCGGGAACAGCGCCCGCTGGAGGGTGCGTCGACCTGTCGCAAAACAGTCTCCACCCTCGGCTCTCCCCGTAACTTATTGATGCAACATCAGAAATAATGATCGCCAACATCCGGCGGCGGTTCATGTCAGAAGCGTTTTTCTCCCCCGATTTCCCTGCACCGGACGATGGTAACGGTTTTGCAGTCCGGCCGGACACCGGAAATCATCTTCAAACTTCCCCGTCTTATTGCCTCCCAGCGAGATCGTTTCGTTGTCTTTTCAGCCGATCCGTGGCATGGATTGTCGGCTACTTTCCGGCTCGGTTTGCCGGGAGGCCGAAACCGGGTCGATCTTAGGGGTGCGGAAACATATGCACCGCTTAAAAACTATTGAAATCAACAGGATATGCATCCTGTGCAGTATCGTGGGTTGGGCATGAAATTCAATCTTTTGTGCCCTGCTTCGCAACGGCAGGAGCAGCTCGGCGGCATCGTCGCCTGGTACGAGCGGGAAGCGGCGTAAACCACACTTCCTCTATGTAACATCCGCGCCCGTTTTCCGCAAAGCGGGATTGGTTCCGGAAAAGATTTCGGACGGCGGTTCGGTTCCCGAAAACGGAATCGAACAGAATCGCACGCCTTTTCGACAAACCATTTGCTTTTTCCGGCACGCCAAACATGAATGACACCGGTTGCCAAAACGAACAGGGAGGACCGGGCCATGTCATGATCGAATACCTGAAACAAATCATCCGCTGTTGCCCCTCAAATTAGCTGATAAAAATCAAGAGATTATTCTCAGAATGCGTTAAACAGGGAAAGAGAGAATTCGGATTCATTGAACATGTTTTTTTGAGAGATAGGGGAGCAGCCCGTTAGCCGC
>JBMONO010000033.1:0-48456 GCA_049323655.1 Thermodesulfobacteriota bacterium | reverse complement strand
TCACCCGTTCGTCATGACCTGCTTTTTGCGAGACTATCAATGATGATGGTCTCGCAAAAACCTGCAAACCGTGGCAGGTGGAAATGAGAAAACAACGAGTTACAACACGCCGCCCGTCGGAATCGTGGCTTTTTACGATTCCGACAATGATGACAAACCCGTAATAAGTCTTTTTTCACCACAGAGCGCACTGAGGACGCAGAGAAAACATATTTAATTACAATTAGTTCCCCCTGTGCACTCTGCGATCTCTGTGGTTAATTTTCAATTTTGACGATTTCATCAAAGATGAAAAAGGAGAAAAAAGGAGGGAAAGAACGGCGGGGAACGCTCAGAGAGGATGAAAGATCCGGCCGACAATCGCCCGGCGCGAACGTTCCTCCAGTTCAGCTGCCGCGGCAATCGGGTCGGCGACTGCCAGATCGGCCGCCTTGAGAACCATGGGCAGATTGACCCCGGCAACGATGGCGGCCGGGGCTTTCCCCAGCATGCCGCGGGCGGCGTTGAAACCGGTGCCGCCGAGAACATCGGTCAGGATCAGCACCCCCTCGCCCCCCGGCACCGATCGCATGGCCGCATCGATCCGCTCCCTGATCAGATCCTGCCGGGCGGCAAAGGGGGCGGCGCCATCGATCTCCTCCGCCCCCTGCAGCTCGCCCATGAAGGGAACGGTGACGGCAACGAAATTTTCCAGGGGCCGCCCGAGGATGTAGCGGGCGACATCAAGCAGGGCACGACCGATCTCGCCATGGGTGACGAGAATAATCGTCAGTTTTCCGGCAGCATGCTCATGTGCCGCATCGGGTTGCGTTTTCACCGTGATCTCCGCCGGACTAGAGGGTAAAGCGGGCCATCATCTGCTGCATCTCATGGCTCATACCGGTCAACGCCGTTGCCTCCTGCCGCACCTCATCACCGGCTTTGGTCAGACTGGTAAATGCCGCTGTCGCCTCATTGACATCCGCGGACACCTCGCGGCTGGTGTGGGCCGCTTCGCCGATTCGCGTGGACACCCGTTCCATGTTGCCCGATACCTCGATGGCCGTTTCCTTCATGGTTGAGACCCCATCCAAAGCATGCACCACATTGCGGGCGATGTCGCGGGTCGTGACCGACTGTTCCTCGACCGCGCCGGCGATATTGACGACGATCTCGTTGATGGCGCTGATCACCTGATTGATCTGGCGGATTTCGCCGATGGTGCTGTTGGTCGAATGCTGCATCGATTCCACCTTATGACGGATGTCGCTGGTAGCAGCATTGGTCTGCGCGGCAAGCTCTTTCACCTCGTTGGCCACCACGGCAAAGCCCTTGCCCGCCTCTCCGGCCCGGGCCGCCTCGATGGTGGCGTTTAAGGCCAGCAGTTTGGTCTGCTCGGCAATTTCAACGATGACATCAATGACCTTGCTGATCTCCTGGGCCGCCCGGCCCAGCTCATCGACCTGACCGGTGGCGCTGGTGACATTGTCCACTGCGGTATTCGTCACGTCGCGCGCCTTTTCGGCATTGGCGGCGATTTCGGCAACGGTGGCGCTCATCTCCTCTGTGGCCGCTGCCACGGTGGAGATATTCTCCGCCGAGACCTGGGCTGTTTTCGCCACTTCTTTTGCCTGAAGATTGGTGGCATCCGCCGCCTCGGCCACCTCGCCCATGATGGCGCTCATCTGATCAGCGGCCCCGGCCACCGTCTTTATCTTTGTTGCCGCTTCAACGGTCTGGCCCTCCATCTCGCCCGAACAGGAGGCAAGATGACGGGCCCGTTGATCAAGACGGGTACCGGCGGCAACAATCTCCGCAAACAGCACGCGCAGGCCCCGGCTCATTTTGTCGAGGTCGGCGCCGACCCGCTCCAGCTCATCTCCACCGCTGACCCCGGAGGAGGCGGTCAGGTCACCGGCCTCCAGTTTAGCGGCGAACTTCTCGATGGCGTGCAGCCGACCGATGATGCCGGCGATGGTCACCACCGCCAAAACCGTGCAGACGCCACCGAGCACCACTCCGACAATCTGTTGCAGAAGAAGCGCTCGCACCTTTTTTTCCGACTGGCTCTGCAGGATCGCCACCACCTTGTCCATCTCCTGCAGCAAGGGGATATTGTTTTTCGTCAGCCAGGCGATATGCGCTTCGGCCCCGTCACTCTGCTGCAGCACCGCATCAAGATGCTGGCGGAACTCCTGCCACATCTCGTCCACCCGGATCAGCTGCGAATGGGCCGGTTCAGGCTGGGGCGGACAATCGCGAAACTCCGTCTTTTTCATATCCGTGCCGAGGGGCGCCTTGCCGCCGTCTTTCAGCGCCTTGTGAGTGGCATCGAAAACCGCCATGGTATTGGTGACCGCGTCGATCAGATCCTGGCTGCCGGCTGCGGCTTTCTGACGGTCCCCGTGAAACTGGAGAATTTCCTTGGTCATCTTCTGGGTCAGCATGCGCTGTCGGCCGGCCAGATTGATGACCAACCCATCGTCCTGCTGCTTTTCCGTGGTCCACAAGGTCACGGCAAACATCAACAGAATAATCACTGACAATGCACCGATGGCGCACCCGAGTTTGAACTTGACCGACATATCTCCTCCTTTTTTTATCCTTCGCCGCCATGGCGCGAGGCCATGGAATCGTCAAATTCTGGTGAAAGCCTATCATTGCCGCCTTCCACCGGTCAAACAAAACATTGATTGGCCCCGCAAAACCCGCAAACCATGGCAGCCGGGAAAGTGAAAACAACGAGCAGCACAGACGGCCCGTCGGAATCGTTTTACGATTGATGATTTCATAAAACTGAAAATCAACCACAGCGACCGCAGAGCGCATAAAGATGTTTTCCCAGTATCCTCAGTGCGCTCTGTGGCGAAAAAAGACTTTTTACGCGTTTGTCACGACTCCGACCAAACAATGCCGCACCGAAAAAAAATTATTGACCCCCCATGGAATCCAGGATCTCGATGGAATGTGTCGCATTCCGGCAACGAGGACAACCCGCTCGGGATGCTCCACAACGGCCGCATGATCAGGAGGGATCGTGGGGGATCGTGCTTTTTCCGCTCATGCCGGGTCCGCGGGATATCGCGGGTCCGGCATCGTCAAATGACAAAAGGAGGAAAAAGAATGAAAAGGTTTGCCGCATTGCTTGCTGGAGGAATGTTACTGCTCATGGCCATCGGGATCGCCAGCGGCCACAGCGACTGGGCGAAATATCAGTTTGTGCCCGTTCCCGATTATGTCAATGTCCCGGAGTCCATGATCAACGAGGACGGCACCCTTGATTGCTGCGCCTGCCACTGGAACACCAACCATCCCGGACCGGGCAAGGGCTTCTGCGATTAAGCAGGCGCCTTCTAAACCGTTTCCCCCCCCCTGAAAGCCGCGTGCATTGTCTCGCGGCTTTTTTACGTTATTCTTCCCCTTCAATGCAACCGAAACCTGCCGGTCTGCTCCTGCAGGCGACCGGCGAGGTCGGCAAGCTGTGCTGCCGCCGTCCTGATCGCCTCCGCCGCCAAGGCGGTATCCCGGGCGACATCGCTGACTCCGTGAATGCCGGCAGCCACCTCACCGATGCCCCTGCTCGTTTCATCAACCGTGCCGCTCACCTCTTCTTCAATGCTGACCGAAAGAGCGCGGATCGTCTGCGAGACAGTGGACGCCCCCTGCGCACTCATGGCCACCGAGCGGGCAATCTCGCCGGTGGTGGAAGACTGTTCTTCGATCGCCGCGGCAATGGCGGAATTGATCTCGCTGATCGTCCGGTTCAGTTCCGCTATCTCGCTGATGTTCGTCACCACCGCCCCGGTCTGGGACTGCATTTCGCCGATCTGGCGGGAAATGTCACCGGTGGCGGTCGCCGTCTGCCGGGCCAACTCCTTCACCTCGTTCGCCACCACCGCAAATCCCTTACCCGCCTCGCCCGCCCTCGCCGCCTCGATGGTCGCATTAAGGGCAAGCAACTTGGTCTGTTCGGCAATGTCGGTGATGATGTTGATTACATTGCCGATGTCCGCCGCAGCTTTGTCAAGCTGCCCCATTCTGTCGCTTGATACCGTACTCAGCTCATTGGCGTGTCCAGCCAGTTTAGCGGCTCGCTGGCAGTTTTGGGACACCTCGCCGATGGAGGCGGTCATTTCTTCCACCGCCGCGGCAACGGTGGTGATATTTTCCGCGATCTCGCCAGCGGAAGAGGAAATCGCCGCCGATTTATCGTTCATGCCCCGCGCCACGATCGCCAGATTCTCCATATTGCCGCTGATCTGATCCGTCACCACCGCAGCTCCGGCTGAACGGGCGGACAGCTCTTCCGCGCCGGAGGCCATCTGGCGGGACAGCGCCGACAGCTCATCCGACGAGCCTGCCACTCGCCGGCTGTTCTCTTCAATATCGGCCATCATTTCCCGCAGACGACCGACCATGACATTGAGCGCCCTGGCAAGCTGGCCGACCTCATCATCCTGTTCCAGATGAAGTTCCCCGGCCAGATCTCCGGCCGCCACCCGATCGGCAAACGCCATGCTCCTTGAGAGCGGTCCTGCTATCTGCCGTGCGACCACCAACGAAACAAGGACGAGGCCAAAGGCCGCGGCAACGATCACGGTGAACATGGAACGCAGCAGCACGACCACCGGCTGCCTGACCTCCTTTTTTTCCATCTCCGCGATCAGTGCCCAGGTTGTGTCGCCTGCCTGCACCGGCGTATAGGAGGAGAGCACCTCATGCCCCTCATAATCGATAATAATGGCGCTGCCGGGTTGACCTGCCAGCGCGGCGCGGCTGGCCTCGGTATCGACTCTGCCAGCAGAGCCGCTGCCGGAAAAGGCTGCCGTCAGCGAGTGGTTGACCGGATCCAGAAAAGAATCGGAACGCATACGCAAATCCTGACCGACCAGATAGGCCTCACCGCTTTTCCCCATGCCGTCCCGTTGATTCATGATGGCGTTGATCGTTGTCGGAGCAAGCTGCAATGCCGCCACCGCCACCACCTCGCCCGATTCATTGAAAACCGGATGACCGATAAAGGCTGCCGGCGCGCCGTTGCTCGGGGCATACGCGGAAAAATCCTCGAACACGGGGGCGCGCCGCTCAACCACCTTGCGCCACAACCTGGCAAGACCGCTCTCCCGATAAGGACCGTGGACCAGATTGGTGCCGAGATCGGATTCCGCAGCCGCGCTGTACATGACATGCCCGTGTTTGGCGCAGATGATGAAGATATCGTAATAGCCGTATCTCTTCATGTAATTAGCCAGATCGCCGCTGCTGTCGCGCCAGATCGCGCGGTAAGCGGAGGTTGTCACGTCATAGGGCCCGTCCGGTCGGACTTTGGTATCGATGTGATACTGGACAAGCTCCCTGAACATCAGATGCACGTCACTGCTCTTGGAGAGAATTTCGACATCGCGCATGCAGTCGGCAAAATAGGCCTCAATCTGATACTTTTTCATGCCGCGCACCGTTTCAAGCCCGGCAAAGGCTTTGTCCAGCAGGGCCTTGGTCACCAACCACCCTGACCAGCCGGCCGAGATCACAAGCGGCGCAAGACCGAGAAGGAGAAAAAGCAGGGAGAGCTTGCGAACCATGGCGATATCGCGCAGTCTCATTTTCATCCGATGTCTCCTTATATTTTTTTACAGAATCCGGGTTGCCGGCGCGTTGCCGGCGCCGGAGAAAAGATCGTGCTGCGCTTCGTCGAGCACCTGACGTACCGCCCGGGCCAGGACAGCAGGATAGACCGGTTTGGCCAGAAAATTCTCCCGGTTTGCCGCAGCACACCGTTTCACGTCGCTGTTGTCGATGTGGCCGGACATATAAAGCACCCGGATCGCCGGCCATCTGGCGGCAATGGCCACCACCAGATCAATGCCGTTCATACCGGGCAGGATGATATCGGTGAGCAGCAGATCGACCTGCCCCTCCCGGTCTGCCATGGCGGTCATCGCCTCCATCCCGTCCCGCGCCTCGATAATCTGATAACCGAGCCGCCGCAGGCTTTCCGTGGCCATCTGCCGGACCATCGGATCGTCCTCGACCAGCAGGATCGTTTCCGTGCCGCCGGCGGAAGCGGGAAAACGAGGTCTGACATCCTGATCAACCATGATGGCATGAACGTTCTGCGTGGCGGAACGGGGGAAGAAGATTTCGAAGGTCGTGCCGCTTCCCGGGGCACTGCGGACAAAAACCGTGCCGTGGTTCTGGGTGACGATACCGTAGACCGTCGCCAGGCCGAGGCCGGTACCCGCTGATTCACCCTTGGTGGTGAAAAACGGTTCAAAAATGTGCTCCCTGATCTCTTCGCTCATGCCGATCCCGCTGTCAGCGACGGTGAGCATGACATATTCCCCTGGCGCCATGGTGACGCTGCCCTCGACCCGGGTCTCCTCGATCACGATATTTGCCGTGGCTACTTGCAACCGACCGCCGGATGGCATGGCGTCGCGGGCGTTGACGGCAAGATTGACGATCACCTGCTCGATCTGGGTCGGATCGGCCAGCACCGGCCAGAGATTTTCCGCCGGAGCAAAGACGCTTTCAATGTGTTCGCCCAGCAGCCGGTGCAACATCTCCCAGGTGTCCTGCACCACCCGGTTCAGATCAAGAACAACCGGTTTGCTGATCTGCTTGCGACTGAAGGCCAGCAGCTGCTTGACAAGCCGCGTCGCCTTCTTGCCGGCCTTGAGGATGATCTTTATCTCCTCCACCACATCGCGGCCATCGGCAATTTTCAACAGGCAGAGCTCGGCATTGCCGATGATCGCGCTGAGGATATTGTTGAAATCATGGGCCACTCCCCCGGCGAGTCTGCCGATGGATTCCATCTTGCGGGCCTGGTGGAGCTGGCGCTCCATATCCTTGAACGCCGTGATATCCTTGGCAAAATGAACAACTCTTTCGATCCGGCCGTTATCATCGGCAATGGGCGTGGCCGTGACGAGAAAAATCTTTTGCAGCTGATCGTGCCTGATTTCGGCAGTATAGGGCACCTGGTTATGCCAGGCATGGATGATCGGGCAGCCTTCGCACGGCACATCACCATGACAGAAAAGCTCGTAGCAGAGCTTGCCGCGCAGTTCTTCCGGGGAGGCGCCGAACTCCCGGCAGCCGGCGCGATTGATATGAAGAATGCGCATCTCCGCATCCTGCAGGGTGACGATGTCGGAAATCGCATCAAAGGTCTTCTCCCAGCTGCGCTGCACAGAGGCAAATCTCTCCTCCCGGGCGGCAATCTCATCCGACAAAGTTTGCACCATGCCTCCCAGTTCCCGGCGGGACTGATGCAGTTTGTACGACAAGGAACCGAAACAGGTATACAACACCGCCAGGGCGAGGCCGAGCAGCAGGGAACTGATCAGCACCGCCCTGACCACAAATGCCTCTTTTTGCCCCACCGCAGTGGTGATGTCCTGCAGCGCAATTACTCCGCCGATGGGCCGCCCGGTAAAGTCGGCGAACTGCGGATGGGAGTGAACGATATACTCCCTGCCGCCGACCCCCACCCGGCGGCCATCCTGGCTGAAATCAAAATCCTTTGGAAACTCGGCAAAAAGATGCGGATTGCTGATGATCATCCGATCACCCGGAAAGGCGCAGGACTCGGTCCGGCAATGACGTTCTTCCCGAGGCTGATCGGAGAAAAGAAAAACGGCAATGGCGGAGCCCGTCTTCTTTTCAAGGGCCTGGGCAATGCCGCAGATATCGATGCCGAACTCGAGAAAGCCTATACAGGCATTATCCGCCCAAACAGGACAAACAATACGATAGGCAGTGCCGTCCGCATCGGTTTCATAGCCGGTCAGCAAGGTGGGGGCGGCACAGGCCGCAGCGATCATCGGCCGTTTCTCTTTCAGATTATCTCCGCAGCGCTCAGGATCGTGCAGACGGAGAAAACAGGTGCCGTCCGTCAGGATAAACTGCATGATCCGAAACGCGCTATTCTCCCGCTGCAGTGCCGCAAATCGGGGCCGGGCCGCGGCATCAAGTTGCTCCCGGTCCCGCTCGGCAAAGCTGCCGACAATATCCGTGCCGGTCAGCAACAAATTTTTAACCCGCTCCTCATAGGGATCAAGGCCGAAATCATGCTGGCTGATCAGCAGGGTATCGATCTCTTCCTGTTCTTCCTCGATAAATACGTCAATGGTCTGATTATGCAGACGTATCCCGAAAACAATAAAAAAAAGGGAAAGAATCCCCATCACGACAGCAACAATACCTATGGCCCTGTTCTTTTCACTCATGGACAAACGTCGTTCCAGCATTCTTCCTGATCAGTTCTTATGAAAAGCCCTCCCCGGCTTTTCATAAGAAGGTTGGCCGGAGAAGATTGCGGCCTGCCTCGCAAATTAATTGGCCCAATCAGGGCCGCCCCGATGCGACGGCACGTCCCTGGGCCACACCAGCCCATTTTGCCAGGCGCCGTCATCGCTGGGCCGCGGTCGTCGCAGACCGCCATATTCTGCCCATGCCAGACACTTAAACCTATTTATCACTTGGCGTCAACAGGGCAAAAAAAGAGTAAAATCGTATACTCTAACTATATCTTTTTATCCACGATTCGTGAATTTGAAGGAGAGAGAGGAAGCGGGAAAAAAATATATAACGAAATGAAATAAAAGACAAAAACCACAGAATGACACCGGACCAGCGACCGCCGCCGGGCATCTCTACCTATTCCATGGCAGGGGAGATCAGACGAGGTAAGAATTCTTTTGTCCCCGGCTCACTCATGACTGAGGAGATAGGAGCGCAGATTGATCTTCTTGGACTTGATGCCGAGTTTCTCGCGGATACTGTTGCGGTAGACACCCACGGTGCCCGACGACAAATGCAGCAGTTCGCCGATCTCCTTGTTGCTGCGGCCCTGGCGGATCAAATTGGCCACCTGCAGCTCACGGGGGGTGAGTCCGATCGTGCTGGAAGCAATCTGGCGGGAAAACGACGAGGTAATCGTTTCGATATTCTGGCGGAGGATATCGATATAGCCGGCAAGGCTGCGATCCTGCAGGCGCAGCGCCAACTCATCGAGATAGGGAACGACGAGCTCCTTGAGATTGGCGGCGATTTTTTCCTCGCTGCTTTGCCGTGAGCGGCCGGATTGCTCCAGCAGTACCTTCAGGGCGGTATTTGCCTCCTGCAGTTCCTGGGATTTCTGCTGCAGGGCAAGCAGGGTCTTCTGCTGCTCCCGGCCCTTGCGACGCAACTCCTCGGTCCGTTTCCGCACCTCCTGCTCAAGGACCTGATGGGATCGCAGCAGCATCTCGTCAAGCCTTTTCTGTTTGGTGATATCACGGAAGACGCAGAAGGTCTTTTCGACGCCGCCGTCGGGCCTTCGCAGAATCCGCCCGTCAAAGGAGACGAGAAAGATGGATCCGTCTTTTTTCACCATCTCAAATTCCACGTTGCGGGCCACTCCTTCCTTTTTAAGAAAGACAAAGCTGCGCTCGAAGTGGGAACGGAAGGGGGACGACAGAAAATCAGCAAAGGCCTGACCCAGCACCTCGCCTCGGGAATAGCCGAGAACGCTGAGCCACTTGCGGTTGACATCAATCAGCCGGCCGTTTTCATCGAGCGATTGGTACGGGAACGGCAGATGATGAAAAAGCAGACGGAACCGTCGTTCGCTTTCCCGATTACGCTCCTCGGCGTGGCGACGCGCCGTGATGTCGGAAAAAAAGACAAAGGCGCCGCCTGGCGCCTCTGCCTGCACCGGCAGGACAGAGGGGCTGCACAGGGCATATACCCTCTCGCCGCTTTTTTTCCGCAGATTGACGGCATAATGACCAGAACTGCCGGCTGGTCGACGCAGCAGACTGGTGAAACGAGCGGCATCCCCTTCCTCGACGAACAAAAGAACGTTCGCACCCCGCAATTCCTCCGGGACAAAGCCGAGCATGCGACACAGAGAGTCGTTGACCTCGACAATTTCCCCATCCGCCGAGACACGAACATAGCCTTCCGGGGTAGTGGCAATGAGCATGCGGAGAAACTCCTCTCGCCTGCGCAACGAGGCCTGGACGGTGAGGAGAGCGGTGATGTCGCGACCTGCGACGACCAGGGCGTGCCGACTGCCGTCCGGATTGAACAGGGGAACCTTGACGATGTCAAAAATCTTCGCCTCCCCGTCCGGCCGCGGGATGACCTCCTGGCCGCGCGACGGCGCCTTTTTCCCCCAGGCCTCCTGGTCGGTGTCCATGCAGGCCAGGAAGGCGTTACGATAAAAAGGGCTGTAAGGGGCAAGCTCCGCATCGGTTTTGCCGACATAATCGACCAGGGTGAGGCCAAACAGTTCGAGAACAAACTGGTTGGCAAGCAGCCAGCGTCCTTCCCCATCCTTGAGACAGAGGATGTCCGGGAAGGTGTTGACGATGATATCGAGCAGATCCTTTTTTTTCCGCAGCTCATCTTCCATCGACTTCTGGGCGGTGACATCGTCATAGACCGTGACCACCTCATCAGAGGCGAGGCGATAGACGTAGTTATCGCGCCAGCCGAAAATACGGCTGTCCTGATAAAAGGCGGAAGGATGATGTTCCGGCGCGCCGGTGCGCCACACCCGTTGCAGGACATCGAGCAGTCCGAACGCGGCTACCCCGGGAAAAACCTCGGTGACCAGCCGCCCAAGCAGCGCGGAGCGGGCAATTTTCTCGATACCCTCTGCGGCGCGATTACAGTCAACGATAAGGAAATCGGCGCCATCGTCAACGGCCCGGTAGATCACGGCCCCGCTTTTCATGTTGTCGAAGACAAAACGGTAGCGATCGACCTCATCGCCGGCAGCAGCGGCAAACGGGCCAGGTCCGGCGCAACTGCCCCTATTTTGTAAACGACCGTCCTTCACGTTCAAATCAGCTCGTCTCCCGACTAAAATGTGTGCGGGTCCTCGGGCGGCAGCTCCGCCTCGTCAAAGGGCAGCATGCCAAGCCGACGGAGAAACGTCTCCATCTGCGCCATGACCCGATCCTGCTCCGCGCCGACATCCTCCTCCTGCAGCGACCGGTCCACCACATCCTCGACAAGCCGCAGATCAAGAGAGTCGTCAAGCAGACCATGGCGGCGCAGCACGGAAAAGACATAGCGCTCATTTTCTATTTTTTCCACCGCCCCGTCGCCGATCTCCCCGCCCAGATTGACAAGAATATACCAACGCATGGCGGAAAGCAGGGCATCGTAGAGGGTGGCAAGCCCCGCCGCCGCCTTGTTTTCCCGCATTCGCCGAACCCCGCACCGCCAGTGCAGCTTGGCCCGCATGAGCAGTGCCTCTTCCCTGCTCATCGCCGCCTCATCCATCAGGCCGAAATGAGGACTCATCAATCTCCTCCTGTTGTTTTCCGGATCCGGACGACCGCATGAACTCCTTCCTTACCGAGAAGAAACGCACTCCGAATCCCGCCGTAACATTTCCCCGGCAAACTTTGACAAACTCGTAAAAAGTCTTTTTTTTACCACAGAGAGCACTGAGAGCGCAGAAAAAACTTTAATTACGACCAGTTATCTCTTGGCACTCTATGGTCTCTGTGGTTAATTTTCAGTTTTACGAGACCAGCAAACGATGGCTCGCCATTGTCGCCGGCCAACCACCTCCCCTCGAGCACACCAGACCGGGCCGACCGGCCCGGACAAATCGCCGCACTGGGTGATTAGACCTTGCCAGCCCCGGAACCGATGTTTACAATAGACGATAACATACCTGTAATAATCATTTTTTTTAACAAAAAAATTCCGGCCGCACGAAGCAAAAGACTCCCAAAGCGAAAATGATTTTTCGGAAATCAACATAAACAAACAAAAGGAGGAAGAAATGACGAATGACGGAAAAGCATGGAGCCCCTATGTGGGCGGGGCGCTGACCGGCCTGGTCGGCGTCCTTTCGGTGGTGATCACCGGTAAATACCTGGGAGCGTCAACGACCTTTGCCCGTTCCGCCGCCATGGTCGAACAGATCTTTGCCCCGGAACACGTGGCAGCGCTTGCCTATTTTCAGAAGGTCGCCCCAAAAATCGACTGGCAGTGGATGTTCGTTTTCGGCATCTTGATCGGCGCCTTTGTCTCGGCCATCACCTCGGGTTCCTTTCGCCTGCAGAACCCGCCGGATCTCTGGGTCAGCCGTTTCGGCAGCGACAGGGGAAAACGGGCGCTGGTTGCCTTTGCCGGCGGCGCCATCGCCCTCTTCGGCGCACGACTGGCCGACGGCTGCCCGAGCGGCCACGGCTTAAGCGGGCTCATGCAGCTCTCCATCAGCGGTTTTCTCGCCCTCGCCAGTTTCTTTCTCGGCGGCATGCCCATCGCCTATCTTCTGTATCGTGGAGGGGAAAAATAATGGATCTCATTTACGGACTGATCACCGGCATCGTCTTTGGCTTCATCCTCCAGCGCGGCCGGGTGCTGCGCTATGACAAGCAACTCGGCGCCCTCCTCCTGCAGGACATGACCATCATCAAATTCATGCTCACCGCCGTGCTGGTCGGCATGGTCGGCATCTACCTCGGTCTCGATCTCGGCTTCATCAGCAAAATGGATGTCAAGGCCACCAGTATCGGCGGCAACGTGATCGGCGGCCTGATCTTCGGAGTCGGCTGGGCCCTGCTCGGTTACTGTCCAGGCACCCAGATCGGCGCCATCGGCGAAGGTCGATGGGACGCCATCTGGGGCATCATGGGCATGCTGTTCGGCGGCATGATCTTTGCGGAGGTCTATCCGCTGCTGAAGAAAACCGTGCTCACCTGGGGCAACTTCGGCAAGATCACCCTGCCGCAGGCGCTCGGCATCAACCACTGGATCGTCATTCTCGTCTGCGTTGTCGGCGGCGTCCAGCTCTTCCGCTGGTTCGAGGCCAGGAAACTATGAACCCGTCGGAATCGTGGCTTTTCCGATTCCGACAAACCTGATGAACCCGTAAAAAGTCTTTTTTTTACCACAGCGCGCACAGAGAACGCAGAGAAAAAATATTTAATTATAATTAGTTATCTCTGTGCGCTCTGCGGTTTCTGTGGTTAATTTAACGCGACACTTCCTCATTTTCTCTGTGACGGACAGAAAACCCCATGAACCAGGAAAACCGCCTTCATCTCTTCTTTGTCCTGCTCACCCTTTTCGGCGTCGTCATCATTCACGATCTGTGGATCGGCTTCACCCGGGTGGAAACCATTCCTTACAGTCGGTTCCTTGAGCTGCTGGAAGAAGATCGGATCGAGGAGCTGTATGTAACGGACAGATCGTTATCCGGCACCATCCGCAACCCGCACGGTAACGAAAAACAGCAGTTCGTCACCGTGCGGGTCGACGACGGTCTTGCTGATCGGATTGCCGGCAAAAACGTCAAGATGACCGGTGTGGTGCAAAGCACCTTTCTCCACGACCTGCTCTCCTGGGTAGTTCCGGCCGTGATCTTTGTCGGCATCTGGGTACTGGCCATGCGCTATTTCGCCAAAAAGGGCGGCATGGGCGGTTCCTTTATGACGGTGGGCAAAAGCAAGGCCAAAGTCTATGTCGAGACGGATACGAAAAAGTCCTTTCAGGACGTGGCCGGCGCCGACGAAGCCAAAGACGAACTGATCGAGGTGGTCAACTTTCTGAAAAATCCGGAGACCTACGGCCGCCTTGGCGCACGGATGCCGAAGGGAATCCTGCTCGTCGGCCCGCCCGGGACCGGCAAAACCTTGCTGGCCAAGGCGGTGGCCGGCGAGGCCGGGGTGCCCTTTTTCTCCATCAGCGGATCCGAATTCGTTGAGATGTTTGTCGGGGTCGGTGCTGCCCGGGTACGGGATCTCTTTGAACAGGCGCGCACCAAGGCGCCCTGCATCGTCTTCATCGACGAGCTCGATGCGCTCGGCAAGGCGCGGGCCGGGACCCAGTTTTCCGGTGGCCATGACGAGAAAGAGCAGACCCTCAACCAACTGCTGGTGGAGATGGACGGCTTTGATTCCTCGGCCGGCATCGTCCTGCTCGCCGCCACCAACCGGCCGGAGGTCCTCGATCCGGCCCTGCTCCGCGCCGGCAGATTCGACCGCCAGGTGCTGGTCGACCGGCCGGACAAACCCGGCCGCATCGCCATCCTCAAGGTACACCTGAAAAACATCAGAAACATTGATCCGAACCTTGATCTCGACGCCATTGCCGCCATGAGCACCGGCTTCAGCGGCGCCGATCTGGAAAATCTGGTCAACGAGGCGGCACTGGTTGCGACCCGCCGCAACGGCCAGCAGGTCACCACCGCTGATTTCCATGCGGCTATCGAGCGCATCGTCGCCGGTCTGGAGCGTAAGAACAGGGTGCTGAACGAAAAGGAGCGGCGGGTGGTCGCCTATCACGAGATGGGCCATGCCATTGTCGGCGCCGGCCTGCGGATGTCGGAAAAGCTCCACAAGGTCTCCATCATCCCGCGCGGCATCGGCGCGCTCGGCTACACCATCCAGCGGCCGACCGAGGATCGCTTTCTCATGACCCGGGAGGAGCTGGAAAATAAGATCACCGTCCTTTTCGGCGGCCGGGCGGCGGAGGAAATCGTCTTTGCCCATCTCTCCACCGGCGCGGCGGACGATATCAGCAAGGCCACCAACATTGCCCGCAGCATGGTGCAGAAATACGGCATGAACGAGAAACTGGGCTTTGTCGATCTCGAAGAGGGCAGCGAAGGCTTTCTCGGCAATCGCGGGCCGATGCTGTCGCGCTCGGTCAGCGAAGAGACGGCCCGGGAAATCGACGTGGCGGTGCGGGAAATCATCTCCAACTGTTACAACCGCGCCCGCATGATACTGGAAGTCAACCGGGGCCTGCTCGAATCGAGCGCCACCACTCTGCTGGAAAAAGAGACTCTGGACGAAAACGACCTTGCCGTCCTGCTCAAGGATCTGGCGACCGCCTGACCCCTTCGGGAAACCCACCACCCGTCAACCTCTCTTTCCTCATGAACCGTTTTTTCCTGAAGAAGGGGATCTGCCCGGCTCATAACGCCAGCTTGCCAGCGGCGACAGCAGATAGAGGAGCAGATAGGCGAGGGCCACATGGGCGAAATACGGGGTAAAAAGAGAGACAAACAGGCTGCCCGCGCAACACCTCCCAAACCAGGGGTGCCGATCCATGAAGCGGCCGAAATGGAGATAATGGATCGGGTAGAGGTTCATCAGCAGGGAGACGAGCGGCATCATCACGAAGCTGAAGATGGCCCAGAAACGCAGTCCTGCTGAATCGGCCTCCAGACCGGCCTGGCAGTAAAGCACCAACGGCGCCACCACCAGCAGGGCTGCAGCCGGGGTCGGCATTCCCTTGAAATAGCCCGGAATCGGCGTCCGGTCCATGGTGAAGTAGATCAGCCGGGCAATGCCGAGCAGGGCGTAAAAAAACGCCAGCCAGCCGGCGGAAAGACCGGCCGGCGGCGACGGGAAACCGGCCAGATTGATGTAAAAAATAAGGGCCGGCACGATGCAGAAACTGACCGCGTCGGCCACGTCATCGAGAATTCCTCCCAAAGTGACATGATGGCCCACCGCGGTGGCGGGCCAGGGTTCAGTCAAGCCGAGGCGCCGGGCGAGGGCGCCGTCGAGCTTGTCGAAGATGGCGGCGCCGATCAGAATGAGATAGGCGTCGCGCATCCGCCCCTGCGAGGCAAAAAAGACGGCGAGCATCCCCATCATGGCGTTCATCACGGTCAGGGCGTTGGGAAAAAAGGAAAGGATGCGCCGGCGGAGGGTTTCGTCGCCGAGACAGAGCTCGTCGAGACAGGCGCCGCCGTATTTGCGGAGATGGGCGGCGATGGAACCGAAGGTGATGATGAGAAAGAGAATCTCCACGGCAAAGAGCCAGCGCAGGGGGATGGAAGCAAGAATCTCTGTCAGTCCGTGCAGATAGGAAGAAACGCTGGCCGGCACATAAAAAACATAGACGTAGAGCAGTAGACCCACCGGCGCAGCAGCGATGGTCCGCAAGCGGGTAAACTCCCGGGATTCCCCGCCCAGATCGTCCTGCATGCTGTAGCGGCGGATAAAGTAGGAAAAGTGGTCGCGGATCAGCACCGCAATACAGAGGAGCAGCACGAGGATGGCGTGCAGCAGATCAGCCCGGCTGTATCCCTCTCCTTGCAACAGCAGCCGCCACATGGCGCCGGTCGCCACCAGGGGAAAAGTAATGGAATAGACCACCTTGTCCATGATCCGTTCGGCCAGGCCGGCCAGCACCGGATGCGGGGCGAAACGGACGGCGAACCAGCCGTCCACCAGGTCAAACACCATGGAAACAAAAAGGAGGCTGACCCCGCTGACATACAGAGTCGGACTGGAGTTCCACATGGTGCCGATGGCGCAGAGCATGGCGCAAAAGACCAGCGGCGGCCGCCCGTAAATAAGGATGGCGGCGATCTTTTTCGGTATTTGCAGAGACAGCATTATTGCCTGGTAACAATTCAGAAGTTGATGGGAAGAAGACCCGGGCGTGACGGTTTTGAAGCGACGGCCGCCTGCTGCCGGAAGCTGTGACGCCACAACGGACCGGAGGCAAGGCGACTCGTTACTGGCATACCGCATTTGTCGGAATCGTGAAAACCACGATTCCGACTGGCCGTGTTTTGCAACTCGTTGTTTTCACTTTCCCGCCTGCCATGTGTTTTGCGGTTGTTACGAGACCATCACATTTCACCCATTAAACTTTGTGTCCCGCCGGATGTCAAACCAAAATCCACGGCGGCAACTCCCCGGCCCGCAATCGAATCAGCAGCACACGCCGGCGCTTCAGCTGCCGGAATGCGCTGCCGACTTTTCTCCCTTGTCAAGATACCGCTCCTTCCCTTATCATGAACAAGAGGGCATACGGTTCAGCTTCCTCCGGATCGACGCCGCATCACATTCTCTACAGGATACCATGTGAATCCCCAGATCGACACCGACGATCCGCGAAAACACGGAGAGAGCATCCTCTGGCTGGTGCGCAGCCTGATCGCTGTGCCGGTGCTGGCCCTGGTGATTTCCGCCGCCTACGTCAGCTGGCAGGCCCAGCGTTTCCATGCCGAACGTACCGCACTGCTCAAAGAACAGGCCGAACTGTTGAGCAGTTCCGAAAAAATTACCTCGCTGCTCGCCCGGGGTCGCAGCGATCTCCATTTCATTCTCGTCAAACTCAAACCTGAAGGCATGGCGAGCGGCTGGCTGCCGGAACTGCAACAAGCAATCCATGACCACTCCCTTCACGACCACCAGGGGGACATTCCCAGCCTGCTCTCGCAACTCGCAGCAACCCTGAACGACATCAAGGCCTTACGCGAAGAGGGCAGGTCATGGAGCGCAACGTACCGGATACAGGAGAAAGAAGTTGCCGACAAAACCCTTCTGTTGCAGACACTGCGGGGCATTGACAGCCTGCGGCCATCCGTCGCCCTCCTCAAAGAAGGGGGCGACGATCTGCCCCGGTCCACCCACGATCAGCTCCTTGATTTCGAACGTCTGTTGGACCAGTTTGCCATTGACGTCCATGCCCTCGCCGCGGCCCATGATGCGGCAGAGCTCTCCTCCATTCGGGAAAAACGACTCAAACCCGCCATCCGCGCCATCGAAACAGCCCTTGCCACTCTGACAGAACGGCAGAGGGGACAATTCCCTTTAAATCTCAACGAGTCTCTCCGTGCCCTGGCCGAATCCCTCTTCGGCCTCCCCGGCGAAGACAAGCGTCCCGGCCTCTATGGCCAACGCGCCTCCTATCTTCAGCTCATTGACGTCCGGGACGCCCTGCGGTCCAAAACCAACAAACTCTTTCTCGCGGCCAACGATCTCAACGTGGCGCTGGCCGGCGAATCGAGCGTCTTTCTTCAGGCCCTGTCGGAACGGGTGCAGGTCTCACTGAGCAAGGTAACCAATATCATCCTCATCATCACCGCCGCGAGTTCGCTGGTCTTTCTCTTTCTGGCCTGGAAGATCTCCAACCGCACCCGCCGACAGGTGCAGGAGCTGAGCGACAGCAGAAAACGGCTTCAGGTGATCATGGACAACATTGCCGAAGGGGTGATCACCATGGACGGCAAAGGCACCATCGCCATGTTCAACCCGGCGGCGGAAAAACTTTTTGCCGTCACAGCGACCGACGTCATCGGCTTCAACGCCGCTTGTTTTATTCCCTCCATCGGCAAAAATTTCGGCATCACGAGCACCCAGACGGGAGAGGGCCGCGTCGAAACGGACGGCAAGCGAGCGGACGGCAGCCTGTTTCCCATCGAACTGTCCCTGGCCGGCACCACCTTTGCCCGGAAGGAAATGTATGTGGCCGTGGTCAAAGACATCTCAGCTCGCCGAGAGTATCAAAGGGCCCTGGAGACCATGGCCCGCTACGACGCCCTGACCGGTCTTTTTAACCGCCGCGAGCTTGAACGGCAGCTCGACGAGGAAATCGGCCGGGCTCGACGAGGAAATCGGCCGGGCTCGCCGCTACAATCGGCCCCTTTCGCTTCCCATGATCGACATCGACCATTTCAAGCAGGTCAATGATCGCTTCGGCCACAAAACCGGCGACCAGGCCCTTCGGTGCGTCGCCACTGCCCTGCTCAATACGGTGCGCACCTCGGACCGGGTGGCGCGATATGGCGGCGAGGAGTTCGTTGTGATTCTGCCGGAAGCGGACAGCGGCATCGCCAAAACCCTGGCGGAAAAGAAGCGGGACATGGTCAGTCGCCTTGCCATGCCGCGGGATAACGGTGAAGAACTACTCCTGACCGTCAGTGTTGGTTCAGCGACCTTTCCGGATGACGCGGACAGCAAGGAGGCCCTTCTCCACGAGGCGGACCTGGCCCTGTACGAGGCAAAAAAACGCGGCCGCAATCAGGTCTGCACAGCCGCTGATCGCGACAAGAGCTGAGCCCTTTTTCGTTCAGGCCCGCGGCACTGACAACAAAAACATCTTCTGCCCGTCCAAATGATATGCTACAGTGAACGATGATACTTTGTCCCCGCCGCCCAAGGCCCGGCACCTTGCAGCACAGCAAACGTACATGATGACCCAATGACTCTCGCCCATATCCTCGCTATCTTCATGGTGCTGCTCGGCGCCCTCTTCATGGGTGCGTCCATTATCCTCAGCATCAAAACCAACAAGGACGTGCCGCCGGATTACCGCCGGAGCTGGCAGGCCCAGACCGGGATGATGGCCTTTTTTCTGATCGGCTACCTCGCCTATGTTATTGTCCTGATCAGGCAACTGTCACTGCCCATCGAGCTGATCACCGGACTGGTCTTCCTCGGCGGCGCCTTTTTCGTCTTTCTCACCATTCGTCTCTCCCGCAACACCATCGCCAAAATCATCGAGGGCGAGAAACTGCTGGTCACGGCGCGTGACGATCTGGAAATGCGGGTGGAACAGCGCACCGCGGATCTGCAGCAGGCCCTGACCAGACTGGGTCTCGAGGTCACCGCCCGGGAAAAGGCCGCCAGGGCCCTGGCGGACGCCAACACCGAACTGGCGCAGATTTTAAACAGCTCGGCCGACGGTATCCGGGTGATCGACAAAAATTTCATCGTGCTGCGGGTCAACCGTACCTACACCATGATGACAGGACTGCGGGAAGAGGAACTGATCGGTCTGCCCTGCAACCATATCCACGGCAGTTCCGCCTGCCATACTCCGGAGTGTCCGGTCTACCGGGTGCTCCATGGCGAAAGCAGGATCGAATGTGAAAAAGAAATCACCAACCGCGACGGTCAGGTCATCCCCTGCATCATCACCGCCTATCCATATCTGGACGCAGAAGGCGAACTGGTCGGCGTCGTCGAGGCGTTCCGCGACATCTCCGAACGCAAGGAGATGGAAAACCGCCTGAAAGAAATGTCCGTCACCGACGAACTCACCGGTCTGCTCAACCGGCGCGGTTTTCTTGATATGGCACAGAACCAGCTCAATCTCGCTGAACGGCTCGACAAGACCCTGTTTCTGCTCTACATGGATCTCGACCAAATGAAATGGATCAATGACACCCTGGGCCACGCCGTCGGTGATCAAGCCCTGGTCGAGGCGGCCGAGGTGCTGAAATCCACCTTTCGCAAAACCGATGTCATCGGCATCGGCCGGCTGGGGGGCGACGAATTCGCCGTCCTGATGCTGGGCGAACCGGGCACGATCTGCAACCATCCGGTGGTTAGCCGCTTGCAGAACAACATCGCCCAGATCAACGAGCAAGCAGGCCGCACTTATGAACTATCAATGAGTGTCGGCATGGTGACCTACTCTTTCGCCGCCCCCTGCTCCATCGAGGAACTGCTCGCCCGGGGCGATGATGCCATGTATCAGTGCAAACGACAAAAAAAGAAGGTCTCGTAACAACCCGCAAACCATGATGGAATCGTAATAACTGAAAATTAACCACAGAGACCGCAGAGCGCAGATAAAAAATCTTTAATTACAATCGGTTATCTTTTGAAACCCTGTGCTCACTGTGGTTAATTTTCAGTTTTGCGAGACCATCAAAAAATGCTGATACAGAACCGCACCCGAGCTTTCCAGCCCCCTCCATTCAGCCGCGCCGAGATCTCCTTGCTTCCGCTTTACAAGCAAACAAGGAATGATTATTAATTTAAACAAATAGAGCTTTTGCAACAAAAAGAAGGCTAAGTGCTCATTAGATGGAGGCAGACCATGATGAATAAAAACTGTTGTAATGATATGGAAAGGGAACTGGCAGGATGGCGCAGCCGGCTCGAAGAGGTTTCCCGTAAATTTGACGCGGTGCCGTCCATTGACAAGTATAAACTCACCCCGCACATCGAGGGGCTCCACATTGTCCTGACCGAACTCGATGACCGGATCAGCTTGCTGCGCCGGGAGTGTCCGACCCAGTAGCCGGAAGGAGAAGAGGCCGGGTCAGGCCGACCGCCTACCGGGCATGACATCGGGTATCGGGGATCATTTCCCGATGCCCGGCTTTTTTATGCGCATCCGTCATCGTTTCAGCGGGTTTCAATACCGCGCTGCCGCATGCGCTCCTTTACCGCGGCAATGGGCACCTCGCAGCGGTGGAAGATACCGGCGGCCAGCGCCGCCTCGGCCGCGGTTTTTTCGAAGACCTCGGAAAAATGCTCGACCCGACCGGCGCCGCTGGAGGCGATGACCGGAATGGAAACAGCCGCCTTGACCTGATTGATCAGTTCAAGATCAAAACCGCTGTTGGTGCCGTCCTTGTCGATGCAGTTGAGGAGAATCTCGCCGGCGCCGAGCTCCTGGCAGACCTGGGCGAGCTGGACCGCGTCCACATCGCGGCCCTCGCGGCCGCCTTTCACCGTGCACTGATACCAGCAGTACTCCTCGCCGTTCGGGCCCGGGAAGGCGGTGCGGATGGTATGATGGCCGGTTTCCGCCGGGCTTGCCACATAAACCCGGCGGGGGTCGATGGAAATGACCACCGCCTGGGCCCCATAAACCAGGGAGATCTGTTCGATGGAACTGCGGCCCGTCTTTATGCCGCCGGAACGCAGATACTCCTCCACCGCGTCCACCGCGTCGCTGCCGATGGAAATCTTGTCCGCCCCGCTCCGGAAATATTCGGAGGCAACATCGAGGGCGGAATAGGAGCGGCCCTCGGCGTCGGTGAACTCACGGATGCCGCCGCCGATGGTGAGCGGCACAAAGACATTTTCCGAGGTCTGCTGCAGAACCGCCAGCATGGGCTGATCCTTCATGGGAAAATCGCGGAAGCCGGTGATGTTGAGAAAGGCCACCTCGTCGGCGCCCTCCTCAAAGTAACGGCGGGCCAGCTCCACCGGTTTGCCGAGATTGCGGACCTCGCCCCGTTCCCGCACGTCATACTGATCGCCCTTGGTCACCACCAGGTCGCCGGCATCATTGCTGCGCACATCGAGACAGGCGATGATACGGCGGGCGATCTTCGTCGGCTGGAGGAAAGGCGGCGAGACATCGGTCATGACCCGGCCCAGATCCTCACAGGCGAGAAAATTCTCGAGAATGCGCAGGCCCGCCTCACCGCTCTTTTCCGGATGAAACTGGACCGCCGCCACCCTGCCCTTCTGGACGGCGCTGACGAATTGCTCGCCGTAATCGGTGGTGGTCAGCAGCCACTCGCGGCTGCCGTCGGCCGGCTCGGCTCTGAAGGAATGGACAAAATAGAGTTTTTCGCCCTGGTAACCGGCCAAAAGAGGCGAGTCTTTTCTGATGGTGATGCCGTTCCAGCCGATCTGCGGCACGGCACGATCGGTCACCCGGAAGCGTCGGATCTGGCCGGGAATGATGCCGAGCCCGGCCACGCCGGGAGATTCCTCGCTGCCCTCAAACAGGGTCTGCAAGCCGAGACAGATACCGAGAAAGGGTTTGTCCTCCCGGATATGGCGCAGCAACGGCTCCACATATCCCATGTTATGCAGCCGCTCCATGGCCTTGCCGAAGCTCCCCACCCCTGGGAAGACAAGTCGCTCGGCCCGGCGGATATCATCCGGCTTCGTGACATCCTGTACCTCAAATCCCAATTTCCGGATGGCATTGCGGACACTGCGCACATTGCCCGCCCCATAATCAAGTAGTGTAATCATACCCCTGTTCCCTGAAAACAAAAATTGGCGGAATCGTAAAAAGCAACGATTCCGGCGGGCCGTGTTTTGTAACTCATTGTTTTCACTTTCTCTCCTGGCATGGTTTGCAGGTTTAACGAGACCATCACGATTCGATCCGACTTCCGAATCCCGAATCCCGAATCCCGAATCCCGAATCCCGAATCCCGAATCCGACCATACCTGCCTTTTCATTCGACCGCAACTCCCTTGATTTCGACCGCGGGCAATTGACAGAAAAAGCGCAGTGATTTATAAAACAACGATTTGTCGAAATCGTGACTACCACGGTTCCGACAAGCCATGTTTTGTAACTCATTGTTGACACTTTCCCGCTCGCCAAGGTTTGCGGGTTTTGACGAGACCATCAAGATTTGCCTTCCCATAATCGTTTTTATTCACCGAGGATGAACATGATCACCATCAACGAGAACTATTTGAAGCTCCAGGCTTCCTACCTGTTTTCCGATATCGCCAAGCGGGTGGCCGTCTTCCAGCAGAATAATCCCGGCCGGGACATTATCAGGCTGGGCATCGGCGACGTCACCCGGCCGCTGCCGCCGGCCTGTATCGAGGCGCTCCATCAGGCCACCGATGAAATGGCGGACGAAAAAACCTTCCACGGCTATGGCCCTGAACAGGGTTACGCCTTTCTGCGCGAGGCCATCGCCGCCCACGACTTTCAGGCCAGGGGCGCGGATATCGCGGCTGATGAAATCTTTGTCAGCGACGGCGCCAAATGCGATACCGGCAACATCCAGGAAATCTTTTCCACCGATATCCGCATCGCCATACCCGATCCGGTCTATCCCGTCTATCTCGATACCAATGTCATGGCCGGCCGCACCGGCACCTTTCGCGACGGCCGTTACCAGGGGCTGACCTACCTCGACTCGGTCAAGGAGAACAACTTTGTCCCCGATCTGCCGGACGAGCCAGTCGATCTCATCTATCTCTGCTTCCCGAACAACCCGACCGGTTCCACCATCTCCAAGACGCAGCTGAAGAGCTGGGTCGATTACGCCCGCGCCAACCAGGCGCTCATCCTCTTTGACGCCGCCTACGAGGCCTTTATCCGAGACGAGTCGCTGCCCAAGTCGATCTTCGAGATCGAAGGAGCCAAAGAGGTGGCCATCGAGTTTCGCAGCTTTTCGAAAAACGCCGGCTTCACCGGTACCCGTTGCGCCTATACCGTGGTGCCGAAGGAATGCCGCGCCTTTGACCGGGCGGGCAAGCCGCAGCCGCTCCATCCCCTCTGGAACCGACGGCACTGCACAAAATTCAACGGGGTCTCCTATCCCGTGCAGAAGGCGGCTGCTGCGGTCTACAGCCCGGCGGGCCAGGCGCAGATCCGGGAGTTGACCGACTCCTACATGAAAAACGCCGCGCTGATCAAAGAGGAGATCACCGCGCTGGGCTTTGACTCGGTGGGCGGCGACAATGCGCCGTATATCTGGATCAACGGCCAGGGCCGCGATTCATGGGAGTTCTTCGACATGCTGCTCACCAGGGCCGGGGTGGTCTGCACTCCGGGCGCGGGCTTCGGTCGCTGCGGCCAGGGCTATATCCGTCTCTCCGCCTTCAACAGCTATGAAAACGTCGGCCGGGCGATGGAACGGATTCGCGCGGCCCTGAAATAATTCTAACATGCGGGAAGCACTAAAAGTACTTAAAGTGAAAAGTGCCTAAAATGCCTAAAGTTAGAGGTGGTATCTGATCAGAAAACACCACCACTTCAAGTACTTTAAGTACTTAAAGTACTTTAGGCACTTTTTACAAACCGGAACCCCGTGCGGTCGTCACCCGGCAACGACGCAGCCGGCACCCGGCCGAACTCCTTTTCATCGGAAAAGTGGCGGGCAATGAGCTGAAAGGATTCCTCCTGGGCGAGAAAGGCCTTGACCACGTCCGGATCAAAATGGCTGCCACTGCCCTGCCGGATGATCCGCACCGCCTCCTGGTGAGAAAAGGCCGGCTTGTATCGGCGCTCGGTGATGAGGGCGTCGTAGACATCGGCCAGGGCCATCAGCCGACCGGCCAGGGGAATCTCTTCGCTCCGCAAGCCCCGGGGATAGCCGCTGCCATCCCATTTCTCATGATGACACCAGGCGATCTCGCCGGCCACCCGCAGAAAGGAATGGCCCCGCTCGTCGCGCAGCAGGGCCTCCGCCTTTAACAGGGTCTCATGTCCATACACCGTATGCTTCTTCATCTCTTCGAACTCCTCCGGGGTTAATTTGCCGGGGTTGAGGAGAATGTGGTCCGCCACCCCAACCTTGCCGATATCATGGAGCGGCGCGGAGCGGAAGAGCAGATCGATGGCCGCCCAATCAAGATCCTTTCGGTAGCGAGGCATGGTCACCAACTGTTCGGCCAGGGCCCGCACATAGTGCTGGGTGCGGAGGATATGGCCGCCGGTTTCGTTGTCACGGGTCTCGGCCAGCGCGGTGAGACTGAGGATGGTGGTATCCTGCGCAAGGAGCAGCTCCCGGGTCCGTTGCCGCACCCGCCGCTCCTCCCGCCAGAATCGCAGCAGACTGAGCACCGCACAGTTGACGACAAGCAGCAGTACCGGCCAGAGGGGATTGACGAAAAAACCGCGGCGAGCGAGCAACAGAAAGGCGCCATACCAGAGAAGAACCGAGCCCGGGACAAGGAGCAGCAGACTGGCGAGGGGCCGGGCTGCAACGAGAATCAGGGTCGAGAGCAGGCCGAAGAAGAACACGGCGGCGAGCTCCACCCCGTCGGTCCACAGGGGCCGGGAAAGAAAACGACCGGTCATGATATTGTCAACAATGGTGGCATGCACCTCTACCCCCGGATAAAGAGGAAAAAGCGGTGTCGGGTGCATATCGCCGAGGCCGGTGGCAGTGGTGCCGACCAGCACCGTGCGGTCGGCGATCCGTTCCGCCGGCAGGCGGTCGGCGAGAATGTCGCCGGCGGAAACATACTCAAAACCCCGCTCTCTGCTGCGGAAGGCCAGCAGCAGCTGACCGGCCTCGTCAACCGGAATGCGGCGGTTTTCGAGCAGCAGCGCCTGGAGCCGATCGTCTTCCATGTCCAGGATCAGCCGTTTTTTGCCCACGGCCTGCATGACCGTTGCCAGGGCCAGGCTGGGATAAAGGTGGTCCTGAAAACGGATGAGCAACGGCACCCGTCGCAGGACGCCGTCTTCATCGGCGGGATAATTGAGGAAACCAGCGGCTGGAGCGGCGGCGGAAATTTCTGGGAGATTGGTGATGACCGTGCGCGCCGTAAAAAAGCGGTGAAGACCGAACCCATCGCCCCCCGCAAACATCGCGTCCACCGGATGAAGCAGCTCGGCCCGGCCTGTTTGACCATTTTCGTCAAAGAAAAATTTGTAGCCCAGGACAAACGGTCCCTGACCCAATACGCCGGCAAGGACGAGGTCATTGTTGGCCGGCGGCCGGGTAGGGCCGGAAAACTCCAGCCCCACTCCAAAATCCCGGGCAAATTGCCGGCGCAGGACATGCACAGAGGTCCGATCCGGTTCGGCAAAAAGGATGTCGAGCGCCACCGCCCTCGGCCCCATCCGGCTGATCTTTTCCAGCAGCAGGGCCACCCGGTGCCGTGGCCACGGCCACTGGCCCCATTCAGCCAGGGTCTTCTCGTCAAGATCAACAATAAGCGGTCCGTTGTCCGCCGCCCTGACCGGCAGGGCGCGCACCATTGCATCATACACCTTGTGGCTGATCAGAGTGAGGAGGGTGGGACGATAGATGACGGAGAGGCAGAAAAGCAGGGTGATGACAGCGCCGCAGAGCAGAATCAGCGCACGCGGGCGGCGGAAGCGGCCGCCCCTTTTCATTTGACGACGACCTCGACCCGACGGTTCTTCGGCTCCGCCACCCCGTCCTCGGTGTAAACCAGCAGATTGCCCTCACCATGGGAGGAAACGGACAAAACGGCAGGGTCAACCTCTTTGGCGACCAGCAGGTCGCGCACATAATTAGCCCTCTCCGTGGACAGACGGACATTGTCCATCACCGAGCCGGCCCGGTCGGTATGCCCGATGACACTGATATCCCGGGAATCCCGCTCCCGGATCGTCCGGAGCACATCGGCAAGCTGGGCGGTCGATTCGGGCGTCAGTTCGGTGCCGCCGCTTTCGAAATAGAGCAGGAAACTGCGCGGTTGCCGTGGTTCGATGGCCAGCGCCGCCCCGAAGGTGCGATCGATCTCCTCGTCGGTCAGCGGAGTCACCATCTTCGGCGGACCGCCGCTGGCGATCTCGGCGCTCTCACCCGGTTCGTCCATCACCAACCGACCCTGGTCATTAGCCAGCTCGATGCTGCCGGTGACGCCGTCATGGTCCGGCAGCAGGACAACAACGCTCTTGGAACCGCAACCGGACAAAAACGCAACCAGCAGCAGAAAAGAGCAGAGCAGATGAATAGGTGTTTTCATGGTCATTCCCCTCCGCATCATCGGTTCTCAGCGATTTTGGCGGCAAAACGGGTGCCGCGGATGGCGATGGTGCCCACCGGTGTCTCCAGCTTGACGGACTCGGGCGACAGCTTGGCGATCACTCCGGAGAGATAGACAAAGGTGCCTTTAATCATCTTGGCCAGCAGGGCAAAGCGTCCCTCATCCGGGGCAAAGACATACTCCTGCAGGGCAAGCCGGCTGTCCGGACCGAGAGAAAAGATGGTGTTGTCCTGGAGGATAACGCCGACCGAGCCGTCGGCTCCGGTGACGATGATATCCCGGGCATAAATCCGCATCCCCTTCTCGGCCGGGATCGACTTGCCCTGGCGCTCCACCAGGACCGCCCCCTGCAGATTCTTGATGGAACCGGCCGCATTCTCGCCGCCCCACAGAGGTGTGGCGAGAAACACCATGAACAGAATCAGCCAGACAATCGTTTTTCCCATGATCCACCCTCCTTCTGCAATAAGCGCCGATAACCGGATTCAACAAAACATCATAGCAAATCAGATGCTCCGTTGACAAGGACACACTTAACAAAAAACCAGCCCGACGTCTCCGGATCGCCGGTTGCCGCACCGGCAGCTCGCTTGTTACCGGCGCTGTTCCAGCTCCCGAGCCATTGCCCGGATGCTCGCCTCCTGTTCTTCGATACTCGCCACCAATCGAAACTGAACCAAGGCGCGTTCCAGATTCTGGCCGGCATACGCGGTTTTGAAATAGGGATCGCCCTCCAGATGGTCGATGAAAAAACGGATCCCCAATTCAAGAGCGATAAGGCGGGTCGCGTCGAAGAGCAAATCGACATCGCCACGGCCCAGACCGACCCTCGCCGCCTCGCCATAACCCTGAAGGACAGCCCGGCAGAGATCGGCATCAAAGAGCACCGCCCCTTCGTCTTCCTCGCCGCCCCGGTTGCAGCAGGCACGCAGACAGTCGCCGAGATCATAGAGGAGCAGGCCGGGCTTGACCGTATCGAGGTCGATCAGGCTCACCGCCCGACCGCTTTCTTTGTCGAACAGGACATTACTCGGCTTGGGATCGCCATGGATGGGCCGCAACACGATTCTGCCCTGGGCGGCGGCCTCTTCCAGTACCGCGACTCCGCGCCGGCGCCGGTCGATGAATTGCCGGCAGAAGGAGCAGGCCGCCCCCGATGCCCGCAAGGCGGCGGGAGACTGCCGCACCCGGTCATACCGGGCGAGATAGCCGGGAGTGACATGAAAGCCCGGCAGGGTATCTGCGAGGCGATTCGGATCGAGATCGCTGATCAGCTCATGAAAACGACCGAGGGCAAAACCGATCTCCCGGGCCTGCCCGATGTTCTCCACCGTCTCGACACAGACGGTGTTGTCGATCAAATGCAGAACCCGCCAGCAGTCCCCTTGCTCGTCAAACCAGCAATCGGCGCCGCTGAGGGCCGGGCGGACCGTCACCATCTCCCAGCGGCTGTCGGCCGTCAGTTCCCTCGCCATTTTTGCCGCAACATGATCGCAGACCAGACGCAGGTTGGCCATGACCAGTTCCGGCCGCGGAAAGGCCAGCCGACTGAGATGCTGGAGGAGGAAGACCTGGTCGTTTCCGGTCACCCGGACGAGAAAGGTGTCGTTGACCTTGCCCGATCCGTAAGGGGTGGTGGCGGCAACCGCACCGGCAGGAAAAAAATGAGGGACCGCCTTGTCCGCGGCATCCAGGGTCACTGTCATTGCTTTTTTTTTTGCCGGTCCGGCCTTTTTTTCATCTTTACGAACAGCTGCGCAAACAGGTAGCATAAAGGTCATGCAAATTTTCTCTTCACGTCTCGCCACCATCCTGCCCTTTCTCTATATTCTCCTGCTGGCCATGCAGATGCTGAGCGGCTGCGCCAGCAAATCGGCGCCGCCGGTTCCCGGGGCCGCCCTGGAGCCGCCGACCGTCACCCTTGCCCGTCTCGGCTATACCATCCAGGCCGGGGCCTTTGCCGAGGTCGGCAATGCCGCCCGCCTCGCCGCCATCCTC
This sequence comes from Thermodesulfobacteriota bacterium, assembly GCA_049323655.1. Classification (GTDB taxonomy): domain Bacteria; phylum Desulfobacterota; class Desulfobulbia; order Desulfobulbales; family SURF-16; genus DB1. Next base: position 19,513 of record JBMONO010000033.1, on the reverse strand, counting down.
ACCCGCAAAGGAGTAGACGCCTTCTATTTCCGCGACCCCTCTTCCGCTCTCTACAAGGTGCGTTTCGGCAATTTCGCCTCCCTGGCCCTGGCCGAAGAGTACGCCCAGTCCCTTTTGCAAAAAGGGGTCATTGCGGACTATCATCTCGTCCGCCCCGAGGAGCAGAACGCCGCCCGCCCCGGCCGGGAAGCTGTCGCCTTTCTCCGCGATCAGCTCACCCAAACCGCCGCTAACTTTCTCGGCATCCCCTACCAGTGGGGAGGACAGTCAGCGGAGGAAGGATTTGACTGCAGCGGGCTTGCCATGGCCGTTTACCAGCTCAACGGCCTCAGCCTGCCGCGCACCTCCTGGAGCCAGTATCGCAGCGGTCGCAAGGTGGCGGTGCATGAACTGAAAAAGGGAGATCTGGTCTTTTTCGCCACCAACGGCGGCAAAAAAGTTTCCCACGTCGGCATCTACACCGGCAACCGGACCTTCATTCATGCCCCGCAGCCGGGCAAAGCCATTCAAACCGCCTCCCTGGACAACAGCTATTTCCGCAAACGCTTTCTGGGCGGCAGAACCTATCTGGGAGACAGTTGATGCGATCCCGTCGTGCCCCTTTTTTGCTGTGCCTGCTTTTTTTTCTGCTGACCGGTCCCTGGCCGGCGACCGCGACCGGGAGCCAAAACGACGGCAGAGTGCCGGTGGTTGTCTCCATCCCGCCCCAGCTCTTTTTTGTCGAACGGATCGGCGGCGAGCGGGTGCGCGCCGATGTCATGGTCCGCCCCGGCCAGAGTCCCCATACCTACGCCCCTACTCCAAAACAGATGGCCGGACTGGCCCGGGCCAAGATTTATTTCCGAATCGGCGTCGCCTTTGAAAACGGTTTTCTCCCCAAACTGCAAAGTGCGGTGCCCGACATCAGGATCGTGGATACGACCTCGGGGATCACCCTGGCCAAAATGACCGCCCACGACGAGCATGGCGACGACCACGGTCACCAGGCCGAGGAGCTGGATATTCACACCTGGCTCGACCCGATGCTCGTCAAACAGCAGGCGGCCATCATCCGCGACAGCCTGAGCGAACTCGATCCGGCCGACCGCTCCCTTTTTGCTGCCAATTACCGCCGCTTTGCCGAAGAACTCGATGCCCTCCATCTGCGGCTCAGCCAGTCTCTTGCCCCCTATCGCGGCAAAAGCTTTTTTGTCTTTCATCCAGCGTTCGGCTATTTCGCCAGAGCCTACGGCCTCCATCAGGTAGCGGTGGAAAGCGGCGGCAAGCAACCCGGCCCGCGGCACCTGGCGCGGCTCATCGACCGGGCCAGGGCGGAAGGGGTGCAGGTGCTCTTCGTCCAGCCCCAGTTTTCCGTCAAAAGCGCGGAAACCATTGCCCGGGCCATTGACGGCGTCGTCATCCCCCTTGATCCGCTGGCCCCGGACTACCTGGCCAACATGGGGCGGATCGCCGTCGCCCTGGAAAAGGCGTTGCGCTGATTACCCGCTACTCAACGCTGACCGCCTCTTCCCAGAACAGGGGAAAGGAGACGGTCAGGATCTTCAGGGACGGATCATCGTCGGCAGCGGTCATGGTCAGCTCACCGTGGTGCTCGGCGACGATCAGCCGGGCCAGATTGAGGGAAAATTCCGACTGGCTGCGCTGTTCACCCTCCGCCCCCGGACCAGGACGAAAACTGACGATCAGGGAAGGCCGGCCCTCGACGTTTTCAAGCCGCACCGGCATCTCGCTGCCCGGCACCATGGCCCTGGCGACAAAACGAAAGGTGTTGAGCAGCCCCATCTTCAGGGAAGGTCGGTTGGCTCTGACGGCCATCTCCTCCGGGGGGGGAAGGACAACCGGTCGAATTTTTTTGCGGGTCAGGGTCACACAGAGCCCCAATGCCTCATTGACCAGGTCGAGAAGATTCTCCCGGTAAAACAGCTTGTCCGCCCGCACGGCGAGCCGTTCAAAATCAGCCACCGCCTGCTCCAGCTTGACCGCCTGCTCCCGGATAACGGCCAGGTGCTTCTCCGCCCTCTCACCCGCCGCTTTTTTGCCGATGAGCAGATTGGCGATGCCGCCGATGACCGTGGCCGGATTGCGGATGCGATCCGCCACCTTGAGTGCCATCTCCGCCATGGTCTTTTCTCTGGCCAGGGCCTCCATGTTCTGGGTCATCAGCATCAACTCGGCATTGACCTGATCGAGCTCGCGGGTCCGGATCGATTTTTCCCGCAACAGCTTCAACACTTCCTCGTGCTTGACCTTGAAATTCTCCAGATACGACTCTTCCGTATCGACAAACAGCTCCTTGCGCGTTTTGCCGGCGATCTGCTGCAATTCCTCCCATGAATGGGGAATACCCCAATTGAGACAGATAATGGTCGCCGGCAGCCCTTCTCCACCCTGCAGAAGAAAGACGCTGTCCAGCACAGCCCGCGCCCCCCGAACCGGCCCGAGATTGAGAAGCTCCTCGCCGCTCAGCGGACAATCGTTCTGCGCCGCTTCATCCCCATGGACCAGGCAGGCCCGTCTTCCCTCGAAAACCATGGCCAGACCGGTGCGCTCTCGTTCATCGAAGGTACGTGCCAGGGAGAGGGCCACCGTGCCGCCGCCGTACTTCATCGCCAGCAGCCTGGCCATTTCCGAGGCAGCGGTGGCCAGTCGAGTAATGGCCAGTCGGGGAAAATCCACCGCGCCGGCCAGCAATTTCACCTTTGCCCGGATCAGGGGAATATCCTGCAGCCGGTTGATCACCAGGCTCAGGATGTGCAGGGAGTCGTAACTTTCTCCGGCCATTGCAGTACCAGCAGGGTTGCGTCATCGCGCAGCGGTTTTTGCGGCGCAAAGAGAAGATGGGCGAGCAGCAGGGGCGGCAACGTCAGGGAGGGCAGCGAGGAGAACGGCCTGTGCCCGTCGGAATGAAGACAGGCGGTGATACTGGTGCCGCCGGCATAGTCACGACCGACAATCCGCCGCCACCTGGACTGGCCGACAATGCCGCTGACCCGCCCGTCCTCCACCTTGCGACCATCGACATAGAGAAGGGCGCCGCCATGGCCCACCGCCGCGCTCTGCAATCTACCGGTCACCCTGTTGAGCAGCAGACTGGCCACCGCGGCCCCGTTGGTCCCGGCCAGGACAAATTCCAATTCCTCCAGCACATGGCCCGGCGGCCAGAGCAGAGGATAACTGTCCAGGGCGGCAAAAACGGCGGCGGTGGTTTCCGCCGCCTTGCCGCCGAGGCCGGGACTGTCCACCAGGGTAAGGCGGAGGAACCGATCATCCTGCTGCATCTTGACCCCGTCCCCATAGAGATGGGAGCTGACCCGCGCCCGGCTGATCACCGCCAGCCCTCCGGCCGCCCGGCACGTCACCTCCCGGGGCAGCGATTCATCCCCGAGCAGGGCGACGATAACGGTTTCATAGTCGCTGTCAATGCCGGTTTCCCGGCGGGAAAAGCAGTCGACCCGATCACTGAGCCGCACCACTGTTTTCAGTCCGGCGCCAAGTCCCTCGCCATGACGACCGGCACGGACGAGTTGCTGGAAAGGCGCGTTCAGGCCCGGCCCCTGATCAAGACTGACTACCGCCAGACAGGGACTTTCGCCCAGATGAAAACCGCTGATGCGGAGAGAGCCGTTACTGGTGGTGTGCATAACATGGTTGTGGGCCAGTTCGCTGGCCACCAGTACCGCCTCCGCGGCCCGCTGGGCGGAGAGGCCCATGGCCATGGCCACTTCACCGGCCATTCGGCGGGCCACGGTGGCATCGGCCAGATTGGCGACCGGCATCTCCTCAAAATGGGAGAGAAATCTCTTCATAGCCGCCCGCCTCCAGCATGTCCGCCGCCATCTCCACATCCCGGGCAAAGGCAAGCCCGACCAGCTCGATGCCGAAATCAACCAGGGTCATCACCACCGGCACCGAAAGGCCGGCCACTACCATGGTCGCGTCGAGCAGACGCAGGGCCGCCGCCATGGTTTCAAGATGATGGGCCATGTAGGAATCGACCACCTCCACCCGTCGCATATCGACAATGACGCCGCGGACCCGGCCCCTTTGCACCTGCTGGCAGAGCTGATCGAGCAGATGGGTGACCTCGCTGTCGGCGATCTCCTCGGCGATGGTGACCAGCAGCAGGGAACGGAGGGGAAAAATGGTAAACGAGGCGTGGCCGGTCATGGACGCCTCTACCTGCCGCCGTCCTTGCCGCGGGCCACGGCGGAGATCCGTTCGACCAGAAGTTCCCGTTCAGCCAGCTTGCCGATGGCCAGATGGAGGGCATCGGTCATCCGGCCGCGCACGGTAATCTTTTCCATCCCCACCCCGCCCTGGACCACGACCTTGGCGATATGCGGGCCGACGCCGGTGAGGATCGCCTCGCTGCCCATCAGGCGGGCGGCATTGGCCGTCTGCTGGATGTGGCGGGCGACATCGGCATCCACCATGGGCACGCCGGTGATGTCGATGATGACAAAGGAGGCGCGGGTGCGCTCGATCGCCTCCAGCACCCGTTCCATGGCGATCTTGGCCCGGTGACTGTCCAGGGTACCGACCAGCGGCAGGGTGAGAATGCCGTCCCAGATCTCGATGACCGGGGTGGAAAGTTCCATGATCTCATCCTGCAGATGGCGGATATCCTCCTCCCGCTTGCGGATCAGCTCCTCCTTTTGCTGAAGGATGATCCGGTCCTTTTCCAGCCGGTCGGAGATATCGATGAAATTCTCGACACAGCCGATGATCTCGCCCTGATGGTTGCGCAGCGGCCGGCTGGAGTACTCGATGGGGATCTCCCGGCCCTCGACATACATCACCGTCTGCCCCTGATTGACCTCCTTGTTTTTCATGGCGAGCTTGCAGGCGCAGGAGGGCGTTTTGCAGAGCGGGGTGTCGAAGACCTCATAGCATTTACGGTCGAAACATTCGCCCGGACGCTTGCCGATCATCTGCGCCCCTGCCTTGTTGATCATCAGAATGGTCTGTTCAAGATCGGTGACAAAGATTCCCGAGGTGATGGCATTGATGATCTCGGAAAGAAATCCCTCATCCTCCACATCCTGCAAACTGGTCATCGGCGTTCTCCGTTTTTGTCGTTTCGGGACCGAGACGGCGCCCCTGCCGTCCGCCTGCCTTTATTCTATCATTTTCTTTTTGCTGAAAAAATCCCTAATAACCGCCTGCGACAAAAAACCCCGTCCCGGCGACAATGCCGATCATGGCGATGCGCCGCTCCGGGGCAAGCCCGCGTTGCCGGCAATAGAAGAGGTTCACCGCCGCCAGCTCCTCATTCACGCGGTCGAGCAGCAACAGTTCCTCCAGGGCAAAGGCATAATCGGCGGGAAAATTGACCGGACAGGCGGAGACCGCCACCGTCTCTTTGTCGTGATCGACGTAGCCGATCGGCAGGCCGTGGGTGCGGCAGATCAACGGTCGTTCAGCGTAGACGGCGCAACGGGAATCAATCAGCAGCGGACAGACCTCTCCCTCCCCCTGCCCCAGCCGGCGCCGCATCGTGTCCGGCAGCCGGGCCACGGCCCGGCCAAGCACCGCTGCCTCGATGGCGAGCACCGAGGTCAGGGTGCAGCACTGGCAGCAGCCGGCCCGGCAGCGCATAAAATCACGGTGGATCGCCTCCAGATCGGCGATCATGGCGTCAACCTGTTCGATCAGCCGCCGGTAGCGGGAAATGGGATCAGCTGCCGTTATCATAGGCGCCGCCGGCCGGATCGAGAAGAATACGCTCCGGCGCGTTGAAGATATTGAGCCGTTCCGGCCGGGCATAGGCGGCCAGGGTCAGCCCGGCCCGGCGGGCAATGGCGAGCCCAAGGGAAGAGGGGGCGGTGCGGGAGAGGACGATGGGAATGCCGATACGGGCGCATTTCAGCACCATATCGGAGGTAAGTCGGCCGGTGGTGTAGACCGCTCCCCGGGGCGAGGCCTTTTTGAGGAGAATGGCGCCGATGACCTTATCCACCGCGTTATGGCGGCCGACATCCTCGTAAAAGACCTGGAGCCTGCCGTCCGCCCAGAGTCCGCAGCCATGGACGCAATGGGTCTCCTGGCCGAGCCGCGAGGCATGCAGGGTGGCGAGGATGAAGGCGCGGATCTCGGCAAAGTCGAGGGCATACTCATGGAGGGGATCGAAGGCTCCCTCCAGCATGTCGCGGGAGATCTTGCCGGTGCCGCCGCAGCCGGAGGTGACGATCACCTCCTTGGGTGCCACGTCCTCTTCGACGTCGGCATAAACCGAGATTTTCCCCTCCGGGCAGACCAGCACCTCCTTGACCTCGTCCGGCCTGGTGACATAGCCCTGGCCAAAGAGAAAACCGGCGCCGAACTCCTCCAGGCCGGTCTCCAGCACCATGGAGGCGCCGATGACTTTGTCGTTCAACGCCACCTTGTACGGGGTCTCGATGGCCAGCAGCTCCTCCTGCGGCTGCCGCCCCTCAGGGGTGACCACCACGGTGGAATGGACCAGTGTTACCTGTTTTATCATAATGCAATGTTTGATGGTCTCGTAAAAAGTGAAAACTAACCACAGAGACCGCAGATCACACAGAGATAACTAATAGTAATCAAAGATGTTTTCTCTATGTTCTCAGTGCGCTCTGTGGTGAAAGAAGACTTTTTACCGGTTTGTCAATGTTTTGTCGGAATCGTAAAAAGCCACGATTCCGACGGGCGGTGTATTGTAGCTCGTTGTTTTCTCGTTCCCGCCCGCCGTGGTTTGCGGGTTTTTGCGGGACCATCAATGTTTTCGATGTGGCTGTTTCTCTCTCGATCACGAAAAAAGCGCCGAAACGAGACGTGCAGCCTTCCAGCGCCGCCAGCCGACGACAACTGCCATGCTACCACAAAATCCGGAAAAAATCGCCGATGGTCGCATATTCCCTTGCCAATAGGCATTTCTACGCATACACTGCCACCAGCGCCCTTGTCAAGCAGACGAATGCCTGACAGTTTTCCAGCCAGTTTGCGGTTGACGGCAAACCGGCGGCTGTTTTATCCTGAATCCAAACCGTTTCATACACCGCCCCCTTTTTTTGCGGCGATTGCCTGCCCAAAAAAGCGGGCTCTGCCAGAATGAGTTCTCTCTATGCCCCAGATCGTTACCTTTATCGGCTGGCACAACAGCGGCAAGACCACCCTTGCCACCCGGGTGGTCAGCCATCTGAAGGAGGCCGGCTACCGGGTCGGCGTCATCAAGTCAAGCAAGGAAACCGGCATCGCCCTTGACCGGCCCGGCACCGATACAACCCAATACCGCCAGGCCGGGGCCGACACCGTGCTGCTCGTTGCCCCGGATCAGATGATGCTGCTGACCGACAACAGCGAGGCCGCCCTCACCACCCTGGCCTACCGCTATTTCTTCGATGTCGACATCATCATCGGCGAAGGATTCAAGCAGGCCAAGCAGGTGGCCAAGATCGAGGTGGTGCGTGAGCCTGAGCGGCTGCTGCGCGGCACGGTGCCCGGCGTCATCGCCGTGGTCACTGAGCATGACCTTGACGGCGACAACATCTTCCGCCCCGATCAGAGCCGGGAGATCGCCGCCTTCATCGAAGAACGCTTTCTCCGCCATGCCCGCACCCGCGGCACCCGCGCTTCCCTGCTGATCAATGGCGCGCGGGTGCCGATGAAATACTTTGTCCAGCGCTCCCTGGCCGGCACGGTGGCGGGCTTTGTCAACTCGCTGAAAAACACCGAAAACGCCCGGGAAATCGAGATCCGCATCACTATCGATGACAACGGCGCCAGGGATTGACCTGAAGATGAAAGGCTTCTTCCACCTCAAAAGTTCCCGCCAGTTCACTGAACTCTTTGCCGGTTTTACCGCCCGGGCCGCGGAAACAGTCGCGCTGGCCGACGGCCTTGGCCGCTTTCTCGCCGACGAGATCGTCGCCCCGGAGGCCCTGCCCCCCTTTGCCCGCTCCACCATGGACGGTTTTGCGGTGCGGGCGCGGGACACCTTCGGCTGCAGCGAATCGGAGCCGGCCCTGCTCACCGTCACCGGCGAAATCGCCATGGGCGCGAGCGGCAACGCCATTCGCCTCGCTCCCGGCGAGACGGCACGCATCTGGACCGGCGGCGAGCTGGCTGTCGATGCCGACGCGGTGGTGATGCTCGAATACAGTCATGTCATCGACGAACGAACCATCGAGATCTTCCGGGCGGTGGCGCCGGGGGAAAACGTCATCCGCGCCGGCGACGACTTCCGGCAGGGCGCTGTGGTGCTGCCCCGCGGCCATCGCCTCCGGCCCCAGGATCTCGGCGTGCTGGCCGGGCTCGGCATCATTACGATCAAGGTGACGACAAGACCACTGGTGGCGATCATCAGCACCGGCGACGAGCTGGTGGCCCCCGAGCAGACACCGGGACCGGGCCGCATCCGCGACATCAACACCACGACCCTGGCCGGCCTGGTGCGGGAGGCCGGGGCCATACCCCTGCCGCTCGGCATCATCCCCGACACATTTTCCGAGCTGCTGGCCGGCTGCCGCGCCGCCCTTGACCAGGGGGCGGACATGCTGCTCGTTTCCGGCGGCAGCTCGGTGGGCAAACGGGATTTCACCCTGGCGGTCTTCGAGGCCATCGACGGGGCCGAACTGCTGGCCCACGGCGTCGCCATTCGGCCGGGCAAGCCGACCATCCTCGCCCGGCAGGGCCATGCCGCCCTCTTCGGCCTGCCCGGCCACGCGGCCTCGGCCATGGTCGTCTTTTATCTCTTTGTCCGGCCACTGCTGTTACGGATGGGCGGGGCGGCGCAGACCGGACTGCGCCGCATCCGGGCGGTCACCGCTGAACAGATCCCGTCGGCCATCGGCCGGGAGGAGTATGTGCGGGTGCGGCTGCACGACAATGCGGAGGGGAGCATGCCGCTTGCCACGCCGGTCTATGGCAAATCGGGGCTGCTTAAACCGCTGGTGGCGGCGGACGGCATGCTGAAAATCGATCGGGACTGCGAAGGACTCGATCAGGGAGAACTGGCGGAGGTCCTTTTATTCCCATGAAACGAAAAATCTATCTGAAGATGAAGACCCTGGAGGAGGCGCGGGCGCTTTTCCTCAGCACCTTTGCCGCCCTCGTCACCGGTGAGGAGGAAATCGACAGCCGGACCGCCGACGGCCGCGTCACCTCGCGGCCGGTGGCGGCCCGTTTTTCCTCCCCCGCCTTTCACGGCGCCGCCATGGACGGCCTGGCGGTGCGGGCCCATGACACCTTCGGCGCCGCCGACGACGCGCCAGTCACCCTGGATATCGCCGGCGGCCAGGCGGTGCCGATCAACACCGGCCATCCGCTGCCGCCGGGCGCCGACGCGGTGATCATGATCGAGAACGTGCTCGTCAGCGCCGACCAGACCCAAGGACTGATCCGGACGCCGGTCTACCCCTGGCAGAACGTCCGCAAGGCGGGCGAGGACATCGTTGCCACCGAACTGCTCTTCCCGACCAATCATTGCCTGGCGCCGGCCGATCTCGGCGCCCTGCTCACCGCCGGCTGCCCGACGGTCTGGGTGCGGCGGCGGCCGCGGGTCACCATCATCCCCACCGGCTCGGAACTGGTGGAGTTGCGGGCCGGGGAAGAGGTGCCGCTCGGCATGACGGTGGAATCAAACAGCGCGGTGCTGGCCGCCATGGCCCGCCGGGCCGGGGCCGAGGTCACCGTCACCCCGCTGGTGGCCGACGACTACGCCACCATCAGGGGGCAGCTCGAACAGGCAATCGCCTCCAGCGCCGATCTAGTAATGATCAATGCCGGCTCCTCGGCCGGCAGCGCCGACTACACGGTGCAGATCATCGAGGAACTGGGCGAGGTGCTGGTGCACGGCGTCACCATCATGCCGGGCAAGCCGACCATCCTCGGTGTCATCAAGGGCAAACCGGTGGTGGGCAATCCCGGCTATCCGGTCTCGGCCATCATCTCCTGCGAACAGTTCGTGATGCCGCTGCTCGCCGCTATCCAGGGCAGAGAGCCGGAGGCCCCGCGCCGCCTCACCGCCCGGCTTGCCAAAAATCTTCCCTCCCGGGCCGGCATGGAGGAATTCCGCCGGATGATCACCGGCCGCATCGACGACCATTTCGTCACCACCCCGCTGAAAAAGGGGGCCGGCGCCATCACCACCCTGACCCGGGCCAACTCGATGCTGCGGGTGCCGCAGGAAAGCGAGGGACTGAGCAAGGATGCGACGGTGGATCTCGAACTGCTGCGCTCCCCCGGTCAGATCGAAAAAACCATCCTCTGTACCGGCAGCCACGACCTTACCCTGGATCTTATCCACGATTTCCTCAAAAAAGGCAGCCCCGCCTTTCCCCTCTGCTCGACCCATGTCGGCAGTCTGGGCGGCATCATGGCGATCCGCGAGGGCATGACCCACATTGCCGGCAGCCACCTGCTCGACCCGGCCAGCGGCGAGTACAACCGACCGGCCATCATGCGCTATCTGCCGGACCAGGAGGTCGCCCTCATCACCCTGGTCTATCGCCAGCAGGGTTTCATGGTGCGGCCCGGCAACCCGAAAAAGATCGGCACCGTCGCCGACCTCCTCCGTGACGATGTCACCTTCATCAACCGCCAGGCCGGTTCCGGTACCCGGGTGCTGCTCGATTTCGAGCTGAGCAGGGCCGGCCTCACCGGCGACGGTATCATCGGCTACGACAACGAAGAATACTCCCACATGGCGGTGGCGGTGGGCGTGCTGTCCGGCAAGGCCGACGCCGGCTTGGGCATCCTGGCCGCGGCCCGGGCCCTCAAACTCGACTTTATCCCGGTGACCGAGGAACGCTACGACCTCATCATCCCCCGCCGCTTCCTCGATTTGCCGATGATCCGCCAATTGCTGCACGTCATCAACCGCGACGACTTCAAGCAGGCGGTGGAGGCGATGGGCGGTTATTCAACCAGGGAGACGGGGGTGCGGCGGTAACCGCACCGGTCTCTCCTGTCCCTCGCTTCTTGCCTTGCCACACGCGCAACCCTGCCAGCCTCACCGCCACCCTAGGGGCATTTGCCCCGCTCACCATCCGCAGGTGCGTGATTTCCCCCCGCACCGCGCCCTCACTCCTCGGTCCGCGCTCGCGCAAAGAAGTCGTGCCTTCTTCCCTCGCAAAAGAAAAAGCCAAGAAAAACGAATAATTCAAGCAAACAACCACTCCAAAAAATAGAATTCCCCGATAAAAGGCATAGGTATTGCTGATTATTGCGGCACAATTTCCCCAAATTGTCCCGGAACGTGTTTTGGCCAACCCATAATCGCAGAAGGAGTGAAAGAAGAAATGAAGAAGAGATACAGCGCAGGCCTGTTCTGCACGACAATAGCCGCAGTGTCCCTGCTGACGGCCTCTGGGGCGCTTGCCGTGCCCCAGGGGTCGTCCGTTGTCTTGAAGGACGCGACGGGCAACCCGATAACCGGCGACAGCGCCACACCGTACAGCCCGAAAATGACCTGTGGCGGCTGCCATTTCGATTGCGCCACCGGCAATCCGGCCACCAGCAAATCCCAGTTCTGCCAGGATCAGGCAAGACAGTGGAACTGCAACACCACCGAGTGTCCGGATTACGGCGCCGGCCGATCAACCTCGGTGCACAGCCAAGGTGTTATTGAATCGGATGGATCGGTCTATTGGCAATCCCATGAGGTGACGTCCTACGCCCATGGCGCCTCGGTCAGCCGCCATACCAACCAAGGCCGCAACGAAAATTATGGTCCGCACATGCGGGAGGCCATGCATGATGGCTTTTTCACCAATTCTCCCGGCATGTTCGGCAAATACTGTCCGCCTTCCAATCGCCAGCTGGCGGCCAAGAACATCGACCCGCTGGCCGACACCATCAACCCCGAGTCCATCGAGGCCGGCGCCCAGGACTGGGCGCTGTCCTGCGGCGTCTGCCATGTCGGCGGCGGCCAGATGGAATATGACCGTGACCTGAACGATTATGGCCCGGGCTCCGCTTCCGGCGATTCTTTTATGTTCGAGTACCCCACCGTGGCCAACCCCAACCCGATTGCCCCCACCCCCGGCTTTATGAACGGCGCGAACAAAGCCGAGGTGGACTGTCTTTTCTGCCATGCCGCCAGCCCGGCCAGCGGCCATTATTGGTACAAGACCCTGGGCTGCGGCAACAGCCTGCCCATCGGTCCTGGCAACGACGCCAACTGTGACGGCGTGAACGACAACCCGATGTTCGACATGCTCGGCATGGCGCCAGTCGCGCCGCCACCAGTGGGCACCGCCTATGACCCCTATAACCGCAACGCCGGTCTCCGAGCCAGAAACCTCGATTTCGCCGCCTCCATGGGTATCGGCGCCATCGGTGTCGATGCCGATCATGACGGCGTCTACGAGGCGATCGACTGGGGCGGCGGCAGCGCTCCCATCGCCATCAGCTCGATTAAGGGCACGCCGAACAGCGCCAACTGTTCCGTCTGCCATGCCCGTGACGACAACAGCCTCGGTCTGCCCGGCATGACCCAGATGAAAACCGGTTACGGCAACTACGGCCAGATCAATCCGGTGGGCACCGGCTATGACAGCACCAGCGCCGACAACGCCAACGATGTCTACTGGTTTGATCTCGGCTGCAAGACCGGCATGGGGAAACGCGGTCACCGCATCGGCGTCGGTCCCAATGACAAATGGGGCATGTCCATGTTCAACGTCATGTTCGGCTTGAACAAGAACCCCGGAGAGCCGGTGGTCAACGAGACCTTCGACCTCTCCGCCATGGGCATGGGCACGCTTACCGTCAAGGAACGCATGCCTGATGCCGATGTCCACGATGTCAGCGGCATGCAGTGCGCCGACTGCCATTACGCACTCGGCTCGACAACGACCGACGGCGGCGTGAAGGATATCGCGGCAGGCAGCCATCATGGAGTTGATTATCCGGCGGAGACCATCTATGGCATGGATCATCAATTCGCCCAAAGCGACTGCGCGCCGGACAACAACTCCAAAAATAACCTGGACGGCACGGTGTCCTGCGAATCCTGCCACATCACCCGCACCCATCCAAAGCTCACCGACAACGGCGGCAGCCTCAATGCCCCCACTCCACTGCATATCGGCCTGCCCCAGCTTCATCTCGACCGCATCGGCTGCACCACCTGCCATATCCCCGAGGTCTACGGCGCGCCGGGCCGCAAGAAATACCGCGACTGGTCCGTCGGCTTCTACAAGAACAACTATTACCGCAACATGCTGGACTGGAACTTTGACCTGATCACCGGTTCCCACAAAACCATGCCGGTGGTGCACAAATGGATGACAAGAAACGGCGAGACGAAGATCTGGCCCATGCTGCCCTCCTTTGAACCCATCTGGATGGAAAGCCTGGTTGACACGCGCAGCGAAGCAGGGTCCGAGGCGGGACTCGAGGATCCGGTGGCGCTGGAGGCCCAGACCATGGGCCCGATCAAAAACCGGATCGCCACGAGGGCCGGCGAGGTGGCGGAAACAGTGGGCTGGATGAAGGTGCGGCGCAACGACGGCAACACCGTTCCCCTGTTTGACGGATTCTCCCTGTCCGACTCGCTGGAAATCGACACCAAGGCCGAACTCGATTACATGATTGACACCATCTTCCCGAGCCTCTCCGGCGAATCGACAAGCGTCAAGCTGCTGAGTTTCGTGCAGAAGGATTTCGACATCAATCACGGTATCGTGCCTGTGGAATGGGCGCTGGGCGGCGCAAAGCGCGGCGGCTGCGTCAGTTGCCACTCCAGCGCCAACCCGGCTGCCCCGAACTATTCGCCTTACTCCGTCGGCTTTTTCGAGGGTCGGGTGCAACCCCTTGACAATGCAGGGATGGGCATCGGCGGCACCGATCATGTCAAAAACTGGTTCGCCATGTTCGCCGATTTCGACTGCACCTCGCTGTGCGGCATGGGGGTTTCCACGGATGCCGACCTGTTCAATCCGATGACCGGTGACCCGCGATGGGGCACAAGCTGCTCGCCTGGCTCCATGTTCCAGACCATCGACCAGTGCGTCGACATGATGGCCCAGACCTTCGATCAGGTCATGGGCTTCCCGCAGGGCACCGCAATGATGATGGGCATGTGGGACGGTATCGCCGGCCTGCAGGGCTTCACCGTGCGCGAGACGGTGGAGGGACTGACCCAGGGATGCAACCCCTTTGCCGGTCCGATCAACTCGCCGGTGGCCCAGGCCTTCGGTGTCAATGTCAACAACTGTGTCGCCGATAACGCCATGTTCAACGGCACTTGCAGCGGGGTGGACAATCCGCTGGACGGACCGTGGCCAAACACCTGCGCCGGCGGCTTCCGCGACGGCAAGGGCTGCGCCAGCGACGCCGACTGCCGGGGCAGCATGACCGCCACCCTGCCGGCCGACGATCCGACCGGCGGCATGAGCATGCTATACAGCAGGGCCGAGGTACGCGACAACTTCAAGATCAATCTCCAACAGTCCATCGTCAATGGCGCCAAACGGGTTGACTGGACCATCAAGGGCGACAAAAACCCGAGCAACCCGAACCACATGATTCCCTGGAAACAATCGGACCTCTGTTACGACTACTCCGGCGGCAATCCGTTCGCTCCCGACGTCAAGCCCTGCGCCGACGGCGAGCCCATCGCCACCGTGGTCAACGCCAACCAGTATCTCGGCTATCCGGCCCAGACCCTGGCCATGCTGATGAGCCCGAGTGTGGCGGTCGCTGCGCCGACCTACAAGGTTGATGCGATGCTGAGTGCTCTGCCCTCCAATGAGACCAATCTGACGGTCGAGTACAACGCCACCCGTTCCACCTGTGCATCGGTGGTCGATGGCGCGCTGACTCCCTGGGCGGCTGGCTGCAACTACAGCTGGAATACTCCGGGAACCTCTTCGGTCACCGATGTTTCAAGCGGTATTCGTGCAGTGGTCTATCCGGCCGAGGGCGAGTACACCGGCACCGTCACCGTCTGCCTCAACGATGATCCGGCCACCCCGGCGGACGAGTCTGCTGTTTGTGACAGCGAGACGGTCAGTGTCAGCGCGGTGGTTGTTGAGCCAGAGGTGCTGGGAGTTGATTTCACCAGCGCGGTCGCCGGCAAGACCGTTACCTTGCAAGGCCTCAACCTCGACGCTTCCATTGCTCGCGCCTTCATCTACTGGGGCGACAGGAAGTCGAGTTCGGTCACCGCGGCGCAACTGGCCGCCGGTGTTGCCCACACCTACACCATCGGCGGCAAATCCTATGACATCAGTGTCAAGGTGATCGCCGCCGATTACAGCCAGACGGTGTATGCGGTTGGCGACGACGGTGATCTGCATGTAACACTGCAGTAATCTTTCGGAGTCCTCAGCCTCTGGATGCAACAACCGGGAGCAGGCAGGGCAACCCGCCTGCTCCCGCGTCTTTGCCCTTGACTATCGATATGTTCACACAAATAGAAAATTCCAGTTTGACAAATCGGCCGTTTCCTTGAATGCTTGCCCCATGGAGCGGACGTGGAACTCGAAGCGAAAACACGGCATGATCCATCAATGGCTCAGCCGGTCGGTGCGCTGGACCCTGGCGGCGGTCTTTCTCTATGCCGGCATGGTTAAGCTCCTTGATATCCGCTCTTTCGCCGTGATCATCAGCGGGTACGGCCTCCTGCCAAGTGGATTAATCACTAGCGCCGCCATCCTTCTACCGCTGCTGGAGGTCGGCAGCGCCATTGCCCTGCTCTGCCGCATCCGCGGCAGCCTGATGGCCATTTTCCTGCAACTTCTTTTCTTTATCGCCGTACTCGCTTACGGCATCAAGCTTGGCCTCGATGTCGACTGTGGCTGTTTCGGCCCAGACGATCCGGAGCAGGCATACAAAGGTCTTAAAAAAGCGCTGCTCCGCGATCTCCTGCTGGTGGGCGGCGTGTTGTATCTGTACTGGCGGGGACGACGGCAAGGGCAAGATCCCGCAGTCGCCATGACGTGAAAAAAAAACGGCTGGACCACGGTGGCCGGCCAGAGACAACCACACTACAAATGGAGGGACAGTATGCGCGTTATGATGAAAATGCTGACAGCAGCGGCGGTATCGTTTTTGGTTGTGCTGAGCTTCGTTGGCGCGGCAAGCGCCTTCGGCTCCAACAAATTCGAGGAGGAACTGGAAAAGGAAGGGGGAGCGGTGAAACTGGCGCGGGAGATCCAGCGCGGCGGCTATGACATTGTCAGCACCGAAGAGCTAAAAAAATGGATTGACGAAGGCAAGGAAATGCTGATCATTGACACCATGCCGTATGCGGACAGTTACAAAAAAGAACATGTGCCGGGCGCCAAACAGTTCCTTTTCCCCATCCCGGACATGGCCGCATGGGACAGCAGGGAGACGGACGGCAAGAGCCAGGATGACTACCTTGCCCTGCTCGGCCCGGATAAGAACAGAGTCATTGTCGTCTATTGCGGCTTTGTCAAATGCACCCGCAGCCACAACGGCGCGGCCTGGGCGAAAAAGCTCGGCTACACCAACGTCTACCGCCATCCGGGCGGCATTTTTGCCTGGAAAGGCGCCGGCTATGAAACGGCCAGCGTGAAATAATCACCCCTCGGGTGCCGGAGGAGACGGGCTCCGGCATCCGGCATGGCCACTGTCCGCACCGCCTGCGGGATCGATGGGTGGTCTCTATTTGACGATCAGATCGTTTTTCACCGCCCCGACCCCCTTGACGCCGGCCGCGATCCGGCCCGCCTTGTCGGCGGTCTGCCGCGAATCAACGAAGCCGCTGAGCTGGACGGTGCCCTTGAAGGTCTCGACACCGATCTTAAACAGATTGACCGCGTTGTCCTTGGCCAGCTCGGCTTTGACCTTGGCGGTGATGACCGAATCGTCCACGAACTCCCCGGTGCTTGCCTGTTTGGAGGTGCCGGCGCAGGCCACCAGGCCGAAAACCACCACCAGCAGCAGCACCAGCAAACCGGCCCCCATCTTCATCCTCTTCATTGCGCGACCTCCTTCTTGAACGGCAAACACGAAATGGTTCGGGCGTCCCACCCTGCCGCCGGCGCGGGACGCGACTGACATGCGCTACAGCCGCCATTTTTCATGGGAATAGGTGGAGAGCACCTTTTCCGCCTTGTTTCTCGCCCACCCCTCGATGCCCATCTTCCTGATCAGGCAGAGGTGGAACACCTTCGTATTATGCCACAGTTTCGCCATGTCTTCATAAGGGTGTAACAGATCACAGGGAAAATCCGGACATTGGCTGCAATTGTGAATGCCCTTTCCCTGCGCACACGGATAGACATGACAGGTGACCGGTAGATGGGGGCAGGCGCCGTTCTCATTGCGGCAGCCCCGGCAGCTCGCCTTCTCCTCGGGCACCCCCAGCTCCCGCGCGACCTGTTTTCTGATGTCGGGGTTTTCGTTGGCCAGAAAAAGATAGCAGGCAAAGCAGGGCAGGCCGCAGGGCGCGGTCAGATTCTCATAATCCATGAAAAACGATCCTCCTCAGGGGTTGTGGAACCGCCGCCGATACGGGCGGCGTTGACGGCGCCGTTCCATTGCTGTTTTTTGCCGTCATTTCCATGGCCAGGCTGCGTTGGCGAGGCATCTCACAACAGATGGTTTTCGTGCTGGCGCCCACCGCGGCAGGCGGCGCGGTCAAGTTCGTCTCGAATAATCTTGCCGGCAAACTGATCGCTTGATGTGACGTCAGCAACCATTTTCCTTATTCGATCCTGAATCTCTGGCAAACATCGATCGTTTACCGCCGCTTCCAGGGTGAATGTATACGCATCCAACACATCCAGCCTGGTTATATCGTATCCATAACCGGCGATCAACCAGCGCAGGGCCGCAATTCCCACCTCAGCGGCAAAACGAGGTTCCGTGTCTTTCATGTCCCTGGCCGCCCTGGTGAGAGTCCTTGGGTCACATGAACTCTGGTTGACAAGGGTGATTGCCTCACGCAGCAGACCGGCTGCTTTTGCCGCGGCAAACCACTTCCCCTCATTGCCCGGTGAGCTTGCCACCAGATCGGCAAGGATATCTCCAGGCTCTTTATGGGGATATTTTTTGGTGATGGCCCGAAAAGTAGCCAGATAGGTCGTCTTTTGATTGGCTTCGATTGCATACTTGTCGTAAGCTTCTTCCGCCATGCCGCTGGCCAGCAGGATCTCTTCGCAGGCTCCACTGATGACATGATCCGGTTGGTTCAGGCCTCGGGAGTCTTCTGCGTAGCGCAGGGCCTCGTCCCTCTTTCGCATGGCCATCAGTGCTTTTACTCCCCACTGCCGATCATGCCAGAATGGATATGGCGCAAGGGCCAGCAGTTCGAGAATTTCCTTGTTTCGCCCCGCAGCAAGCAAAGCACTGAGGCAGGCTGATGTCCCTTTGAAATACCCGCTGCCCCTTCTGTCCGCAGTCCAGGTGATTCGCACCGGGGTCATGAGGTCATCGGCCCAATGTGAAGCAAGGTCAGGAGATTTGCAGAGAGCGCCCCAGTGATCCGGAAGCAGTTCGATATAAGGGATATCGTCTTCTTCGATGGCCTTCCAGAGACGCTCCAGCCACTTCTGGCGGAGCTTGGTGTCCGCCGGAGCCTCGACAATGATGGGAACCAGCGCCTCAATAGCATTATTGACCGCCGTGCCGATGGCCCCGGAGGAGCTGTCCACCTGCTCCAAAGCTGGAGATATTTTCTCCAGAAACAAAACAGCCCCTTCCGCACCAAGCAGGGGATCCTGGCGGGCCGCAGCCTTGATTTCGGCAACCGCTTCCTTCACCCGCTGGATGGCTGTCGAAGACCCACGCCAACCAAACGCCTGTTTTCGGAAACGACTGGTAAACGTCCATTTATGCTTCGCTGATTTTACCATAATTCGCTGGGGTTACAGAGCCGGGCTGATGCCGGTGAATTGGCTGACGAATTGAAGGTAACTGGCACCGCCGACTGTCCGGCGCTGAATAGACCGGTACACGGCAGCCAATACCTTGACTACCTGCTCAGGAGAAATTTGCGAAAACGTACTGCCGGCTTTTTGCACAAACAAGCGGAACCCTTCTTGCTCAACAGAAGAGCCCGCCTGTGGTGCTTCGTCGTTGAAGTGATACTTGTCGATCATCAGTTCAACCAATCGGGCCGCTGATCTGTCGTTCACATTTTGAGGGTCGTTTGCCCAGACCTGACAGAGCGTAGACTCAATCACATCGGCGATACGCTCAAGTTCTGGATTGTCTGCCATTTCCTGGGTGGTGAAATATGGGACACTCCGGTAATTCCGGGTGGCGGCAGCAGGCGTGAAAAAGGAGCAGCCAGCGCATTTTTCTTCTATGCGGGATTCACCGCAGCACAGGCTGCAGATAAACGTTTCAGTTGTCTTGCATTTTCGTTTCCCTTTCCGGGAATTGCAGATGGTACATTTTGCCATAATCGATTGATTCCTGAAATATGGGGCCAGAGGGGGCCTTGACTGTCCCGCCCCAGTCGGAAATGGACTTTCAGCCCGTTTGAGTTAGTGGTTCCAGTCGGTCGATTTTGTCATCTTCTGGGGAGACCTGGCCACAAATCTGAGCACGCTTTATCCTGCGTTGCTCTCTG
>JBMONO010000032.1:0-49550 GCA_049323655.1 Thermodesulfobacteriota bacterium | reverse complement strand
CGCCTCGTAATTGATTGAAATTGCGAGGTAATTAAAACATGCATGCTGAACGAAGTCAAGCTGAAATGTTGAATTTATTCTGTAACATCAACCAGATAGATAAAAAATAGATTTTACGATTGCATCACTCTTGATGAACGCGTAAAAAATCTTTTTTACCACAGAGCGCACTGAGGATACAGAGATAACGTCTTGAATTACATCTGGTTGCCTCTGTGTGCTCTGCGGTCTCTGTGGTTGATTTTCAGTTTACGAAACCATCACTCTTTGCGATTCTCATAATTCTGATTCGACCGCTGTTTTGCTGTTGACAGGGGAGGATTTCGCATTATTAAACATGCATGATGACTCTCTGTTTCTCCGGACCGGTCCGCCGTTCCGGATGCCCGCCTCGATGAAAAATAAGGATAAACCCCATGAGCCGTTTTCCCCCCTCGTTGTCCCGTCACCTTGTCGCCGGGCTGCTTGCCGTCACTCTCCTGACGACGGGCTGCGCCACGGTGGGCCGCGATTTTCCCGTTGCCCAGATCCCCCGCATCCAGATCGGCCAGACCACCCAGGAAGATATCCGGGCGATGTTCGGCGACCCGTGGCGAGTCGGCATCGAAAACGGCGAGAGAACCTGGACCTACGGTAAGTATCGCTACGGCCTGTTCAGCGAGGCCAGCACCCGGGATTTGGTCGTTCGCTTCAACGACTCGGGCATCGTCTCCTCCTATACTTACAACACCACGGAATAACTGACCGGATCCAACCGTCCGCCATCCTCCGCCGCCGGGGCGCTAGGTAGTTTTGCGTGTTGACAAGGCCGGGTAATCACGCTATTTTGACCCGTTACCGTATTTTTTTGTTCTATCCGGCCTATTGGAAACCGTTTAAACAATATGATGAACGAAGGAGAGTGAGCATGTCTCAGAAGGTATTAGCAATCGCGGAAAGCATCAATATCATGGGCAAGAGAAGCGGCGGCGCCATGAAGGAGAGAACACCCGGACCAATCCAGGAAATGGCGAAAGAAGAGAGCGCGGCCGGGGCCGCTTATCTTGATCTCAACATCGGTCCGGCCCGCAAGGACGGCACCGAGTTGATGCCGTGGGTGGTGCAGACCGTGGAAGCAGTCACCAGTACGCCGCTCTGTCTCGATACCACCAATACCGCGGCCATGGCGGCCGGTTTTCAGGTGGTGAAGAACAAGGCGGACGCCATCATGAATTCCATCTCCGCCCAGCCGGAGCGCATGGAGAAATTGATCCCGGTTGCCGCCGAGGCGGGCTGCAACGTCATTGCCCTGCTCTGGGGACCGGAGGGCATGCCGCGCGATTCCAACGAGCGCGCCGCCATGGCGGTGGATCTGATGATGGCCCTGGCCGAGGCGGGCATCCCCAATGAGAAGATGCTCTTTGATCCCATCGGCACGCCGATCACCCTGGGCGCCGACCAGATCGCCTCGGGGCTCGAATTTATGAGCATGTTGCCGGATATCGCCCCTGGCGCCGGCTCCACCGTCGGCCTCTCCAACGTCTCCAACGGGGTGGCCGAGCATCTGCGCAAATATCTTGACCGCACCTACCTCATCATGCTGATGAAGTTCGGTATCACCACCGCCATTGTCAACTCCTATGATGCCGAGTTGATGGCGATCTGCAAGGGCGAACGGCAGAACCTCGTTGATCTGGTCCATGGCATGATGGACGGCAACGATCCTGATCCCGCCACCCTGAGCGGCGCCGCCCTGGAACATTACAAGACCTATAAGGTGCTCTCCGGCCAGACCGTCTTTTCCGAGTCATGGCTTGAGTTGTAACCGGGCTGGGAGAACGCATGAAGTCAAGGGGCCTCCGTTGTGCGGCCCCTTTGCTGTTTCTGCGGGGAGAGGATGACAATGACCGACATCCCGTTACATCACATCGTTTATGGTACCTGTACCGATTATATCACCGGCGAGACGCTGACCGACACCGATGATGAACGCATCCGCCAGCGAATTGCCCGGCTGCTGGTGGAGGATCTGGGGTACCCGCGGGATGAGCTGGGCATGCGGCGCCGGATCGAAACCCTCTTTGCCGGCCAGTTTGTCACCTCGAAGATCGATGTGGTGGTGCGGCATAACGGGAAAAATGTCATGATCATCCGCTATGCCCCGGGCTCTCTGGTCACCAGGGAGCGGTCAGCAGTGGCCGCGGCCCGGGTGCTGCTGGAGGAATACCAGATCCCCCTTGCCGTGGTGACCAACGGTGAAGACGCCGAGCTGATCGACAGTCTCACCGGTCAGGTGCTGGCAACCGGGATGGCGGCCATTCCGACCCGCAGCGCGCTGGCGGTGATGTTTGGCCGGCTCCGTTTCGTGGCGTTGTCTGCGGAAGCCAAGCGGGAAAAGGAATTGCGGATTTTAAACGCCTATGATGTGGAAGTGTGCTGCGCGGGAGGTCCCTGCGCCTTGCCCCGCGCCCCGGAAGGTCGGGGCCGGAATTTGACAACGGAGAAAAACGATGACTGAGTGGACAAAGTCAAGCTGGCAAAATTTTACCGCCCTGCAGCAACCGAAATGGCCTGATCAGCAGGCCTATCAGGAGGCGATTGATACCATTTCCAAGCTCCCTCCCCTGGTGTTTGCCGGCGAAATCAGAGAACTGAAAAAACAGCTCGCCGATGCGGTCGAAGGCAGGGCTTTTCTGTTGCAGGGTGGCGATTGCGCCGAAGATTTCAACAAATGCACCGCGCCCGGCATCAGGGAAACCCTCAAGGTGATCCTGCAGATGGCGGTTATTCTGAGCTATGCCGGCGGCAAGCCGGTGATCAAGGTCGGCCGGATGGCGGGTCAGTATGCGAAGCCGCGCTCGGCGGACACGGAAAAGGTGAACGGCCGGGAAATCGCCAGCTACCGCGGTGACATGGTCAACAGTCCGGAACCGACGGAAGAGGCGCGGCGCCCGGATCCGCAGCGCATGGTCAAGGGGTATTATCTGGCCGCCGCTACCATGAATATAACCCGGGCCTTCACCCGGGGCGGCTATGCCGCCCTCCACCGGGTAAATTCCTGGAACAACGAGTTCGTCAAGGCCTCGCCCATGGGGCGTTCCTACGAACGGCTGGCCCGCAACATTAATCAGGCCCTCCACTTCATGGAGGTCATTGGCCTTGACACCGATATTCCCCAGCTCAATCAGGCCTCTTTTTTCGTTTCCCACGAGGCCTTGCTGCTCGGCTACGAGGAGGCCCTGACCCGTCAGGATTCCATCACCGGCCAGTGGTACGACTGCAGCGCCCACATGCTGTGGATCGGCGATCGTACCCGCCAGATCGACGGCGCCCATGTCGAGTTCCTCCGCGGCGTGTTGAATCCCATCGGCATGAAGATCGGGCCGAAGCACGATATAAACGAGATCAGAAAACTGATCGTCAAGCTCAACCCGGACAATGAGCCGGGGCGGATGACGCTTATCACCCGTTTCGGTGCCAAGCAGGTGGATAAATACCTGACCCCGCTCATCCGCATGGTCAAGCGCGAAGGACTTAAAGTGGTGTGGAGCTGCGACCCGATGCACGGCAACACCTATACCGCGGAAACCGGTCATAAGACCCGCAACTTCGACGAGATCCTTCAGGAGATCCAATGCTTTTTCGAGATCCACTGGGCCGAGGGGTCGATTCCCGGCGGCGTTCATTTCGAGTTGACCGGCGACAACGTCACCGAATGCACCGGCGGCGGTCGCAATATCCTTGATCAGCATCTGCAGCAGAATTATCAGACCAACTGCGATCCCCGCCTTAATGCCGAGCAGAGTTTGGAGCTTGCCTTTCAAATCGCCGAGATGATTCGCAGCTGAATTTGTTTCCCAACGGTTTTTTCTTTTTCGCGGTCATGGATTGTATCCATGACCGCTTTTTCTTGTCTTTGAGAATAATTTTTACTATTATGGTTTGACGACTAAGGCAGTATTACCATGTGGTATGACCCCCGGCAAGAAACGATCCCTGGAACCGGATAGATTATGGATAAAACAGAATTTGCCAAAGCCCGAAAGAGCCTGGGAAAAACCCAGAAGGAGCTGGCCAACCTGCTCGGTGTTTCTCTCAAAGCCATTCACAGTTACGAGCAGGGCTGGCGGACCATCCCGTCGCACATTCAGCGACAGCTCTTTTTTCTGCTGTCCAGTCAGCGGCGGCAGGACAAAAACCGCAAACCCTGCTGGGAACGAAAGAACTGTACGCGCAAGGAGCAGTGTCCCGCCTGGGAGTTTCAGGCCGGCCATCTCTGCTGGTTCATCTGCGGCACCCTTTGCGACTGCACGTCAGAAAAGAGCTGCAAGGAAAAGATCAAAATCTGCCAGGAGTGCGAGGTGCTGACCTCGTTGTTGTAGGCCGCCGCCCGGTCAGAAGGGAAATGCTGGCGGCCCGGCGACGATCATCTCCGCCAGGGTCATCTTCACCTTGGGCAAATGGGAGCGCTTCGGCCCCAGCCATTCCATTTCAATGGCGACCAGCCGCTGGTACAGCGGGGTACGGTCGAGGGGGGTGACGCCACTGCGGCTGCCAACGATCTCCTGGCAGCGAAAGCAGCCTGGAAACTCCATCCTTCTGCCGTCCGGCCTGGTCATGGCGGACGGCACCCCGTGCATGCGGCAGATCATCAGCCGGAAAGGATAAAGGGTGCACAGACCCTCCTCATTGATCGGGCACATGATGACGGGTCGTTTCCCCTCCTCCAGCACCCGGCGGGATTCCGCCACACAGCTCGTTGCCCGCCCGACAAGGGTATTCTTCTTCTCCTCCGGCAGTTGTCGCAACCCTTCCCAGAGATAGGCCCACTCTGTATAGGTGTGGTGCTGAAAATAGCTGTCGCAACAGTTGTCCTGGCATCCCCGGCAGGAGAAGCCGAGGCGTTTGGCCAGCCCGTCGTAGGCGGTTTCCATGTCCTGATAGAGTTGTACGACCTTACCGGCGATATTCGGTGGCAGTATGTGCGTTCCCATGCAGTATCCTTTTCATTGATTGACAAGTGGCCTCTGATAATGGTCAATTATGGCTGTTGTGTCAATTCTGATGAAATCGCAAAAGGTCTTTTATTACCACTGAGAGCACTGAGGGTATAGAGAAAATATATTGAATTGCAATGAGTTGTCTCTCTGATCTCTGTGTGCTCTGTGGTGAAATTTTAGTTTTTGCGAAATCATCAATTCTTTCTCGGTATTCTTTTTTGCTAGCGGAGGATCAGCATGGGAGAACGGCTGCCCTGTTTCAAGGCCTATGATATCCGGGGCCGGGTACCAAATGAGTTGAACGAGGAGCTGGCCTACGGCATCGGCCAGGCCTGTGCCGTCCGTTTCCGCCCCCAGAAAATGGCAATCGGCCATGATATCCGCCTATCCGGTCCGGCCCTGGCCGCCGCCCTTGCCGATGGCCTGCGCGACGGCGGGGTGGCTGTCTGTGATCTCGGGCTTTGCGGCACCGAGGAGATCTATTATGCCGCATTTTCCCTGGCGGTGGACGGCGGCATCATCGTCACCGCCAGCCATAATCCGGCCGATTACAATGGCATGAAGCTGGTGCGCAAGGGCGCGGTGCCGGTGAGCGAGGATTCCGGGTTACGCGACATCGAGCGTCTCGTCCTGGCGAAAACACGCCATCACGCCCGACAGCGGGGCGACCTGGAAGGGATTGACAACCGGGGTCTTTATGTTGACCATCTGCTTGGCTATGTTGATCGTTCTTCCCTTGGGCCCCTCCGGCTGGTGGTCAATGCCGGTAACGGTTGTGCCGGTCCGGTGATCGATGCGTTGGAAAAGGAGCTGCCCTTTTCCTTTATCAAGATCCTCCATGAGCCGGACGGCGCCTTCCCGAACGGTGTGCCTAATCCACTTTTGCCGGAAAACCGCCGGCTGACGGCGGAGGCGGTGCGAGCGCAGGGGGCGGATATGGGCATTGCCTGGGACGGTGATTTCGACCGTTGCTTTTTTTTTGATGAGAGGGGCGAATTCATTGAGGGCTACTATATCGTTGGTCTGCTGGCTCGGGCCATGCTGGCAAAAAAGCCGGGGGCGAAGATCATCCATGACCCCCGCCTCGTCTGGAACACGATCGAGGTCGTCAGGGGGGCCGGCGGCATCCCGGTGATGAGCAGAACCGGTCACGCCTTTATCAAGGAGCGGATGCGGGCCGAGGATGCCCTCTATGGCGGCGAGATGAGCGCCCATCACTATTTTCGCGATTTTTCCTACTGTGATTCCGGCATGATCCCCTGGCTGCTGGTGGCCGAGCTGATCGGGACAACCGGTATGCCGCTGTCCGCTATGATCCGCGCCATGCAGGAGGCCTATCCGGTGAGCGGCGAGATCAACAGCCGGGTCGGCGACCCGGCGGCGGTACTTGCCCGTATCGAAGAGCATTTTGTCGGACAGTGTTCGGAGCGCGACTATACCGACGGGCTGAGCATGGGATGCGGCTCCTTTCGCTTCAATGTCCGCACGTCCAACACCGAACCGCTGCTGCGCCTTAATGTCGAAACAAGGGGAGACCGGCAGTTGCTGGCGGACAGGACAGAGGAACTGCTGGGCCTCATCAGGGCCTGATTTTCTTGTCTTGGTACGTGGTCTTTTTAGGTAAGTAATGCTGGATGATGCGACATTACGCCCTCTTCGGAGTCGATCTCGCCCCTGGTTCTCCCCTGCTTGACGATCTGCTCGGTGGCAGATCAGCGTTTTTCCCGGAAATCAGAGGCAAAAAGGGTCTGCTTTTTTCCAATCTCACCCTGGCGGCCTGCATGGCGGAGGAAAAACGGCTTGACCATTTTCACCTCACCGGTCAGGCCGGTCGCAGTATCTGCTCGCTGTCCGGCGGCGAACGGAAAAAGGCGCTGCTCGGTCATCTCCTGGCACAGCAGCCCGACTTTCTCGTTCTTGACAACCCTTTTGATGCCCTTGATGCAGCCGCCTCCCAACAGCTGCGGGAAGAGCTGCGCCAAGTGAGCCGGCGGCTGACCTTCATTCAGATCGGCAAGCGTTATGACGATCTTCTTCCTTGCATCACCCATGCCGTCTGCTTTGACGGCGATCGGCCTGTCTTTGCCGGCCCCCTCGCCGAATGGTTGCAGAACCGGCACCCCGCCCCCGCTATTGTCCTGCCCGCCGTCCTGCCCGGCCCTTCTCGCCGGTATGAGGATATCAGCGATCCGCTGGTCCGTTTTGACAATGTTTCGGTCAGCTATCAGGGCTGCCCGATTCTGAACGGGATAAGCTGGGAGATCCGCAGGGAGGAATTCTGGCAGCTGGTCGGTCCCAACGGAGCCGGCAAGACCACCTTGC
This sequence comes from Thermodesulfobacteriota bacterium, assembly GCA_049323655.1. Classification (GTDB taxonomy): domain Bacteria; phylum Desulfobacterota; class Desulfobulbia; order Desulfobulbales; family SURF-16; genus DB1. Next base: position 42,249 of record JBMONO010000032.1, on the reverse strand, counting down.
TGACCATGATCACCGGGGACAATCCCAAGGCCTTTGGCGCCAGCCTCACGCTCTTCGGTCGGAAGAAGGGCAGCGGCGAAACGGTGTGGGAGCTCAAGGAGAAAATCGGCTATCTAACGCCGGCCATGATGGATCATTTTCATCGGCGGAACACGGTGGAGGAGATGATTATCTCCGGGATGGTCGATTGCGTAGGGCTTTACCGCCAGGCCAGCAGCAGCCAACGTTTCCTGGCTAGACAATGGCTTCGGTTGCTTGGTCTGGAGAAGCGACGGGATGCCGCTTTTCTCAGTCTCTCCCAGGTGCAGCAGCGGCTGGTCCTCGTTGCCAGGGCCATGGTCAAGCATCCGCCCCTGCTCATCCTCGACGAACCGGCCGACGGTCTCGATGATGCGGCAGCCATGCTGCTGATCAGTCTGATCAACACCATGGCTGCCGGCAGTCGGTCGGCTTTGGTGTATGTGTCGCATCGGCAGGAGCCGGGTCTGCATGCGCCTAATGTGTTTGATCTTGTTCCTTCCCCGAAGGGGTCATGCGGGATACGGCGGCAGGGCGCAGGGTGCTCAATCGCCGGCTAGAAATTACAGGGTATCGACAATCGCGTTGAAGATCGCGCTGGGCCGCATGGCCCGCGTCGTTTTCTCCGTATCCGGCCGGTAATAGCCGCCGATATCGACGGGACTGCCTTGGGCGCTGTTCAGTTCGGCAATGATTTTGTCTTCATTGCCGCTAAGTTCTTTTGCGACCTTGGTGAAACGGTCTTGAATCTCCTTGTCTTTTCCTTGGGCCGCAAGGCTCTTCGCCCAGTAGAGGGCCAGATAAAAATGGCTGCCCCTGGTGTCGAGCTGTCCCACCTTGCGCGAGGGCGATTTCTCGTTTTGGAGAAAGGCGCCGATGGCCTGATCGAGCGTCTCGGCAAAGAGCGCGGCTTTGTCGTTTTTGTAGGTGCTGTAGACATGTTCAAACGAGGGAACCAGAGCGCAGAACTCGCCCAACGAATCCCAGCGTAGGTGACCTTCTTTCAGGAATTGTTCGACATGCTTGGGCGCCGAACCGCCGGCTCCGGTCTCGAACATGCCGCCGCCGTTCATCAGCGGGACGATGGAAAGCATCTTGGCGCTGGTGCCCAGTTCCAGGATGGGGAAAAGGTCGGTGAGATAGTCGCGCAGCACGTTGCCGGTGACCGAGATGGTGTCCTCCCCCTGGCGGATCCGTTCCAGGGAAAAACGCATCGCCGCCACCGGGGTCATGATGCGGATATCGAGCCCGCTGGTGTCGTGTTCCGGCAGATAGCGGTTCACCTTGGCGATCAGTTCGGCGTCGTGGGCCCGCTCGGGATCGAGCCAGAAGATGGCGGGAGTCTGGCTCGCCCTGGCCCGATTGACCGCGAGCTTGACCCAGTCGCGGATCGGCGCGTCCTTGGTCTGGCAGCCGCGGAAGATGTCGCCCTTGGCAACGGGCTGGGCAAGGAGAATCTCTCCTGAATCGGCGTCCACCATGCGGATGGTGCCGTTGGCCGGAGCTATGAAGGTCTTGTCGTGGGAGCCGTACTCCTCCGCTTTCTGTGCCATCAGCCCGACATTGGCGACACTGCCCATGGTGGCCGGATCAAAGGCGCCATGGCGGTTGCAGTCGTCCACCACCTCCTGATAGATGGTGGCGTAGCAGCGGTCCGGCACCATGGCGATGGTGTCGTGCAGCTTGTCGTCCGGCCCCCACATGCGACCGCCGTCACGGATGAAGACGGGCATGGAGGCGTCGATGATGATGTTGTTGGGAACATGGAGGTTGGTGATGCCTTTGCTCGAATCCACCATCGCCAGTTTGCAGCTCGTTTGGTAGACCGCGGCGATATCCGCCTCGATTTCCGCTCTTTTTTCTTCCGGCAACTGGTTGATTTTTGCGTAGAGATCGCCGATGCCATTGTTGACGTTGACCCCGAGCCCGGCGAGCAGTTCGCCGTGCTTGGCGAAAACATCCCGGTAAAAGATCTCGACGCAGTGGCCGAACATGACCGGGTCGGAGACCTTCATCATCGTTGCCTTGAGATGCAGCGACAACAGGAGACCCTCCTCTTTCGCCGCCGCGATCTGGGCCGCGTAAAACTCGCGCAGGGAGGCGACATGCATCACCGCGGCGTCGATAATCTCACCGGCAAGCAGTGGTGTTCTGTCCTTGAGAAGCGTGGTGGCGCCTGCATCATCGACAAATTCGATGCGGAAAGCGCCGTTCCGGACCATGGTAAATGATTTTTCACTGCCGTAGAAATCGTTGTCCTTCATGTGCGCCACCCGGGACCTGGAGTCTTGCGGCCAGGGTTTCATCAACCGGTGGGGATTCTGACGGCCGAAGCGCTTGACTGAGGCTGCGGCCCGCCGATCCGAGTTGCCTTCCCGCAGCACCGGGTTGACTGCGCTGCCAAGCACTTTGGCAAAGCGGGCGTGCAGGGCCATTTCTGCCTCAGTTTGCGGCGCTTCCGGATAGTCGGGAATCCTGTAGCCCTTGTTCTGCAACTCCTTGATGGCGGCCTTGAGTTGCGGAACCGAGGCGCTGATGTTGGGCAGTTTGATGATGTTGGCCTGCGGTTCTTTGGCCAGGCGCCCCAGCTCGGCGAGGTGATCGGCGATTTTTTGGGCATCCGTCAGATTTTCGGGAAAGGTAGCGATGATGCGGCCGGCAAGCGAGATGTCCTTTTTTTCGAAAACGATACCGGAACCTTTTGTGTAGGCCTGGAGAATGGGGAGCAGGGAATAGGTGGCGAGCGCCGGGGCCTCGTCAACCTCGGTGTAGATAATTTTTTGTGTTGCCATTTTTTTTCCTTGGGTTACATGCTTGTTCGACAGTGTGCAAACGTTTCTTCTGCGGCCTGACGGCGGACGCCTTGCCGTGCTGAAAAGCATTAGCATATACCGCCGGGGATTGCAAACACCATTGTAACTATGCAGCAGCATCGCATCTGCATTGTCGTCGGCCTAATCCGCATACCTGAAGGCCATCGCCGGCCGGGAGTTTCCACGCAGCCGCAAGGTGCGTTTCTATCAGCTCAGCGGCCCGGACGACGCCGGGGTGAAGCGCAAAAAGATTTGACGGCCCGACGTGCGGTGTGATGAACTATGGCAGGTAGGCGCGATCAAGCGCGCCGGCGACGACAACCCCTTTTCGTAAAGGCGTGAACGGATGAAGACGAAAAATCTCGATCAGCTTCCCTCCTTTTCCCGGCTGCACGAGCTGTCCCGTACCCCCTGTGACCTCAGGCAGGCGGGGCTGCTTTCCGCGGCACGCATCCGGCGCTGCATTTGCTCCTGCGCAGGTTATGATTTGCTTTATGCCACCCAGCGAATCGATGACACGGTGCTGGACGCACTCCAGCAGCTGGCCGACGAGGCCGGCTTGATCGAGCAGTTTACCGCAATGAAGAGCGGGGCGGTGATGAATCGGATCGAGGGCTATCCCAGTGAAAACAGGCAGGTCCTGCATACCGCCTGCCGTGATTTTTTTGTCGATCCGCCCTATGAGCAGGCTGCGACCGGACAGGCGCGGGCTGAACTCGATAAACTGCGCACTTTCCTTGACGAGCTTGAAGGTGGTCGTCTTGTCAACGGCAGGGGCGAGCCCTTCACCGACATGGTGCAGATCGGCATCGGCGGCTCGGATCTCGGACCGCGCGCGCTCTATCATGCCCTGGCCGCCTTTCAGCACAGGGGGCGGCGGGTGCACTTCATCGCCAATGTCGATCCCGACGATGCGGCCGCGGTGCTCAAGGGACTCGATCTCTCCCGCACCTTGATCAATGTCGTGTCAAAAAGCGGTACCACCCTGGAAACCCTGACCAATGAGGAACTGGTACGGCATGCCTATGCGAAGGCAGGTCTCGATCCGGCCGCCCATTTTGTCGCGGTGACCGGCGAGGGCAGTCCGATGGACAATCCGGTCCGTTATCTCCGTTCCTTTTACATGTTCGATTACATCGGAGGCCGCTACAGCGCCACCTCTATGGTTGGTGGGGTGATGCTCGGCTTTGCCCTCGGCTACCAAGGATTTGTCGATATTCTCCGTGGCGCGGGGACGGTGGATCGGGCAGCGGAGGAGCGGGACATCCGCAGCAATCTGCCGCTGCTTCTGGCCCTGCTCGGGATCTGGAACCGTAATTTTCTCGGCTGCGAGACCCTGGCCATCCTCCCTTACAGCCAGGCGCTGATCCGTTTTACCGCCCACCTTCAGCAATGTGACATGGAGAGCAACGGCAAATCGATCAATCGCCAGGGTGAGCCGCTCTCCTGTCAGAGCGGGCCGATCATCTGGGGCGAGCCGGGCACCAACGGCCAGCACGCCTTCTACCAGCTCATCCACCAGGGAACCCCGGTGGTGCCGGTGGAGTTCATCGGGTTCCGCTGCTCCCAGCGTGGTGCGGACATTCTCATCGAGAATACGACCTCCCAGGAGAAGCTGGTGGCCAACCTGCTGGCCCAGTCGCTGGCCCTGGCCGTGGGGCAGGAGGATGCCAACCCAAACCGTCGCTTTCCCGGTAATCGTCCCAATTCCGTCCTCATGGCGGATCGGCTCACCCCGGAGAGCATGGGGGCGCTGCTCGCCATCTACGAGACCAAAATCGTCTTTCAGGGTTTTCTGTGGAACATCAATTCCTTTGATCAGGAAGGGGTACAGCTCGGCAAGAAGCTGGCCACCAGGCTGCTGGGCCATTTTGCCGGACGACGCGGCGGCGCCTCCTCTCCGGCGGGTGTGGAAGATGTCGGCCTGGCCATGCTGGAGGCGGCCGGGATGATGGCGGGGAAGGAATAACGAAAAAAGAAACCCACAGAGACCGCAGAGGACACAGGGAAAATATATTTTACCTGCCTTCCCTCTGCGGACTCTATGGTGCAACAACAGCGTTGTCTGCGCTATTACCCTTTGATTTTCATCAGGTTGTAGTCGTCAGCGTCGCAGTATTCGAAGTAGTTGCAGAGCAGCTCCTCGCCGTGGGCGATGTCGGTCCGGGCGACCATCGTGTTGTTTTCCCTGTTGTTTTCTACGTTGTGGCCATCGCTGCTGTGATTCATGAACTGGGCGTTGTCCAGGCAGAGATAGAAACGATCACCCTCCTTATAGGAGTAACGGCGGATATGGGTGAAGCTGTGCGGGGAAGCGGCGGCCTTGAGGGCGAGCCACTCGTCGTAACTGTACTGGAGGTCGAGCAGTGGATTGAATCGCCAGACAATCTCTCCCCGGGCGATGTCCTGGCCGGCAAAAACGCCGATGCCGTGCAGGGTGGAACGGTCAAGATACGTAGCGACAGTGAACATCGTACTGGCACCCCAGGGCAATGGTGTTGAGGTAATCGTCCGGTCTGATGTTGAACAACTCCTGAAAGAAAAAATCATCCACGTCATAGGCGAGCTGATAGTTTTCCAGCAGCTCTTCGCCCATGCCGATCTCCCGGTCGGCGATCTCGGTGTATTCGTCAAGAAAGGAGATATTGGACTGTGATTCCGAGTGATTGATAAAACGCGCGTTGTCGGTCAGGTAGAAGTATTTCTCGTTTTTTTTGTAGGTGGAGTTGAGCAGATGACGCAGGGAAAAGGGGTCGAGATCGTGACAGATTCTCAGAAAGGTCTGCTTGCTGTAGATCTTGTCGATAAAGCGATTGTATTTCCAGATAACGGATTTTGCAGGTATTTTTTCAGCGGCAAAGAGCCCGATCCCGTGGATTTTCGACGGCGCAAGATAGGTCTTGACGGTTAGCATGTCAGGAAGCCTCGATGAAATAAGTGGTTACACTATTCCAGCATAAAAGGGTCCCAGGATCGTAAATCAATGCCAGGCTTCCGGTTAGCTTTTTATCTGGTGTTTCTCTTCAGAAATTACAAAAAAAAATCTCCTGTGATGCAGATAAAAACGATTCCTGATGGAAATATTTCTGCCTATTACATAATTCGTGATTTGTTGTCAAGAGCATTTGTGGCGGGGGGGATTTTGTTTGTAAACTGTTGATATAAATGTATTTTTATCGGGATTTCTTGGGGGTGGGGATGGCGGTCGGCAACGGTTAGAAAAGAAAGGAAAAACTGATTTCAATTTCCAGTTGTTCCATGGTCAGGGAGAGGGGTTGCGGCCAGGTGTTCTGGTTGAAACCGTTGATTTTTTCACGGGGAGCATACATCAGGGAAAGATTGATCTCCCTGTTTTTCATTTTTTTCGTGAGGCCACAGGTATAATGCTCGCGCAACACGGCCGGGGCAAGGGTATTGAACAGTGCCTGGTCCTCGGGAATAACCTGATTGCTTCTGCTGTAGCCGGCCCGCAGGGTGATGTCCGGTTGCCACTGCCACTGAGCGCCCAGCTTGACAACCGTCAAATTCTCCCAGCCGAAACCGATGCCGTCGTCGGTGCCGAGCAGAATGGCATCAGGTTGCAGGGGTATGGCGCAACTGTTACCGACGGCTTTAATCTCTTCAAAGAAAATATGCTGGAGATCAACAGCCAGGGTGAGGGAAGGGGTTACAGACCAGGCGAGTCCGGCGGTCAGATTGGGCGGGATGTCGAAGTCACCCTCTTCGGCAAACAGGCCCCGGTAGTCGTCAAAGGGTGTCATCCACAGGCGGGTCTGGCCGGAGAGGCCGACGGAGAGGCGGTCGGAGAGGCGGCCCAGCCAGCCGATTTTCAGTCCGCCCCCCCAGGAATAATCGTATCCCTGGGTGGTGACATGCTCCGGATCGTGGGATAAGGGGCGGAACGCCTCCAGCCCGGTAACTTTCAGGGACTGGCCGGCCAGAATCGGGGTGATGCCGAAGGAGTGGCGCTCCGAAATTTTCCTTGAGTAGCTGAGGCCGACAAAGAGCTGTTTAAAGTCAATGCCGGTGGGCGAAGATGCACTGTTGCCGGGACTGTTGAAGCAGGAGAAAATCGCCTCGTCATATTCGGTGTTCATTCCGCCGTTGGCGCCGATGCTGATGCCGATGGCGGTTTCTGGGTTCAGCACGCGGTTGGCGGCAAAGTGGGGGATGACAAAAAAGTCGTTGCCGCTCTCTCGCCTGTCCGGAACAAGGGCGTAAGGGTTGCCGCCCGTGTCATTGCCGGCGGCGAAGCCTCGGTCCGGCATGAAAAACGACAGTCCCATGTCGAGCCGGTTGCCGAGATAGACCATGGTGGCCGGATTGGCGGCTGCATCCATTGCATCGAGGGGTAGGGCCATACCACTGCCGGCCATGGCCTTGCTTTTCGTACCGTAGCCGTGGGCCCAGTAGCCGTTGGTGGCATGGGCCGCAACAGGGAAGAGCAGGAAAAGGAAGAGGAGAAGCTGTTTCACGGTAAATGTTCAGTGATTGAAAATCTGCCCCGACAAATCGCGGAATATCCCACATGGTGCCAGATTATCTTGTAGCAAAAGCAGCGCGCAATGTGCAACAGGATATTTTTCAGGCACGCAGATGTTCGATAAGGATCTTCAGACCGATGGCGACAAGCAGCAGGCCGCCCAGTACCTCCACTCGTTTTCCCCATATCATGCCGACCCGGCCGCCGAGGAGCATGCCGGTTACCGTCAGGACCGAAGCGGTGAGGGCGATGACCAGGGCCGGAGTCCAGATGGTGACGCCGATGACGGCAAGGGAAAGGCCCACGGCCAGGGCATCGATGCTGGTGGCGATGGAGAGCATGACCATGGTCAGTCCGCGGGTGGGGTCGGTCTTTTCCGCTTTTTCCCCGTCATGAAAGGCTTCGTGGATCATTTTGCCGCCGACAAAGGAGAGCAGTCCAAAGGCGACCCAGTGGTCATAGGTGCTGATGAATGACTGCACGGTCAGGCCGGCGAGCCAGCCGATGATCGGCATCATGCCCTGGAAAAGACCGAAATGAAAACCGAGGCGGAAGAGCTGGCGCTTGCTGACCGGATGGAGGGTGATACCGGCGGCCAGGGAGACGGCAAAGGCGTCCATGGCCAAGGCGAGAGCGATGAAGGCAAGAGTGAGAGGTTCCATGTTTTTCGGGGCTTCGCTTGACCGGGAAAGCAGTGATGGCTATTTTTTTTCTATCGTCTCCGGACCATGCTTCACGCTGCCGCGTTTTGTCCGTGGTCCGGCGGGGCGGCGCATAACCGCCTTCTGGCCGAGATGCCGGACGGGGATTGACAGCCGGGGGAATGCGGCTATATAAAATAAAGTAGGAGCGTGGTCAAGAGTAAGCCTGTTATGCCGGGGGTGCGCATGAAGATGGCTGAGTCGACAGCCGTCGCAACCAATCAGGTGCGGCAGACGAGGGACTACCAGCGGAGCCGTGAGGTGGAGGTCTCCCGGCAGGTGCTGCGCGAGCAGGGCGCCGAGACCGAAATCTCCCGTAAGACCACGACCCAGAAGACCATTGAAACCACCCGCACCCGTCGTGAGATCGAATCACAGATTCGCCGCCTGAACCAGCAGCTGGACGAACTGGGCCGCAGTGATATGCAATTTGAGCTGTCCAGCGCCGATGCATCGGTGATCCGGGTGGTGGAAAAAAGCGGCCGCGCCTTTGACCTCAGCAAGAGCGTTGAGGATTTTCTTGCCACCGATCCTGCCCTGCACGGTCTCATCATCGACACCGTGGCCTGAAACGCTTCGCGACGACGGGCTCACCCGTTCGGGTGAAGAACCTGAATGAACCGCCGGCCGCCGGCATGTCGTCGCGTTCAGGCGTGGATCATTCCGTCGCGAATCCGAATAATCCGACCCGCCCGGCCTGCCAGTTCCTGGTTGTGGGTGATCATGATCACCGTAAGGCCGCGGCGGTGCAATTCGTGCAGGATGTCGAATATTTTTTCGCTGTTGGCCGTATCCAGGTTGCCGGTGGGTTCGTCGGCCAGGATCATTTCCGGATTGTTGACCAGTGCCCTGGCAATGGCGGTGCGTTGCATTTCGCCGCCGGAAAGCTGACTTGGGACATGGTCGAGCCGCTTTTCCAGTCCCACCATTCTGGCCAGTTCCGTGATCCGTTTCCGGTCGATCCGGGCCTTGCTGAACAGGAGCGGCAGGGCAATGTTGTCGAGAACACTCAAGCCGGGAATCAGATAAAACTGCTGAAAGATAAAGCCGATTTTTTTGCGGCGCACGGCAACTAGTTCCGACTCCCGCATGGTGTCCACCCGCAGACCGTCGAAATGGATTTCTCCCTGACTGGGGAGATCGAGGCATCCCAGCAGATGGAGCAGGGTGGTCTTGCCGGCCCCGGAAGGACCGATGACCGCTGCAAATTCTCCGGCTTCGATATCGAGGTTGATGCCGCGCAGGGCACGGACCTCCTCGGCTCCGCGCCGGTATCTTTTTTCCACGTTTCGCAATGAAAGCATTCCGGACTCCCCTCTTGGTTGTGGCTGTCGGTCGGGATAAAGGGCTGATGACCGCTGTCAGCCTTTGATTGCTTCGATCGGATTGATGCGCGAGGCCTTCCAGGCCGGATAGAGACCGGCGGCAATGCCGATTGTCAGGGCGAAAAGCACGCAAGCGCTGGCCAGCGCAGGATCGAAATGCATCATCTTGCCGTTCGGTACATACGGCATGATCCTGCGGACGAAGATTTCAATCAGGCGGGCGGCGAACATGGCGACAGTGATTCCGGCGATTCCGCCTCCGATGGTCAGGATGACGGTTTCCTTGAGGATAATCAGGAAAATATCCCAACGGGAAGCGCCGATGGCCCGCATCATGCCGATCTCTTGCGAACGTTCGAAAACCGCCATCAGAATCGAGTTCATTACTCCCACCGCCCCGATCACCAGCGCCACCAGGGCGATGGCCAGACTCAACGATTTGGCCGAGGCCGCGACATTTGCCACCGAGTTCATGACCTGGCCCATTGTGACAATCTGAATGCCTGGCACGCCGGCCTCCAGATCATTGATGATGGTTCCGGTCTGTTCCGGCCTCTCCACCCTGGCGCCGATGGCGGTCGCACCATTGGGGGTTCCCAGCAGGTGCTGGGCGGTTGTGATCGGCATATAGACAAAGGCATCATCCTGGCTGCCGGTTGGCTTGACAACGCCGCTGACGGTGAACACGGTTGCCGCGCCGGGATAGCGCAATTCGGTGCCGGGCTTTATTCCGTCATGGGCCGCCACCTCGGAACCGAGGAGCACTTCGTGTTCCGTGGCAGGGATGCGGCCGGTGATCTCCCAGTGCGGTTTGATGTCATGCAGCATGCTCATCTCCACCCCGTAGATCAGATCGACCCGCTGCTGTTCCTGGTTCGGTAACTGGGCCACCAGAATCGGGGTCGCCAGGGCAACGCCCGCTGTCGATTTCACCCGGTCAAGGACCCCGGTGTCGAGATATTTGGGAATCACTGCCCCATGCAGCACCAGGGCCGCCACCTCGTGCGCGCAACCGGAAGGAACCACCATGAAATGCAGACCGGTGGCGGCAAGTTCACGGTTCAAGCCGTTTTCAAAACCACGGTTGAAGGAGAGAACCGAGAAAAGCACGCCGACAGCGGCGGCAATGCCCAGCATGGTCAGAAAACTGCGGGTTCGATGGCGTAAGAGATTTTGAATGGAAAGTTTCAGGAATTCCTTCATCGGGCTTCCACTCCTTCGGCGACCAGCAGCAGGTTGTTCTGATGGGAGGTCACGGTGCCGGTGGCGCGCACCGTGCGCCCCTGCATTGGTGGCAGTTGAAAGTTGTTGGTGGCGAGATCGATGTAAATGCGGGCGGTATCATCCTGGAGGACGAACCAGCACCCGTTTGAGGCGCACTGGGTATGAACCGTCCCTTCCACCGTCACCTTTTTGCCGATCAGCTGCGGTTGCAGGAAAATGTCACGGGTTTTGATCCTGAGGGCGGCAGGGTCGATACCGGTGCCATATTTCTCCTGGCTGCAGCCGGCGAGGAGCAGGCTCAGGGAAAATATGGCAGCGATAACGGACAGGGGAATTTTGTGAAAAGCTCTGTGATGGTGCATAGCGGTCTCCAGTCTGGTCGTAGGGACAAGAAGTTGTTTGGTGCACATATCAAAAAAGACAAACCCGTAAAAAGTCTTTTTTCACCACAGAGCGCACAGAGGATGCAGAGAAAACATCTTTGATTACAATTAGTTTTCTCTGGGCGCTCTGTGGTCTCTGTGGTTAATTTTCACTTTTTACGAGATTATCAAAAAAAAAAGATGTTTACGATGTGACACGTGGGGCGGCAGAAAGTTCCGGCAGGATAATGAGGTCTCTGCTATAGTGGTCCACCTGAAGAAACAGCCCTGTGCCCGGATGTTTTTATTGCCGACAGGCTCTTGGGGGGGCCGGGCCGGGCGTGATCATTTTCTGAACAAGGGAGTCTGCGGATGAAACAGAAACCGGCCGCCATCAATGCCATCTGGCTCTTCATGGTGCTTATCGCCACCGTCATCGCCGCCTATACCGGCAGGATGGATGAGGTCACCAGGGCCTCCTTTGAATCGGCCAAGAACGCGGTCACCCTGGCCATTGGGCTGATCGGCCCGATGGCGCTCTGGCTTGGCATCATGAAGGTGGCCGAGGCCGGCGGGCTGCTGCGTATCGTTGCCGGCCTGGTGCGGCCGCTGATGGTGCGGCTTTTTCCTGATGTGCCCCATAACCATCCGGCGATGAGCGCCATGGTGATGAACATGGCGGCCAATGCCCTGGGGCTCGGCAATGCCGCTACCCCCATGGGGATCAAGGCCATGCAGGAGCTGGAAAAACTGGCGCCGGAAAAGGGGACCGCCACCAATGCCATGTGCCTCTTTCTTGCCATTAATACCTCCAGTGTCACCCTGTTGCCGCTCGGGGTCATCACGGTGCGGGCCGCGGCCGGCGCCACCAGTCCGGCCGCCATCCTCGTTCCCTCGCTGATCGCCACCTGCTGCTCCACCCTGGTTGCCATTGGTATGGCAAAAGTGCTGGCTGGTCGGGACGCCCGGTCCCCGCTCCTTTCCGTCGAGCCGGCGGAGAAGGAAGCGGAAGCGGAGATGCCGGGCACGGATGAGCTCTGTCCGCCCGGTCCCATCGGCAAGGGCATGGTCTGGCTGCTCGTTGTCGCCCTGCTCGGCGCCATGGTCTACCGGGCCGGGCAGGGGGGGCAGTTTTTTTCCGATTCCGCCGATGCCTTGAACGCCCTTTCCGCCTGGCTCATCCCGCTGCTCATTGCCTTTTTTCTCCTCTTCGGCTATCTGCGTGGAGTCAAGGTTTACGAGTCGCTCACCGAAGGGGCCAAGGAGGGCTTTACCACGGCGATCCGGATTATTCCCTTCATGGTTGCTATTTTTGTCGCCATCGGTATGTTTCGGGCCAGCGGCGCCATGGAGATTATGATTCGTCTTCTTTCGCCGCTCACCGACCTGGCCGGCATGCCGGTCGAGGCCCTGGCCATGGCCTTTATGCGCCCCCTGTCCGGCAGCGGTGCCTTTGGCCTGATGAGCGAGATGGTCAACCAGAATCCGGACAGTTTCCTCTCTTTTCTCGTTTCCGTTATGCAAGGTTCGACGGAAACCACTTTTTATGTGTTAGCCGTTTATTTCGGCAGCGTCGGTATCATCCGCACCCGCCATGCCCTGCCCGCCGCCCTCTGCGCCGATGCGGCCGGTATCGTGGTTTCGGTGCTTGTCTGCCGGATCTGGTGGGCGGGATGACAACAGGAGGAAGGGAGGAAAAGGAATGAGCCATGTGTGAGTTTTGCGTCAGTCATGGCGAGGGGAAAAAGTGGTATGAGAACATGGCCAACTACTCCCGTGAGGTCTTTCTCCAGGTCAACTCCGAGGAGCGGCTGCGCCATTTTCTCTTTCATTTCGGCGAGAGCATGCGCAACGGCCTCCAGCGGGCGGAAGACTGGCGTCGGCGGCTTCCCCGGCTTTACGATCTCCTGGCCTATCCAGTCATTAGCCGACGGCAGAAGAAGAATCATTTCGGCCAGATCATTCCCATCGAAGATGTCGAGGGGATCCTTGACCGGGTTCAATCCATCGTCCGATTGCCCTGCATCTGCCGCAAGGTCAGCACCGGCCAGGTCCGGCGCTGCTGTTACGGGGTCGGTCTCGATCTGACCCATCTCCTTGCCGATCAGCCTGATTTTCGCGACTTTGACCGGATCGGCCGGGACGAGGCCAAGGCCGAGATGCGTGACCTTGACGGCCAGGGCATGACCCACAGCGTCTGGACCTTCCAGACCCCCTTCATCGGCGCCATCTGCAACTGTGATCAGGACTGCATGGCCTATAAAATCCAGTATGAACGCCAGCTGGCCCGGGTGATGTGGAAGGCGGAGTATGTTGCCGTGGTCGACAGTGAGCGCTGCAAGGGCTGCAAACGTTGCCGGACGATCTGTCCCTTTGCCGCCGTGGTTTTTGATCGGCGTCGGAAAAAGTGTGAGATCACAGCGGCGCTCTGCTATGGCTGCGGGGTCTGCCGGGCGGTGTGCGAAGAGGGGGCGATCAGCCTGTGGGAGCGGGGTCTGGTGCCCGGCGGCGCCGGTCGCTGGTGATGGCGTCTATGTGGACGAATTGGCCAGGTCCGAGAATTTTTCCGGCAGCCCCATGACGCGAAGCATGCCGGTGGCCGGATGATGATCGACAAGCAAACGGCAGCCATAGCAGGATTCGAGCAGCGCGGGCCGCAACACCACCTCTGGGGCGCCGACGGCGATCGTCCGTCCCCGGTGCAGCAGGAGGAGGCGGTCGGCATAATTGGCCGCCAGGTTGAGATCATGGGAGACCATGCAGATGGTGAGCCCTTGTTGCCGGCGCAGTCGTTCCAGCAGATCCATGATGCGGATCTGCTGACCTGGATCGAGGGAGGCGGTCGGTTCGTCGAGAAAGAGCAGGCGCGGCTGCTGGCAAATGGCCCGGGCAATGATTACCCGTTGTTTTTCCCCGCCGCTCACTTCTCGCAACGGGCGGTGGGCCAGGTGCAGGACATCGGCGGCAGCCATGGCCTCGCGGGCGATGGTGTGGTCCTCCGCTGTTTCCCGGCCGAACAGGCCAAGGTGCGGGGTGCGGCCCTGCAACACGGTATCGGCCACGGTATAGGGAAAACCGGGTTCCATCTCCTGCGGCACCAGGGCGGCGAGGCGGGCGAATTCCCGCCTGCCGTAGTCGCGCTGCCCCCTGCCGAAAAAGGAAATGGCGCCGGCGGCCGGAGAAATCAGGGCGGTCAGGGTCTTCAGCAGCGACGACTTGCCCGCCCCGTTCGGGCCGATGATGATGAAAAACTCGCCGCCGGTGATCTCCAGACAGACCTTCTCCAGCACCTTTTCCCCTCCGTATGTCAGGGAGATATTCCGGGCCGTTACCGCCTTCACGCCCGACTCCTCCAGAGCAGTACAATAAACAGCGGCGCGCCGATCATGGCGGTGATGATGCCAACCGGCAGTTCGCCGTCCGGGGACAGGGTGCGGGCCAGCAGGTCGCAGAGCACGAGAAAGGAGGCGCCGCCGAGCAGCGAGGCCGGCACCAGCAGGCGATGGTCCGGGCCGATGGCAAGCCGGAGGACGTGGGGGATGATGAGACCGACGAAACCCACCAGGCCGGCAAGGCAGACCACCAGGCTGACCATGAAGGTCGAGATGACAAGAAGCAGCAGTGAGAGCCGCTGCACGTTGATGCCAAGGGCGAAGGCGGTTTCCCGGCCGCTGAGCAGCACGTTCATCGGCCGGGCGAGGAAAAAAAAGAGCAGGTAACAGGGGCCGACGAGGGCAAAGACCGGCAGTTTGTCACTTTCAGCCATGGAGAGATCACCCATCAGCCAGAACAGGATATGATGCAGCTCGCTGCTGCGGGTGAGGGAGATGAGAAACATGATAAGGGCACCGGCGGCGGCGTTCAGCATCACCCCGGAGAGTAGGAGGGAGTCGCGACGGCCGGCCAGCGGGCCGGTGCCGAGCAGCAGGACGATGGCAAGGCTTGCCATGCTGCCGGTAAAGGCGGTTGTTGTCACTCCGGGGAAGAAGGGAATGCCGGTCAGCATGCCGGCGATGGCCCCCACCGCCGCGCCGCCGGAGACGCCGAGGATGTAAGGTTCGGCCAGGGGATTGCGCAGCAGTGCCTGAAAGACGAGCCCACCGAGGGCGAGGGTGGCGCCGGCGAGGGCGGCGAGCAGCACCCGGGGCAGGCGAATCTGCCAGACAATTGCCCGGCCGGTGGAATCCGGGCTGGCGAGGTCGTGCAGCAGCGCAGCGAGATGGAGGGGGTTGCGGCTTGATGAGCCGAGCAGCAGCGCCGCCAGGCAGACAAGAACGAGCAACGGCCCGAGGAGGATGACGATGGTGGCCAGTCTGCCGCCGATGGGGGTGAAGATCCGTTCCATCTCACGGTTCTCTGCGTGTGGTTGGCGGGACGGCCGACCGGTGCAGGAGCTCGGTCAGCCGGAGTAGGCCGTCGGCCAGGCGCGGGGTGGGCCGGTCGAACAGGTCGGCCGGCACCACATGGATACGGCCGTCACGCACTGCGGGGATCTGCGGCCAGCGGCGCCAGGCCGCGGTCAGCTCCTCGTCGCTGTAACCACCGGCCATGGAGGCGATGATGATCACGTCCGGTTGCAAACGCAGTGCGTCCTCCCAGGAAAAACGGGGATAGGGCACCGGACCGGCGGCCAGATTGACGCCGCCGGCCCGGCTGATCAGGGTGTCGATGAAGGTGGGCGAGCCGGCGGAGATGATGGGGGCGGCGTCGATCTGGAAAAAGACCCGCGGTTTGGTGCCGGCAGCCGCGGCCTGTTGTTCTGCGATGGCGGTTTTGCTCTCCATCTCCCGGACGATGAGCGCTGCCTCATCCTCCGCCCCCAGGACGCTGCCAAGGAGCCGGATCGATTCAGCGACTTCCTCCAGGCTGCGGGGGTCGACGACAAAGGCCGGGATGCCGAGGGATCGTATCCTGTCCACCGTGTGGGCCGGGTTGCCGTCCCGTGAGGCAAGGCAGAGATCGGGCCGGAGGGCGATGATCTTTTCCAGGTCAGGGCGGACATAGGAGCCGATCCGCGGCAATCGGGCCGCGGCGGGTGGCTCGTCGCTGAACTGACTCACCCCCTGGAGCCGGTCGCCGGCCCCCAGGGCAAAGACGATTTCCGTGATGCTCGGGATCAGGGAGACGATCCGTTGTGGTGGCGCGGCGATGACAACCTGGCGGCCGGTCTGGTCGATGAAAGTGGCCGCCTGTGTCGCTGGCAGCGACAGGCAAAAGGCGAGCAGGCAGAAGGGCAGGGTCAATGCCCGGGAAAAGAGAGTCATGGAATTTTTCTCCATATCAGTTGGTCAGGGCAAAGCGGATTGGAATGCGCACCCACATGGCCACTGTTTCGTTGCCACGCCGGCCGGGGACAAAACGCCATTGGCGCAGGGCGTCAAGGGCGGCCCGGTCGAGGAGGGCATGGCCGCTGCTCCGGACCAATCGGATCTCTGCCGCCCGGCCGTGGGGGCTGACCAGCACGTCGATTTCCACGGTGCCGGTCAATCCCCGTTGTCGGGCCAGGGGCGGGTAGGGCGGGGCCGGGTTGTCCGCGTAACCGGGGCTGGTTTCAGCGGCCGGTGCTGTTGCCGAAGCGGCTGCGGTTTTCATCGCTATTGCCGTTGTCGTCGGATTCGGCTTGCTCTCGCCGCCTGGATGGACCGCTGGTGCGGTCGGGACGGTTGACTCGGTCGCCCGGGCATACGACTCCACCGGGGCAGAGCCGGTCGAAGCGGGCCGGGGCATCGGCGACGGTGGCGGCAACGGGTTCGCGGCGTCAGCGGCAACGTTCCTCGTCGTTTTTGCCCTTTTGCTCGTGACGGGCGGCATGAGCCGCGGTTGCGGAGGTGCCGGAGCGCTGGGTTCCTCGACGGACGGAGCAATCGGGGTGGACGGCGCCTCGCTGATCAGTATTACCGGCAGCAGGTCGGACCGCTCCTCCTCAGCATGCTGCCCGGGGCTGACCAACAGCAGGGGCAGGGCGAGATGGAGCAGCAGGGCCGCGCCAAGGGCGGCGGCGCGCACACCAGCCCTGCTGCCGGGATCGTGCCGCTTTCCGCCCTCCTGCCAGACCGGCAGCTGGACAATTTCCGCCGTTTCCTCTGCCATCGCCTCCATGCCGTTCAGTATCGCCAGGTCACGCCCGCGCAGACCATCCGGCCCGGCATGGGGTAACCCTTGACCCAGGCGTAGTCCCTGTCGAAAAGATTGGTGATCGCACCGGTCAGGATCAGACTGCCGCGGGTGGCGAATTCGACGATGCGGGCACTGGCGGTAAGATCGGCCAGGACAAAGCCGCCAGCGTTGATCTTCGGGGCCGGGAAGAGGCCGGATTCCCAGTCTTCGATGGTCTGCTCGCCCCGGTGGGTAAAGGTGAGTCGGCCGCTCAGCCGGTCATGGTCGCCGACGGCAACACCGGCGCTCGCATTGAGATCGCTGATGTAGGTGAGCTCCTCGTTGCGGTCGAGATCGTCGAATTGGTCGAGGTAAACGAACGAACAGAAGGGCCGCACTTCATGAGTCCAGCCGAAGCGGGCGCCGAGATCCCAGGAGATCTCGCCCTCGAAGCCGGCGATGCGCGCCTTGCCGACATTGTGCCAGGTCCGGCCCCCGGCGTTCCAGACGCTTTCGATCTTGTCCCGGAAGCGGGTGTGGAAATAACCGAGGCCTGCGTGAAGACCACTGGCAGGGTTGGCATATTCCACCGCCGCCTCCCAGGTCCGGCTTGATTCCGGGGCAAGCTGCGGATTGCCGAGGTAGTGAACCCCGAAGTCGGAGACGAAATCAGCGGCCAGCTCGCCGGCCGCCGGCATGATGAAGGCCTCGCCGTAATTGGCGCGTATTTTCCACGAAGACGTGGGCAGATAGGCGATTCCGAGGCTGGCGGTCTGGTTGCTGTCCTTCTCGGTCCGTCCCTCCGGCCGCACCACTTCGACCTCATAGCCGTCATGGCGGAGGCCGCCGTTGATGATGACCCTGTCTGCCAGCAATTTCGCCTGGGCGAGGACAAAGAAGGCCATGTTGTCATAATCCGAGCGGGCCGGCTCCATGCTGCTTTCCGTGTCATAGGCCAGCCAGTCGATGCCGCCGGTCAGGCGGAATGGTCCCCGTTCCAGGGTGGTCTGGGCCTGGATCCCGGCAAAATCGGTCTCGTTCCAGTCGGTGATGCCGTCGTCCCAGCCGCTGGCGTTGCTGATGAGCGGATCATGCCAGCTGTCGCGGTCCCGGCCGTCGAAGGCGCGCAGTCGCCAGCCCAGCCTGCCGTCCCGGCTTTCGCCGTCATAGGTGAGATCGGCCGAATGATTGGCCGCATTTTTGAAGTTGTCGAGATCATTGCTGCTGAGATACCCCGGACTGCCGATGCCGCTGCCGTCCGAGCGGGTGAAGGTGAGGCCGAGGCGGTCAGTCGGCGCGAAGGTGTAGCCGGCGTTGATCGAGTAGGAGTCGAGCCGGTCGTAACCGGTGTTGGCGAAACGGTCGCCGCTGCCGGTGTCATAATCATCCATGGCGGAACGGGAGAAGGCGCCGGCGAAATCGATCTGGCGCTCTGTGCCGGCAATCGCGAGACGGCCCTCGCCGTAGCCGTGACTGCCGAGGCTGGTCCCCAGAGAAGCGGTGGGGGCGCCGCTGCCCCGGCGGGTGATGATGTTGATTACCCCGCCCATGGCGGCGGAACCGTACTGCACCGAGCCGGGACCGCGGATGATCTCGATGCGCTCGATATTGGCGGTGGTGATCTTGGCGATATTGCCGGTGCCGGCCCGTCGGCCGTCAAGGAGGATGAGGACGTGGCTCTTGAGGTCCGTGCCATAGGATTCGCTTTTAAAACCGCGGATGTCAACGGCGGTCAGGGCGCCGGGGTAGTGTTTCACCGAGCCGATTCCCTTGGCGGTCAGCAGCTCGCCGACGGTGCGGGCCGGGGAGAGGGCGATCTCCTCGCTGTCGATGATCGTGATGGCGGCGCTCACCGCGCGGGCCGGTTCCTCGACCCGAGCCGCGGTGACCACCACCTCGTCAAGAACGCTGATCGCCGGTTCGTCAGCCTGCCCCATGGTCGGCCAGGTCAAGGCGAGCAGCAGACAGGGGGCGCACAGGAATTTTTTCATGGCGGGCCTCCCTTACAGACAACCGCGCATGGCGGCCTGGAAGGCGTCCCAGTCCCGGATGAGAAACAGGGTGATTTTGCAGAACGACTGTTCGTGTGGTGTCATTTTTTTTGCCTCCGGAGTGTGGATGAACAATGAGAGTCACAGTCCGGGGGCAAAAAAAATCCCCGGACCAATCGAAATTGATCCGGGGATTCCCTGATTTCTCCTCAGATACACGACACCGCTCCTGATCCGCGGGAGCAGTAAGGCATTTTCGCAGGCAGGTCTTCTGACTTCCGGATCATCCGCGGATCGCGTCTTCCCGGCCGGGGAATGCGCCGTTCACACAGCGGTATTCCCTCTTGGCCAGTGACATGGTGCGATCGTTGTCCCCGGTTACAGCGGCGGGCCCGTCCCTGATTTACACAGGGTTCCCTATTAAGCTCGGTTAAGAGCGCCTGAGAAGTATGACCAATGATACCGCCAAAAAAAGGGATGTCAAGCAAAAGATGATGGTCTCGTAAAACCCGCAAGCCATGGCGGGCAAGAACGAGAAAACAATGCGTTACAATGCTTTGCCCGTCGGAATCGAGGTGTTTGCGATTCCGACAAAAGGTACAGGTCGATAATGAGGCGCGATTCATTATTTGTTTGACAGGGCTGCTGCTGATGTGCTGAAATGAGGAAAAGGGGTTTGATGAAGGGTTCTGATACTTTTTGCGAGTGCGTCAAAATGAAGATCGTCATTGTCGGAGCAGGGGCGCTGGGGCGACTGTTCGGGGCGTTGCTCGCCCGGGGCGGGGAAGATGTGTGCTTTGTCGAGCCGGATCAGGAGGTGGTCGCCGCCATCAACGATAAGGGGGTCGGGGTGACGATGCCTGAACAGGCGGCGGAAAAGATCGCCTATTATCCGGCCCGGGCGACCGGCAGCGGCGGCGAGATCGGCCAGTGCGATCTGCTCATCATGGCGGTTAAATCCTACCATGTGTACGAGGCGGTTCTCGGTGTCAGTCATCTGGTCAGCGACAACTCGCCGCTGTTGAGCCTGCTGAACGGCCTTGGCCACCTTGAGGTCATGGGCCGGGTGGTGGATCGCAAAAACATCATCGCCGGATTTACCAATATGGCGGCAACGGCGCTGGGGCCGGGCCTGGTGGCGAATGACGGTATCGGTAAGACCAAGATCGGTGAGCACGACGGCACCATCAGTCCCCGGCTTGACAGGATAAACAGCCTGCTGAATAAATGCGCCATTGAAACCGAGCCGGTTCAGGACATTGTCAGCCGTATGTGGTGCAAAGTGATCGTCCATGCCGCCATCAACCCTGTTTCCGCCGTGGTGCGGCAACGCAACGGCCATCTCATCGAGGGGATTGAGTCCATTTCCCTGCTGAAACGTTTGGTGGATGAAGGTGAGGAGGTCGCCGATTCCTGCGGGATCGTCCTCGGCGCCACCGATCTTTATGGCATGCTGATCGCCACCTGCCGCCGGACATTCAATCACCTCTCCCCCATGCTGCAGGACATCATCAACCAGCGTAAGACCGAGGTGGACGCCTTGAACGGCATTCTGTCCCGGTACGGCAGACGCAACGGGGTCGAGGCGGTGACCCACCAGACCATGTTCGAGCTGATCAGGAGCGTGGAAAAGAGTTACGGGCTGTGGGACGAGAAGGAAGAGCGATTCTGATCTGGGCCGCGTTCCGGCGGCAGGCGGGTGAGGACGATGGCAAACTGGCGGAAGATTCTGGTGGCGGTGGATGACAGTAGCCTTTCCGAGCTGGTGCTGAACTATGTCGCCGAGGTGGTCGCCCCGATAGACAGGGCGGAGATCTGTCTGCTCCATGTCTATCCGGAACCGCCGCCCTATTACTATACGGAAAAGCATACCCTGCAGGAATACCGGGAGGAAAAGGAAAAGGCGGCACAGGCGATCTTCGCCCGGGCCGTCGAGGTGCTGAGCGGGCACGGCGTCGACCAGGGCCGGATCACGACCTCCTGCCGGATGGCGAGCGGCAAGACCTTCAGCAAGACTATTCTCCAGACGCAGAAAGAGGGCGGTTACGGCACGGTGGTGCTCGGCCGCCGGGGCATCTCCAAGGCGGAGGAGTTTCTCTTCGGCAGCGTCTCCACCGCGGTGCTGCGGGAGAGCCACGATTTCACCGTCTGGGTCGTTTCCTGATTCCGACATTGTCAGGTGCGCCATGCCGAAGACCCTGCACGACATTCCGGAACACATCGCCGCCCTGTTCCGGGCGCACCGGATCGGGTCGTCCCTGCGGCGGCAGCCCAGGGTCTATGGCGACACCTCGAACTTCAGCTCCATCGACTACGGCGACATCATCATCGCCGACAACCGCTATTTTGTCGTTTCCGGTCACACGGTGGAGGGCCGTTTCGGGGTCGATGACCAGCCGAAGCAGTGGGTGCCGAAGGTGGTGGACCTGGAGAGCGGTGTTTCCCACATCCTGAAACTTGTTTTTCACGAGGTCTTTTCCGTCACCGTCGGCCAGTTCACCATCCCCTGCTACCGGAGCCCGGAAAAGGAGGCGCGCATCCTGGAACTGACCCACGGTCATGAGCGCTTCATGCAGGGTTACGCGGTGGAGGACGCGGCCGGCAATTTGGTGCGGATTCTCGACATCGTCAGCGGTCGTCGGCTCGACAAGCACATCTATCGCAAGGAGTGCGATCATCGGGAGTATTTCGAGACCGTGCTGCCCGGCGTGTTGCGCGAGTATGTCGCCTGCGGCCGGGCCATTCAGCTCCTGCACGAGGCGGGCTTTCGTCACGGCGACATCCGGCGCGACCATATCCTGGTGGAATACGAGACCGGCATGTTCCGCTGGATCGACTTTGATTACGAGTTCTACCTGCCGGAGCGGCCCTTTGCCCTCGATCTGCTCGAACTCGGCAATCTGCTGATGTTTCTCGTCGGTCGCGGCAACTTCCATCCCCGCGAAATCGCTGAAGATCCGGAACTCGGCGAAACCGTGCTCTCCCGCATCGAGCCGGAGGATTACTCCCTGCTGTCGAAAAACCGGGTGGTGAATCTGCAGAAGCTCTATCCCTATATCCCGACGGAGCTCAACAATATCTTCATGCACTTTTCGCAAGGGGCGAGTGTCTGGTACGACACGGTGGAAGAGCTGATCGATGATGTGGAAAGGGTGGTCGCCGGCCTGGGAGAGGCCAGGTGACGGAAAAAAGAGCAGAACTCGTTTTGGAAGCAGAAAAGCATGGTTGTGTTGTCCGCGTGCCATTGAGAGGGCTGATCCGGCGGCGTCCCCGCACGCGCCACAGCCATCGGGAGATGATGGTCGAGGTGTCATGATTGAAAAATATTCCTTTGGCAGGATGGTGGTGGACGGCACCACCCATAGCGCGGACCTGAAAATTATCGGCAGCCGGGTGGTGGCGGGCTGGTGGCGGAAGAGCGGCCATGCGGTCGAGGTCAGCGATGTGGCGGATATTCTTGTCGTCCGGCCGGAGGTGCTGGTGATCGGCCAGGGCAAGCCGGGACTGATGAAGGTGGCCGAGTCCCTAAGGAAGGAGCTCGCCCTGCTTGGCATTGACCTGATCGAGGAGCCGACCGCAGGCGCGGTCCAGACCTTCAACCGGTTACGCGCGGAGGGCAGGGAGGTGGCGGCCGGTTTTCACCTGACCTGTTGAAAAAGAGAGAGGTGTCGGTAATGGTGATGGCGCCGCAAGAAACTCGGAATCAATCACAGAGATTGCAAGGATAACTTGCTGTGATTCAAGATGTCTTCTCTTTGTCCTCTGTGTTCTCAGTGGGAAAGGGTATTTTTCGAGAGACCGTCACTGGTGATGAATGCGGAAAAACCCTGATGGGCATCCAGTTCAATACAACAACTTGAACCGCTCCCAGAAGTCGGGGAAGGACTTGGCCACGCACTGTTCGTTGGTGATCGTCACCCCCGGCGTCACCAGGCCGGCCACCGCGAAGCACATGGCGATGCGGTGGTCGTTGTAGGTCTCGATCGTTGCCCCGTGCAGGGGGGCATCGTCCTGCGCGCCTTCGATGATAAGGGCGTCGGGCCGTTCCTCCACCCTGGCCCCCATTTTGGCAAGTTCGGTGGCCATGGCGTTGATCCGGTCGCACTCCTTGATGCGGAGATGGGCGATGTTTTTTATCACCGTGCGGCCTCTGGCCCGGGATGCCACCACCGCAAGGGTCGGGGCCACGTCCGGGCAGTCGCCCATGTCCACTTCGATGCCGCGCAGCTCTCTGGGGCCGGTCAGGGTTATGCCGTTTTTATATTCCACCGTGCAGCCCATCATTTCCAGCATCCTGACCAGGGCGGTGTCGCCCTGAAGCGATGGCTCCGGCACGTTGGTCACCCTGACCGTGCCACCGGTGACCGCTGCAGCGGCGAAGAAGTACGAGGCACTGGAGGCGTCCCCCTCCACCTGGTAGGTCTGCGGCCGGTAACTGCCCCGGCTGATCTCGAAGTGGTCGAGGCCGGCGCTTGCCGCCACCTCGATGCCAAACGCACGCATGACGGCCAGTGTCATGGTCACATAGGGCTTGGAGGGAACCTCGCCCTCCACGTCAAGGATCGCCCCTTTTCTGGCGTAGGGGGCGACAAGCAGAAGCGAGGAGAGATACTGGCTGCTCTTGCCTGCCGGCAGCACGGTGCGGCCGCCCTCGATGCCGCGTGCCCGGATCTCAAGCGGCGGGCAGCCGGTGCCCTTGATACTCCTGATATCCACCCCCCAGCCGGAGAGTGCCTGCATCAGGGGACCGATCGGCCGTTCCTCCATCCGTTTTTCGCCGGTGATGGTGAAGGGCCCCTGGCCCAGGGCAACGAACGAGGTGAGAAAACGGGTGGCGGTGCCGTTGTTGCCGAGAAAGATCGGTTCCGCCGGCGTTGTCAGCCGGCCGCCGGTGCCGGCCACCGTCCAGGTTTCACCCTGCTGCTCCACCGTGATGCCCATGGCGTGGAGAGCGGCCGAGGTATAGGCGGTGTCCTCGCTGGCCAGCGGGGTAAGCAGAGTGGAGGCGCCGTCGGCCAGGGCCGCGGCAATGAGCGCCCGCTGGGTGATGCTTTTTGAGCCGGGCACGGTAACGGTGGCGTTGATCTGGGCAGGGGGGGTGATGGTGATCATGATTTTTTCCCGGGAAACGTTTTATCTGGCGGCGAGGGCGGCCAGCAGGCTGTGGCGCATGACATCCACCGGCGCCGGTTTTCCTGTCCATAGTTCAAACTGGGCGACGCCCTGGTAGAGCAGCATGGCGGTGCCGTCCACGGTCCGGCAGCCCGCCTCGTTTGCCTCGCGTAACAGGCGCGTCTGGAGCGGGGCATAGACGATGTCCATAACGACCTGCAAACGAGGGAGAAGTTGCCGGGGAACCAGGCTTGTTTCACTGTGGGGCGTCATGCCCACCGAGGTGGCGTTGATCAGGCAGTCCGCCGCCAGCCCCGGCAGTTCTTCCAGTGGGTGCCATGGACAGTCGAGGCCCGCGGCCAGCTCCAGGCCGCTTGCCGCAGTGCGGCTGACGATGACCACCCGAGCCCCGGCCTCGATGAGGCCGAAACCAATGGCCCGGGCCGAGCCGCCGGCGCCGAGCAGCAGCACCCGGCATCCTGCCAATGAGATTTTTTCCTCCAGGGCGCGGTTGGCGCCGAGCCAGTCGGTATTGTAGCCGGTTATCCGGTTGTTGGCGATGACCAGGGTGTTGACCGCCCCGATCTTTGCCGCCACCGGATCAATGGCGTCAAGCAGGGGAATGACCGCCTGCTTGTGCGGGATGGTGACGCTGACCCCGCGGACGCCGATGGCCCGGAAGCCGGTCAGGGCGGCCGGGACATCGGTGACCGGAAAGGGGACGTAGACGGCGTTGAGGCCAACGGCGGCAAAGGCGCTGTTGTGCATGACCGGGCTTAAGCTGTGGCTGACCGGGTTACCCATGATGCCGTGCAGCACGGTGCGGCCGTTAATTTCCATGGGAGAACATCCGCAGACAGGTGAGTAGATCGGCCACCGCAAGCTGACCAGGGGCGGCGGCCTCGCCGCTGTCCAGGGCGGCATAGGTCATGAAGCCGCCGAGTTCCAGGGTGGCCAGCCGGCTGATCATGCCGGCTCGGCCCATGCAGAAGGCGCTGAGCGGGAAACCCAGGCGGTGGGCCGTTTCCTGGAGCTGCAAAACACGCAGTACGTCATGGAAGTCGTGGGCCATGGTGACCATCTTGCCAAGATGGGCGCCGCTGGCCTGCTGGCGGGCCAGGATGTCGCCCAGTTCGGCGGCGGACGGGGTGCGGTGGAAATCATGCCAGGAGGCGATGATGCGGGTGGCCGAGCCGTGGGCCGCCCGGCAGAGGGCGGCAATGGCCGGCGGACCGGCCGCCAGTTCGATATCGACAAAGGCGGCGTTCTCCGCCACCGCCTCGTGCAGCAGGGCGAGCCGGGCCTCTTCCGGGCCTTCGTAGTAACCGCCTTCCCAGACCGGGCGGTTGGTGAAGAGCAGCGGGACCGTCATTTCCCGGACAAAGGGGGTGATGGCCGGATCAAACAGGGTGTCGAGACGGATTTCGATGACATCGATCCCGTCCAGAGCCGCCGCCCGCCTCGCCCCGCGCAGGGCCGCTTCTCTGTCCGCTCGGGCGATGGAAACACAGATCCTGCCCTTTTCTGTTTGTTCGTTATTCATTCGTCGTTTTCTCCAGGGGGGTGATCCCGAAGTGGATGGATCGTTCAGCTGCCGTCAAACTAGTCCATCCCCTGTTTCTTGTCAACAGCTTCACGGAAGGCAGGGTTGGGCGATGGCGGAAAAACCCATTGATGGGGCATATGGCCCGTCAATGGGTTTTTCGCCCCATTAATCTGGTGTCGAATGGCCGCGAGAAGAGGAGGCAGGAGTGGCGACAAGGGTAATGACCCCCAGTGCTGTATGGGGATCCTGGGAAAATTAAAAAAATGTCATGATGTGGAACGCTTTGTGCTAAATAAAGAATCACAAGTCACAACACGGCTTGGCACCTCTCCTTTGGTGTAGGACTCTCCTCCTAAGAGTCAGTGATTCCTCCAAAAGTCCTCGTTGCCGGGGTCAGCCGCAAGGTATCGGCAACGAGGCAAGTGTTGAACCTCAACCCTTCAGGCCCCGGGAGTAATCCCGGGGCCGCCTCCTTTTTCGATCTCTGCACTTTCTTCTTTGCTTTCCGTCCTCCCCCTGCTATAGAAATTTCAAAGCTGGCTAAACCGCGATGCGTCGTCGCCGGGAATGAAAAGGAGCGCCCCCCATGATACGACTTTTTATCGCCATTGACCTGCCGGAGACGGCGAAGGAGGAACTCGGCCGCCTCTGTTTCGGCCTACCCGGGGCGAGATGGGTCGAACCTGAACAGATCCACCTCACCCTGCGCTTTATCGGTGAGGTGGACGGAGGTCTGTTTCATGAGATCAGATCAGGGCTGGAGCATGTCGAATGCCCTGCTTTTCCCTTGACCTTGAAAGGACTGGGCTGTTTCCCGCCGCGGGGTGAACCTCATGTCCTCTGGGTCGGCGTGGAGAAGTCAGAGCCGCTTCTCCGTCTGCGTAAAAAAGTGGATGTCCGCCTTGCCGGAATCGGTGTCGCCCCGGAAAAACGAAAATTTTCCCCCCATGTCACCCTGGCCCGTCTGAAGGAAACGCCGTTGTCCCGGCTGACCAATTTTCTTTCAGGTAACGGCCTCTTTGTCCTGCCCGAATTCGCTGTCAACCGTTTTCATCTCTATTCGAGTCTGTTGACCCCCAAGGGCCCGGTCCATCGCCTGGAGGTCAGTTATCCTTTGGGCTGAAACGATTTTTTCATCCCATCAAAATTGATGATGGTCTCGCAAAAACCTGCAAACCGTGGCAGGTGGAAATGAGAAAACAACGAGTTACAACACGCCGCCCGTCGGAATCGTGGCTTTTTACGATTCCGACAAAATTGATGATTTCCTAAAAACTAAAATTTCACCACAGAGATCACGGAGATAACTAATTGTAATTCAATATATTTTTTCTGTTCCCTCTGTGCTCTCAGTGGTAAAAAAGACCTTTTGTGATTTCATCAAAATTCCCTTTACAGGGAAAAGAGCCGGTGCGATACTGGGGCGGAATAAGACATTTTTCCCGGGCCACTTCAAGCGGCCTGGCCGGGAAATGTGCGCGAGTTTTTCGTGAAGGAGCGACAATCGGTATGATGCGTTTCGGGGGAAGGTGGTGGCTGTCCGTCGTCTTTGTCTGCTGGGCAATCCTCTACGGTGTTGCGGTTCCGACCGGCCGTGCCGCCTCTGTCGGATTGACGCCTGCGGTGCCGGGGGCTGAGGGTGAACTTTTCGAGGTGTACGGCAAGGTGGTCAATGCCCACGGCGTTGGAGTGGAGGAAGTTGAAATCGAGGTCAGGGCCGGGACGATTCAGCTTGCCCCGGAAAAGGGCGGCAACAACAATGACGGCCCGCCACGCACCGAAGCGGACGGCAGTTTCCAGGCCCGTTTCCTTCTGCCCCCCGGGGCCGCGGCCAATGGCGCGGTCGAAGACATCACCGTCACCGCCGTCAAGACCAGCTATGCCCGGGAGACGCTGACCATCCCGGTCGCCGCTGTTGTCAAAACCGCCGACGGCTATCTCGCCCGCGCCAATCTCGCCATCAAGCGGGCGGCCGGTCCGGCCTTCTGGGTTGCCACCGGAGTTTTTCTCCTGGCTTATGTGCTTATCTCCTTTGAATTGCTGCACCGGACCCTGGCCGCCATGCTCGGCGCGTCGATCATGCTGGTGGTGAGCTATACCGCCGGCACCATCAATCCTGATTATCACATCCTCTCCTACGAGAGCGCCATCGCCGCAATTGACATGAACGTCATTTTTCTGCTCATGGGTATGATGATCATTGTCGGCATTTTGAAGCATACCGGCATTTTTCAGTGGTGCGCCTACAAGAGCTACCAGCTGGCCCGCGGTAATGTCATGGTGCTGGCCGTGGTGCTCATGCTCTTCACCGGTGTGACCTCGGCCTTTCTCGACAACGTCACCACCATGCTGCTGCTCACCCCGGTCTCCATCGAGATCGCCCTTTCCCTCGGTATTTCCCCCATCGCCCTCCTCATCCCGGAGATTCTCGCTTCTAATATCGGCGGCACGGCCACGCTCATCGGCGACCCGCCCAATATCATGATCGGCTCCTACGCCGGGCTTACCTTCACCGATTTCGTCGTCAATCTCGCCCCGACCTGCGCCGTCGGTCTTGTTGCCCTCTTTGTCTATTCCCGCCTGGTCTACGGTCGGGAATACGGTCGGGCCAGGGTCGATGATGTGCCGCGTTTTCTCGCGCAGCTGCGGGAGGAATACAGGATCACCGACGCCACCCTGCTCGGGGTCGGCCTCATCATCATGGCCATCGTCATCGGGCTTTTTCTGTCCCACGGCTACTGGCACATGGAGGTGAGTATCGCCGCCCTCTTCGGGGCGGCTTTGCTCTTTACCTACAGCCTGCTGACCAGAAGGGTCGATCTGCTGGAGTTGATCGAAAAGGATATCGAGTGGACCACCCTGCTCTTTTTCATGTTTCTCTTTATGCTTGTCGGCGGGGTGGAGGAAACCGGACTGCTCGACATCATCGCCGACGAGGTGCTTCGCCTGTCCGGCGGCAATCTCACCGTCTCCATCTGCCTCATCCTCTGGGTGGCGGCCATCATGAGCGCCTTTGTCGACAACATTCCCTTTACCGCCACCATGCTGCCCATCGTCGCCTATCTCACCGAGGTCATTCCCGGTGCTGATTCCAATGTGCTCTGGTGGGCCCTGGCCTTCGGCGCCTGTTTCGGGGGCAACGGCACGATGATCGGTGCCAGCGCCAATGTGGTGACCCTTGGCATCGCCGAGTCGGCCGGCCACCCGATCCGCTTTATCAGTTACATGAAGGTCGGTTTCCCCTGCATGCTGCTCAGCGTGGCCCTGGCCAATGTCTGGTTGCTGCTCTTCTATTGATATGCATACACTCGTTCGTGCAAGGAGTTGAGGTATGACGACCATTCCGCAACCGTTGACCCGTTTTCTGCTGCCCCTCGACATTCCCCCTTCGTGTGAACGGATGGCCTGGCTGATGGGGACTCTCACCGCCGCCCTCGGCACGCGGATCGAGAACATCACTCTGCTGCATGTCATGGCGGGCCGTTACTTGAGCAGCCATATGGAAAATGTCGATGTCCGCACCCGGCATGTGGTCAATTCTGAGTTGTTTCACAAGCTGAAGGAACAGCATGTCGTCCGCGATATCGCGCCGCGGCTCGATGAGGTGAAAAATCTGCTGGGGCAAGCCGGGGTGCGGGCGCCTGTTGCCGTGCGCATCGAGGACGGTGATCCGGTGGAGCGCATCAGCGCAATCGCGGATCAGGGTTACTCGACCATTGTCATGGAGCGGCGCGGACTGAGTCATCTCCAAGGGATCATTGTCGGCAGCGTTGCCGCAGGCCTCTTGCACCGGGGACTGACGGCAAGCGTCTATCTGACCGGCAAAAGCGGGAAGGGCACGATCTGTCCGGCCGCGTGCTGCCTGATTCCGGTTGACGGTTCGCTCCATTCCATGGAGGCGGTGCGGGAAGCGGGCCTGCTTGCCAGTCACTGCACGGCGGTGATGCGGGAAGTGGTGCTCGTCCATGTCGTCGATCTTGCCCGCTATGCGGAAGAAGATAGTGAGGCGGTCGTGCCGGCGGAAGAGGTGGTGGAGGAGGCCGTGGGGGCGCTGCGGCAGGCCGGGGTGGCCGAGGAGATGATTACCCGGGTGGTCCGCGCCGGTAATCCGGGTGACGTCATCGCCGAGGAGATCGACCGCCGGCCGTGCTGCATGATCATCATGGGGCGGCGGGGCCGCAATATGATGAGTGGATTGTTCATGGGCAGCGTCAGCCGCAAGATCATCCACCGCCATCCGGATAACGTCGTTGCCTTGGTCTCGGCCAAGAAGTGATCGCTGCCGGATGTAATGTCGCGGCAGGGGGAGCGGTGTCAGGATCTTGCCTGCAACAGCACCACGGCATGGGCCGCGATGCCTTCCTGGCGGCCGGTAAAGCCCATCTTTTCCGTGGTGGTACCCTTGAGGTTGATCCGCTCCTCGTCCACCCGGCAAATATCGGCCAGTTTTGTCCGCATGGCCGGGAAATAAGGGGCCAGTTTCGGCGCCTGGGCAATGACCGTAACATCGGCGTTGGCCAGGACAAAACCCCGCCGCGCGGCCTCCTCCGCCACCCGGGCAAGCAGTTGCAAACTCTCGATCCCCTTGTAGGCCGGATCGCTGTCCGGGAAGTGGCGGCCCAGGTCGCCGGCGCCCAACGCGCCAAGAATGGCGTCGCACAGGGCATGGGTAAGAACGTCCGCGTCGGAGTGGCCGAGCAGGCCGACGGAGTGGGGGATTTTGATGCCGCCGAGGATGAGGAGGCGGCCCTCCACCAAGCGGTGGGCGTCATAACCGTGGCCAATGCGCGAACAGGGGGGCTCGTTTCGATTTTTGTGCATGAGAATGGCTTCGGCCACCGGGAGGTCATCCGGTCGGGTGATTTTGATGTTTTCCTCCGAACCGGGAACAACAATCATCGGCTCATCGATCACTTCCAGGAAGGAGGCCTCGTCGGTGCCGATGAATCCATTTGCGGTTGCCACGGCAAAGGCCCGGGTCAGAGTGGCGGTGCGTATCACCTGCGGAGTCTGCGCCTGCCAGAGTCCTTCTCGATTGATGGTGCGGCGGATTACCTGGCTTGCGTCCACCTCCTTGAGGGTGTCGCGCACCGGTACCGCGGCCATGGCCGCCCCGCTTTGCCGGGCGGCCGTGAGGCAGCGGCGGATAAGTTCAGGACTGATCAGGGGGCGAGCGCCGTCATGCACGACAACCCACTCGCAGTCCGGTGGCACATGGGCCAGTCCGGCCCTTACCGAATCCTGACGCAGTGTTCCGCCAATCACCACCGTTACTCTGGACGTGCAATATTGGCGTATAAGGTTTTGGGTCAGTTCGAGAAAATCCGCTGGGACGGCGACAATAATTGCCGTTATCTCCTTTACCTTCTCGAAGGCACGCAGGGTATGGACCAGCATCGGCACCCCGGCAAGTTCATGGAACTGTTTCGGGTGGCCGAGCCCCATGCGGGTGCCGATGCCGCCGGCCGGGATGATGGCCGCGGTTTTTGCAGGTGTATTGAATTTCACGTTTTGTCGCGCTGCTGTTGCAATGGGTGGAGAAAAAAAGAAGGAGCGGGCTGTAAGCCGGATTCTGTACCTCCCGGGGGAGGTCATGATCATTTCTCTAGGATGCCGGTCGCCCGGCACCTCGTGCAACCTACCCGAAAGCGTCGGACGGGCCGCCCTCAAATGCTTTCCTATTTGGTCTTGCTCCGGATGGGGTTTGCCCTGCCCTTCATGTCACCATGAAGGCGGTGAGCTCTTACCTCGCCTTTTCACCCTTACCCCGGTATGCCGGGGCGGTATGTTTTCTGTGGCACTTTCCCGGGGTCACCCCCGGTTCGTGTTACGAACCATCCTGCCCTGCGGAGTCCGGACTTTCCTCACAGGCCGGAGGCCTGCGCGATCATGCGCCCGCTCCTTACAGATTAAGCCTTGTCCTCCTCCGGCTGGTGAAACATGAGACGCTGGCAGGTCGGGCAGGAGAGGAGCTGCTCGCCCTTCAATACCTCATTGAACTGTTGGGGTGGAATGTTCATGTAGCAGCCCTGGCAGACGCCGGCGGTGACGCCGGTGATCGCAAGGCCGTTGCGTTTCTCCAATAGTTGATCGTAGCGACGACGGAGGCTGTCCGGAATTTTTACCGCCTGTTGTTCCCGGGTTTTTTCAAATTTAGTCCGCTTGGCCTGCATGTCCTCGGCCATTTTGGCCGTCTGCTCTTCCGCCTCGGTCAGCAGCTGTTCCTCGCTGGCGGTGACATTGGTGAGATCACTGATTTTTTTCTGCAGGGTTTCCATCTGTTCCATGAGAACGACGATTTCGTCTTCCCGGCGTTTGTTGTTCTTTTTGTTTTCCTCGATTTCCTTCAGCAGGGACTGGTATTCCCGGTTGGTTTGCACGCTCATCAGCTTGGTCTGGCGGTCTTTGATGTGGGCCTGGCTGTCCTCGATTTCAGCTTCCAGTTCCCGGCGTCGCTGTGCTGCGTTGTCGATGGTGACACTGTGTTTCGTAAGTTTTTGTTTCTTTTCCTCGATGGAGACCCGGCGTTTTTCCAGGTCGGCTTGGCGGGCCGCCATTTCGTCATCAATTTTTTTGATCTGCAGGTCGATTTCCTGGAGGGCGATGAGTCGTGAGAGGTCCTCTTTCAATGTCTGTTCCTCGCGTGGTTAATGGTTAACGGATGCTCGTATCGAAAAAATAGTGATGCAGGGGGCTGGTCTGACCCTGGGAGGCCATGACCGGCGCCGTGCTGTTGTTCTGGTTCATCAGGTGTTGTAGTTTGCTCACCAGGTCTGGAATAACGGTGTTTTCCGTGGCAA
This sequence comes from Thermodesulfobacteriota bacterium, assembly GCA_049323655.1. Taxonomy (GTDB): domain Bacteria; phylum Desulfobacterota; class Desulfobulbia; order Desulfobulbales; family SURF-16; genus DB1. The sequence continues at coordinate 9,778 of JBMONO010000032.1, read as the reverse complement.
AGTGGCTGGCGTCGACGATGCAGAATCTGTTTTCTTCAGCCCAGCGTGCCGTCGCATGTTTCAGTTCTGCGGTGAGGTAGATATCGGCCCCGGTTTGCAGCGCCTTTTCGGCAAATTCCGAACCGCTGCCCCCACAGAGGGCAACCCGTTTGATGGTCTGCGGCAGGGGACCGGCCAGGGTGATGGTCGTCAGCTTGAGCCGGCTGGCGAGGAGTCGGAGAAAAGTTGCGGAGGTCATTGCCTCCGGGAGATTGCCGATCTTGCCGAATCCTCGACCCGGTTCGCCGACAGGAACAAGCGGGATGGTATTTTGTAGGTTGAAAAGATGGGCCAGGGAGGCGCTGACCCCTTCCTCGATAATGTCGAGATTGGTGTGGCAGCTGGCGACCGCCAGGTCGTGTGAAAGGATTTTGCGGAAAATGCGGCCGAAGGGGGTGGCGGTGTTGATCGATTTGATCGGGTGAAAGATGAGGGGGTGGTGGGTGAGGATGATGTTGGCCCCGCGCTCAAGGGCCTCGTCGATGACCGGCATGGTCGGATCAAGGGCAACGAGTACGCCGCGTACCTCCTGTTCCGGATCGCCGACCATGAGGCCGACATTGTCCCATGATTCCGCCAGATCCCAGGGCGCGAACCGCCCTAAAAAGTCGAGAATGTCTTTCAGCTTCAACCGTGATGCCATGGTGTTGCAGGATTCGTGTTGCCGACCTTTGCCGGTATCCCGGCTCCTCAAGAAAAAAGGTGCAGCCTCAGAAGGCTGCACCTTTTCGATATATCCGGCGGGTGCTGGCGGGCCGGATTGTGTTGGATGTCCTGTTGTCCAAAAGAATTACGAAACAATGAATGCCGGTTTCCCGTAGTATACGTTGTGGATGCCGAAGCAGACCTGCTCGGCTTGCCCATCAGTGTCCGTAGTCTGCAAGAATGGTGGGCCCACCTGGACTCGAACCAGGGACCGACCGGTTATGAGCCGGTGGCTCTAGCCAACTGAGCTATAGGCCCAGATACTGCTCAGGAAAATCCGACAATAATACCAGCTGTTGTTTTTTTGTCAAGAGCTGACTGGCGACGGCCGGCGACTTTTTTCGGCGGTGGGGCATCACACCGTTGCCGGCAGGGTCGCCTGCCGAAAAGCATCAAAGCCGATGCGGTCGATGTAGCGGCCGAGTCGCTCACCCTTTTTCCCCTCTTTTTCAAAGAGTTTGATGATCCGGTCGCAGACTGCCAGCGCCTCTTCGTCGGTCAGCCCTTCCGCCAGTTCCACGGCAAGCTGGGGCCGTGAGGCGGCATTGCCACCGACCATGACGGTCCAGCCCTTCGGCTTGCCGACAAAACCAATATCCTTGACCGGCGTTTCCGCGCAGTTATTGACGCAGCCGGATACCCCGATCTTGCATTTGTTGGGCAGCTGGTAACCGTGATAACGACTGTCCAGTTCCTTGCCCAGTGCCAGGGCGTCCTGTTTGCCGAGTCGGCAGAGGGTGGTTCCCGGGCAGGCCTTGACACTGCGGACGCAGAGGCCGGCGGCATGGCCCGGATCGATCCCGAGATCCTGCCAGGCCTGGTCGAGCTGGTCGGCCTTGAAACCGACCATGGCGATGCGGGCTGCGCTGGTGATCTTCATCGCCGGCAGCTGGTATTTGTCGGCCACGTCTGCTATTTTGCGCAGATCATTGGCGCTGATCAGTCCAAGGGGGAAATGGGGAACGATGGCGTAACTTTCCTTGTCTTTCTGTAAAACTGCGCCTTTTTCGCCGTCTTTGAGCATGGGTGTGTCTCCTTTGTGTGGTAATATGATATAAAATGATAGGGAATAATAGGAAAATCGTCTGGAAATACAAACGTATATACTATAAGATATCGTTTGCGTGGCGGCAATCCGCGAATACTCCCTATTCTAGTAATTGTTACTAAAAAATCAAGATCCAATTGGAATTATAGAAACAATCTTTATGGCTGATTCTCTTTTTTTTGGAGGCTCGTTTTATGCTGTTCCGCTGGTGATCGGTCTCGCTGCGGGCGCACTGGTTGCCTCCCTGATCCGGCGCCGTTCCCTGAATCGGTTGCACGGAGAAAACCGGGAGCTTGCCATGGACCAGGCTGTGCTGCGTGAGCGCATGCAGGGACAGCAGGAGAAGATCGTCGATCTGGAGGGTCGAAATGCCGTTCTGGCTAGGGAAAACAAGGAATTGGCCGGCCTGAACCGGGAGCTGCTTGTTGCCAAAAAACATGCCGAGGCCGAGAGGGAGTTTCTCTTGCGGGCTCGGGAGGAATTGGTCGAATCGTTTAAGGCGGCATCGGTTGATATCCACAAGAGTAACAGTGAATCCTTTCTGCAGACGGCCCGGGCGACTCTGTCCTTTTACAGTGAACAGGCCAGGCGGGAGATGGGCGAGCGAAAGACGGCGATCGGCGAACTGATCACGCCGCTGCGGGAATCGCTGGACAAGGTGGACGCCCATGTCCGTCATCTGGAGCAGGAACGGGCCGCCGCCTATGCCGGTCTGGTCGAACAGGTGCGGCAACTGGCGACGGGGCAGGCCCGTCTGCAAGGAGAAACCGCCAATTTGGTCCGCGCCCTGCGGACTCCGGCGGCGCGCGGACGCTGGGGTGAGATGCAGCTGCGCCGGGTGGTGGAACTGGCCGGCATGGTTGCTTACTGCGATTTTGTCGAGCAGTCTGCGGTGGTCGGCGAGGAAGGACAACTGCGGCCCGACATGACCATTCGTTTGCCCAGCGGCAGAACCATTGTCGTTGACGCCAAGGCCTCGTTACAGGCCTATCTGGAGGCCCAGGAGCTGGAAGATGAGGGCGAACGACTGGAGCGCCTGAAACTGCATGGGCGCCAGCTGCGTAGCCATATTGTCGGGCTCGGAGGTAAGAGTTATTGGCGGCAGTTTGCCGATTCGCCTGAATTTGTCGTTATGTTCGTGCCGGGAGAGAATTTTTTCAGTGCCGCTCTTGCCCATGATCCGCAACTCATCGAGTTCGGCGTTGAACAACGGGTGATCCTGGCAACACCCACTACCCTGATTGCCCTGCTGCGGGCGGTGGCCTATGGTTGGCGGCAGGAACAGGTTGCCGCCCATGCAGAGAGGATTGGCGAGCTGGGTCGTACCCTGTTCCGGCGCTTGCAGACCATGACCGCCCATTTTGAAGAGCTGCGCAAAAATATCGATCGGACCGTCCAGTCTTACAACAGGGCGGCGGGGTCTCTTGAATCCAGAGTCATGGTCGCCGCCCGGCGGTTCGGTGAGATCGACCCTTCGCTGGATGGGAACCTGCCGGAAATTGCCATGATTGACAGGACCGCCAGGGAGATCATTCATGAAGATCCATCGTGACATCACCGAAACCGTCGGCGCCACCCCGCTGGTTGCCTTGCACCGATTGTCCGCCGGCTGCGGGGCCGAGGTGCTGGTTAAGCTGGAGTCGTTCAATCCCTGCGGCAGTGTCAAGGATCGGATCAGCGTCAACATGATCCGCCGGGCCGAAGAGGAGGGACTGATCGGCCCCGGCACGGTGATCATCGAGCCCACCTCCGGCAATACCGGCATCGGGCTGGCCATGACGGCGGCGACCCGGGGCTATCGGCTCATTCTCACCATGCCGGAGACGATGAGTATGGAGCGTCGCAAGTTGCTCGCCCTGTTCGGTGCCGAGATCGTGCTGACGCCGGGCAGCGAGGGAATGAAAGGGGCCATCGCCCGGGCCGAGGCCCTGGTCGCCGAGGTCGGCAACGCCTTCATGCCGCGCCAATTCGACAACCCGGCCAATCCGGAGATCCATCGGTTGACCACGGCCGAGGAGATCTGGCGCGATACCGAAGGGCGTATCGACATCCTCGTTGCCGGGGTGGGCACGGGCGGGACCCTGACCGGCATCAGTCAGGTCATCCGGCCCCGTCGGCCGGGGTTGATTGTTTGTGCGGTAGAGCCGAGCGAGTCGCCGGTGCTCTCCGGCGGCAGTCCGGGGCCGCACCGTATCCAGGGGATCGGTGCCGGATTCGTGCCGGGCGTGCTGGATCGCAGCCTGATCGACGAGGTCATCCGGGTGGAATCGGAGGCAGCCCTTGCCATGGCGCGCCGCCTGGCCCGCGAGGAGGGTATTCTCGCCGGCATCTCCTCCGGGGCGGCGACGGCTGCGGCTCTTGCCGTGGCGAGCCGACCCGAGCATGCCGGCAAACTCATTGTCACCATTCTGCCCGATACCGGTGAGCGTTATCTTTCGATGCTGTAGAGTTGCGCTCCCAGGAGGAATTTAATGCCTGTTGCATGGTTTTTCTTGCGCTGACTGCCTCCCTTTGTTTTATTTGAGATTCATTCTCGTGCGTAAGCGGAGCAGGCGGCGGCGTGGAGAAGCCGTTTTTCCGCGGTGGCCGGTAGAACAATCCATACAGGAGAAGAAATTACGATGAAGTTAGGTATCAATGGTCTCGGCCGGATCGGCAAGCTGACTCTGTGGCATCATGTTGGCAGGAAGTATTTTTCAGAGATCGTCGTCAATACCGGACGACATATCGGCCGCGGCCTGGAAGATCTCGCCGCCTCCATCGAGCGGGACAGTACCTATGGTCGGCTTGGCACCTATCTGCACGGTTACAAGGGTGGTCGTGTGGTGGAGAAGCTCAATGAGGCCGAAGGCACTATGACCGTCAACGGCGTCCCGGTCCGCATCCTGCGCGAATCGCGGAACCCGCGCGATATCAAGTGGAAGGAGAACGGTGTCCGGTTGGTGGTGGACACAACCGGCGTTTTTACCGATCCCACCGTGGATGCCGATTCACCCAAAGGAGCCTTTCGCGGCCATCTTGCCGCCGGCGCCGAGAAAGTCATTCTCTCCGCTCCCTTCAAAATCAAGGAAAAAGGGCTGGATATGCCGGACGACTCGGTGACCACCGTCATGGGTATCAACGACGAGGATTACATCCCCGGCAGACACAACCTTATTTCCGCCGCCTCCTGCACCACCACCTGCCTCTCGTACATGATGAAGCCGTTGCTCGATCACATCGGGGCCGCCAATTTTCTGAGCGCCTCCATGGTGACGGTGCACGCCGCCACCAGCAGTCAGAAGGTGCTGGACAGCCTGCCCAAAACCGGGGCGAGCGATCTGCGCAAGAACCGCAGTATCATGAACAACATCATCCTCACCACCACTGGGGCAGCCAAGGCCCTGGCCTTGGTCATTCCGGAGATGAAGGACATCGGCTTTATCGCCGAATCGGTTCGTATCCCTACCTCCAGTGGTTCGCTCATCGTTCTGGTGGTCAATCTGCAGGATGACCTGGAAGACCCCATCAAGCGCGATCGGATCAATGGTATCTACCGGGAATTCGCCCGCACCTCGCCCTATCTGGTTTACTCTGAGGAGCAGAACGTGTCGAGCGATATCATCGGCACCCCCTTTGCCGCAGCCATCATCGAGGGGACCGAGACCCACACCCGCACCGCCACCATCAGGGTTAATCTCGATAAGATCAAGGGCTGCGCCGCCTCTGACCCGGTTATCCATGTGCCGGTCACCCAGGCGGTTATTTACGGCTGGTATGACAACGAGCTGGGCAGTTATACCAATATGCTGGCCGACCGCACCGTCTCCATTGCCGATCAACTGGTGTGATGCCATTAATGTTGTGATTGCCCCGATGACGGCGGCTGACCTGGTCGATGTCGTCGGGGCGGAAGAGGAGACGCCGGCCTGGAGCGCGGCGCAGTTCGTTGCAGAGTTGCACCAGCCACGGGGGTGGCAGCTGGTGGCTCGCCTCACCGCTTCGCGGGATTTTGCTGGTAGTATCTGTTGCCGTTCGGTGGCCGAGGAGGCGGAGATTGTCAAATTCGCGGTAGTCCGTGGCCTGCGGCGGCAGGGGGTGGGCAGTGCCCTCCTTGCTGCGGCTCTGCGGCGGATGACGAGCGAGGGCGTTGCAAGTTGCTTTCTTGAGGTGCGCGCCTCCAATGTTGCCGCCTGCCGTCTTTATGAAAAGCACGGTTTTCAGCAGATCGCCACCCGCGCCCGCTACTACCGGGAACCGGAGGAGGATGCTCTGCTCTACCGTCTGGATCTGCTCTGCGCTAATCGCGGACAACCTGTTTGACTTGCCGGACACTCATGCAGTACCGTGAGAGCAGGAAATGAACCTGTCTTCTCCATCCAATTTAAGCCAGTGGGAGCTGAATGTGAAAAATATCCGCGACATTGATATCAAAGAAAAAAGGGTACTGATTCGGGTCGATTTTAATGTCCCTCTCGATGGCGAGGGCCGCATCACCGATGACACCCGCATTCGCGGGGCATTGCCCACCATCGAGCATGCCTTGGCGGAAAACGCCAGGGTCATCCTCTGCTCCCATCTCGGTCGGCCCAAGGGCCAGCGTAAGCCTGAATTTTCCCTGGCCCCTGCCGCGGCGCGGCTTGCCCAGTTGCTCGGCCGGGTGGTGCGGCTTGCCCCGAACTGTGTCGGGCCGGAGGCTGAATCCCTGGTTATGGCCATGCGGCCCGGCGACGTGGTGATGCTCGAAAACCTGCGGTTTCATCCGGGTGAACAGAAAAACGATCCGGAATTCTCGCGGCAGCTTGCGGCCCTGGCCGAGATCTACGTCAACGACGCCTTTGCCGTCTCCCACCGGGAAGACGCCTCTGTGGTCGGTGTCACCCGTTCGTGCCCCCAGTGCGCAGCCGGCCTGCTGTTGCAGAAGGAGATGGATTTTTTTCACCGGTCGGTCAGCGATCCGGTCCGTCCGCTGGCGGCGATCATCGGCGGCGCCAAGGTGTCCGGCAAGCTCACGGCCCTGATTAATCTGATGGATAAGGTCGATATCATGATTATCGGCGGGGCCATGGCCAACACCTTTTTGAAGAGCCAGGGCCATGACGTCGGTCGCTCACTGGTGGAGGATGATCTGCTTGAGACGGCCCGCAATCTGCTGGCCGATGCCGCGAAAAAGGGGGTGAAGCTTTATCTGCCGGTGGACTTTGTCGCGGCGGCCGAGTTCACCCCGGACAGCGTCAGCCGGGTTGTGCCGGTCCAGAACATGCCGGCCGGCTGGATGGCCCTTGATATCGGACCAGCCACCACCACCCTGTTTGGCGAGGCCCTGGCCGATGCCCGCACCATTCTCTGGAACGGCCCGATGGGCGCCTTTGAGATGGATGCCTATGCCCGGGGGACCATGGCCCTGGTCCAGAAGGTGGCGACCTCGCACGCCCTTAGCATCGTCGGCGGCGGCGACACCAATGCCGCCGTCCACAAGGCCGGCTGGGCTGACGATGTCTCTTATATGTCCACCGGCGGCGGCGCTTTCCTCATGCTGATGGAGGGTAAGGAGCTTCCCGGCGTCGCGGCCCTGACGGCCGTTGTGTAACCCGAGCAAGGAGATGTAGCCATGGGACGTAAATCGTTACTTGCCGGTAACTGGAAGATGCACATGACGGTGGCGGAGGCGAAAACCCTGGCCCAGGCCATTGTCGCCGGACCCTTGCCAGATGATCGCGAGGTGATGATTGCCCCACCCTTTACCGCCCTGGCGGCGGTGGCCGGCATTGTCGCCGCTTCGTCGGTGCGGCTTGGCGCCCAGAATGTCTGCTGGGCAGAGAAAGGTGCCTTTACCGGCGAGGTCTCGCCGGTCATGGTGAAGGATGTTGGCTGCTCGTTTGTTATTGTCGGTCATTCAGAGCGGCGGCAGATTTTTGGTGAGAGCGATGCCCTGATTAACCGCCGGTTGCGCGGCGCCCTCACCTTCGGTCTGGTGCCGGTGCTCTGCGTTGGTGAAACCCTGGAGGAGCGGGAGGCCGGTCAGACCTTTGCCGTGTTGGACAGCCAGATGCGCGGCGGGTTGGCCGATGTTGCCATTGCGGCGGGCAGTGAACTGGTAGTGGCTTATGAGCCGGTCTGGGCCATCGGCACCGGCCGGACTGCCTCTGCGGAGCAGGCCCAGGAGGCGCATGTCTTTCTCCGCGATCTTCTTGTCGGTTTGTATGAGAAAAGTGTTGCCGATAGCATCAGGATTGTGTATGGTGGCTCGGTTAATCCTGAGAATGTTGATGCCCTGATGGCCCAGCCTGATGTCGATGGCGCCCTGGTAGGCGGAGCGGCCTTGAAGGTCGAATCCTTCAAGCGGATCATCAACTGGAAAAAACTGGCGTAACCGGAGGCGGGAAGTATGAGCCTCTTTTTCTTTCGCAGGGTCGCGACTGGTTTCTTATACAGAGAATGACTACCTTACTGACTATCATCCATATTGCCGTCTGTTTCTTCCTGATCGTCATCGTCCTGCTCCAGCAGGGCAAAGGTGCGAACATGGGCGCGACCTTCGGTGGGTCGAGCCAGACCGTATTCGGCACCGAAGGGCCGATGCCTCTGTTGAATAAGGTCACTACCCTTGCCGCCATTACCTTCATGGTCACCTCTGTGGCCCTGGCCTATATCTCGGCCCATAAGAGCACCAGTTCGGTGATGAAGGATTTTAGCGTGCAAAAACCGCAGGAAAATGCTATACAAGGTGCTCCTCCTGCGTTGCCACAGCAGCCGACAGCGGATATTCCCCTGGCCCCGGCCGAACCGTTGCAAAAAGAAGGAACAACGCCTTCTGCCCCGGCCACCGGTGAAGCAACAGGGGAAAAAACGACGTTGTCGGTTGGGAAAGTTCAGGAGAAAAGTGGGGAACCAACGGCTCCTGAACCGGCGCCGGCCGGCAAGAATGACAAGGAGTAAAGGAAATGAGCCGAAGTGGTGGAATTGGTAGACACGCTATCTTGAGGGGGTAGTGGCCAACGGTCGTGCGAGTTCGAGTCTCGCCTTCGGCACCATCAATAAACAGGGCCAAATCCTTTGGAAACAAAGGATTTGGCCCGTTTTGTTTTTAAAGAGGAAATGAGCTATAGTTGCCACTGATTAGCGCAGAATTGCAGGAAATTGCATAAAAGTGCGCCCAAAACGCATCGTAAGGCGCGCTATTTTTTTAAGAGTGAGTGACTATGGCAACGTAAAAACAAGGAAAAGAAATAAAGGCACGGTTTACCGTGCTGAGGTTCGTATCAAAGGTCATCCCAGGTTATCCATGACCTTTGATCGCCAGTCTGAGGCGCTGCGCAACGGTGGGTATGTCGGCAGCACCCCGCCGAATGACTGCTTTTTGATGATGCCCTGAATAAATACCTGGCAGAAACATCAAGCAAAAAAAGCTGGATCGACTCACCGCCGCGAGCTGTATCAATCCAGATCCCTGCACTATTTCTCCGGCCGCACTTTAAAAGAAATCACTCCAGCCCTGGCGGCGCAATTCCGGGAAAAGCATCCTCGGTTTTCATAAATTTCTTGATCTCCCTGGGTTTGTAATAGCGGAATTGAATCCGTTTGCTCAGTTTGGCGGTATAGTCCGAAAAGACCATGACGATCTCCCTGCCCTCGGCCATCAACTTTTCTCCTTCTTCGTGCGAGTTGCCTTCATCTCTCCCAACCGGGCCCTGAAATGGGCATAGGCCATGCCGAATTGGCGCAGGATATTGAAAAGGGTCGATCGCAGCGGCGAAAAAATAATCAAACGATTTCAGCACAATACGCCATGCAAAAAATGTGTTGGCACTACTCGCATGACTAATCGGACAGAAGTCGGCCTATACTTCGCTTATCGTCGGCGGCAAGGCAACGCCGATGGCCTGAAAAATCTTGCCGCAGATCCCGGCGCAGGCGGTGCGGACAGCAAGCCTGCGGCCGTCTTCCTCCACGGTAACTCGTTGCAGCGCCTTGAGGTCGCGCTTGATCTCTTCCCATTCAAACTGA
>JBMONO010000031.1:0-50835 GCA_049323655.1 Thermodesulfobacteriota bacterium | reverse complement strand
ATGCCCTTGCCGCCCTGCCGCCGGGCCGGGCGTTGAAGTTCAACTGCCCTCACTGTCAGAAACCGATCGAGGTGCGGAGACAGGAAGAGACCGAGACGACGGGGCAACTCGTCACTCCACCTCTTCGCCGGAGCACGGCGCCCGGCAGGACGCCTCCGCCTCCAGGGCCGCCCGATCTCGGTTGGCTCGAGCGCGGGGATCTCGGCACCGGCGAGGTCATCGAGGATGTGCCGCAGGTCATCATTCTGATGGAGGATGAGCAGATCCGCATCGATATGGCCCAGTTTTTCGATGATATGGGGTACAAGCCGATCCTGCCGAAAAGCGAGGAGGACGCCCTGGAGCGGATGCGCTTCACCACCGTCGCCGCGGTGGTGCTGCATGCAGCTTTCGAGGGAGAGCTGGTATCTTCCACCGTGCATGCCCATATGCAGACAATGCCCATGACCAGCCGCCGCTCCATCTTTTATGTGCTGGTCGGGCCGCAGTTTCACACCCTGTACAACCTCGAGGCCCTCGCCAACAGCGCCAATCTGGTTATCAACGACAACGATCTTTCCGCCTTTCCCCTGATCCTCAAAAAGGGCCTGCGGGACTATGACGAGCTGTTTGGCCCCTATCTTGCCGCCCTGGAGGCAGAGGGGAAAAAATAATCATGAACAACCGGTTGCCACCGACATGTGTCGATGGCGGGATCGGGCAAGTGGGAGCATGGGATGGATCTGGTCAAATGGGAAGAAAAATACAATGTCGGGGTGGAGGAGGTCGATCGGCAGCATCAGCAACTCTTTGCCCTGCTTAACCGTTTTATCGAGAATTTCGGCGGTCCGGATAAGGCCGGGTTGCCCGAGGTGCTCGAAGAGATGGTTAACTACATCGATTTTCACTTCAAGTGTGAGGAAGGGTATTTACAAGCCCATCCGCACTTTGAGGAGCACCGCCGCGAGCATTTTTCTTTTGTCAGGAAAACCCTGCAACTGCAAAAGGACTATCTGCAGGGAAAGGCCGACATCACCCTTGATGTCTTACAATTTCTCGTCAGCTGGCTGAAAAACCATATCCTTGGCACGGACCGGAAATATTTCGAGGAGATGCGGGAAAATGCCTCCTGAGTCCGGTTCGCCTGTTATCCCCCTTCTTGTTCAAGAACCCGGCTGATAACGGTGCCGAGCTGATCAACGTCGTATGGTTTGGGCACCACGGCGGAAAATCCGTAACGCCGGAAGTCGGCCATGATCGGGTCATTGGCATAGCCGCTTGAGACAATAGCCCTGACTGTCGGTGTGATCTTTTGCAATGCAGCCAGGGCATCTTTGCCGCCCATTCCGCCCGGAATGGTCAGGTCCATGATCACCGCGTCGTAGGGGCGGCCGGTGTGTTCCGCTGTCTGATAGCAGGCAATGGCCTCTTTGCCGTCCGCGCAGCCGTCGGCCTGGTAGCCCAGCATCTGCAGCATCTGGACGGCCACATCCCGGACCATCTCCTCATCATCCATGACCAGAATTCTTCCCTGACCGGCGGAAGTCCGGCGCGGTTGCTCGCGATTGTCCGCCACGGTGTCGGCTGCGGCAGGCAGGTAGACAAAAAAGCTTGTGCCGCCGCCCGGGCGCGGTTCGGCATGGATGTGGCCCTGATGTTTTTTGACGATTGAATAGCTGATGGCCAGGCCGAGACCGTGGCCGGCCTCCTTGGTGGTGAAGTATGGGTCGAAGATCTTGTCGAGATAGTTGCTGTTGATGCCGGCGCCCCGGTCATGGATACCGATTTTGATGTGCCGCCCCGGTTGCAGCGGAACATTGTCCGCGGCATCGACGATGATATTTTCGCCCGTGATGGAGATAATGCCGCCAGCCGGCATGGCCTGGTCGGCATTGATGACCAGATTCTGGATGACCTGGCCGATCTGCCCTTCATCAACCGTGACATTCCAGAGATCCTCGGCCAGGGCGAAGGTGCATTTGATCCGCGAGCCGGTGGCGGCAAAGCGGGCGGCCTCGCTGATCAGTCTGCTGCTTGAAGTGAGGGTCTGGATCGGCGCCCCGCCTTTGGCAAAGGTCAGTAATTGGTGGGTCAGACTCCTGGCCCGGGAGGAGGCCCGTTCGGAATCGTTGAGAAACTGGTAGATCATGTTGTCCGGTTGGAGATGTCTTTTGGCCAGGGCGATATTGCCGAGGATCGAGGTCAGCAGATTGTTGAAATCATGGGCAATGCCGCCGGCAAGAACGCCAAGGGATTCGATTTTTGAGGCCTTGAACAGTTCCTCTTCCAGTGCCTTTTCATGGGTGATATCGCGGAAAACGAAGATGGCGCCGGTGTGATCCAGCTGATTGCCGCGAGGGATCGGGGCGACGCTGACCGTGATAAGGCGGCTGGTGCCGGTCCGGTCACAGAGGCGGGCATTGGCGATTCGAGCCGCCTGACTGCCCTCCCGCAGGACGTCGGCAAAGAGATCGAAGCAGGAAGGATTGTCCTGATCCGGACGCAGCGGGAAAATCTCGCAGATCTGCCGGCCCAAAGCGTCTATGCTGGACCAACCGGAGAGTGTCTCCGCCACCCGGTTCATCAGCACGACAGAGCCGTTGGTGTCGGTGGCCACGACCCCTTCGGCAATGCTTTCAAGGGTGAGAGAAAGTCGTTCCTTCTCATCGGCCAGATCATCTTTGGCCGCCATCAGTTCGGAGATATCGGTATAGAGCAACACCGCCCGGATGATTAAGCCGTTGCGATCCTTCACCGGGGTGGCGGTGATGTTGTAATGGTGGGCTGTGCCGGCACAGTGACTGATGGCGGTGGGACGACCCGATTTCATCATGGCGTCGAAAACGCAGCCCCTTGGGGCGGTTCCCCTGCAGATCAGATCTTTGCAGGTCTTGCCCAGCAGGGTTTCGCCCTCGCGGCCGAACATTTCCTGCAGTTTGTGATTGTAAGAGAGGATCTGTTTGTTGGTGTCAAGGACCAAAATGCCGCCGCCGACCGCTTCGAAAATCGCCTGGATCTCCTCCATGGCAACCTCGAGTTTTTCGTTGGTCTGGCGCAGATGAGCAAGAATCTGGGTAAAGGATTCAGCAATGATGCCGATGGGATCGATGCTGATGAGCGATGCGTTGTCCAGCTCCTCAGGCCGCAGGGGAATGGTGCCGATGACCACCAGCAGCTGGTCGATCTTGCGGCGCAGATAGTCGATGGCTTGGCTGTGATCCTTTTTCAGGGCGTGGTTTTCGGTAATGAGGGTGAAAAGGAGTTCGGCGAGCGGAACAAGCTCGGGCGCCCCGGAAAACGAAGGAGGCGGGGAATCAGGGTTCGCAAGAAAGGTGCGGGCTGTATGGAGCAGGTCATCCATGATCATGGCTCCACGCCTTCGGGCGAAATGATGCCGATGCAGATTTCGTAGAAGCTCGCTTTTTTCATCACTCTGGTCGAATAGCCCATGTTGCGGGCCGTGGAGGGGATGGTGGTGATTGCCTCCCGATTGTCGGTTGTGATGCAGAGTCTGGCTGAACCGTTTTGCAGGGCATTGCGGTTTTTGTTCATACTGTCCATGGCCACCAGCAGGCAGGCCGGACACACCTGGCCCCGCATGTCGATGGCAATGATGTGCTGCTGTTTTTCGCTCATGGCGCACTCATGGAGGAAAGGGGTCGCTGGGAAAGGGCACGGGCGAGAATCGAGCTGCCGAGCCAGCAGCCGGGCAGGAGTCCGGCCAGGAAAAGGAGGCTCTGCAGGGCAAGAATGGGCAATCCGCCCATCAGATGCCAGATGTTGCAGCCGGAGGCCATGCGGGAGGCCAGCCCGAGCAGCAGGCCGCCAGCCAGAACCATGGCGTATTGGCGACTCGGCAGGCGGGTGCGCAGGGTGAGTTCGCGAAGATGCAGTGCCGACAGCAGGCTGCCGAGGACGATGCCGGCAATGACCGGAAACTGGATGGCCCAGATGGTGTCGAGGTACGGACCGCCGCTACCGGCAAGGTGTGCCCCGCTGTCCGGATGAATGATATCGAGGGAGCGGGCGGAAAAATAGGCGGAGTGATCGACATGATCCGGCGCGATGATATGCTCGATCATGGCGGCCATTTTGGCGTAGGTCGTGGTCACTCCGATGGGCATGCCGTTCAGTAGATAGGAGAGGAGACTAATGCCAGCCAGGACCAGAGCGGTCTGCCCTGGCTGGATATAGCCGTCTGCGACTGAAGACCGGCGCCACAGGTTGCGGCGGCGCCAGTGGAGAAAGAGCAGAATGGCCGGCACCGTGATCAAGCCGATGAGAATGGTGGGCGAGAGACCAAGCAGTTGCGGCAGGGTAATGGCATCACGGGTAAGGATCGCGTTTTTGGCCAGGCGGGACCACCAGGGGTGCATTTCGGCGTAGAGGGCGCTGCCGGCCAGGATGCCGACCAATGCCACTATGCTCAGGACGTTGCCGGCGCCGATTCGGTAGAGGGTGCCGACGACACAGCCCCCAGCCAGCACCATGCCGATACCAAAGAGAAATCCGCCGGCCAAGGCGGTCAGGGTTGGCGGTCCGAGCAACGGGAAAGGGTAGAGAGACAGCAATCCGGCTCTCCGGGCCAGTTCGAAAAACACCATGGTGACGATGATCTGAAAAAAAAGAAAACGGAGCATGGTGGCGCGGCGGAACAGAAAGATATCACGGAACATGCCGGCAACGCAGTAATCCGAGCGGTGCATGAAGAATCCCGCCATCAGGCCGAGAATGAAATTTGCCGCATAAAGAAAAAAGAGGTTGCCGGTAATCATGGTTGCTTTGCGTGATCCGTGAAAGGGTGCCGCAAGAAGAACGACGGTTGCCGGGGCTTACCCCGGCATGTAAGCCGTATGCTATAAAAACATGACCAACCATGCAAGATTTCTTTCCGGGTGCGATGAAATAATTGTTACCGGCTGGTTAAATTTTTGTAAAAAACAGCAGGGTGCGTCTGGAGCCGCTGAATGGCAGGCCCAGAGAAATGCTGTTTCGCAGGAAAAAAGGACTCGATGAGGCAGTGGTCTGCCATTGGGCAATCTCCTCGTCAGCCCGGGGACCTTTCATGCAGATGACGGTGCCGCTGCTGGGACACCAGGCGGCGACCAGATCAAGAAATTCGGCGACATTGGCAACCGCCCGGCTGGTGATGAGCGGATAGAGGATATTTTCCGTGTTTTTTTTCTCCAGGCGGCGGGGAACGATCTCTACCCCGGCAAGGTCGAGCTGGCGGACGATGTGGCGGAGAAAAATCACCCGTTTCTGCCGCGGTTCGACCAGGGTCAGGGCGAGGGAGGGTGCGGCGCATTTCAGCGCCAGACCTGGAAAGCCGGCGCCGGTGCCGACATCGAGTAAAACGGGGTGACTGCCCGGGTCGAGATGAGGCAGCAGGGTGAGAGAATCGAGAAAGTGGCAGTCAATCATCTCCTGCAGCGGGGCATCGGCAACCAGATTCATTTTGGTGTTCCAGCGCCGCAATTCGCTGAGGTAACGGTCGAGTCGGGCGATGGCCGGCGCCTCCAGGGAGAGGCCGAGGGCGGCGCAGCCCTGCTGGAACAGGTCGCGGCTCTGGCTGTTCGTCATTTTTTTTGTTCGAGCCGCACGGACACCGAGCGGGCATGGGCGGTCAGTCCTTCCAGCCGGGCCAGGTTGACGATGTGGGGAGCGTCGGCGGCAAAGGCGCGCCGTGAACAGGAGATGATGCTGCTCTTCTTCAGGAAGGTCTCCACCCCGAGCGCTGAGGAGATGCGCGCCGTGCCCATGGTGGGCAGGACATGGTTGGGACCGGCGACATAGTCGCCGCATGCCTCCGGCGAGTAATCGCCGAGAAAGATGGCGCCGGCGTGGCGGATGGCCGGCAGGCAGGCAAAAGGATCGGCCACCATCAGCTCCAGATGTTCGATGGCGATCCTGTTGGCCATGGTCAGCGCCTCGGCAAGCGAAGCGCAGATCAGAATGGCGCCGCGGTCATTAAGGGAGGTCCGGGCGATGTCTTGTCGGTCAAGGAGCGGCAGTTGGCGCTCCAGTTCCGCCACTGTCCGGTCGGCAATATCGGCGCTGGTGGTGATGAGCAGGGCCAGGGCCTGTGGGTCGTGTTCGGCCTGGGCCAGCATGTCGGCGGCGATAAAGGCCGGTGTGGCGGTCTGATCGGCAACGATCAGTACCTCGCTCGGGCCGGCGAGCATGTCGATCCGCACTCTGCCTGCCACCTGGCGCTTGGCCTCGGCCACATACTGGTTGCCCGGGCCGACGATGACATCAACCGCCGGAATGGTATCGGTGCCAAAGGCCAGGGCGGCGATGGCCCAGGCTGAGCCAATCTTGTAGATCTCGCGGATACCGGTTTCCTGGGCCGCCACCAGGAGCGCCGGATTGACCTTGCCGTCCGCGTTGGGCGGGGTAACCATCACCCGTTGCTCGACCCCGGCGATGGCGGCCGGGATCCCGTTCATCAGTACCGAAGAGACGAGGGGGGTGGTGCCGCCGCGGCCGCCGGGCACATAGAGACCGGCCGCCTCCACCGGCCGGACCAGGCGGCCGGTGATGGTGCCGTCCTCGCGGGTCATGAACCAGGAATGTTCCATCTCCCGTTGATGAAAATCGTCGATTCTCTTTTTGGCCAGACCGATACTGGCCATCAACGCCGCATCGACCTGCGAATAGGCCTCGGTCAGTTCGGCCTCGGAGACCCGGAGCTGGTCAATGGTCATGTCCGGTGCGTCAAAGTGGCGGGTGTAATCGAGCAGGGCCTGGTCGCCGCCCTGGCGGATCGCGGTGAGGATATCGGCCACCGCCTGGCGGCAGGAGGTGTCGGCCAGTTGAAAACGGTTGGCCAGTCGGGCCAGCAGTTCCTTGCCCTGTTTCGATGCTGTGGAATAGGGGGTGATAATCATGTTTTTTTCTCCAGCGCCGGTCTTTTTTCCGTGGCGGTAATGGCGGGATTCTTCCGGGGTGCCGGCCCACCATCTTTCTCTTCCCGATAGACCGGGCATGTTGTTGCCGGCGTATAGCTGCGGTAAGCCGGGTCCGAGTACACCTTGTGGCAGTCGATGCAGAGGCCGACACGGAGGATGCGGGCCAGTTCCTCTTTGTTGAAGGGCCGTAGATCGGGCCGGGCCGATTTCTGCAAGGGGGTGCCGTCAATGGCGACATAGGCGTCAAGCGGCGGGGTGGCGCCTGCCGCGGTGACGAGCCCTTGGGCCGCGGCATTGAAACGCCACTCGCCCGCTTCCCGCCAGATGACGCCCTCGCCGAGACCAATGGTTTTCGGCGACTGGTGGCAGTCAGCGCAGCTTCGTCCCCTGGTCTGGGTGGTGTGCGGGTTGATGGCGGCCATGGTCAGGCTGTTGAAGTGCTGCTCCACTTTGCCTTGGGCGTTGACCACCGAGACGATGTCCTGGCAGCCGGGGGTGACGATCACTACCTCGTCAGCCCAGACGGCCAGCATCGGCCGTTCGTAACGGAGAGAGGAGCGACCCTCGATCCACCAACCCGGCGTTTCGGTTAAGGTCAGTTTGTCGAGATCGGTTTCCCCTTTGTCCTGCTTGACGTGGCAGCCGTAACATTGCGGCACCCAGCCGGAATGGCAGGCCTCGCAGCCGACCCGCTTGTGGCCGGCAAAGTCGCAGATCCCGGCTTTGGGCGGTCGGATGGGGTGCTTTTTGTCGGCTGTGAGCTTGTTGGTCAGCTGCCAGCCTGCCTCGTCGCCAACGATGTTTGTCAGTTTATCGCCTTTGCGGGTCAAGCCAGGTTCGTTCGTTGTTTCGCCAGCCGGAACATGACAGGTTTTGCAGGTGATTTCAAGCTGGTTTTCGTAATGGGCGTAACGGGTGCCGTCGCCCATGATCTCGTTTCGCGTGTGGCAGTCGATACAGGCCATGCCCTTCTGGTGGTGGATATCAGCGGGCAGGCTGAGATAATAGCGGTCGCCGGGCAGCCGTTTTTCCGACATGCCGCCCTTGGTATAGGGGGTGCCGTAGTTTTCCGACTCATAGACGCCGGTATAGGAGATGCCGATGCGACCACTGCGGTTGTGGCAGCGAACACAGTTGCTCACCGGCACCTGTTTGACGATGCGCGGATGCACCTTTTTTGCCTGCTCGGCAGTGAGGTTGCCATCCTTGACAAAGTGGCAGGCCGTGCAGCCGCCGCCCTTTTCCCCGAAGAAACCGGGCAGGTCGCCTTTCTGTTTCCAGAGGTGGCAGGTGGCGCAAAGTTTTCGGTAGTAGTCGATGGCCAGGGAGGTCTGGTTGCTGGCCAGCAGCTGTTCCACCGAAAAATCGCCGTTCTGGTCCGGCGCCTCGCCCCAGTAGTAGAGGAGGGTGGCAAGGATGCCACGGTTGGTGGCCATCAGCGAATTTTTGACCTTTTTCACGTCCGGCGCATGGCAGCCCTCCACCCCGCAGGTTTTTTCCACCACCCGCAGGTCGCCTGGGTTTTTGACCATGGCTGTGTGCGCCCTGTCCTTGTCAATGGCCAGGGCGTCACCGAGATGGCAGGGAGAGCAGCCCATCACCAACCGGTCATGGGCGGGATCGAGTTGTTCGGTTTTGTGGCACTCCAGGCACATCTCCACCTGGCCGGCGCTGGTCTGGTGGAGACGCTCGGGCCGTTTGGTCAGATTTTCCCGGATCACGAGAAAAAGGACGCAGAGCAGCATAAAGAGGAGAGCAAGGCGGGGCTTCATGTCATTCCCGGAAGTTCTGCGCCACCGGATAGCGACGACCGGAACCGAAGGCCTTGGAGGTGATTTTCAGTCCCATGGCGGCCTGATGGCGCTTGTATTCATTTTTTTTGATCCGGCGGATAATGTCCTCGACCATGGTTCGAGCAAAGCCACGGGCAACGATCTCCTCCAGGGAGAGGTGATCTTCCAGATAGGCCTGGAGAATCGGGTCGAGCACCTCGTAGGGAGGCAGGTCGTCCTGGTCCGTCTGGTTCGGGGCCAGTTCGGCGGTGGGAGGGCGCCAGAGGGTGCGAGCCGGGATGATTTCGCCTTGCCGGTTGACATGGCGGGCCAGTTCGTAGACAAGCTGCTTCGGTACATCGGCGAGCGGGGCGAGGGCCCCGGCCATGTCGCCATACAGGGTGCAGTAGCCCACCGCCATCTCTGATTTGTTGCCGGTGGAGAGCAGCAGGGCGCCGAACTTGTTGGCCATGGCCATCAGCAGGGTACCGCGGATGCGGGCCTGGAGATTCTGTTCGGTGAGATCCTCCGGACGATCGGCAAAGAGCGGGGCAAGGGCGCTGCGCAGGGAGGCAAAGGCATCGGTGATGGGGACGACGGCAAAGCGGATACCGAGATTGTCGGCGAGCCGGCGGCCATCCTCGATGCTTTCCGGCGCGGTATAAGGCGAAGGCAGGGCGACCCCCATGACATTTTCCCGGCCAAGGGCGTGCACGGCAACGGCAGCAGTCAGGGCGGAATCGATGCCGCCGCTCAGGCCAAGGAGTACCCGGGAGAAACCGCATTTTCTGACATAATCACGACAGCCCATGGCCAGCGCCGCGAGCACCAGATCAGTCTCTTCGTCGGTCGGCGGGGGCGGCATCGGCTGGAGAGTGGTGGTGTCAACGACCAGCAGGTCTTCTCCACAGGAGCGGGCATGGCGGCAAAGGCGGCCCCTGTTGTCAATTACCATGCTTGCGCCGTCAAAAAGGACGCCGTCCTGGCCGCCCACCTGATTGACATAGCAAAGAGGGGTGCAATATTTACGGCAGAGCTGGGAAAAAAGAGCGAAGCGGCGGGACTGTTTGCCAATGGTAAAGGGCGAGGCGGCGATATTGATAAGCAGATCAATGCCGCCGGCGGCGAGATCGGCCAGGGGGTTTGCCGCATACAGAGGGCGGGGAACGCTGTCGTCTTCGTTGAAGATATCCTCGCAGATGGTGAGCCCGAGGCGTAGTCCGTGATAGGTAAAGGGGGCGGAGCTCGCACCCGGCTCGAAGTGACGGGACTCGTCAAAAACATCGTAGGTCGGCAGCAGCCTCTTGTGGGCGGCAAAAAGGAGGCGCCCGTCGGCGAACAGCAGGGCGCTGTTGTGCAGTGCTTTGCCGGTGGTGCCGCTGTGCCGGGTGATGGCGCCACAGATGACGGCAATGCCGACGGTATCCCGGATCAGTTCGGACAGGGCCTGGTCATGGGCCGCGAGAAATGCCGAGTGTTCAAGATAATCCTGGGGAGGGTAGCCGCTCAGGGCAAGTTCCGGCAGAACGGCCAAGGCACACTCTGCCTGTCTGGCCTGGTCAAGAAAGTGGCGGATGCGGGCACTGTTGGCCGGAAAGTCTCCGATAACAGGGTTGATCTGGATCAGGGCGATCTTCATGGCCCGTATCTATAGCACAATACGCGTTCTCCTGCCGCATCAATTTTCCGGGAAGGGCGGACAGCGGCAGGCCGAATGCGCTGGTGTCGGTAAGTTTTGCTTGCGGGAACAGGGGGTTTCATACTACTCTTGGAACAATGCCGACCTTGAGGTCGGCCACCGCAACACATGACAGTCCGGCGCTGCGGCATGGCACGGCCGTTACTCCTGACCGTTTTCGCCCCTTAACTCCGAATTTCGTTACGAGCCGCTGCATGCGAAAATATTTTGTCCTCGACACCAACGTTCTCCTCCATAACGCTGATTCCATTTTCTCCTTTTCCGATAACTATGTCGTGCTGCCCATGTCGGTCATCGAGGAACTCGACAAGTTCAAGTCCCGGAGTGACGAACTGGGCCGCAACGCCCGCCGGGTGATCCGGGAGCTCGACCATCTCCGTTGTCGTGGCAAGCTGGCCAAAGGGGTGGAAATGGAAAACGGCGGCATTCTACTCATCTATCCCGAGGGCGATGAGATAGCCTGTTGCCCGGGTCTCAACATGAAGGTGCCGGATAATCGCATCCTGGCGGTGGCCTATACCATCTTCAAGAAAGGAGAAAGGGTCATCTTCGTTTCCAAGGACATCAACGCTCGCTTGAAAGCCGATGCCTTGGGCATTGAGGTCATGGATTTTGAAAAGCAGAAGATCAACTTCGATGAGCTTTTTTCCGGTTACCGTGAACTGACGGTGCCGGGCGAGCTGATCAATACCTTTTATGACCGGCGCGAGGTGGAAAGCGAGGGCCTCGGTCTGCTGCCCAATGAATTCATTCTGTTGCAGGATGAGGCCGATCCCAAGCATACCGCCCTGGCCAGGGCGGTGAACGAAACCCGGCTGGTGCGGCTCAACCCGCAGTATGACAGCGCCTGGCAGATCCGCTCCCGCAGCAAGGAACAGCGGATGTGTCTGGAACTTTTGCTCGACCCGAATGTCCAGATAGTTACCCTGGTCGGCCAGGCGGGAACCGGCAAGACTCTGCTTGCCTTGGCCGCCGGCCTCGAGGAGGTGTTGATCAACAAGCGCTACAGCAAGATTCTCGTCTCCCGGCCCATCATTCCCCTGGGTAAGGATCTCGGCTACATGCCGGGTGACAAGGATGAGAAGTTGGCCCACTGGATGCAGCCGATTTTCGACAACCTTACCTTCCTCATGGGGTTCGGGCAGGGACTGAAAAACAAGGAGAATGACGATTCCCTCCGCCACAAGACTGACAAGCTGCTGCGGGATCATGTGGTGGAGATGGAGGCCCTGACCTACATACGTGGTCGTTCGATTTCCGGTCAGTACGTTGTTGTCGATGAGGCACAGAACCTGACTCCTCATGAGATTAAGACCATCATCAGCAGGGCCGGAGAGGGAACGAAAATGGTGTTGACCGGCGATCCCTACCAGATCGACAACCCCTATCTCGATTCCAGCAGTAACGGGTTGACCTACACGGTGGAGCGCCTCAAGGAGTTGCCGATCCACGGCCACATCACCCTGCGCAAGAGCGAGCGCAGCCCGTTGGCGGCGGTGGCGGCTGATTATCTGTAGGAAGGGGCTGCCGCTTCTGCAATTTACCAACCGGCTCGAAAAAGGACAGATCAGATGAAATTCGAACCAAAATGGATCGCCTGGGAGATCACCCGGCGTTGTAATCTCAAATGCGTTCACTGCCGTTCCTCCTCCGAGCTTGAGGTGGCTGGGCATCCGGATTTTTCCTTTGCCGAGGCAACCCGGGTGCTCGACGACATCGTTTCTTATGCTAACCCCGTTGTGGTGCTGTCCGGTGGCGAGCCGTTGCTGCGCCATGATGTCTTTGACATCGCCGCCTACGGCACCGGCAAGGGATTGCGTATGTGTCTGGCCACCAACGGTACTCTGGTAACGGAGGAGACCTGCGGCAAAATCAAGGAGGCGGGGATCAAGATGGTCTCTTTAAGCCTTGACGGCGCCTCTGCCGCAGTCCATGACAATTTCCGCAATCAGCCCGGCGCATTTGCCGGCACCCTCAATGCAGCGGCCCTGTTTAAAAAACATGACATCTCCTTTCTCATCAACTCCTCCTTCACTAAACGGAATCAGGAGGAGATCCCGAAGATATACAAACTGGCCAAGGAGCTGGGAGCTACTGCCTGGTACATGTTCATGATCGTGCCCACCGGCCGCGGCGAGGAGATCATGGAGGAGCTGGTTTCCATGGAGGATTATGAAAAGGTGCTGGAATGGCACTATGACATGGAACGGCAGGAAGACGACATTCTGGTGCGACCCACCTGCGCGCCCAGTTACTACCGGATCGTCCTCCAGAAGAAAAAGGAGAGCGGCGATGATTTCCAGCGGCGCAGTCTCAAATTCTCCACCGGCGGCTCCAAGGGCTGTCTGGCCGGCCAGCTCATCTGTCTGATCGATGTGGACGGCAACGTCCTGCCGTGCAGCTATTTCCCCATGAGTGCCGGCAATATCCGCCAGCAGTCGTTTCAGGATATCTGGGAGCACTCGAAGCTGTTTCAGGATATGCGTGATTTCAAGGCATACAAGGGCCGCTGCGGCTCCTGCGAATATGTTTCGGTCTGCGGCGGCTGCCGGGCCCGGGCCTATGCCATGACCGGTGATTACATGGCGGAGGAGCCCTTCTGCTCCCATATGCCGGTGAAATTGAAAAAGATGTAACTGTCCATTACAATTACTCAAGGAAAAACGAATGAACACCAATTTTCTCAAGGCATGCAGAGGCGAAGAGGTCAGCCACACCCCCATCTGGATCATGCGTCAGGCCGGTCGTTATCTGCCGGATTATCACAAGGTGCGCGGCAAGGTGACCTTTCTGGAACTGTGCAAGACCCCGGAACTGGCCGCCGAGGTTACCCTGCAGCCGGTGGATATCCTCGGGGTTGATGCGGCGATTCTCTTTTCCGATATTCTCGTTACCCTGGACGCCATGGGCATGCCCCTCGAATTCAGGGAAAAACAGGGGCCGGTTCTGCCGCAGCCGATCCGCAGCAAACAGGATGTGGATCGGCTCATTGTCCCCGACCCGGAAGATGCCCTTGGCTATGTGATGGAAACTATTCGTATTCTCCGGCGGGAGCTGGCCCAGAAGGTGCCGCTTATCGGCTTCTGCGGCGCGCCCTTCACCCTGGCGACCTACATGGTCGAAGGCGGCTCCTCGAAGAGCTTTTTTCAGACCAAGAAGATGATGTACGCCGCCCCGGAACTCTATAAGGCGATGGTGGACAAGGTGACGGAGTCGGTTATCAGCTATCTGCAGGCCCAGGTTGCCGCCGGGGCCCAGGCCCTGCAGATCTTTGACTCCTGGGCCGGGGCACTGGCCCCTTGTGATTTCGAGGAATTCGCCCTGCCCTATGTCAAGCAGATCATCACCGCTCTTAAACCCGCCGGGGTGCCGCTCATCTACTTCGCCAACAACGGCGCCACCCTGATGGAGTTGAGCAAGACTTGCGGCGCCGATGTCCAGGGGCTCGACTGGCGGGTCGATATCGCCGATGCGGTGAAGGTTTTCGGCCCGGATATCGCGGTGCAGGGCAATCTCGATCCCTGCGCGCTGCTGCTGCCCGAGGACAAACTGGAACAGCGAATCGCCCGTATTCTGGCAGGGGGGAAGGGCGCCAAGGGCCACATCTTCAACCTGGGGCATGGGATTCTGCCCGAGACGCCACCGGAGAAAGCGAAATTTGTCGTGGAGGCCGTCCACCGGCTGTCGGCCCGTTAAAAAAAAATGGCCTGCCATGGTTTGCGGGTTTTACGAGACCATCATGATTCCCACGGTTGAAATCTGTCTGCGGTTGATGGACGAGTACGCAATGCTCGACAACATCCGCGAGCATTCCAGGGTGGTTGCCCGGGTGGCGGAGCTCATTGCCATCGGATTTGTCCGCCGGGGTGAGGCAATCAACATCGAGCTGGTGGTAGCCGCCTCCCTGCTCCACGACATTGCCAAGACCCCCTGTCTGGAAAGCCGCTGCGATCACGCCAGGATGGGAGAAGAGATCTGTCGCCGCCACGGCTACGGAGAGATTGCCGCCATTGTTGCCGAGCATGTGCTGATCAGCTCCAATGGCCGCGACCCGATCACCGAAAAGGAGATCGTCTATTACGCCGACAAGCGGGTCAACCACGACCGGGTGGTCAGCCTGCACGACCGGCTGGCGTATATCCTGGAACGCTATGGCCGCAATGATGCGACCCGCCATGCCTCGATCATGAAAAATTTTCACAAGTGCATGGCCATGGAAAAGCGAATCTTCAGCTATCTCGATTTTGCACCTGGCGAGGTGGCCGACCTGCTCCGGTCGAGCGCGGAGGGGAAGGTATGAAAAAAGGCGCCGGGTCGCCCATCGGCGTTATTCTCCTGAATCTCGGTGGACCGGAGCGGCTTGTCGATGTCCGGCCCTTTCTCTACAACCTCTTTTCGGACCGCAAGATCATCCGCCTTGGTCCCCCCTTCCTGCAAAAGCCCATTGCCTGGATGATCGCCAAACGCCGCGCCCCCAAGAGCAGCAGGGCCTACAAACTGATCGGCGGCGGCTCCCCCCTGAACAGACTGACCCGCGAGCAGGGAGTGGCGCTGGCCCATGATCTTGCCCCCCATGGCGTCTTCACGGTGGAGATGGCGATGCGTTACTGGCATCCCTTTGCCGACGAGACCCTCAGGAAAATGGCGGCCGCCGGGATCAGCCGGCTGGTGGCGTTGACCCTCTACCCGCACTACTCCAAGGCCACCACCGGTTCGTCATTTGACGACCTCCGCCGGGTCGCCGCCTTCTTTTCGCCCGGTTTCGATATCGCCGAGATCGCGGCCTGGCCGGAGCAGCCCGACTATGTCCGCTGTCTGGCCGACACCATTGTCCGCGGCATGGAACAATTCGCCGGCAAGGAGGTCCGTCTCCTTTACAGCGCTCACAGCCTGCCGGTCTCCTTTATCGAAGAAGGGGACCCCTATCTCGACCATCTGCGCCAGACCATCCGGGCAGTGGAAAAGCTGACCGGCCTGGCGGGCACCCTCTGCTTTCAGAGCCGCAGCGGGCCGGTGGAGTGGTTGGCGCCGTCGACCCCGGACACCCTGCGGGAGGTGGCCGGCCAGGGGTGCAGGCAGGTGCTGCTGGTGCCGCTCAGCTTTGTCTCCGACCATGTGGAAACGCTTTATGAAATCGACATCGAGTACCGCGAGTTGGCGGCCGGACTCGGCATGGAGCTTGCCCGCACCGAGTCGCTCAATGTCATGCCCACCTTCATCACCGGATTGAAAAATCTGGTGTTGGAGGCAATCCGTGCCCGGCAATGGCTGGAATGAGAGGATGGCGCCCGCCTCTGAACGGGACAGGCAAAGCGATTTGCGGGGCCATCTGCCTGTTGAAAAGCCGGGAAAGGTTTTTAACAGAGTGGTAAAAATGATCTTTGTTCGGGAGTTCCGGCATGAAGCCGCTCATCGATACCCAGGAGTTTCTCGCCCTCTCCTCCTTCCTTAACTATCAGCTCGAAGGCGACCCGGTCAGTTGGCGGGGCATCCTTAACCTGATGCTGGGTCAGAACTACGAACTCGACCCGCTGTCCGAGGATTTTCTTATCGAGGCCCTCGATTATCTCGGCGAAGCCTATGGGCGGCAGAAGCGCCGTCTCGGTCCCCTGGCCATCCTCCACCCGATCCGCGCCTCCGCCCTGCTGGTCAAGGCAGCCGGCAGGCCGAGTACCCTTGATCTGCTCTGCGCCCTCCTGCATGACAAGGGTGAGGATCTCACTCCGGAGAAGTACAGTCCTGAAACCTGGAGTCGCCTCGATGCCAGATACCGGCGGCTGCTTGAAAAGATCGACGCCCGGGCGAACTGGTTTCTCAATGAGCGGATCGCCTTTCTCGCCAAGCCGAAGGGCGAGCAGTATACCGGTTACCTTGGCCGGCTGCTGGGCAAGGCGCGGGAAGCGCCGGAACTGGTGGCGGTGAAACTGGCGGATCGGCTCGACAATACCTTTGATCTGCGGGTCGATCTGCAGGATGCCACGGACCGGTCCCGCTGTTTTCAGCTCATCTTCGACATCCTTTTTGTCAACTCCTACCGGGGTCAGGGGTTGAGCGAGCCGCATCCGGTCGCCGGCCGGATCAACGGCGCCATGCGACTCTATCAGCTTTACAAGAACGCGGTGCTCCTTTCCATGCTCCGGGCCGAGGCGATTCCGCTGACTGAGGCGGCCCGCAAACTCTTCTACTCACTGGCGGTGGCCAGCATTCGCGAGGCCCAGACCATTCTGCTCCACATCTTTTCCTATCATATAAAAAATCCCGATGAGCAGCGTGCCATTCTCTTCGAGGTCATGGACTACTCCCACGGCGGCGGCTACGAATGTATCCGGGAGGAGGGCCCCCATGTTCTGGACGGCCTGTTCCGCCGCTATTTTGTCCATACCGGCCCGGAGGAAAAGCAGCAACGGCTGTCAGCCCTTTACGGCGATAAACGGCTGATGGCCCTGGTCGCCCTCTCCTTTCTCATCGTCTTTGCCGGTTTTATGCGTAGTGACGATTATGTCATCCGCGGCATCAGCGCCGCCGGCATCATCCCGGCACCTGGTAGCGGCGCATCCTGACGCTGATCAGAATACCGATGCCGGTCATGGTGGTCATGAGCGACGAGCCGCCGTAGCTGAACAGCGGCAGCGGCATCCCCACCACCGGCAGCATGCCCATCACCATGGCAAGATTGATGAACGCCTGCCAGAAGATGAGTGAGACGACGCCGATACAGAGCAGGGTGCCGAACTTGTCGCGGGAGGAAACGGCGCTGTTGAGGCCCCAGAGGATGAGAAAAAAGTAGGCGGCGAGAAAGAGGGCCGAGCCGACGAAGCCGAATTCCTCGGCCCAGATTGAAAAGGCGAAGTCAGTATGACGCTCCGGGAGAAAATCGAGATGACCCTGAGTGCCGGCCAGATACCCTTTGCCAAATGCCTGTCCGCTGCCGACAGCGATCTTTGACTGAAGAATGTGATAGCCGCTGCTCAGGGGATCGGCTTCAGGATTGAGAAAGGTCTCGATACGCTGTTTCTGATAGGGTTTCAGGATGAATTTCCAGGCAATGGGAATGAGAGAGGCGCAAACCCCGAGCAGAATACTCAGCGTCTGCCACTTGAGTTTGACAAAGAGAGTGAGGGAGACAAAGATGAAGCCGAGCATGAGCGCGGTGCCGAGATCCGGTTGCTTGAGGATCAGCAGAAAGGGGACGCCGGTGAGAAGGATGGGGGCGAAGAGTTCGCGCAAAGTGAAGCCCTTGCCGGTGTCCTGGCGGGAGTAATAGGTGGCCAGAGTAATGACCAGCATGAGCTTGGCCGGCTCAGAGGGTTGCAGGTTGAAAAAGCCGAGGTTGATCCAGCGCTGGGCCCCCATCTGGGTCTTGCCGAGAATCAGGGCGTAGAGCAGCAGCAGGCAGATGCCGCAGTAGAGCAGGGAGTTCCAGCGCATGAAGTGACGGTAATCGAAACTGATGATGGCCAGTATCATGACCATTCCCATGATGAAATAGGAGAGCTGTTTGACATAGACGGGCATACCGGCCGGTTTTTCCGGATAGACGGCGCTATAGAGATTCATCAGGCACATGCCGGCGATCAGGGCCAGCCAGAGAAGAATGACCCAGTCGAAATGCTGGAGAAGACGTCGGTCGAAACGAATCATGTTGTGTGCCTCGCTGCGCGGTGGCGGTCTCAGTGGGCCGAAGGAGGCGGTTCCTCCGGCGTTTCGGTGATTCTGTCTTTGAAATATTCGGCCAGTACCTTCCTGGCAACCGGAGCCGCCGCTGAACCGCCGTGGCCGCCGTGCTCAATGAGCACGGTCATGGCGACCTCAGGCTTGTCGGCCGGGGCGAAACAGGTGAACCAGGCGTGATCCCTGTACTGGCGGGGCATGGCATCCTCCGACATGCTCTTGAATTTCGCCATGCGGACCACCTGGGCGGTGCCGGTCTTGCCGCCGACGACAATTTCGGCTAGGCGGGCGCTGCCGGCGGTGCCATGACGGTCATTGACCGCCGAGATCATGCCCTTGATGAGCAGCTCGCGGGAATGCTCCGTTCCCAGGATCTCGCCCTGCAGTTCCGGCTCCACCTCCCTGACGTTGGTGCCATCCGGGTTTTTGACCGTTTCGATGAGCTGCGGCCGGTAGAGCCTGCCGCCATTGACCAAGGCCGCGGTCATCCGACAGATCTGCAAGGGGGTAACCAGGTTGAAACCTTGGCCGATGGCCACCGACAGGGTCTCGCCATCCTGCCATGGTTCCTTTTTTTTCTGTTTCTTCCAGGCCGAGGTCGGCACCAATCCCGGTTTTTCGTGTTCAAGGACGATGCCGGTAAGCTGGCCGAGGCCGAGACTCCGGGCATAGGTGGCGAGCCGGTCAACACCGAGCTTGACGCCGACCTGATAAAAATAGACATCGCAGGATTCGGCGATGGCTCGATTCAGACTGACCGCGCCGTGGCCGGTATTTTTCCAGCAACCGTAGCGACGGCCGTAAATGTACAGCCCTCCGTTGCAGTAATAGGTGGTTTCCGGCGTAATAATTCCCTCGGTCAGGCCGGCCAGGGCGGTGATCATTTTGTACGTCGAGCCGGGCGGGTACTGGCCCTGGATGGTTTTGTCGATTAGCGGATGCAGGGGATCATTGAGGTGCTTCTGCCAGTTTTTCGATGAGATGCCGCCGATGAATTCGGCCAGCTGCAAGGGCGGGGAGCTGGCGAGGGCCAGCAGTTTGCCGGTGTGGACCTCCATCAGCACGACTGCCCCGCCCAGTCCCTCCAAGGCCTTTTCCGCTGTCTGCTGCAGGTCGATATCAATGGTCAGTTTCATGTCGTTGCCAGGGAGTGGTTCCTGGTGCTGCAGCTGCCGTTGCTCGAAACCATGAACATCAACTTCCAGGTAGCGGTAGCCCTTCTCCCCGCGCAGCTCTTTTTCATAGAGTTTCTCGATCCCCATTTTGCCGACCGGGTCGCCGCCCCGATACCCGGCATACAGTGGGTCTTCCATTTCTTTTTTGCTGATCTGGCCGATGTAGCCGATCATGTGCGACGCCATGTTGCCGTAAAGATAGTCGCGACTCGGCATCGGATCAATGCTGACACCCGGCAGGTCGAGATGGTGATTTTCAATGTAGACCAGGGTGGGCCAGTCGAGATCCTCTTTCAGCAGAATGGGCATATAGCGGGGCTGATCGGCCGCTTCCCTGACCCGCTCCAGGAGAACGGAGATATCCTCGTTGAGGATGTGGGCCAGTCGTTTGAGAACATCATCGGGATCAGGAGCGTCCTCCTTGGTCCAGACCAGATTGAAGTAGGGGCGGTTGGTGATGATGACCCGACCGTGGCGGTCAAGAATATTGCCGCGCGGTGCCTGGATCTGCTGGGTTCTAATCCGGTTGTTCTCGGCCAGTTCCGCGTATTCTTCTCCTTTTTTTATCTGAAGAAACCAGAGGCGCGAGATGAGCAGGGCGATGAAGCAGATGACGATTGCAGTGGCAATATCCACCCGTTTTTTGAGCACAACAAGCTCTTCTTCGTCAATTTTGTTTATATGCTCGAGAGGTCGGCGTATGCGGGGCATGGTGAAATCTGCGCGCTGATCCGTTTATTCACGGAAGGTGTTTTTGCCTTTCGGCCGCTGGAAGAAGAGCACTGCCCGCCGCGGGGTGAGCCAGGAATCAACGGCGCCGAGCAGGGCGAAGAGGGGCGGCACAAAGAGGGAGAGCATGAGCATCTGCAGCAAGATCTTGATCCAGTCCCAGGAAGGAGCGTTTTCCGGGGCGAGAAAGGTGGCGAACGTGAAGAGGATGGTGTTGACGAACAGGAAACAGGCCAGCACCAGAGGCAACCGGTGGGGGGCCTCGTTGAGGGCGAGTTTTTTTGACAAAAATTTGAGCAGGGCGAGCAGCAACAGATAGGTGACCGGATAGATGCCGAGAAAAATGCCGGAAAAGATATCCATGATCAACCCGAGGAGCAGCAGGAGGATGGCAGCGCTGTATACGTCAAGACGCAGGCAGGCGAAGACGAGCAGGATGAAAAGCGGGTCGGGCCTTCCCAGCCAATCCGGCAGTCCGGGAAGCAGGGACGTTTGCAGGACGAGCAGCAGCAGGGCGATGATGAAGTAGCTGAGGACGGCCATGGCTCACTGGTATCTGTTGCGGAATTCCTGGCCGGTAAGGGAGGTTTCCTGCATGATGATCAGCAGAAATTCGAGCTGGGAAAAATCGACAGCCGGCGTCACATCAATGGTCTGAAACATGCCGCGTTTGCTTTTCACAACCTCGGAAACCGTGCCCACCGGCAATCCTTTGGGGAAGACATCGCCAAGACCGGAGGTGACGATGATATCTCCTTTTTCCACATCGGCGTTTTTGAGGACATAGAGCAGGCTGAAACCACTGCCGCCGTTTCCCTTAAGGATGCCCTGCACCCGGTTCTTCTGAACCAGCACGTCGATGGCGCTGTTCGGGTCATTGGCGAGCAGGACTTTGGCGTAGTTTGGCGATGTCTCAAGGATCTGGCCGACGACCCCTTCCACCGCCACCACCGGCATTCCCTTTCTGACGCCCTCGCTGCTGCCCCGATCGATGATGATGGTGCGAAACCAGAGAGAGGGATCACGACCGATAACCTGGGCGGTCAAGGTAGGGGGCGGCAAGGTTTCCTTCATCTGCAGCAGCTTGCTGAGGCGGACATTGGTTGCCACCGCCTCCCGGTGCTTGATGTTCATGGTTTTGTAGGTGTCCAGTTCCGCCTTGAGCCGGGCATTTTCATCGCGAACATCGAGGATGGCGAGGTAGTCGGACCAGAAGCCGGTGATGCCGCCGGCGATGGTGGCGACAACATACTGCCCCTTGCCGATGAGATCGAGCGCCAGTCGTTGCGGACCGTTCAATTCCTGGCGGCCCATGGTAGAGGCGATGAGGATAAGGATGAAGGTCAGGATGGAGCCGAAGAGGAGATATATCTTAACGTGTTTCGTTGGTTTCTTTTTTTTTCGCATGCAGGTATCAATTCACCATCACCTCTTTGAGGACATCGATATTCTCCAGCGCCTTGCCGGAACCGAGCACGACGGAGGAAAGAGGATCGTCGGCGATGATGATCGGCAGCCCGGTCTCCTGCTTGAGCCGTTTGTCGAGGTTGCGGAGTAGCGCGCCGCCGCCGGTCAGAACGATGCCCTGGTCGACGATGTCAGCGGAAAGTTCCGGCGGCGTCAGTTCGAGAGCCATTTTTACCGTCTCGATGATGGCGTCAACCTGTTCGGCAATGGCCAGATTGATTTCGCCGGAGTCGATGGTCAGTGTTTTCGGGACACCGGAAACCAGATCGCGGCCCTTGATATCCATTGTTTCGTATGGAGGCTCGGGCATGACATCGGCGATGGTGGTTTTGATCACCTCGGCGGAATGTTCGCCGATGGCCAGGTTATGTTTGCGCTTAATGTGCTGGAGGATGGCGTCGTCCATCTTGTCGCCGGCGACGCGCACCGATTTGGCATAGACGATGCCGGCCAGTGAGATAACCGCAACCTCGGTGGTGCCGCCACCGACATCGACGATCATATTGGCGGTCGGTTCGGTGATGGGCAGACCGGCGCCGATGGCTGCCGCCATCGGTTCCTCGATGAGATAGACCTCGCGGGCCCCGGCCGATTCGGCTGATTCCCGCACCGCCCGTTTTTCCACTTGGGTGATGCCGGAAGGAACACTGATGATGATACGCGGGTGAACCAGGGTGCGGCGGTTATGAACCTTGTTGATGAAGTATCGCAGCATCGCCTCGGTGACTTCAAAATCGGCGATGACGCCATCCTTGATGGGGCGAATGGCGACGATGTTGCCGGGGGTGCGACCAAGCATCATTTTTGCTTCTTTGCCGACGGCCAGCACCTTGTTGCTGCGATGATCCTTGCGTACCGCAACCACCGAAGGCTCGCGCAGGACGATCCCCTTGCCCTTGACGTAAACAAGCGTGTTGGCGGTGCCAAGGTCAATGGCCAGGTCATTGGACAGCCAGCCAAACAAAGAGTCAATAGGCGAAAACATACATGGGCTCCCAGAAGGATTGAGTTTCTTGTCGGAATTGTCGGACAGCCCTGGGCAGGGCAATTTTCAGGATCGGCATCTGCGTGGAGCGACCCGGCGCGCCGGGCAGTGGGCAGGCGCAAAAGGGGCGGAATCTGATGCTGCATTGTCCAGGTGCGCCTGCTCCTATCCTGAAAACATGAAAACTTAGCAAAAAACAAGAGGGCGCGCAAGAGAATTGCCGGGTGTTGCCAGCTTTCTCGAAAAAAACATTTGTGTCACATCGTAGCTCATGGCAAGGAGAATTGTGATCGCGACGTGGTCCTGATTTTTTTTCGACAACGAAACGGGCAACCGCCGGTTGGGAGGAAAGAGGAGCCTGCTGTGGCGCGATGGTGTCCAGGAAAAAAAACTTGACATGGTGTCGGTGTTGCGATTATATGGGCGCAATCGCAGAATGACGGGGCTATAGCTCAGCTGGGAGAGCGCTTGAATGGCATTCAAGAGGTCAGCGGTTCGATCCCGCTTAGCTCCACCACACCATCAATTAATTCTTATCCGGCTCAGGATTCCCCAACGGTCGCAACGCGGCCTGAAAAATTTCATAACCTGGATATCTTCTTCATTCAGGGAGGGCTTTTCGCAAGTTTTTCCTCATAGTGAAGAAAAAGCCTCTGCCGGCATCAAGAATTGGCCTTCTTTCCGCCGCAGGGGCTTTTTTGCTTTTCTTGGGTGATCATTGTCATGTCCTTGACTCAGAATCCCGCTGAACCTCTTCAGAAAAATTGCACCAAGTCAGTTACCGATGAGGCGATTCTCAAGGTGACCAAAGAGATCGTCGTCAAATTCATCGAGGTCGGCCGTCTGTCGCCGGCCAATTTCGATGAAACCTTTGAACAGGTCTACAGAACGGTGCTGCGGTCCGTTCGTTCATGATCCAGCATCAGGAAGCGGCCCTGCTCTCGCCGTCTCTTAATTGCTTTCCTGCCGATGTGCGCAGTATCCATCTCATGGGTA
The DNA here is from genome assembly GCA_049323655.1 of Thermodesulfobacteriota bacterium. Taxonomy (GTDB): domain Bacteria; phylum Desulfobacterota; class Desulfobulbia; order Desulfobulbales; family SURF-16; genus DB1. The sequence continues at coordinate 27,448 of JBMONO010000031.1, read as the reverse complement.
TCTGCGGCACCGGCATGGCGGCGGTTGCCGGGATGCTGAAAAGCATGGGATATGTCATCACCGGCTCCGACGCCCATGTTTATCCGCCGATGAGCGATTTTCTCGCCCGCTCCGGCATTCCGATCATGGAGGGCTACCGGGCGGAAAATCTTGCCGTCCGGCCTGATCTGGTCATAGTCGGCAACGTCATCACCCGCGTCAATCCCGAGGCCCGTGAGCTGGCCCGACTCGGCATCCCCTATCTTTCCTTTCCTCAGCTGCTCTCCAGCCGTTTTCTCGTCGGCAGAAAATCCCTCGTGGTGGCCGGCACCCACGGCAAGACGACCACCTCCTCCCTGCTCGCCACCATGCTGCATGGTGCCGGCCTGGATCCCGGTTTTCTCATCGGAGGTATCGTTCAGGCCTTTGGTCGCAATTTTACCGTAGGCAAGGGTGAGTATTTTGTCGTTGAGGGTGACGAGTATGATACCGCCTTCTTTGACAAGGGGCCGAAGTTTCTTCATTATCAACCCCATATCGCCATTGTCACCGGTATCGAGTTCGACCATGCCGACATCTACGCCGATCTGGATGCGGTGAAAAAGGCGTTTCGCCGGCTGGTGGATATCATGCCCGCCGACGGCTGTCTGGTTGCCTGTTTTGATGATCCGGTGGTGCGGGAGATCGTTGCCCCGGCGCCTTGTGCGGTGATCGGCTACGGGCATGGGGCAGAGGGGGCGTGGCAGCTGACTGAGGTTGCCTGTTCCCGGCAGGGCACCGATTTTTCGGTTATCCATGATGATCGGGAGTATGGGTGTTTTCACACCGCCATGCCTGGGCGCCACAATGCCCTCAATGCCCTGGCGGTGATCGCGGTGCTCCATCGTCTTGGTCTCTCCCGCGAGGTGATCTTTCGCGAGTTGGCCGCCTTTGCCGGAGTCAGAAGGCGGCAGGAGGTGCGTGGCGTGGTGGCCGGTATTACCGTCATCGATGATTTTGCCCATCATCCCACCGCAGTCCGTGAGACCCTGGCTGCCCTGCGCCAGGTTTATGACGGGCAGCGGTTGCTGGCCGTCTTTGAGCCGCGCACCAATTCGAGCCGGCGTCGGGTGTTTCAGCAGGACTATGTCGCCGCCTTTGATGCGGCCGATGTCGTCCTGGTCAAGGAGCCCGATCTGCTGGCCGCACTGCCGGAAGAGCAGCGCTTTTCCGCCCGTGAGCTGGTTGACGATCTGCGCGGCCGCGGCCGGCAGAGTCATTATTTTCCGAACACCGATGCCATCCTCGCCTTTCTTGCTCCCCTGCTCAGGGAGGGTGATGTGGTGGCCATTCTCACCAACGGCGGTTTTGACAATATCCACGAACGCCTGCTGACCCTGCTTGCCGCGGCAAACGGCTGAACCCCTCCTCGTCTGTTTCCGCGATTCACTGCTGTTTCATGACCTTGTTGTTTTGTGCGATGGCACAGAAGCAGATCTGTCGCTCTGGCGCTAATCTCCTGCAATTATTACCCATTGTCAGCACAAGCAAGCCGCTCTGTTACAATGCGGTAGTGGTGGGAAATGTGTGAATAGTCATTCATTTTTCGCTTGACAGGGGCCGGGCGATGGGATAAAAACGGCTGGAAGTATGCAACATTTCTGTTGTGTACGACCAAAAGAGTCGGCCGTGCTGGCCAGATCCACTAAATTTACGATGCAGGGACGTGCGCCCGGCATTTGCGTGTCGTCCGCTGTTGTGCGCGGACGGGCAAAGGAGCAACTTCGTGGAACAGCAATCTCTCTTGGATCTCCTCTATGTCGCCGCCTTCCTCCTCTGCGGACTCGCCTTCGGCTTCGGCCCCATCATTATCGCCTACCTCTTCGCCCCCCGCACCACCCGCAATGTCGCAAACAGAACCGGTAAACCGATTGAATGCGGCATGGAGCCCATTGGCGACGCCTGGATTCGTTACGGCATCGTCTATTACCTTTATGCCTTGATCTTTCTGGCCTTTGACGTGGATGTTCTCTTTCTGTTTCCGGTCGTCATGGCCTACAACGATGCCGCATTTGGTATCCGAGATTTTGTTGAGATCGTTATTTTTGTCGGGATCCTGTCCCTGGCGATCGTTTACGCATGGAAAAAGGGAGTGTTCAAGTGGGAACGGAAAACATACCATCTGCGTTAGTCCAGTTTGCCCAGTTTGATAAACTGCGCAATCTGTGCCGGGCCAACTCGCTGTGGCCCATGACCTTCGGTCTTGCCTGCTGTGCCATTGAAATGATGGCGGCCGGCGCCTCCCGCTTTGATCTTGCCCGTTTCGGCGCCGAGGTTTTTCGTCCGTCGCCGCGCCAGGCCGATGTCATGATTGTTGCCGGTACGGTGAACAAGAAAATGCTGCCCGCAGTCAAGACCCTCTATGATCAGATGCCGGAACCCAAATGGGTCATTGCCATGGGCAACTGTGCCATATCCGGCGGCCCCTTTGTCTTCGAGGGGCAGTACAATGTCGTCGAAGGGGCGGACAGTTTTCTGCCGGTGGATGTTTACATCCCCGGATGTCCTCCTCGACCCGAGGCGCTGATCGAGGGCATTCTCGCCCTGGAGGAAAAGCTGACCGGCAAACGTCGCTGGCCGCGGGTCACGCCGGAATAAAACCCACCCGTAGCCTTTTTTCGTGTGCCCGCCCCCCGGGCCGCAGCCGAACACATGGTACTGAATATGGATCGAGCGAAGATACAACGTGAACTGGAGAAGCTGGCCGCTCAAGGGCTTGCCGGTCAGTCATCCCCACCGCAGGAAGCCGAGACGCCGGCTGGCGGGGAAGAAACAGATGCCAAGGGCAAGAAGAAGGAAGTGGAAAAGCCTCGGGAAAACGGCCTCCTGGTCACCGAATACGCCAAGCGGGGAACCCATCTTGATGTTCAGGTTGCCCCTGACCAGGTGGTTGAAGCGGCATCCATTCTCGATGCCGAGGGGATGACCATAGAAGCGGTAACCGGAGTCGACTGGATCAATGACAAGCAGTTCGAGGTGATCTACGATTACAGTTATACCGGCGCGGCCCAGTTCCGCGTTGTTGTTCGAACCCGCATCGACCGCGATAAACCGGATGTTCCCACCGTTTCCGCCGTTTTTCCCGGCGCCAACTGGCACGAGCGGGAAACCTGGGATCTGCTCGGTATCAATTTTGTAGGCCACCCGCAACTGGAACGTTTTCTCCTGCCCGATGACGCGGATTTTTATCCATTACGCAAGGATTATAAGCCATGAGCCGTTCATTTGCCCAAAGCCAGCTGTATGAGACCTTCGAGCTGAACCTGGGGCCGCAGCATCCTGCCACCCACGGTGTTCTCCGCGTCAAGCTGACCATGGACGGCGAGTATGTGGTCAATGCGGAACCGGTGCTCGGTTATATCCATCGCATGCATGAAAAAATGGGTGAGAATCGCACCTGGAATCAGTTCTGGCCCAATCTCGGCAGGATGGATTATCTTTCCGCCATGGCGTACAACCACGGCTATGCCGGTCTGGTCGAGCGGGCCATGGGCATCGAGGTGCCGGAGCGGGCCGAATACATCCGGGTCATCACCGTGGAGCTCAACCGCATCCAGAGCCATCTTCTCTGGTTCGGCGCCTTTGTTCTCGACCTCGGCGGCTTCACTCCGCTTCTCTATGCCTTTGACGATCGGGAGATCATCCTCGACCTGCTTGAATCGGTCACCGGATCGCGGCTCACCTACTGTTATTTTCGTTTCGGCGGTGTCTATAACGATATCGACGATGATTTCGTTACCGGCACCCATGCCTTTATCAAGCGGCTTCGCTCCCGCATGCCCATGTATCACGATCTTGTCACCGGCAACGTCATTCTGATGGAGCGACTTATCGGCATTGGCCCGGTCTCCGCCGAGATGTGTCGGAAATACGGTGCCAGCGGCCCGGTTCTGCGCGGTTCCGGCGTCAATTTTGATGTGCGCAAGAACGAACCGTACAGTGTGTATCCGGAATTCGACTTTGATGTGCCGGTCTATACCGAATGCGACTCCATGGCCCGCTATATGGTGCGGATGGATGAGATCATGCAGTCCATGCGCATTATCGAGCAGGCCCTGAACAAGTTGCCCCAGGGGCCGGTGATGGCGGAAAAGGTGCCCAAGGCATTGAAACCGCCGAAGGGCGACTTCTACTTCGCCGTCGAGGCGGCCCGCGGCACCTACGCCATGCGTGCGGTCAGCGACGGCACCAATCAGGCATACCGGATGAAGATCAGGTCGCCCACCTTCTCCAATCTCAGCCTGTTCGAGGAGGCGAGCAGGGGCATGCTGCTTGCCGATGCGCTGGCCTTCATGGGAAGCCTTGATCTCGTTATCCCGGAGATGGACCGGTAAGGAGAAACATTATGGAAGAATTGGTACGGGTGCTCAGTTACCTGATCGGTATTTCGGCCTTCCTCGGCCTCAATCTGGCCTATTTGGGCTGGGTGGAGCGGAAGGGCGCGGGGCATATCCAGCGCCGCAACGGGCCGAAGGAGGTCGGACCCTACGGTCTGCTGCAGCCGCTGGCCGACGGACTCAAACTGATGTCCAAGCAGCTGATCATTCCGGACGGCGCTGACCGCGCCCTCTACATGGCAGCACCGATTCTTATCATGACTCCGGCGGTGCTCGTCTATGTCGCCATTCCCTGGTCCGAGACCCTTGTCCCCAGGGAGTTCGATCTTGGGCTGCTGATGATCTTCGCCTTTGCCTCCCTGGCGGCTCTGTCCATTCTCATCGCCGGTTGGGGGTCGCGCAATAAGTATTCGCTGATCGCCGGCACCAGGGCGGTTTCCCAGAACATCGCCTATGAAATCCCCATGCTGATCACCGCCATGACCATCGTGATGGTGGCTGGCACCATGAATCTCAACGAGATCATCCGTCAGCAGAGCGGCATGTTCTGGAACTGGAACATCTTCCGCCTTGACAAGTCGATCCTCATGCCGATTTCCTTCCTTGTCTTCTTCGTCTGCACCTTGGCTGAGGCCAATCGAGCTCCCTTTGATCTCGGCGAGGCGGAGAGCGAACTTATCGCCGGCCACATGACCGAATACGGCGGCATGGGTTTCGGTCTCTTTATGATGGCCGAGTACGCCAACCTGGTCGTCGGCTGCTGTCTCACCACCATTCTCTTTCTCGGCGGCTGGCAGTGTCCGTTCGGCCTCTTTCCCGGAGTGCATTGGTTCCTCATCAAGATGTATTTCCTGGTCTGGTGCTTTGTCTGGATTCGCTGGACCTACCCGCGGGTGACCCTCTGGGGTCTGCTCAATCTCTCCTGGAAATATCTGATTCCCTTTTCGCTTGTCAACCTGCTGCTCACCGCCGCATTCATAAAGGTCTTTTGATTATGTCCGGGTACTTTACAGATTTGCTGAACGGGACCAAGAGTCTGGTGATCGGACTGAACATCACCATTAAGGAGTTTGTCAAAAAACCGATCACCCTGCAGTATCCCCACGAGGCGCTGAAGATGACTCCCCGCTACCGGGGCCACATCGAGATGGTCAAGGATGCAAAGACCGGCACCCATCGCTGCATTGCCTGCGGTATGTGTGAAAAGGGCTGCCCGTCCGGCTGTATCACGGTGAAGTCGGAAAAACGCCCGGGGGTTAAGGGCAAGGTGGTGACCGCCTATATCCTCAACTTCACCACCTGCAGTCTTTGCGGTCAGTGTGTCGATAACTGCAAGCCAGAGGCCATCACCTTTTCCAAGGACTATAACCTGGCCAGCACCCGGCGGGAGGATTTTATCTTCGATCTCCTGCAACGGCTCCATCCGGAAGGGGTGCCTGAGCCCGTGGTTGATCCGGAGCTCCTGAGGCAGGAGGAGGAAAAGAAGGAGGCAGCCAAGAAAGCCGCTGCGGAAAAGAAGCTGGCGGCCAAGAAAGAATCTGCGGAGGAACAAAGCTGATGAATCCTTCACTGTTTTCGCCGGAAGGCCTGGTCGGACTCATTTTTCTGGCCGTGATCGGCGTCACCTTGGTGGGGGCGATCATCGCCACCTGTTCCAGGCGCCTGATCAGAAGCGTCACCGGCTTGGCCATCTGTTTTCTCGGCGTCGCCGGTCTTTACTACTATTTGAACAGCCCATTCGTGGCCCTGATGGAGCTGCTCATTTATGTCGGCGCCGTCTGCGTCACCATTGCCTTTGCCATCATGCTCGCCGAACCGAACGAGGCGCGCCAGGCCCGCAAAATCACCGGCTTGAGCGGTGGGCTTGCCGCCGTGTGCGGCGGCGCCTTTGCCTATGCCCTGGGTTATGCGGCGGTGAAGGGGCAGTGGATGGCGCCTGCTGCTAAAATAAATGACGGATCGTTGAAGGCAGTGGGCATGAGCCTGCTGACAACCTACAGTATGGTTTTTGAACTCATCTCAATCGTCCTGCTTGTCGCCATTATCGGTTCCCTGGTGCTGGCCAGAAGCGGGAGGGGGAACGCGTGATGTTGACACTCAGCAGCCACCTCAATACATATCTCATTATCGGTGCCGTGCTCTTCGGTTTCGGCATCTTTGGTCTCCTGCGCCGCCCCAGTCTGATCGGTATGCTGATCGCGGTGGAGCTCGTATTAAGCGGCGCCTCGGTCAACTTCATGGCGTTCAACCGTTTTCTTGCTCCGGATCCAACCGTCGGTCAGATTATCACCCTGTTCATCATGGCTATTGCCGCGGCCGAGGCCGCCATTGCGCTGAGCATCGTGCTGGCTGTCTATAGAAACTACAAGTCCATTGAAACCGAAGATCTGGTTGAACTTAACGGATAGCATCGAGGGAAATCATGGAAACCGTCAGCGCCGCAACAGGCGAGATTGTCACCACGAGTAAATTGGTCTGGACCCTGATCGTTCCCCTGCTGGGTTCGTTTCTGGTGTCCTTGTCAGGGAAGAAACCTAATCTGCGCGAGACCTGGTCCGTGGTTTCCGCCGTTATTCTCTTTTCCCTGGTCGCCAGTCTCATCTCTCCGGTGCTTGCCGGCAAGACCCTTTATTACCAGATGTTCAAGATCCTGCCCGGCATCACCGTCACCCTGCGGGCCGACGCCTTGTCGATGATCTTTGCCCTGGTCGCCTCGTCGTTGTGGATCGCCGCCGCCTTCTACTCCATGGGCTATATGCGTGGCCTCCATGAGCACGCCCAGACCCGTTTTAACACCTGTTTTGCCATCGCCATCTTCGGTGCCATCGGGGTCGCCTTTTCCGACAATCTCTTCACCTTGTATCTCTTTTACGAGATCGTCAGCGTCTGCACCTACCCGCTGGTCGCCCATCACCAGGACGAAGAGGCCTACGAGGGTGCCAAGAAGTACATCGTCTATCTGACTACCACGGCCAAGGCCTTTCTGCTGCCCGCCCTGGCCATTATTTACGTGCTGACCGGCTCACTGGATTTTCCCCATAACATCAATACCGGCATCATCCCGGACGGGGCCAACGGGGCGCTCGTCACCATGCTCTTTATCTTCTGTCTTTTCGGGTTTGCCAAGAACGGCGTCATGCCTTTTCACCACTGGCTCCCCGGCGCCATGGTCGCCCCGACCCCGGTCAGCGCCCTGCTCCATGCGGTGGCGGTTGTCAAGGTCGGTGTCTTCTCCACCGCCCGGGTCATGCTCTACGTCTTCGGCACCGATCTGATGGGAGCGTTGAACCTCGGCATCCCCACCGCCTATTTTGTCGGCTTCACCATTGTCATGGCCTCGGTCATCGCGCTGACCAAGGACAATCTGAAGGCGAGGCTCGCCTATTCAACCGTCAGTCAGCTCTCCTACATCATTCTCGGCGTCTGCCTGCTGACTCCGCACGGCATCGCCGGCGGTCTCATCCACATCGCCAACCACGCCTTCTCCAAGATCACCCTCTTCTTCTGCGCCGGCGCCATTTATGTCGCCACCCACAAGAAGAACATCTCGGAGATGGGCGGACTGGGGCGGACCATGCCCTTTACCTTTGCAGCCTTTGCCATTGCCTCGCTGAGCATGATCGGCGCTCCGCCGGTGGCGGGCTTTGTCACCAAATGGGAGCTGCTGGTCGGTACCATCGAGTCGGGGTCCCTTGGTATTCTGCTGGTGCTGCTTGCCAGTACCTTGCTCAACGTCGGCTACTTTGCTCCGGTCGCCTACAAGGCCTTTTTCGGGCCGCGGCCGCCCGGCGAGCCATACGAGGGGGTAAAGGAGGCGCCGCTCTCCATGGTGGTGCCGCTGTTCACAGCGTCGATTATCTCGGTTATAATCGGTATCTATCCGGATTTTTTCATGAACTTCGTTAAGGCGGTGATAGGATGATAACCTCGTTTATTCAATTTTTCCGCGATCGCTTGAAGGCGACCATCATCGCCTGTCTTGTTCTGATCGTTGTGATCGCCTTCTGGGGATCATTCATGGTTGATACCAGCCATGCCCACACCGATATGGAGAAACTGCCCTTTTTCTGGACCTTTTTCGGCCTGTTCGGTGGCGCGGCGCTCATCCTTCTCGCCCGTTTTCTCGGTAGTTTGGGAATCATGACCCGTGAGGATTATTACGATGAATAATTTCTGGATGCATCCGTCCCTGATCCTGATTCTCGGCGGGCTGCTGGTGCCCTGCATGCGTGGCGCGGCTCGCAAGGCCTATCTGCTGATTGTCCCCACAGTCACCTTCCTTACCGTGCTTTTCATGGACAAGGGGGTCTACGGGGTGGTGCAGTTTCTCGATTGGCATCTGACCTTTGCCAGGGTAGATGCCCTCAGCCAGGTCTTTGCCTACATCATGTCGCTGATGTGCATCATCGGTAGCCTCTTTGCCCTCAACGTCGAAGAAGACGGCCAGATCGTCGCCGCCTGGTACTATGTTGCCGGCTCCCTCGGCGTCATCCTCTGCGGCGATTATGTTGTCCTCTTTCTCTTCTGGGAGTTGATGGCCTTTGCCTCGGTCTTCCTGGTCTGGTACCGGAAAGGGCCGCAGTCGGTTGCCACCGGCTATCGCTATTTGCTCATTCATACCATCGGTGGCCTCTTTTTGCTCGCCGGCTTTGTCTTGCGGTACTATACCACCGGCGGTGATCTGAGCTTCGGGCCCATCGGGGTTGACATGCCGAGCCTCGCCACCTACCTCATCCTCATCGGTTTTATCGTCAACGCCGCGGTCCCTCCATTTCACTCCTGGCTGCCCGATGCCTATGCTGAGGCGAGCGTCGCCGGTGCCGTTTTCATGTGCGCCTTCACTACCAAGACTGCGGTTTATGTCCTGGCTCGGGGGTTTGCCGGTATGGATATCCTTATACCCCTGGGCGCGATCATGGCCCTTTACGGGGTTATTTACGGTGTCATTGAAAACGACAGTCGGCGCATCTTCGCCTGGGATACGGTCAGCCAGGTCGGTTACATGGTGGTCGGCGTCGGCATCGGCTCTGAGCTTGCCATCAACGGCGCCACCGCCCATGCCTTTGCCCACATTCTTTACAACGGCCTTCTCTTTATGGGCACCGGTTCCGTGCTGTATATGACCGGCACCGGTAAACTGACCGAACTGGGCGGCCTCTACAAGAAGATGCCGCGCACTTTTTTCTTTACCTTAATCGGGGGCCTGTCCATTGCCGGCTTTCCGCTCTTCAGCGGCTTTGTCAGCAAATCGATGATCATTGCCGCCGGTTTTTCCTCCCACAATCTGTGGGCAGCCTTCGCCCTGCTTCTCGCCTCAGCCGGCACCTTCCTGCTCGCCGGTCTCAAGGTGCCTTACTACATCTGGTTCGGCAAGAACAACTGCACAAGCGAACGCTGGGAAAAGGCGGCTGATCCGCCCTGGAACATGCAGGCTGCCATGGCTATCGCCTCGGTGCTCTGCGCTTTTATCGGTTGTTATACCGCCTATCTTTACAATATGCTGCCCTTTCCGGTGGACTACCATCCCTACACCGCCTACCATCTGTCAGAGACTCTGCAGATCATCGGCGGCACCGGACTCATTTTCTTTCTGCTGAAACGGTACCTGGAGCCCACCCCCACCATCAGCCTCGATCTTGACTGGTTTTACCGGATGGGTGGTCGTGCCTTTCTGTGGGTCGACACCAGGGTCTTTCAGTTCATTGACACCGCTGTCGGCGAGATTTACCGCGTCATCGGCCTGTTGCCGTTGATGACCATTGCCAAATTCTGGTCATGGTTTGACTGGCATGCTATTGACGGTGTCGTCGACGGCACGGCCCGTACGGTGCGGAACATCGGCGGCTCCATGCGCCGCCTGCAGGCAGGCAATATTCAGTACAGCATCTTTTTTGCGGCATCCATGGCAGCTGCCGCGGTTCTGGTCTTTGTCTTTGCCTGATGATGACGAAAAGAATTTTTCATGGGTATTACAATAATAATAGAGTGAACAGAGGATAGTGGGAATGGATTTTCTAATCATGAACGAAGGGTTTCCCCTGTTGAGCACCCTGATATTTCTCCCCCTGGCCGGTGCGTTTATCCTGCTCTTCCTGCCAGGGGAAAATGTCCAGCGGATCTGGACCATGTTGGTCACCACCATTACCGCGGTCATCTCCTTTCCACTCTACAGCGGGTTTGATTCGACCACCGCCAAATACCAGTTCGGCGAACATATGAGCTGGATCCCGGCGCTCAACATCAACTATACCCTGGGGATAGACGGGATCAGCCTGTTGCTCGTGCTACTCACCACTTTTATTATGCCGCTTTGCGTGCTCGGCTCATGGACTTACATCCAGAAGCGGGTCAAGGAGTTCATGGTTTGTTTGCTCATCATGGAAACCGCTATGCTCGGCGTTTTCATGGCACTGGATTTTGTCCTCTTCTATATTCTCTGGGAAGCGATGCTCATTCCCATGTATCTGCTCATCGGCGTCTGGGGCGGCCCCCGGAAGATTTACGCCTCCATCAAGTTTTTTCTTTACACCCTGGCCGGCTCCGTAATGCTGCTTGTGGCGATCATCGCCCTTTACCTGCAAACCGGCACCTTCTCAATTCCGCTGATGATGGGGCAGGGGTATTCAACCACCTTCCAGATCTGGGTCTTTCTCGCCTTTTTCCTGGCCTTTGCCATTAAGGTGCCGATGTTTCCTTTTCATACCTGGTTACCGGCGGCCCATGTCGAGGCGCCCACCGCCGGCAGTGTTATCCTGGCCAGTATCCTGCTGAAAATGGGCACCTACGGTTTTCTGCGCTTTTGTCTACCCATCACTCCACTCGCCACCCTCAACCTCGGCCCTTATATCCTCTGGATGTCGGTAGCCGCTATTCTCTACGGCGGATTCACCGCCCTGGCCCAGTCCGACATGAAGAAGCTTATTGCCTACTCCAGTGTCGGTCACATGGGCTTTGTCACCCTTGGTATCTTTTTTCTGAACCGGCACGGGGTCGAGGGAGCTATATTGCAGATGATTAATCATGGTGTCACCACCGGTGCCCTTTTCCTCTGCGTCGGCATGATGTATGAGCGCACTCACAGCCGCGAACTCAAGGACCATTCCGGCATTGCCCAGAATCTGCCGATCTTCGTCTCCTTTCTGACCATTTTTTCTTTGTCCTCGCTTGCCTTTCCGGCCACCAACAGTTTTGTCGGCGAGTTCATGGTGCTGGCCGGGGCCTTCAGCGTCAACAAAATTATTGCCGGGGCAGCGATACCCGGTGCCATCCTGGCTGCGGCTTATATGATGCGCCTGCTCCAGTATGTTTTGTTCAAAGGTCCTGGGCGGCCCGACATCGCTGATCTGAATCTGCGGGAGATCGTCACCCTGACACCGTTGCTCTTCTTTGTATTTTGGATCGGGTTGGCTCCCGAACCCTTTCTCAGCGTCATGCACACCAGTGTTGATTCGCTGCTGGAGCAGGTGAATATGGCAAAGGCGGCGCATCTGGCTCTGAACATGGTTCCGTAACGTGATTATCTGGCGGCCAGCGGCCCGCGGCCGCTGACTGAAGAATACAGGCATAGCTCTATAAGGAAAACACATGTTGTTTGCACCAGAATTATTACTGCTGACGGGAAGTCTGGTACTCTTCTGTCTCACCCTGGGAGAGGGAAAGGGAAAGGTTGCGAAAAACGTCGCCCTCGTGCTTGCAATCGCGTCGAGCATACTGAGCTTGGCAACGCTGCGACTGGAGGGGAATCTGTTCTTTGATGCCTATCGCATCGATCTTTTTTCGCAGGTTTTTAAATTTGCCATGTCTGTCGGCCTGGTGGCGGTACTGGTTCTCGGCAGTGAGCTGAAGGGTGTTGATGATGACGTCCAGCCTGAATATTATCTCTTTATGATCCTCAGCATGCTCGGGCTTGTCATGCTGGTCAGCAGTGTCGAGCTGCTGACCCTGTTCATCGCTCTCGAACTCTCCTCTTATTCCCTGTACCTTATGGTCCCGATGCGCAGCGACCATAAGGGGTTGCGTGTGCAAATGGAGGCCGGCATCAAGTATATACTTTTCGGCGCCCTCGCTACTGCAACCATGCTGTATGGTATGAGCTTCATTTTCGGCCTGACCGGCACCACCTATCTGAATGCCTTGGTTCCGAAACTGCACGGCATCGCCTCTTCGCCGACAGCGATGCTGGCTATTGCCCTCTTTATGACCGGCTTTTTCTATAAGCTCGCCGTCTTTCCATTTCACTTCTGGGTTCCTGATGTTTATCAAGGCGCATCAAACGCCACCACAGCCTTTATCGCTTCTATTCCTAAATTGGGAGCGGTTGCCCTGCTGATCCGGATCACCACCCTGATTGCTCCTCATGCCGGCGAAACGGTGGTAACCATGCTGATGATCCTTGCCGTCTGCTCCATGTTTTACGGAAATCTCTCCGCCCTTGTTCAGAAGGACGTCAAGCGAATGCTCGGTTTTTCCGGAATCTCTCATGCCGGATTTGTCCTGCTTGGCCTTCTCACCCTTGATGCCACCGGCTTTGCCACCTCCATGTATTACATCGCCGGTTATCTCTTTATGAATCTTGCCTGCTTTGTCGTCATCTGCAAGGTATCACGAGACGGCGAGAATGTCCTTGTCGACGATCTCAGCGGGCTCTACAAACGCGCACCACTGTTGGCCTTGACCCTGCTGGTCGGCATGATGGCGCTGGCCGGTATCCCGCCGTTTGTCGGTTTCATGGGTAAGTTTATGCTGTTGACCGGGGCGCTGAAAGCTGGCCATCTTACCCTGGTCATCCTGGCCGCCCTGAATACCGCCATTGCTATTTACTATTATCTGTCCGTGGTTCGGGTCGCCTTTTGCAGCTCCCCCGAGGAGAGACCGGATGTGCGGATCGACTTCATGACCCGTTTTGTCAGTATTGCTCTCATCGTCGTCATCATCGTGATGGGGGTGGCGCCAAAGCAGATTCTTGAGATCGCCACCAGCGCCGTCCGAACGATCCTTTAATTTCCACCCCGAGCGGCAGGCATGAGGGCTCGACCCCGGGATGATTCTTTTTTGTTAAAAGAGTCATCCCGGCTGCTCATCTGCTGATTGCCCCGCCTCCACCCGTCCAATCACATGATCCTCCGCCATTTTGCAGAGCGGAGACACTGCTTGACAAGAAGAAAAAAAAAGGTATAGTGTTCTATTTACTTCAGTGCGGACGTAGCTCAGCTGGTAGAGTACAAGCTTCCCAAGCTTGGTGTCGCGGGTTCGAATCCCGTTGTCCGCTCCAGAATGGCCAGGCCCTTTTCTTCCGGGAGCGGGCCTTTTGCATAGTGTGCGCTGCACGAGACGTGGAGACGGTGAAGAAGCCGATTTCCGCTTACCCATGACAGAGATTTTCCGCTGAGGGAACTTGTTAATGGGTGGATTGGCGGCAGACATGCAGAAAGTGCGTGTCTGCGGGCTGCTCTCGGCAGTGTCGCTGACAATGCCGGTTGATGCGCTCCCGCGCAGGTACCGGCTGGACGGCACTCGTTTGCCGTCCGCGGCAAAGTGGGCGCTGCCCGCTTTTTTTATTTTGGCGGCGGTCAAAAGCTGATGGTCTCGTAAAAAGTGAAAATTAACCACAGAGACCACAGAGCGCACAGAGATAACTAATTGTAATTAAAGATGTTTTCTCTGCGTTCTCAGTTCGCTCTGTGGTGAAAAAAGACTTTTTACGGGTTTGTCAAAAGCTGATGGTTTCGCAAAACCCGCAAACCGTAGCAGGCGGGAAGCTGCAAACAACGAGTTGCAAAACAGGGCCCGTCGGAATCGTGCCTTTTTTCGATTCCGACAAAGGCAGGCTGGCATCGGTCTGCATCGGCCCTTGTACTGAAATGAACGGCGATATCTGCGCAGCGTAAACGATGGAATCATACAGACAACGCATTGCCGACGAAGTGGCACGGATTGTCGAGCCGGTGCTGATCGAGTCCGGCTTGGAGTTGGTTGAGGTGCAGTTCCGTCAGGAACAGGTCGGGCTGGTGCTGCGCATCGTTATTTACAGGAAGGATGGGGTCGGTATTGATGATTGTGCTCGCGTCAGTCGTGAAGTTGGTCATCTTCTTGATGTTGAAGATCTTATTGCTGAAAAGTACCACCTGGAGGTTTCCTCCCCCGGCTTGGACCGGCCATTGAAGACGGAAAAGGATTTTATTCGCGCCCTTGGTGAAATGATAACTCTGAAAGTCGATGATTCTGCAGGTCAGGGTATAACCCATTGCGGAGTGGTGACCGATGTGCGCAATGGCGTAGTCAGTATCCAGACCCAGGCAGGTTCTCTGGCTTTTCCCTTGACCGATATTAAAAAGGCGCGGCGCGAGATTGAATTTTAACTATACGCAACCGGTCCGTGAGCCGGTTCGGCCCGCTTTTACAGGCCACTGTGGCTGAAACTGTGGAGAAGGCGAATGGTGACAGATTTAAAACGTATCATCGATCAGATCAGTCGAGATAAGGGGATCGATCGGCAGTTGCTTGTCGAGGCCCTGGAAGAGGCTGTGCTTTCCGCTGCCAAAAAACGATATGGCGCTCGGCGGGATATCGAGGTTAAGTTCAATGAGGATATGGGCGAGGTCGAGCTCTTTCAGTTCCGCAAAGTGGTGGAGCATGTTGAGGATGAGCAGACCGAGGTGTCTCTGGAAGAGGCGTTACGCCTTGACCCGGAGGTTGAACTCGGTGATGAGCTTGGTTCCAAAATGGAGAATGTTGCTGACCTCGGCCGCATCGCCGCCCAATCCGCTAAGCAGGTCATCATCCAGAAGATGAAGGATGCGGAAAAGGATGTCGTCTTCGAGTTGTATCGCGACCGCAAGGGTGAGATCGTTAACGGCATTGTTCAGCGATTCGAGCGGGGCAACATCATTGTCAATCTCGGCCGTACCGATGCGGTGTTGCCCAAAAAGGAGCAGATGCCCCGCCGTTCCTATCGACAGGGTGATCGGATCCGCGCTTATCTCTTGGAGGTGCGCCAGGATGTTCGCGATCAGCAGCTTGTTTTGAGTCGCACCTGCAAGGAGTTTCTGATTAAACTTTTTGAAATGGAAGTGCCTGAGATCGCCGAGGGGATTGTCAAGATTATCAGTGCCTGCCGTGAACCCGGCTCGCGTGCCAAGATCGCCGTTGCCTCTTCGGAATCAGATGTGGATCCGGTCGGCGCCTGTGTCGGTATGAAGGGGTCGCGGGTGCAGAATGTCGTTCAGGAATTGCAGGGGGAGAAGATTGATATCGTCCCTTGGAGTCCGGACCCGGCAAAATATGTTTCCAATGCCTTGGCTCCGGCGCAGGTCTCCATGGTGGTGGTGGATGAAGACAAAAAAACACTGCTTGTCGTCGTTCCGGACGATCAGCTGTCGCTTGCCATCGGTCGCCAGGGGCAGAATGTCCGACTTGCCTCGTTGCTGCTGGGGTGGCGCATTGATGTGAAAAGCGAACAGCGTTACGCCCGGATGCAGGAAGCTGGCTTCCAGTCACTCCTCAGTGTCCGCGGGATGAGTGAGAAAGCGGCGGAATTGCTTTATGACGGCGGAATCGTTTCGTGTCAGGAGTTGGCACGGGCGAATGAGGAAGCGATTGCCTCCTTGATCGGCTGTGGAGCGGAGGATGCTCTGGTGCTGAAGGATGCAGCGGCGGCAGCGCTGGCCGGCGAGATCAATGGCGCCGAGCGGGAGGAGCAGGTGGTATCCGTTAACGATGACAATCGGCTGTGATGGATGATAAATCTCTCCCGGTCGCCTGGAACGGCGCATCAGGAGCCGCAGCGGACTTGCGTTGTCTGCGGACTGAAAGGCTCCAAAAAATCGTTGCTTCGCTTTACCGCCAATCATGGCGTTATCAGCGTTGACAAGGGTCAGATCAATGGCGGGCGTGGCTGTTATTGCTGCCCCAGTGATCAATGTCTGGCCGGCCTGCGAAAAAAAGTCAATAGAATGAACAGGGCGCTCCGCGTTGAGGGTTGTGCATTGCGAACCGATGAGCTATCTGTGGCGTCGGGTTGAGAGGCATTGTGCGGTGGCATACGTTCGGAAGGGTAGTATCAGGAGTAAATAATGGGAAAAATCCGGGTATATGAGCTGGCCAAAGAAGCCGGTATTGAAAGCAAGATTCTGACCGCTCAACTCATCGAAATGGGATATAACGTGCGAGCCTATAATTCTTCCATTGATGACGATATGGCTGAAGAGATCAGAAGCCGGCTGGGCATCAAAAAGGTTGAGGTGCAGGAGAAACGGATCGAGCAGAAGGGGCGAACCACCATCATCCGTCGGCGGACTCAAGCGGTTGTCGAAAGCAGCCCCGAAACTTCTGAAGAGCATCCTGAAGCGGTGGATGAATCTGCCGTACCGTCGTTTCTTCCCCACCAGGAGGAGCCGGAGGTCGAGCATCCTGAAGCGACCGCAGCGCTGGAGCACCCGCCGACACAACCGGATGCGGCACTGCCTTCTGCTGAGGAAGAGGTTGTTTCGCCTGTTGCCCCTGAAAAAGAGGCAGGAACTGCCGCACCGGCGGTTGCGGAAGAAAAAAAATCCGCACCGGTGGCTGAGGTAATCCCGGAACCGTTTTCGACTGAGGCCGCGGGTGAGGCGGTTGTCGAGATGGCAGCACCGGTAGCAAAGGGCGAAGCCGGCGGCCAGGAACAGCCAGCAACAGCAACCGAAGAAGTACCATCCCTTGTTGCAGGAGGAGAGGCGGAGGCCGTTGACCGTGAGCCCCGGAAGGATGAGGGCGTGGTGCTGCAGAAACGAAAAAAGGGGCTGGCGAAAATTATCGGGCGGACAGAAATTCCCCTGCCGGTTGAAGAGGACAGGCAGCGACCGAAAAAGGTAATTGAAAAGCCGAAAAAAGTGCAAATGCCGCTGATCGATGAGGGGATTGACAGCCAGTTGGCCGACGACGGCGACAAGAATAAAAAAGGCAAAAAAGGCAAACGGTTTGTTAAGTTTGCCCCAGAGCCCGGCGTCGCACGGGCCAAAAAGGGGACGAAGCGTCAGGACGGCATTGACGTTGATGTCGACGACCTGGAGCAGCTCGGAGGCAGAATCGGCGGCGGGGTGCGGGTCATGCGCGGGCCGCGTGGTTCCAAGAAAAAGCGTCGGGAGCGGGAGCTGCAGCCAATCAGCGAGACCAAGGCGATCAAAAAGCGTATCAAGGTGCTCGAAACCATTTCGGTTGGTGATCTGGCCCACCGCATGGGAGTAAAGGCCAGCGAGATCATCGCCAAACTGATCGGGCTCGGTATTATGGCCACGGTAAATCAGGCCCTGGATGTCGATACAGCCATGCTGGTGGCAAGTGATTTTGGTTTTGAGGTCGAGCAGGGGGTTACCGAGGAACAGTCCATCATCAACCTCGATCAGGCTGAGAGCGGTGGGGAGGAGTTGCCGCGGCCGCCGGTGGTTACCGTGATGGGTCATGTTGATCATGGAAAGACCTCTATCCTCGACGCAATACGCAATACCGATGTTGCTGCCGGTGAGGCGGGCGGTATTACCCAGCATATTGGGGCGCACTATGTGCGTTCCGCCAAAGGTGATCTGGTCTTTCTTGACACGCCCGGGCATGCTGCCTTTACCGAGATGCGTTCACGTGGCGCCCAGGTGACGGACGTCGTCGTCCTGGTGGTGGCTGCTGACGACGGCGTGATGGACCAGACTAAAGAGGCAATCAACCATGCCAAGGCGGCAGGGGTGCCGATACTGGTCGCGGTCAATAAGATCGACAAGCCGGACGCTGATCCGGCCAGGGTCAAGCGGGAGCTGGCTGACCTCGGGCTGGTGGCCGAGGAGTGGGGTGGTGAGACGATTTACTGTGAAACGTCGGCAAAAAAGGGAATCGGCATCGACGAGCTGGTGGAAAACATTCTCCTGCAGACTGAAATTCTTGAGCTCAAGGCCGATCCGAAGCGCCGGGCGAAAGGGTGGGTGATTGAGGCTCAGCTCCACAAAGGACGCGGGCCGGTGGCCACTGTGCTCGTCCAGCACGGTACTTTGCGGGTGGGGGATTATTTTGTCGCCGGCATCTACAGCGGCAAAGTCCGTTCTCTGACCGATGACAAGGGACGTAAAATCGAGAAAGCCGGTCCGTCCATGCCGGTGGAGATCCAGGGGCTCAGTGGCGTGCCGAAGGCCGGTGACGAGTTTGTCGTGGTGCCGGATGAAAAAATGGCCCGCAGCGTCAGCAACGACCGACAACTGAAGAGTCGGGAAAGCGAACTGGCCAGCTCCACCAAAATTTCCCTGGATAATCTGTTTGAACGGATGCAGCAGGGTGAAACCAAAGAATTGCGGGTTGTGCTGCGCGCTGATGTCCAGGGTACCCTGGAGGCCTTTGCCAAGGCCATGGAAGAATTGAGCACCGAAGAAATCAAGGTGAAGATTCTTCATTCCGGTACCGGCACGATCATCGAATCCGACGTGCTGCTTGCCGCCGCTTCGGATGCCCTGATTATCGGGTTCAATGTCCGGCCCAGCGCCAAGGTGACGGATCTGGCCAAGGCGGAAAATGTCGATCTCCGTTTCTATGACGTTATCTACCATGCCCTTGACGACATTAAAAAGGCTATGGTTGGCATGCTTGAGCCGACCTTCGAAGAAAAGGTTATTGGATCGGCCGAGGTGCGGGAGACTTTCAGCGTGCCCAAGATCGGCACCATTGCCGGCTGTTATGTGACGGTTGGTAAAATGGAGCGCAATGCCCATGTCCGGTTGGTACGGGACGGTGTGGTCATCTACACCGGCAGGATATCCTCTCTGCGGCGCTTTAAGGATGACGCCAAGGAAGTGCAGGCTGGTTATGAGTGCGGCGCCGGTATTGAAAATTATAATGACATCAAGGTTGGCGATCGGCTAGAGGCCTTTGTCATGGAGAAAACCGAGGCGCAGTTGTAATCCGCTGCGGAGCGTTTTTATGGTTGCGTTTAAGGAAAAGTCACGGTTTACTCTTCCAGAAGGACTGGTTCCGGGGCCGAAAAGACGGCCGATCCGGGTCGCCGACGCCATCAGGGATGAAATTGCCGTTCTCTTGCTTTACACGATACAGGATCCGGCCCTGCGCCATGTCCGCATCACCCATGTCGTTGTCAGCAAGGATCTGAAACAGGCAAAGATTTATTACTGCTGTGCTGCGGAGCAGGCCGTATCGGCAAAAACCGGACTGGCCCGGGCCAAGGGGTTCATCCGCAGTCATCTTGCCGGGCGGCTGCAGATGCGTTATGTGCCGGACTTGCTTTTTTTTCGGGACAGATCGGTGGAGCATGATGAAAAGATGCAGAAACTGTTTCAGGAGATAGCCGCCGAACATGAAGCAGGAACTGAATGAGATTATAGCGGTCCTGCGGTCCGCGAAGAGCGTTCTCATTGCCACCCACGTTTTTCCGGATGTCGATGCCCTCGGTTCACAGCTTGCTTTGGGCAATGTCCTGCGTGTCTTGGGAAAGCAGGTGTATCTCTACAGCGAAGAGCCTGCTCATTACATTCTCGAGTTTTTACCCGGCTCGGACCGCCTCGATATCGGAATACCACCGCTGGGACGTTTTGATTGCGGCATCGCGCTGGACTGTGGCGACGACCTCCGCCTCGGCAAGGCAAAGGACAGCCTGTTGCAGGTTGATCCTTTTGTTGTCATCGATCACCATACCGGCCATAAAAATTTTGGGCATTTTCGCTGGGTTGATCCGACAAAATCATCCACCGGCGAAATGGTCTACGAACTGATAACAGGGATGGGGGCAGAAATCGATTACGAGACCGCCTATTGTCTTTATTCCGCCATTGTTTCCGACACCGGCTCTTTTAAGTATGCCTCGACATCGGCCGATACCCTGCGGATTGCCGGTGCTTTGGTGGCCCTGGGGGTAAAGCCTGCCGAAATCGCAGGGAAAATTTTTGACAATTTTACGCGCAATCGTCTCCAGTTGCTCCAGGAGGTGCTGG
Organism: Thermodesulfobacteriota bacterium; assembly: GCA_049323655.1. GTDB lineage: Bacteria > Desulfobacterota > Desulfobulbia > Desulfobulbales > SURF-16 > DB1. The sequence goes on along the minus strand of JBMONO010000031.1, from coordinate 7,140 downwards.
CGACCCTGACCCTCTATGACGATGAGAAGCTGGCGGTCATCCAGGTGACCCGTGAACTCTACGAACGCACTGGCACTACCGCTGCTGATACGGAGCTGTTCATCAACTATCCCCGCTCTTTGGAAACGGTGAGAATCGCTGCTTTTATCAAAGAGGCAGCGGATGTCGTCGGCGTCAGCCTTCGCTCCAAAGGTGACTATGACGTGGCGGCGGTGGCCCGCAAATTCGGTGGCGGGGGGCACCGCAACGCCTCGGGTTTCAAAGTTGCCGGCAAGAATGTGGCGCAGGTGCGTGAGGAGCTGCTGGTTGCCCTGCACGATCTGCTTCGCAGGTGAACGTGACGGTGACATCCTCGCAGAGCGGTTTTCTCCTGCTTGATAAACCGGTAGGTCCAACCTCCTTCCGGATGGTTCAGCTGGTGAAACGGATTTTGCGGATAAAAAAAGTGGGGCACGCCGGGACTCTGGATCCCTTTGCCTCCGGCCTGCTGATCCTCTGTGTCGGTCGTGAGGCGACCAGGCGGATTTCGTTGCTGATGGAGGGTGAAAAGGAATATGAAGCCACCCTCCGGCTTGGCGTCGAAACCGATACCCAGGATGGTACCGGGACGGTGACCGCCTGTCGGGAGGTGGGGGAGATGAGAGACGAGGAGGTTGCCAGCTGTCTGCAATCCTTTGTCGGCGAGCAACTGCAGACGCCTCCGATCTTTTCCGCCTTGAAACACGAAGGGAAACCCTTGTATTACTATGCACGCAAGGGCATGGCGGTGACGAAGGCCGCACGTCTGATTCAGATCCACCAGATCGCGCTCCTCTCCCGGCAGCGGGATGAGTTGTGCATCAGGGTTGTCTGCGGAAAAGGTACCTATATCCGCAGTCTGGCGGCGGATATAGGTACAAAACTCGGCTGTGGCGCTCATCTCACCGAGTTACGACGTACCCGCAGCGGCCCTTTTTCAGTTGAAAACGCTCTTCCCGGTGGTTGCCTTCTCGGAGACAGTGAAGAGGCGTTGCCGGTGGTGCTAGATTCGTTGCGTCCTGTTGATGAAATTGTCGCAGGATGCTGAAACTCATGGCATAATGCAATAAAAACCGAGTTATTTTTGAATAGGAGGAACGAGCAGTGACAATGCAATCAGCCCAGAAAAAAGAAATCATCGAAAAATTTGCCACCCATCAAGGCGATACCGGCTCACCCGAGGTCCAGGTGGCGCTGCTCAGTGCCCGGATCAGCTACTTGACCGAACATTTTCAGTCGCACAAGAAGGATCATCATTCCCGGCGCGGGCTGCTCAAGCTCGTTGGTCAGCGCAGACGGTTGCTCAACTATCTCAAGGGCAAGAGCATTGACCGGTATCGCAACGTCATCAAGGAGCTTGGTATCAGAAAGTAGCGATCTGTAATGGCGGATGATGCACACATCCCCTTTTCCCGCAGCGGGCGTTGACTCTGTTTGCTGATGTTTGCTGGCCGGGAGGGGCGGAGAACGGGCGCTGTCTGTTGTCCGAAAGTGAGCGCTGACTAAGTGAAAGTCCAGGGTTCTCCTGAGTTCCCTGGACTTTTCTGTTCTGACCGTCCCGCCGAAAAGAAGATCGCCGGCCATCCTGATCCTGTGGGCTGCTGCCTGCCGGTAAGGACGTGTCGGCTCATCTTTGCGCGGGATCCACATTATCATACGGGTTACGAATTAGGACTGAGTGGTCAACCGGCTGGATGACCACTCAGACGTAGTTCGTAATCCGGTTGACCGGCGGCCGCACGGCCGTGAACAAAGGTGAAAAATGTATAAGAAAGTTGAAGTGGAAGTTGGCGGCAGGATGTTTGCCATCGAGACCGGCAAGATGGCCAAACAGGCAAATGGCTCGGTGGTTGTTTCCTATGGCGAGAGCGTGGTTCTGGTGACAGCGACTGCGGCCCGGGAAGGACGACCGGACATCGATTTTTTCCCCCTGACCGTGGAGTACCAGGAACGTTTTTATGCGGTGGGCAGGATTCCCGGCAGTTATTTCCGCAGGGAAATCGGTCGGCCGACGGAAAAGGAGACCCTGACGAGTCGTTTTATTGACAGACCTTTGCGACCTCTGTTTGCCGACGGCTACAAAAACGAGACGCAGATCATCGCCACTGTCCTGTCCGCCGATAAGGAGAATGACCCGGACATCATGGCCATGGTCGGCGCCTCCGCGGCCCTGACCGTCTCGGATATCCCATTTCTCGGACCGATTGCCGGGGTGAGGGTCGGTTATATTGATGGCGAGTATGTGCTCAATCCCACCAAAGATCAGTTGAGCAGATCACGGATGGATCTCATCGTCGCTGGTTCCCGCAATGCCGTGGTAATGGTTGAGGGCGGTGCTGACAATCTCTCTGAGGAGGAGGTGCTGTCCGGCATCTATTTCGGCCATGCCGGCATCCAGCCGCTGCTCGATATCCAGGAGGAACTGCGCCGGGAGGTCGGCCGGCCCAAAATCGCCGTTACCGTGCCGGAGATTGATCATGCGCTGCAGGAAAAGATAACCGCCATCGCCGGGGCCGGCATGGCCAGGGTCATCACCACTGCTGACAAGATGCAACGTAGCGACCTTTACCATTGCCTGGAAGAGGAGGTTCTTGTCGAACTGACCAAGGAGGAGGGCTTTACCGGCCAGGCAGGGGCCAAAGCCCTGCTCCATGACCTGAAAAAGAATATGATGCGCGCCATGATTGTCAATGAGCGCAAACGCATTGACGGCCGCGGCTTTGAGGAGATCAGGCCGATCACCTCCGAAGTCGCCATTCTGCCGCGGGCCCACGGCTCGGCCCTGTTCACCAGGGGGGAGACCCAGACCCTCGTTACCGCCACCCTGGGCAGCGGCGAGGATGAACAGCGGGTGGAAACCCTGGGGGGGATGGAAAATTTGCCGTTCATGCTCCATTACAACTTTCCGCCATTCTGTGTCGGCGAGGTCCGTTTTCTGCGCGGTCCGAGCCGCCGCGATATCGGGCACGGCGCCTTGGCCACCCGCGCCATTCAGGCCATCCTGCCTGACATGGCCGACTTCCCTTACACCATCAGGGTGGTATCGGACGTCATGGAATCCAACGGTTCCTCCTCGATGGCCACCGTCTGCGGCGGCTGTCTGGCGCTGATGGATGCAGGGGTGCCGATCAAGCAGCCGGTGTCCGGGGTGGCCATGGGGCTGATCAAGGACGGTGATCAGGTTGTTGTCCTCTCCGATATTCTCGGCGATGAGGATCACCTTGGCGATATGGATTTCAAGGTGTGCGGCACTGCGGCCGGCATCACCGCCCTGCAGATGGATATCAAAATCGAAGGGATCTCCAGGGAGATCATGACCACCGCCCTGGCCCAGGCAAAAAACGGCCGGCTCCACATCCTGGAAAAGATGCGGGAGGCGATCGACGCGCCCCGCGCCACCCTGCCCGAGCATGCCCCGAAGATCTTTTCCATGGAGATCAATCCGGAAAAGATCCGTGATCTGATTGGGCCGGGTGGGAAGATGATCAAATCCATCACCGCGGAGTACGGGGTCAAGATCGATGTCGAGGATTCCGGCAAAGTGATGATTTTTGCCCCGGACGGCGTGGTCGGTCAGAAGGTTTTCGACCGGGTTCGGGAGATCACCGCCGAGGTTGAGATCGGCAAGATTTATAAGGGAACGGTGCAGAAGATCGTTGATTTCGGTGCTTTTGTCGAGATTCTGCCTGGCACCGACGGCCTCATTCACATCTCTGAGCTTGATAACCGGCGGGTGGAAAAGGTAACCGACATCCTCCAGGAAGGTGAAGAGGTCATGGTCAAGGTGCTCAATGTTGACCAGCGCGGCAAGATCCGGCTGAGCCGCAAGGCGGCCCTCGCCGAGATGCAGGGGTAACAGGGAGGCGTTGGCACCATGCTGCGGAAGACTGTGCTGGACAATGGGGTGCGTGTTGTCTCCGAACAGGTGCCCCATGTCAGAACGGTGAGCGTCGGCATCTGGGTTGATGTCGGCGCCCGTGACGAGCATGATCTGACCAGCGGCTGTTCCCATTTTGTCGAGCATATGCTCTTCAAGGGTACTTCCCTGCGCAGCGCCGGCCGTATTGCCATGGAATTTGACGTGCTGGGCGGGACGGCGAACGCCTTTACCGGCAAGGATGTCACCTGCTATCATGCCACCGTGCTCGACGATCAGCTGCCCCGGCTGCTGGAGCTTTTTGCCGATTGTTTTCGCAACTCTCTTTTTGATCCGGAAGAGGTTGAGCGGGAGCAGCAGGTCATCCTCCAGGAGATCAGCATGGTGGAGGATACGCCGGAGGAGCAGATTCACGACCTCTTTGAAAAGCTGCTGTGGGGACATCATCCGTTGGGTAACACCGTGCTTGGTGCGGTGGAGGTGGTGTCCCGCATGGACCGCCAGAAGCTGCTCGATCACTTGCGGAACTTCTATACACCGGATCGCATCGTTATCGCAGCGGCCGGCAATGTGGAGCACGACGCCTTTGTCGGCCTGCTCGACATGCTCTTTTCGCCACTCTGCGTCGTCCACCCTCTTTTCCGTTCTGAGCGCAAGGCTCCCACTGAGCTGGCGTTGGAACAGAAGGTGCTGGCCAAGCCGTTGGAGCAGGCGCATGTCGCCCTTGGCACTTACGGTCTTGATGTCCACTCACCGGACCGCTATGCCCTGATGCTGCTCAACATCATGCTGGGCGGCAACATGAGCTCCCGCCTCTTTCAGGAAATCCGGGAAAAAAGAGGACTGGCTTATTCCGTCCACTCCTATCTCGACTCTTATCAGGACGGCGGCTACATCGGGATCTATCTCGGTGTCCATCCCGCCAATATCAATTGCACCCTCGATCTGGTGGAGACTGAGATTGTCCGTTTCTGTCAGGCCCCGGTGACAGCAGAGGAGCTGACCAATGCCCGGGTCTATGCTCGCGCGGGCCTGCTCCTTGCAGCTGAAAGCATGGAGATGCGGATGACCCGGCTTGGCAGGAACGAGCTCTATTTCGGTCGGGATGTCTCCTTCGACGAGGTTCTGCGCGGCCTGGAAAAGGTGACCGGCGACGCGGTGTGCCGTCTGGCCTGTCACCTTTTCGGCAAAGGTATGAGCACCGTTGTTGTCGGCCCGCTCGCTGCCCATGAGGTCGATCGTCATTTTCCCGCCGGTTTTCCCCGGACGCGCCGCTAATAAAGGCAATGTCTTGTTCGCCAGGGCAACCGCACTAATCAGGGGAGGGCGTGATGTCCTTTGCTCCGGTTGATCTTTTTTTCTGCTGGCTCGATCCGGAAACCTGCGCGGATCTGCCACTTCCCACCTATCATTCCGATCTGGCCGCTGGCATGGATGTGGCGGCAGCGCTCCCCGCTCCTCTCCATCTCTCTCCCGGGCAGATCGTCCTGGTGCCCACCGGTTTTGCCGTGGCGCTCCCGCCAGGCTATGAATTACAGGTGCGTCCCCGCAGCGGACTGGCAATCAAGCATGGCATCACGGTGGTCAACAGTCCAGGCACGATCGACGCCGATTACCGCGGTGAAGTCAAAATCGGACTCATCAATCTCGGCAGTGCCGCTTACACCGTCCAGCGGGGTGATCGGATTGCCCAGCTCATACTGGCGCCGGTCTGCCGGGCCCTGATCCGTCCGGTCAGAACCCTTGATGCCACGACGCGCGGCGATGGGGGATTCGGGCACTCCGGTCGGTAAGGCGGAGCATGCGTTTCTGTGTGCTGGGCAGCGGAAGCCGGGGAAACGCCACCTACGTGGCGGCGAAAAGCGGCGGACTGTTGATCGATAACGGTTTTTCCGCCGTGGAGATCGAGCGTCGACTGGCCGCCATCGGGGTCGAGGCAGCCTCGCTGTCTGCCATCCTCCTGACCCATGAACATAACGATCATCTCAAGGGGGTCGGGGTGCTGGCCCGCAAGTTCGGTCTGCCGCTTCACGCCAGTGCCGGCACCATTGCCGCCGCAGCCAGAACCCTGGTCGGGGTCGAGGCCGTTCATCCCTTCACCACCGGGACATCCTTTTCCCTCGGCGGTTTTTCCGTGCATCCCTTTGCCGTCTGTCACGATACCGCCGACCCGGTCGGTTTCGTTATCCGTCATGGCCTTTGTTCCCTTGGCTACTGCACGGACACCGGTACCGTCTCCAGGGTCATCCGCCATCATTTGGCCGGCTGCAACGGGTTGGTCCTGGAATGCAACCATGATCCGCGCATGCTGCAAAATGGCCCCTATCCTTTGCAGCTCAAGCAGCGGATCCGTTCCCGCCACGGCCATCTGGCCAATGACCAATCGGCCGCTCTGATTAGCGATATTCTCCATGAGAAACTCTTTCATGTCGTGCTGGCCCATATCAGCGAAACCAACAATGATCCGAGCCTGGCCCTTGACACGGTCGCCGCGGCCGCGGCGACCGTGTCAAGGGCCAGGCGACCGGTTGTTTCTCTCTCCTGGCAGGACCGGCCCGGTGAAATGATCGATCTTGGTCGCTTTGGTGACGACGATGACCGGTAAAAAGCGATTCCCCTGGAAGATCGGCACGACCTCCTTTATTCTGCCCGCCACCATCGAAGAGAATGTTGCCTTTCTTGCCAGGCAGGTCGATGATGTCCAGCTGCTCTTTTTTGAAACGCCATCCGCCGGTAAGCCTGCCAATGCTTACAATGCCGCTGTTCTCCAGCAGATTGCGGCGCAATGGGGACTGGGATTCACCGTCCATCTGCCGGTGGATATGCGACCTGGCAGCTCAGATCGGCGGGAAAGGGTCGGAGCGGTGGACGTCATCGTCGGGCTGCTGGAGGAGCTGGCCCCGCTTGCGCCGCGCTGTTATGACCTCCATCTGCCCCTGGAGGGCGAGATGGGCCGCGATGAATGGCTGGACAATATCGATGCCTTTCTGTATCAGCTGGCCGGCCGGATCGGCCGGCAGCGGGCGCAGGTTGCCATTGAAAACATCGATTACCCCTTTGGCTGGATTCGTTCCCTGGTAACCGGCCATGGCTTTTCGCGCTGTCTTGATGTCGGTCATGCCCTCCTCTTTGCCGATAACCCGTCGGCGATGCTGGCCGATCTGAGCGGGGTGCGCCATGTCCACTATCATGGTGTGCGGGAGGGCAGGGATCATCAGGCCCTTCATGCCGGCCAGCAGGCGCTG
>JBMONO010000030.1:0-7038 GCA_049323655.1 Thermodesulfobacteriota bacterium | reverse complement strand
GGCCACCAGGGCGAGCCCGGTTGTGTAGATGTGGACCCGATATTCTTTGGCATCGGCAAGCAGGGCTGGGGAATGGGCGGCCAAGGCGACGCGCAGTTCGAAATGACTAAAGACGAGCGGCAGGATGGTGGTGAGCAGCAGCAGGGCGATCATCCAGCCTTCTGCCCGTACCGCCGGGGAGGGAGCAAATAACGCTTTGTTCAGCATTTCATAGACACTGATGAAAATCAGGAGGGCGAGTCCGGCGGCCAGCAGATTTTCCACCTTGTAGAGACCGTAAGGAAAGGCCTCGGATTTGCGGGTGGCAAGCCGAAGACCGATCAGGACGGCCAGCGAGGCAATGAGATCAACACCGTTGTGGAGCAGTTCCGCGGTCACCGCGAGACTGCCGGAGGCCAGGGCAAGCACACCGTGCAACAGGGCCAGCAGCACGTTGAGGGCAAGTGAGGCCCATCCCCAACGTTGCAGGCGGGCGGCATCGTAGCGGACATGGGCCTCTTTTTCCGGTGTCGTCCTGGGGCGGAATGAATCAGGCGACTGCTTCATCATGTGCCGAAACAGAAGATCGAGCTGATTGTTTTGAGTCGGCATGCGCCATCAGAAAGGCATGGGCGCGGCTGACAAGCAGCGATGATTTTGCCGCTGAGTGCCGGCAGGAGGCCAGCCAGCTCCCTTCCGAGGCAAAGGAGTTAAACACGGCAAAACGACCCAGCGCTCGGTAGGATTCAAACTGTTCTTCGCTGAAAAACTGATCGCCGGTGCTTTCATGCGGAAAGGACGGGCTTTTTTCCCGGTAATTGACGATGGGCGCAATTTCGGCGCCGGTCATGGTGTTTTTGAACAGCACCAGCCAGTTTTCCTGGTCCGGTCCCTGGTCCGGATAATAGATGCGGCCGATCGCGAAGGTGTCCGGAGTCAACCCTTTATCGTTTTTGCGCAGGCCGTCCAGGGAAATGTCGATGCAGATGCCTTCGTCGACGTAGGCGTTGCGCAGCGAACTGTTGAAGGAGTCGAAGAGGTGATCGGGATCGCATTCCGAATCCGAAACGAGCAGCACCTTCACCCGGCGTTGTAGCAGGGGGATGATGCCGAGGTTGTCGCCGCTGTGGCCGCCGTCGCTGAGGTAGATTTCTTCTGCTTCGGCCGTGGTGTGGCCGACCAGCTCTTTGAACAGCCGGGCAAATCTGCTCCGGAAGCTGCTTTTCCCTAATGGAGCGATCCTCCGGCACAGCTGTTGTCGTTTTTCTTCGGCCTTGTATCGGGCGTCCAGGAGTTTCTGCCGGTCTTGTCGGACCTGGTTCTCAAGGTTGGTGTCAATCTCCCTGATCGTCGCATCGATTTCGTCCAGCCTTTTTCTGTTGCAGTAGAAGTTGGGCAGCCAGTAACCGAGCCGCACCCCGAAGATGGTGCAGGCAAAGGAGGTGGCAAGGGAGGTGTTCATGCCCATGATCGAGGTCACCGCCGCGCCGCTGATGGCCATGGCCCGGGCAAGCTTTAGTGGGCCGTCGTCAACCAGATAGTCACTGGTTCGCAGGTATCCGGTTTTTTTCGAGCCGAGAAAAAAACGGGAAAAGGTAAAAATATCCGATTTACGGTTGAATGCCTTCAGATCCTGATCAGCGGTGAGATTGAGGGTGGCGTTCATAAGCAGATAAGGGCCGCGAGCTGCCCATGTTCTGTCCGGCCGGTTGCCATGCAGATTCCGCATCAGCATCTCCGCGTCATCCCGCAGCTGGGTCTGTTCGCCGGTTGCTGTCCGCAAAAAAGTCTCGGCCAGGCGATCCCGGTAAAAGTAGTGGGGGGAGAGCTTGTTTACGTCCACCCACCCGGCAAAGGCGAGCAGCAGCAGGAGGGAAAGCGCTGCTGTTGCCGGCAGCGTCCCGGTATTAAGAGCCTGCCAGGTCAAAGTTGAATCGGAGCCGTTTTCCAGGAGGAGATCGTGGAGGGCGTTACCGACGGAAATAACAGCCAGCAGGGTAAAAAACACGGTGCAGAGGCCGAGCAGCAAACATCTGTATTTGTCGGGGATCGTGAAAAACGTTTTTTGGCTGCCCGCTGTCCTGCGGGTTGTCACCACGGAGCGGATGCCAAAACCGATGAGAATGAGGAGTGCGCTTTTCCAGATGTCCATGCCGACAACAAGAAAGCAGGGCAGGATTGCCCAGACCAGGGTCAGCAGCAGGCCGATCAGGAGAATGCCGGTCAATTTATGAAATTGTGAGCGGGCAACAATGTCCCAGTTTGTCGACTGCCTTGCGGCGTGGGCATAAGCGAGCCAGACCCCGATCAGGGCGCCCCCGGCAAAAAGCACCGGCAGGACGAGGATAGCTCCCTCTGTCAGTGCCTTTTCCGTGGTGAGAATGGAGCAAAGCAACGAGTGGCCGCCGAAAAGGACAAGAAGGAGCAGCGCCATAATGCAGAAAAAACAGGGATAATAGGATGTGTCGATACATGAGCGGATTGCCGTCCGTCCGCCCATGAAAAAAAAGAGAGTGGCGCCGAGGGAAAAAAACGCCATCCCGATAGTCCAGGGGCGCGGGCCGGCCATATCGGCAAATTTTTCAAATGGACGCCAGGCGCCGGCCGTAAGCAGGGTGAAAATATCCTTTTGGGCCGATGCCGAAACCGCCTGACCGGATGCCGCGAACGACACGACTGAGTTCGCGGTCGGTGCCTCCATGGCGAGACTGCCGGCCGGTCGGCTTTCCGGGTGCATTGCCATATCCGGGGCGGTCAAACCGACCACTGTCATATAGCTTGCGGTGATGATGACGATCAGCAGAACGAACCAGAGCAGGGACATGAATGTCGAGGTGAAAACCGAGCCCACCGCCCGCATGACGTTGGGGCTGAAATGGCGGGCAAGCGGGGCCAGATAGCTGGCCCGGGTGCGGATATGGTCCATCTGGGTCTTGCCCCGGACGTTGTCGGCTGGCTCTGCCCGGAAGTCGATCCTGTCCTCCCGAAATGGGAAGTCGCGCCATTCCGTGGCAAACAGCGCTTTGACCTGATTGCCGTTAGCGCCGAAATCATAGCTGTCCCGGGCATTTTCCGGCAGGGGTATCTCCCTGTTGGAGAGCAGGGATGTCAGGCAGGCGCCGATGTAACCACCACCGGAAACGGTGCTGAGATAATCGACAAGGGAGAGGACGCCGCGTTCCGCCAGGCCCTGCAGCACGCCGAGATTGGTGGCGGCGGAACGGATGCCGCCGCCGGAGAGGGCGAGACCGATGAGTCTGTCCCCGTTCCAACGGGCCGGATCAACGGGCCATTTTCGTTTTCTTCTTTTCCTGATGTACGCCTGTTCTTCCCGGATAACCTCTTTCAATGTTTTCAGGTCTGCCATAAGATCCTCACTGCAAGACAGGAGGCGGGCCGGGTCATTCGTTTGCTGCCGGAGTTCCGCCCGCAAGCGCCTCATTGACCAGTTGCTGGGTAAGGGGAAAATCAAAGGGTTTTGGAATAAAGGAAAACGGACCTAAGCCGGCCGCCTCTTTTTCATGCTGGAGAAAATCGTTTTTGGTCCGGTATTTGCCGGTAATGATGATGAACGAGGCGCCGGGATGGATTCTTTTCAGTTGCCGGATAAGTTCTATCCCGTTCATGTCAGGGAGATAGAGATCGACAACGCAGAGGCGGCAATTGTCAAGGGCCGCGGCCCGGACCAGGGCGTCTGCACCACTTGCGGCCGTGGCAATGGTGACCGAATCATTTTCCAAAGCAGCGAGCAGGCTGAAGCGGATCAGCTTTTCGTCGTCAACAAGGAGAATCTGTTTTTTTGCGCTCGCCATCGTGCTGTTCCCGCCGGTGTCGGTAAAAAGTTTTTTTTATGAATTTAGCATGATTGTTGCTATAAGAAAAGCAGGGATATAAAAATGGCACAGGGGCGCACACCTTATCCTCTTCTTCACTGTCGGCATGTCACAATGGCTACCATGAATGCAGCAAACCTTGTCCGCAAAGCAGGAGAACACCGTTACGGGATCGCCCTGCTTTTTGTCTGGAGCCTGCTGATCATTGCGTCGGCGATCTGGAATCTTCATGAGAATTACCGCGGCACCTACAGCAAGGCGCTCATTGAGGCCAAAACCATTTTTCAGCACAACCTTGCCTATCGCCGCTGGAACGCCATGCATGACGGGCTCTATGTCAGGGTCACCGATAAAAATCCACCCAATCCCTATATTCTGGCCGAGGGCAGGGATCTGGTAACTCGTGATGGAACGGTGCTGACCACCATTAACCCGTTTCAGATGACCCGCCAGGCCTATGATCTGCTGCGCACCCAGTCGCCGGAACTGGCCGTTCTCAACCGAACGGTCAGTCTCAACCCGCTCAATCCGGACAACCTCCCGGATGAGTGGGAAAAAAAGGCGTTGCTTGATTTTGAGAAGGGCAGAGGAGAGGTGAGCGATATCACGATGATCGACGGCGCTCCTTTCATGCGTCTCATCGCCCCTTATATCACCGAGCAGCAGTGCCTGAAGTGCCATGAGTATCAAGGCTATCAGGTCGGTGATATCCGCGGCGGCATGAGTGTTGCCGTGCCGATGACCCCCTATTTCGCCTCGGCCGCCTCAGCCCGGAAAATTATTATTCTGACCCATGTTGCGTTGTGGGTGCTGGGCACTTTGGCCATCATGCTCTTTTTCAACAGTTTCCGAAAATACAAGATCGCAATCAGGCGCAATGAAGAAAAATTCCGTATTGTTTCCGAGTTTGCCTATAACTTTGAATACTGGATCGACGAAAATAAGGAGATCGTCTTTATTTCGCCTTCCTGTGAGCGGATCACCGGCTATTCCCGCGAGGACTTCATGAACAGCTCGCAGCTGATGTTTGAGATGGTGCACCCAGACGATCGGGCGAAACTGAAGAAACATCTTGCCAGCTTCCATGAAGCCACCCATGAAGAGATGGAGTTTCGGATTATCACCAAAGAGGGCACGGTGCGCTGGATGGCCCACACCTGTACACCGATTTTTGTCGAAGGTAAATTTCTGGGGCGGCGGGGCAGCAACAGGGATATCACCGCAGCGAAAAGGATGGAAGAAGAGCTGCGCCAGGCAAAACGGGTCGAAGAGATCGGCCGTTTCGCCGGCGGCATTGCCCATGACTTCAACAACGTCCTTACCTCGGTTTCGAGCCTGACCTATCTGCTGAAAAATAAAATCGCTCGGGATGATAAGTCTCTCCAAGAGATTGTTAATTATGTCATGATCGCCACCAAGCTCGGCCAGAATCTGACATCAAACCTGCTGATGTTCGGTCGACGGCGCGCCAGTGATCTGAAAGAACGCCAACTCAATGCCATTGTCGCCAATCTCGAAAACGTCATTGCTTCACTTCTCTCCGACCTGATCACCTTTTCCGTGAGTCTGGCCGATCGCGAGCGCCCTGTTATGGTCGATCAGCATCAGGTCGAACAGATTCTCATCAACCTGGCCACAAATGCCAGGGACGCCATGCCCGGCGGCGGCAGGCTGACCATTTCGACCGATCCGGCCCGCGTGGATCGCCCTCTCCCCTGTCGTGATGGCGAGATTCCGGCGGGTGACTATATGACGCTCTCGGTGGCCGACACCGGCTCCGGCATCAGCGAGGAGAATCTTCAGAAAATCTTTACGCCTTTTTATTCGACAAAACCGGACAATAAGGGGACTGGCCTCGGTTTGTCGATCATCCAGGACATCATCCGTCAACACCATGCCTTTCTCGATGTGCAGAGTGTTGTCGGCGAAGGTACCCGCTTCCAGGTCTATTTCACGGTTGTTGCCGACGATGGGCAGTCGGCAGGGGGGCGGCCGGTCTGATTCGTTGTCAGTCTGTTGAAAAAGTCTTCCTTGCTATTGCGCGTTCAGCTTTGGACGGAAAATCACAGTTTGGTGGAGGCGTAAAGCTTGTCGTAAGTCACGGTCAGCAGCAGCGCCAGCAGGGCGGACATCACGCCGATCGCGACATTGAGGAAGGGCGGCGCGGTCAGGGCCAGCCGGATAAGGAGGGTGGCGAGGGCGTAGCCGGAGTTGCGGAAAACGGCTCGGAATCCCGGCTGAAAGCATTGGGAAATAAGGACCAGCAGGATGTCGCAGAAGATAAGTACCGTGTAGAAATGGTGGAAGAAGTGAAAGGTTTTGTTGCCGGTGACGAGCAAGAGACCGTTCCAGGCGCCCATGGAGCAAAAAATGGCGAGCATGAGGAGCGCTACCATCTTTTTGGCGGCAACAAAGCTATAGAGCACGGCCCCGGTCATCTGTTTCTCTTCCGACTTTTTCAGCATCCTGGTGTAAACGCCGAGCAGGGCGAAGATAATGATGGCGCCGCCGCCATCGGAGAGAATGCGCCAAAGAACGTCGATATGATTGTCGATGGAGATGGGCTCGGGTAGCAGGGTCAGTTCTTTGAAGGAGCTGCGCAGAAAGATGAGCGCCAGGATTTCGAACTGTTTTCCCAGTGCCCGGGAGATGGAACAGGGCAGGGTGAAGATTAGGCTGACGACCTCGAGAATCAGCACCAGGGTAAAGGCGAGGTTGATTGCCATGTAGTGGGTCAGAGGCACGGTGGCGCTGAGGCCGGCAGGCAGCAGTCCCTGACGGTTGAGCTCGATCACCCCGAGGCCGAGAAGGAAGATGACCACCAGCACGCCGGAGACAAGGCGCTGCGTCGCCTTGTCCTCCCAGAAAACGTGGAGAGGGTCGAAAAGGCGGGTTGTGAGGTTGAATATCCTGTCCATGGCCGTGTTGTTTTCCGGGGTGGATAAGTGCATGGTGTGACCGCTTTGCTTTGTGCGATCACTTCCAGTATACACATCCTGGTTTTGAAAAAAATAATTTTGTCCCCATTTTATTCCGCGGGGGCGACCCTGGCGGTCGATCCAGTCCGGTGAACATGCCGAGTTTCAATCCACGCCCCCGCGCGGGGGGCGACCAAGGATTTTCGACGCAGAGTCGTCCGTCAGCGCGTTTCAATCCACGCCCCCGCGCGGGGGGCGACTGGATAAAATGGGGGCCGGTGACTGGCGACTGGGAGTTTCAATCCACG
>JBMONO010000029.1:0-53257 GCA_049323655.1 Thermodesulfobacteriota bacterium | reverse complement strand
TGATGGAATCGTAAAAACTGAAAATTAACCACAGAGACCGCAGAGCGCACAGAGATAACTGATTATAATCAAAGATTTTTTCTCTGCGTTCTCTGTGCGCTCTGTGGTGAAAAAAGACTTTTTACGGTTTTGTCAAAGATTGAACTTTAACAACAGAGCTCACAGAGACCACCGAGCTAACTAATCATAATGCAATATGTTTTCTCTGTGCTCTCAGTGTGCTCTGTGGTAAGAAAGCACTTTTTACGATTTCATTTTTCCTGACGCACCTGTTTTTTTGGAGGAAGAAACATGAGGAGTACAATCAGCAGAATCGGAATTTTCGTGGTTTTGTTTGCAACACTTTTCCTGACACCGGCATGGGCGGAGCCGGCCAGTGATGTGACCATCGTCTATGGCGGCAATATTCACGGCAAGCTGACCCCCACCATGATATGCGGCGGCACCCATGCCGGCGGTTTCGCCCGCAAGGCCTATGCCCTGGACGAATTGCGGGAAAAGAAAAAAAACGTCATCTTTGTCGACAACGGCGGCCTTTTTGCCGTGCCGGCCCGTAAGGATCAGGAACTGCGCGCCCGGCAGTCTTTTGCCCTTTACGACTTCATGCAGCTCGACGCCTTGAACCTCGGCCAGCGGGAATTTTATTTCGGCGTCACCTATCTGGCCAAGGCCGCTGAAAAGGTGTCCTTCCCGCTGGTTTCTTCCAATATCGAATCAAGCACGCCGTTGCCCTGGATGAAAAAATTCGTCGTTGTCGAATCCGGCGGATACAAGGTCGGCATTGTCGGCGTGCTGCCTGAAAAATCATTCGACACCTATGTGCCTGCAGAAGGCGTCAAGGGCCTGACCATTACCCCGCCGAAAGAAGCGCTGGCGAAAGTGGTGCCGGAGGTCCGTCGCCAGGCCGACATGGTGCTGCTGCTCTCCCAGCTCGATGACGACGCCACCACCGCCCTGGTCAAGGAGATACCGGGCATCGATCTCGCCGTTTCCTCCAGCGACAAAAGACTCTGCGAACTGCCGCCGGAAAAAGGCAAACTCGTCCTTCCCAGCGGCGTCAAGGGCCAGGACTTTCTGACCGTCAGCGTCACAAAGGAAAACGGCAAGCTCGTCATCACCCAGAACGAACCGCAACTGCTCGATCAGCCGGACAAGATCCACCCGTTGGTCAGCCAGATGATCGAAGATTCCACCAAGGATTACATGGAGGTTCTCCGCGCCCAGCAAAGGGAAAAAAAGACCAATGTCAAGGTCTTTCATTCCGTCGAGGAGTTCAACCGGATGATCGAGGAGCAGAAGGAGAGACTCCAGGCCGAGAGTGGCCAGGGCCAGGGTGAGGAGATCGGCGCCAAACTCAAATACAACGGCCAGGAGATTCCCGCTAAAATTCGCCTGCACCGTAAACCGAAACCGGGTGCCGAGGGTGAAGATGCCGCCGCCAAAGAAACAGATGGTGCGGCGGCGGAAACCGCTCCGCAACAGGGCAAGGAAGGAGAGACAAAATGAGCACTGTCAACCGCATTCTCCTGGCGGTGCTTCTGCTTGCCTCGTCAGCCTGCTCCACCATGAACATGACGGCCCAGCCGCCGGAAGAGGCTCTGCGGGAACGGGTCGAACAGATGATGCAGGCCAAGACCGAGGAAAAATGGGATATTGTCTACGATCTCTGCGATCATGCCTACCGGGACAAGGTGAGCAAAGAGGAATTTCTCAAAAGAAAACACAATATCGGTTTCGTCAGCTATGCCGTGGACCAGATCGCCATCAAACCCTCCGGCGCCGAGGCGGACGTGACCCTGAAACTCGACATGCTGATGATGGGATTTCTCTTTGAAAAGACCCCCACGGTCCAGCAGTGGGTCAAGGAAGACGGCAAATGGTACTTTGTCATGAAGGATCCCGGCAATCCGTTTGACGTAGAGAATTGAACGGACCGAAAAGTCGGCATACCGATGCCGACAGATGACATGAAAGATGGGGTCGCAAAAGCCCGATCTACCGCGTTGCGGCGGGATCGCGAAAATATTCACGCACCCCACAAAGAAGATAGTGGCGCAGCCCAGAGACCATTGCCCAAGGGCATCGTCTCTGGGCCGTCATAGAGCAGGACGCCCATCTTGAACTGAGCGCCAGCGATGCCGGCCAGTTTTTTCAACCCGCGCAGATCAGCTTCCCTGACTGTAGCCGCCGCTTTAATCTCAACACCAAGCACGTGACCCGCTGTGTTTTCGATCACCACATCGACTTCTATCTTATCGGCATCACGATAGTACATCAGACAGTACTCACCCTCTGCGGTGGTGGAGTGTTTGAGCAACTCACCAAATACGAATATTTCCAATACGTTACCGAAGCGAACACGGTCGTTGCGCACATCCAGGCCATTGAAACCCAGCAAAGCAGCCAACAGCCCGGAATCAATAAACTGCATTTTGGGTGTCTTAACGACACGGTTGAGACGATTTCGCGACCAGACGGCGAGGCGCCTGAGCAAATACATCTGCTCGAATACGCCGACATAACGCGATACCGTTTTGCCATCCAGACCGACTTGACCTCCCAGCTGCGTATAGTTACACATCTGCCCGGCGGTCTGTGCCAGCATGTACAAAAAGCGCGGCAATTGATCGAGTTTCTCGATATTCGCCACGTCGCGCACATCCCGCCGGATGATGGCTTCAATATATTGACGAGCCCAAGCCACACGCCGCCGCACCGAAGGGCGTGAAATCGCCTCCGGATAGCCACCCCGGATCACCCGTTCAACCAGCTTATCACCCAACGCGAGGGCATCGGCTTGGAGAATGCGACCGGAAAAAGCGCTGTCGATCCAATTCTCGGAATGAAACAACGAATATTTCGGATTTCGCAAACGTAAATTTCGGAATGATTGACGCAGGCAACAAGAGGGCGTTGTCTAGGCAGAGACACGCAACACAATCATCCGCAACGGCGGATGGTGCGTAGCGCACTGGGATCGGTTGCTTTTGAATACCGTTGCCTGCTCCATTGCCCTCTCCTTTTTCATGTCTGATGCCGTAAGACTCTTTTTTCCATCGTGATTGGCGTGAAGGGATATGTCAATGGTATATGGCAATCTCCCCCGGAGCCGGGATATGATTGCGGTGTCCGCGTGGGCACGGTGACTCCGTGCCCACCCTACCGATGGTGTGGATAGATTACCGGGATGCGCGGGCGCCCTCGCCCTTTTCTCACATCAACGTGCCGCTCAGCATCCTGGCGCCGTTACCGCCGTAGAGATAAAAGCCGCCGATAACATCCCCTGCCCCGGTGGCCCGGCATTTGACAAAGGAAATATCAGGAGAACGATCACCAAACAGCGCCTGCACCGTAAAAATGGCATACTCGCCGCCGACAAGCGAAAGGGTCTTGGCCGCCTCGGTCATGGCTCGCCCCTGTTTGTCATAGGGCAATACCTCGACGGTACGGGCAATACTCATCGGGTTGTAAACGCCCATGCCGGTCCACCAGTAACCGGCCGTGCCCGGATAATGGGGCATGACCAGCTCTCGCGCCAGTCTGCTGGTCGAAACCAGCGGATATTTGGCCTTGTCGGTGGCCGAGGTGGCCTGATAGAGAAAAAAACCGGCAAACTTCCGCTCGCCGTAGACCTCGATCACCGAATGGTACAGCGGATCAGAGGGCAGAAAACCGAATCTGTTCTGCAAGGCCAGGCTCTTTTTTTCATAGGGGTTCAAGGTCACGACCAGATCCCGGGATTGGTCGGCCCCGGCCTTGACCGGATGCAAAACGAGCCGGTTCCTGCTGTCATTGGGATTGATCAGGGTAAGGGTCGTGTACCAGTTACCCGGCGGCGGCACATGGGGAATGACCTTGGCATCCTCATCGGCAATCAGGGCGAACATGCCCTCCGCCTGATCAGCGCTGTGCAGGTAATAGTAGGAAGAAAGGGCACTGCCGGCGAGACTGCGAAACTGGAGCCAGCCGTCGTCAGGGGTGGAATAGAGCGGGGCGAAACCGGGGTGGAGGGCCAGAATGCCGCGGGAGGCCAGGGTGGCTGACCGTGAACTGAGCCGCAGGCCGCTGCTCGTGTAGGTGGCGATCTCCACCGGCGTCTCGGCAAAGGCCCGGTTGATCAACGCGCCGGTAAAGGAGCGGCTCGGATCGAGTTCCGGGATGGTTTCCGGAATGATGAGCAACTCGGCGGCGTCCTCTTTTTCCACCTGGGTGGCAAGCTGGGTGCTGGAACCATAGAGATTCAGGATGGCGATATCGCCCCCGGCCCGCAGGGTGAGCCCGGCGGTTTGCGTCAGCTCGTGCCGACGCCAGGGCAGATTGGCAAAGAGCAGAACCCGTTTTTCCCCCGGCGCCAGGGTGAGCGGTCCAAAGACGGTATGCAGCGGCACGCCGCTGGTGTCGGTGGTGGTAAGCATGACCTGCTCCACCGGCTCCTCGCCGGGATTGGTCAAAGCAAAACCGGACCACATGCCGTTTTTCGGCACATATGGGAAGGAATAGGTTGCCTCCTTTTCCAGATCGAACGCCAGCGAGTAAATATTGGGGGCGGAATAATCGGTTTGCGTCAGGGTCAGGGTATAGGGCGGATTATCAGCCAGAAACTGCCAGGTTTGCGAACCGGCGGCGGCAAACTGATACGAACCGACCTCCGCACCGGCGCCGTCGGTGAGAACGGCCTGCATCGGCAGGACGCTGCCAACGACCTTGGTTGCCGTCAGTTTAACGGCATCCCCTCTAGCGCAGACAATCTCATAGACATCGGGGTCGAGCAGAGTAAGATTGTAGGCGCCGGGCGCCAGCTCCACCGGAACGCTGCCCGCCTCCAGATAATCATCCCGCGACTGGGCGAGCCGCTTCGCCTCCTGGTAGTCGAGCAGCGGCGAAATGGGTTGAAAGACCCGCGGATACATGAGACGGTCCGGATGATCGACAATGCTCTCTCCGGTCCAGGAGCCGCCGGTGATCGAGCCGCTCCCATCGAGCTGCAGGGTGTAGGTATAGGTCTTCTGGATTTTTTTTGCACCGATATAGTCAGGGTGAACATTATCGGTGACATAGGTGATGGTGGCCGTCACATTTTCGGTATTGCCGACCGTTTCGCTGGTCAGATCAACCTGAAAGATCGGATAATTCCATTTTTCGATGCCCGGATCAAGATCCGCGACAAAAGCGAGGCCGCGATCCTTGAGATAAGAGAGGAGCCAGTAATGAAAAATCGTTGGATCAGCGCCGGAGCCGAGATCGACCAGATCCTTTTCGTGGGCCACCGAGATCAGTCCCTTTTTGTCACCGACCCGGAAGATGATATTGTCCTCCGATGAGGGGAGAATATCGTACTGTTCAGAAATGGCGGCCAGCGCCCAGGAATTGCAGTGGCCATACCAGTCCGGGGCGTCGGGATCATAGTAATTGAGCCGGTAAAATTCGGAGAGTTCCGCCGGATAAAAGGAATGGGTCAGCAGATCATATTTGTGCAGCGGCGCAGGAGTGCCGTAATAGCCCGCGCCGGTGACCAGCCCGCCGGAGGCCAGCGGCCACCAGTAGCCGGACCAGGGGGTATGGGTGGCAACATAGGTCTCGCCGGTGGCCGCTGCCGGCAGGATGACGCCGGCGAGCAGCAGAAAAAAAGCGGAACAGAGGTATCGTTTTGTCATCATTGTCCAGTCACCTCAACGGACCAGTCGCGAGCGGCGGAAGGGGGTGTGCTCATACAGCCACCAGTCGCCGCCCGGCTCCCAGAGCTGGAGGGCGACCTCCGTGTTTTTATCATCATAAACGGTGATGGCGCGCAAAGTCGCAGAATCCACTGGTGAATCGGCCGCCAGCCAGCCGCTGGCAACACATTCCTCCCGGCTCGTCTCGGCAATCACCAGCCGGTAGCGGCGGCGGAAAACCCGACCGCCGGCCCGCTCTTCCATAATGACGGTTTGTTCCGTCGCCGCGCCGGCCACCGGCAGGATATCGGCCGGCACCGGCATCCCCGGTTGGATGAGAAAATGATCGGCGCCCTGCTGGACCACTCTTTCCTCCCCCTGCTCGATCCGCTCGATCGCGCCGTCCGCATGGAGGGTCAGGGTGGTGGTCGGCAGCGCGTCATCATTGCCGGTATGAAAACGGATAAGATGGCGGTCCGCGGCCAATTGACTGACTAAAACCCGCCAGTTCAGCAGCCGCTCACCCGCCGGGCTCGGTACCACTGTTTCAACGACGACCTCCCGGTCCGGCAGATAGGGCGCTGCCTGGACCGGCAGGATCCAGCCGCCCACAAACAGCAGGAAAAGAGAAAAAAACAGGCAGACGAGAAAACGATTCTTCATGGAATTGTCCACACGGGGAAAAAATCAACCACAGAGAACACGGAGTTCACAGAGATAACCGACTGCAATCGGCACAATGTTCTCTGTGCCCTCTGTGCGCACCGTGGTAAAAAAAAGGGGGAAGGCATGACGCCCTCCCCCTTCTGCTTCACTTCACAACACGGGTTTACTTAGCGGTACAGATTAGTGCACTGCAGTACCGACAACATAACCCATGGACTCACCGGTGGCCTCGCGGGCGATCATGGCAAAGCCGGATGCCGGGAAGGTGGTGGTCACCACCAGATGACAGGTGCTGTCACCGAGGGTGCCGGCGTTGCCGGAAGCGGCGACAAAGGTGCCGTCACTGATCATTGCGCCCAGGGTCTTGACGTAGATGGAGTGAGCGCCTACGTTGACAGTGGCGGTGGCGGTGTCACCATCGTTCTCATACATGGTGATGGTGGCGGTGCCGGCGGAGCTGCCCTCGTTGGTGATGGCCAGACCATCCCACCAGGCGTCGCCGCCGGTGGCGGCCTTGGTGAAGTACGGGAAGGTCAGACTGTCGGAACCAGCCGAGGTCGGGCAGGTGTCAACAAAGGTACCGATGCAGTGGGTCACGGTGGTGACCTCGCCACACGGAGCCTTGGTCAGGGTGACCTCGACGGAGACAACGTCGCCATCTTCAACCTCGGAGAGATCGTAATGGAACTGCGGCAGGTTGATGTAGATGAAATCGTCGTTGGCCTGCAGGTTCAGACCATGGCCGGCGGTGGTCAGCTGGACGGAACGAGCGGAGCCGGCGATGGTGCAGTCGGTGTCGGCGGCAACCGGGGTGGCGGCAGTGCCGTCAGCCAGGTAGTGGGAAGCAGCGCCAATGGGACCGCCCGATGCATTGGTAAAGGCACAGGCCTCGGCCGCGGTGGCGGCACCGTCGGTTTTGATGGGATCATTGGTAAAGTAGACGCCGTTGTCGCCTTCGACGCCGTTGACGAGGATCTTGACGTCAACAATGTAGTTGACCAGCTCGAAGACGCCGTTGGTCTTCTGGATGATAAGCTGGTTGTTGGCATGGTCGTCCAGGGTGGAGCAGGGGTCATAGTTGGAACCAACAGCGGTCGGATTCTCGTTATCAAAGGCGGCGCAGTTGCTGCCGGCCTGGGATGTGGCGCCGATGCCGAGATAGCCGCAGTTGTTCTTGTCGCACTCATACTTGACATAGGCGGCAGCGGAAACAATGTGGGCGATCTGCGGGTTGGAGGGAATAAAGGTGAATTTGTCGGCAAAGGAGTCCATGTTGCCCTTGACGGTGGACTCGGACCACTGCTCTACGTTGATACAAAGGGTGTTGTCCTCGAGCGTTGCGGCGGTCTCATAGACGTTGTCGGCCGGAACGGTGTCGTCAACATAGATGCCGTTCAGGGCAAAGTTAACGTCCTGATCGAGAAAACGTACGGTCAGGGTGTCATTGACACCACCGGCAACGGTGATGCTGGCGGTATTGGCTGCTGGTGCACCTGCGGCGGTGTCGATACCGACCACATCAAAGGTGATACGCTGGGAGCCAGCGTTGCCGTATACATGAAAGATAACACCTTCCTCAACTACAGCGGAAAGGTTGGCAGACTTCGTAACCGGAGAGTCCACACCATTGAGAGGAGTGTTGGCCTGGATAAAACCAACATTTGCTGCGCCACCGCCGTCCTCCTGCGAGGTCAGGTTGGCGCCTGCGCCCGGAGCGATGACGATATCGATGTCGCGGCACAGGGAGACATAGTTGGTGGCATTGGTGTAGTCAACGTCGATGGTAATCTGGTCGCCGTCGAGCAGGGTGGTGAGTGTATCGAACTCGAGGGAGAAACCACCGGCCTTGTCACAGGAGGAGCCGGAACCGATGGGCTCGGATGTTACCTTGACCTCGACGCGGTCGGTAGCCATGGTGTTGCCGGCCAGGAAAAGGGTGGTAAGCATCGCGGTTGAGGCTGCTGCTGCAAGAATTCTTTTTCTGTACATTCTGTAACTCCTTTCTTCGTGTTAGTGATTGTGTGTACTGATTGTGCTGCGGTGTTGCCATTATAAAATTGCGCAATTTTATAACCTGCCATCAAACAACTCTTTCTTTTCTTTTCCCCCGGTCACCTCCCTGGTCAGTTTGTGATGTTTCATGCCGTACCGGAAATACCGTATCCGGGGCCATTTCAGTTGCAAGCACATGGTTAAAAAAAGGATTTCTCGTCGATATCCTTATAAATTTTATCAATTGTAGCAAAAATGGCTTGTCAGGTCAATTTTTTTTCGTTGCAACAACGACAAAATCGGAAAAAGTCTTTTTTTATCGCACCGCTTTCGTAGGGTGGGCACGGCCCCATCGTGCCCACGCGTTTTGCTCACGGTTCCGTGCGAGCGAACACCATCACCAGGATCACCGCATAATGCGGGCTCGGCAGACCGTCATCACCGATCCATTCACCCGGAGCGGCGGCACGCAGATGGAGCCCGATGCGATCATATCCCGTGTTCAGGATGCTTCTGACCTCTGCCAGGGCTATCAGCTCCCGGGTAAAGATGCGGGCAACGTGCTGCAGGCCGGCCTGGCCGATATCCTGGGCATCGACGGTGACGGTCATCCGGGCAACAAGGGCCGTTTGGGCCGGATCGATACCCTGGGCAGCGAGTATTTCCTCCGGCATCGCTCCATCGTTTGCAAGCATCTGCTCAGCCAGAACATGGGCCGCCTCGGTCAAGCGGGCATCGGGCCGCAGGGCGGCCAAAGAAACGAGCAGCTCATCGGCCAGCCCGGGATTTTCATCCAGGTAAGGGCCAAGATCAATACCAGCCGTCTCGGCATAGGCAAAAGAATTTTCCCTGGCCAGATTGACGGCCGCCAGAGCCTGGCGCTCGCCAGCGGAGAAAGCGGCCAGGGCCAGATCACAGACAACATGATAATAATGGTAGACAAAGAGACCGCTTTTGATCGTGCCGGAGCCGATGGCGATCCCGGCCTCCCGCAGATCCGGATTGAGGATCTTCAAGTCATCGACCGTTGTTGCCGCCATTTCATCGCGCAGCATGTTGGCAAAGACAAGCCCCACCGCCCGACAGGGATCGACGAAATTACGAAAACCGAGCATGGAAAGCGATTCCTTTACCTCGGCCGGCAGATAGCCCTGCTCGACGAGCCGATCATACGGGAGCCGGCCATCCGGTGACTCGCTGGCATAGTAGCCGGCAAGCTTCATGTCTTCGAGGTGGGCTGCGGCGGCGGCGGTGATCTGCTCATCATTGGTGAGCGGCGCCATCCCGCTTTGCAGGGAGGACGCCAGTTCCGGCAAGCGGGCGACAAGGGTTGCCGGATTCAGCCCATGGGCGGCAAGGGTGGTTGCCGGATGGAGGCGGGCGTCATTGATCATCTCCAGAAGCAGGGCCTCCGGTGTACAGGTCTCTTCCTCGGCGCAGGCATCATGACCGCTCACCAGCAGGGTGATCAGCAGAAGCAGGAGGATATGCAGTGGTTGTCTCAGACGCATAGTGGCTTTCACCTTAAGCAAAATACACACCACGGAACCGCTGTTATATATTTTTTTTACCAAATCAGCCTGACGCCCATCGGCTACAGCGCAGCAAATGTGGAAAATCAATGCGTTACAATCAGAATATCCGGCTGTTTTTTGCCGCGCAACGCCGTCGCCTCTTCGCGGATCAGTCAGCGCCGATCAGGAGCGCCCATTGCTTGCGGCTGAAAAAAACCAGTGTTGGTCATATTCAGCCAGCCGGCGCCGCCCATTACTTAACCACGACAAACCCGTAAAAAGTCTTTTTTCACCACAGAGCGCACTGAGAACGCAGAGAAAAACAACTTTACTCACAACGAGTTACCTCTGTATGCTCTGCGGTCTCTGTGGTTAATGTTCAGTTTTCACGAAACCATCAACCAAAACAAAGGCCACAATCGGGACAGATGGAGGTCGAGGTCTGGAAGGTGAAGCCGCAGGCCGGGCAGACCGCCCGTTTTTCATCAGGATTGAAGACCGCATCACAGTGGGACAGATCGTGGTGGCTGATGGCGGTGGTCCGGTCGATATAGGCCTGGATCAGGGCAAAGGCATCGCGGGCGTCATCCCGGTGCACCTGGAGATAAAAGGAGGTGCCGCAGCAACCCTTGCCGCAGGAGTTGCCGCCCTCGCCGCTGATCAAGACGGCGATATTCTCCCGGGCCAGTTCCCTTTCGAGGAGCTTGATCTCCTTCATGTCCGCCTTGTGAATGGCGACGATGTCATCGTTGGCCGCGATGTCGCGGCGCCGATTGTTTTTGCGGGCCAGCGTTTCCTTTTCTCTTGCCAGCATTTCCCGGCCGCTGACCAGGGGAATGGCGCATTCGGCGCAGAGGGCGATCTCCGCCCGGTATTCGTCGCGACAGCGTGGACAGTAGTTGCATTCCGGATCGATCATGATGGTGACTCCATTGTGATGGTCGGGTGTGAGGCGGTGATTTGTTTTTTTCCGGCATCCGGGTGGGCAACCTGGCGGTTGCCCACCCTACTATCCGCACCATTGGCTTGGCTTTTCATTACACCGCCTTCGTAGGGTGGGCACGGCCTTATCGTGCCCACGCGTTTTACCGATCCCTTTTCCGCGTGGGCTATCTACCCTCTGCGCGGTTTTCGTAGCAGCGTACTCAGAGAATATACCGGCTCAGGTCCTCGTTGCCGGCGATGGTGGCCAGCTGTTGCCGGACATAGTCGGCGGTGACGGTGAACTGCCGACCTTCCATGTCCGGGGCGTTGAAGGAAAGTTCCTCCAGCACTCGCTCCATGACGGTATGGAGCCGGCGGGCCCCGATGTTTTCCGTCTTCCGGTTGACCTCGGCGGCGATCCGCGCCAGCTCGCGGATGGCATCGTCGTCAAAAGTGAGGGCAATGCCTTCGGTCGCCATCAGGGCGACATACTGCTTGACCAGGGCGTTTTTCGGCTCGGTGAGGATCCGGTAAAACTCCTCCTCACCCAAAGGATTCAACTCCACCCGGATGGGAAAACGGCCTTGCAGCTCCGGGACCAGATCGGACGGCTTGCTGAGATGGAAGGCGCCGCTGGCGATAAAGAGAATATGATCGGTCCTGACCATGCCGTAACGGGTGGAAACCGTCGCCCCTTCGACAATGGGCAGCAGGTCGCGCTGCACCCCCTCGCGGGAAACCTCGGCCGACTGCACCGTGCCGGAACGGGAGGCAATCTTGTCGATCTCGTCGAGGAAGATGATGCCCGACTGTTCGGTGCGCTGGATGGCGAGCCGGGTGACCGCATCCATCTCCACCAGCTTCTCCGCCTCCTCCTTTTCCAGGACACTGCGGGCCTCGGCAACGGTGAGCCGCACCCGCTGCCGTTTACCGGGAAACATTCTGGCGAAAATATCCTTCATGCCGGCGCCCATGTCATCGAGCGGTCCCCCCGCTCCCGAACCGCCGGCCCCGAAAAGATCGCCCAGGGGCAGCCCCTGGTGCTGTTCCACCGCAATCTCGACGGTTTTCTCTTCCAGTCTGCCCTCTTGCAGCATGGTGCGGAATTTTTCCCTGGTGCTCTCCTGGCTGGACGAGCCGACCGGCCCGCCCGGCACCGGCGGCACCAGGAGATCGAGCAGCTTCTCCTCGGCCATGGCCGCCGCCTTTTCCCGGACCTTGGCCGTCTCCTCCTCCTTGACCATGTTGACGGCAAGCTGGGTCAGATCGCGGATCATCGATTCCACGTCGCGGCCAACATAGCCGACCTCGGTGAATTTCGACGCCTCGATCTTCAGAAAGGGCGACTGGGCGAGACTGGCGAGCCGCCGGGCGATCTCCGTCTTGCCGACCCCGGTGGGACCGATCATGATGATGTTCTTCGGGGCGATCTCGTCGCGCAGGGCGGGATCGACCTGTTGTCGGCGCCAGCGGTTGCGCAGGGCCACAGCAACGAATCGCTTGGCATCCTGCTGGCCGATGATGAACTGATCGAGCCGGGTGACGATCTCCTTTGGAGTGAGGGCATTGAGTGCTGTCATATTTTCTCCACCACAATACTGGTGTTGGTGTAGACACAGATCCGGCCGGCAATCTCCATGGCGTGGCGACAGATCTCTTCCGCCGACAGATCGGTGTGGCTGACCAGGGCGCGGGCCGCGGCCAGGGCGTAGGTGCCGCCGGAGCCGATGGCCAGGATGCCGTCATCCGATTCGATGACATCACCCATGCCGGTCAGCAGATAGGCGCCGTCCCGGTCAGCGGCGATGAGCATTGCCTCCAGGCGGCGCAGCATCTTGTCGGTGCGCCAGTCCTTGGCCAGCTCCACCGCGGCCCGGGTGAGATTGCCGTTGAACTGCTCCAGCTTGCCTTCGAGCTTGTCGAGCAGGGTAAAGGCGTCGGCGGTGGCGCCGGCAAAGCCTGCCAGCACCCGGTTCTGATAGAGTCGCCGCACCTTCCGGGCCTGGTGTTTCATGATGGTGGCGCCCAGGGAGACCTGACCGTCACCGGCCATGACGACATCGCCCTTATGGCAAAGACAGATGATGGTGGTTGAACGGACCGTTGGTTTGTTGTTTTCCATTAAATAAAACCTTGATAAAATCGTAAAAGGACTTTTTTTTACCACAGAGCGCACAGAGAGTGCAAAAAAAATTTTAAATTACAATTAGTTACCTCTGTGTGCTCTGCGGTCTCTGTGGTTAATTTTCAGTTTTCACGAGACCATCAACCTTTTTTTCAGGACAATTTCCCGCCAAAGATCGACCGCCCCCCGTCAGGCCCGCTTTGCCTTTGGATGGGCCGCGTCATAGACCTGCATCAGATGGTCAACGGTGAGATGGGTGTATTTCTGGGTGGTGGACAGGCTGGCGTGCCCGAGCAGCTCCTGGACAACGCGCAGATCCGCCCCCATTTCCAGCAGATGGGTGGCAAAGGAATGGCGCAGGGCATGCGGAGTGACCTGGGCCGCGATGCCGGCCCGGCCGGCGTAAAACGCAACGAGCCGTTCAACGCTGCGGCTGGTCAGCCGTCCGCCCCGACTGTTGACAAAAAGCGGGTCCCCTTCCAGCTGTCTGCCCCGACCGGCCCGCGCCGCCAGCAGACGAGCTCGCTCCGGCAGATAAGCACGAATCATGTCGACCGCCGGCTCACCGGTCGGCACCAGTCGTTCCTTGCCGCCCTTGCCGCGCACCTTCAGCATCCCCCCGGAAAAATCCACCTCCTGGACATCGAGGGCCGTCAGTTCCGAGACCCGGATGCCGGTGCCGTAAAGCAGTTCGAGAATGGCCCGGTCGCGCAGGAAAAAGCTGTCCGTCCGCCCCGGCTCTTCCAGCAGGGTAAAGACCTCGTCAACGGTCAGAAAGACCGGAATGTAACGCCCCTGTTTCGGGGTGGCAACGCCGGCAAAGGGATCGGCGGCAATGACGTTTTCCCGGATGAGAAAACGGAAAAAGGTGCGCAGGGCAGAGAGTTTGCGCGCCACCGACGACGGCTTGTGCCTGGTGTTGAGATGGTAGACAAAGGAGCGGACACAGGACGGCTCCGGGGAAAGGGCCTTGCCGCCATCGCCGGCAAAGGCGCAGAACTCCTCGATATCCCGTCGATAATTCGTCACGGTATGGGGTGAATAGCCTTTTTCAACGGCAAGCCACTGATCAAAAAGAGAAAAAATCCGCAACCCGGGCAAGGCGGCTTTTTTCGGCAGGGTGTCGGTCATTCTTGCGTTCTCCCGGCAAGGGTGTTACATATATCTGCTGCGGTCGCGACGGGGGAATTCCTGCCGCCGGGATAGCTGATACTGGGTTTTTCCGAAATCAGGACTTACATACCACTTTCATCCTGTCATGGCCAAAAAAAATTTCGAATCCGCACTCGCGCGGCTGGAAGAGATCACCAGGGAGCTGGAAGAGGGGGAAATCAGCCTGGAGTCCTCTCTGAAAAAATTCGACGAAGGCATGAAGCTTGTCCGCTTCTGCAGCCAGAAACTCGAAGAGTCGCAGCAGCAGATCGACATCCTGCTGCACGGCAAAGGCGACCCCCTCCCCTTTGCCCCTGACACCGACCCGCCCGAGGACGAGATCGCCTAAGTGGATATCACAACGTATCTTCACACAAAAAAGATCCAGGTGGAAGAGGGCCTGGAGCGTTTTATGCTGCGCCCGGAAGGCTTGCTGGCCGCTCATATCGAGGCCATGCGCTATTCGATTTTTGCCGGCGGCAAGCGGATCCGACCGGTTCTCTGCCTGGCCGCCTGCGAGGCCCTGCATGGTGATCCCGTCCCCTGTCTGCCGCTGGCCTGCGCCCTTGAGTGCATCCATACCTATTCGCTGATCCACGACGATCTGCCGGCCATGGACAACGACGAACTGCGACGCGGCAAACCGACCAATCACATGATCCACGGTGAGGCAGGGGCCATTCTGGCCGGGGACGGGCTCCTCTCCTTTGCCTTTGAGCTGCTCTCCCGCCCCGATCTCGGCGACCTTGCCGCCCCTGACCGGCTGCGCATCATCAATCTGGTCGCCAGGGCCATCGGCCCCTTGGGGATGGTGGGCGGCCAGGCCCTGGACATGGATTCCATGGGCAAGGAGATCCCCTTTGCCACCCTGCAGTTTCTGCACGGTTGCAAGACCGGGGCGCTGATCACCGCCTCGGTGCAGACCGGCGCCGTCATCGGCCATGCCGACCAGCAACAGTTTGCCGCCCTCACCGCTTACGGCCGACAGATCGGACTCGCCTTCCAGATCGTCGATGATCTGCTCAACGTCGAAGGCACCACCGAACAGCTCGGCAAGGCCGCCGGTTCGGACGCGGAGCAACACAAGGCGACCTATCCGGCCTTCTTCGGCGTTGAAAAGACCAGGCAACTGGCCAGGGAGGCTGTCGATGCCGCGGTCAACTCCCTGGCCGCCTTTGATGAAAAGGCGGACAACCTGCGCGAACTGGCCCGCTATATTCAGACCAGAACACAGTAATGACACCGACATCCCTGCTTGCCACCATAGACTCGCCGGATGACCTGCGCCGACTCGACGAAGAGGAGTTGACCCAGCTCGCCCGGGAAATCCGCGGGGAAATCATCCGCACCGTGTCCCGGGTCGGCGGCCATCTTGCCCCGAGCCTCGGCGTGGTCGAACTGACCCTGGCCCTCCACTATGTTTTCAATACTCCCACCGACAAGCTGATCTGGGATGTCGGCCATCAGTGTTACGCCCACAAGCTGATCACCGGGCGGCGGGACTCCTTCGCCACCCTGCGCCAGTATCAGGGTATCAGCGGTTTTCCCAAACGCGACGAGAGCGTCTACGACGTTTTTGATACCGGTCACAGCAGCACCTCCATCTCAGCCGGACTCGGCATCAGTATTGCCGGCCACCTGAAGGGCGCTGCCAATAAAACGATCGCCGTCATCGGCGACGGCTCCATGACCGGCGGCATGGCCTTTGAGGCCCTGAATCAGGCCGGCCACCTGGACAAGGATCTGATCGTCATCTTAAATGACAACGAGATGTCCATCTCGCCCAATGTCGGCGCCCTGTCGAGTTTTTTAAGCCGCAAGCTGACCGGCAGGGCCATGGTCCGCGCCAAGCAGGATCTCAGCCAGTTTCTCAAACACTTCCACAACGTCGGGGAGAACATCCTCCAGGTGCTGAAAAAAAGCGAGGAGAGCCTGAAGAGTTTCTTCACCCCCGGCATGCTCTTCGAGGCGTTGAAATTCGAATACATCGGCCCCATTCCCGGCCATAACCTCGACAACCTGATCGCCACCTTCCGCAATGTCCGCGATTTCAGCAAAGGGCCGGTGCTCATCCATGTCATCACCACCAAGGGCAAGGGCTATGGGCCGGCGGAAAAAAATCCGGGCGCCTACCATGGCGTCGGCCCCTTTGCCATCGACACCGGCCGGCCGCTGCCGGCCCCGTCCACGGCCCCGACCTACACCAAGGTCTTTGGCGACACCATCGTCAAGCTTGCCGAAAACGATCCGCGCATCGTCGCCATCACCGCCGCCATGCCGGCCGGCACCGGCCTGACCGCCTTTGCCGAGAAATTTCCGGATCGTTTCTTTGATGTCGGCATCGCCGAACAGCATGCCGTGACCTTTGCCGCCGGCCTTGCCACCGAGGGCATTCTGCCGGTGGTGGCCATTTATTCGACCTTCATGCAGCGCGCCCTTGACCAGGTGATCCACGATGTCTGCCTGCCCAATCTGCCGGTGACCTTCGCCATCGACCGGGGCGGCCTGGTCGGCGACGACGGTCCCACCCATCATGGCGTCTTTGACCTCTCCCTGCTGCGCACCATCCCCAACATGGTGATCATGGCGCCCAAGGACGAGGCGGAGCTGGTCAATATGCTCCACACCGCCATTCTCATGCCCTGCCCCACTGCGGTCCGTTACTGCCGGGGCACCGGTGAAGGGATTGAACTGCCCGCCGAACCGACGAAAATCCCCTTCGGCAAGGGTGAGCTGCTGCGGGAAGGCGACGACGTCCTCCTGCTGCCGGTGGGCAACCGGGTCTCTGCCGCCCTGGCGGCGGCGGACGGCCTGGCCAAGGTCGGAGTCGGCGCGGCGGTGATCAATCCCCGTTTCGTCAATCCACTGGACAGTGAGCTGATCTGCTTCTGGGCGGCAAAGACCGGCAAGGTGGTCACGGTGGAGGACAATGCCAGAAAAGGCGGTTTCGGCAGCGCCGTGCTTGAACTCTTTGCCAAGAGAGCGATGACCGCGATCAGCTTGCGCCTCCTCGGCGTGCCGGACCGTTTCATCGAGCACGGCCCCCAGGATATTTTACGTCACAACGTCAAAATCGATACCCCGGCCATTATCAGCGCCGCCCTGGAACTTGTCGGCACGTGAGGGAAAAACGCCCGGCCCGCAACACCACGCCCGCCTTTCTCTGGGCCTTTACCACCTATTTCGCCGAGGGCCTGCCCTATTCGCTGATCCGCACCATCTCTTCCTTTTTTTTCCGGGCCAGCGGGGTCAGCCTGGAGGCCACCGGCCTGACCTCCCTGTTTGGCCTGGCGTGGATCTTCAAATTCCTCTGGGCCCCCCTGCTCGACACCTTCGCCACCAAGCGACAATGGCTGCTCGTCACCGAGGGTCTGCTCTTTTTTCTTTTCTGTGCGATTACCCTGACCGCCGGGCAGACATGGGCCATGCCCGTGGTCGCCTTCTTTTTCCTTTTTGCAAGTTTTGTCGCCGCCACCCACGACACCGCCATCGACGGCTACTATCTCGAAGCCCTCGATCAGGCCGGTCAGGCACGATTTGTCGGCTACCGGGTCATGGCCTACCGCATCGCCATGATGTTCGGCAGCGGCGTCATCGTCACCCTGGGCAGTCGCAGCGGCTGGACTGCGGCCTTTGGCCTCGCCGCCGGCCTGCTCGCCCTCCTCCTGCTCTTCCACTTTTTCTTTCTTCCCCGCTGCGAAACGGAAAAACGGCCCCTGGCCGACCTGACCGGCCGGATTTTCGCCTCCCCGTCAGCAGGGCTGCTGATTGCCGGCCTGCTGATTGCCGTCGCCCTTCTTTTTCACGACCGGGCCCGCGCCGCTTTCCTGCGCCTGCCGCTGGCCGATGCAACCGGGATCCTGCTGTTGCTCTCTCTGCTGCTCGCCATCCCCCTGCGCGGCAGGATGATCGCCCGCATCCGGCAAAAACCGGAGTCCATCTTTGCCAGGGCCTTTCTCTCCTTTCTTGATCAGCAACGAATCACGATTATCATCCTCTTTATCATCCTGGTCCGGGCCGGCGAATTTCTCCTCTCAGCCATGACCGGCCCGTTCTTCATCGATGCGGGGATGAAAGAGCATTACGGCTGGATTACCGGCGGGATCGGGCTGCCCTGCTCCATTGTCGGCGCCATGGCAGGCGGCTGGCTCATTGCCAGGAAATCATTACAAAAAATGATCTGGCCCTTTCTGCTGGCCCAAAACCTGACCAATGTTGTCTACATGCTGCTGGCCTTTTATCTGCTGGGGGAGGGACAGGGCGGGAACGGCGGAATGATCCAGCCGGTGCGGGGAATCGATCTGCTGCTGACCTGCGGGGTCGTGTCCTTCGACTCACTGGCCGGAGGGTTGGGCACCGCCGTGCTCATGACCTTTCTCATGGGCCTGTGCAAGGGCAATTTCAAGGCAGCCCATTATGCCATCGGCACCGGACTGATGAGTGTTTCCGGCGTCTATGCCGGCGCCTTCAGCGGCTTTCTCGTGAAGTGGTGGGGGTATGGCTGGTTCTTCGGGGCGAGCTTCTGTCTTTCCCTGCCGGCCATGGCCCTGCTGCCGTTGCTGCCGTGGCCGGCAGGGAAAGAAAAATAATGAACCCGTAATTTTTTTACCACAGAGACCACAGAGAAAAGACTTTCAACAAGCACTTATCTCCGTGGCGCAATCGAAACGGCTATTTCCCTCGGGCGTCGAGAAGCTTCAGGATTTCCGGGGTAATATCGGTTGATTCGTCGGCGTAGAGCAGACCGGTTCGCGAGCTGAGCCCCTTGCGGGTATTTTCCAGAATCAGGAGATAATTTTCCTTCTTGCCGTATTCGGCAATCAGCTCATGGAGATCCTTCAGAATCGGCTCCATGATTTTTTTCTCAAGCTGCTTCAGCTCAAATTGCGCATCATCGGTCTTGAGCTTGAACTCCCGCATCCTCATCTGGTAGTCACGTTCTTTCTGTTCAAGGGTTTCCCGGCCCCAGACAGAACGTTTCTTTTCGATCTCCTCACCGAGCGACTCAAGAGCCGACTGTTCCTTACCAAATTTATCCTGAAATTCCTGCACCTTGCCCTCAAGCTGTTTCTGGGCGGCCTGTCCTGCTTTCGACTGGGTGAGCACCTCCTGGAGACTGATGGTGGCCACCTTCATTGCGCCCGCCGAGAAAACCGGTCCAGGTGCAATACAGAGAACCGCCACACCAATCAGACACCACAATGCCACTGCTTGCATACGTTTCATGGTTCTCTCCTGATTCAGACAACATCTCGGCCGCATGCGGGAAGCTGCGGCACATGAAAAGCCATACAAAAAAGCCGGGAAGACTGGAGAGTCTTTCCCGGCTTTCGTCGGACGGAAAAAATCTTAGCGAATTACAAAATCATCGCGACGATTCTGCGCCCATGAGTACTCGTCATGGCCATAGAGAAGCGGTTTTTCTTCGCCATAGCTGACGGTGTTCAGCCTGCTCTCGGCAACACCAAGGTTGACGAGATAGGTCTTGGCCTGCAGGGCACGACGTTCGCCAAGGGCCATGTTGTACTCGTTGGTGCCGCGCTCGTCACAGTTGCCTTCGATGGTGATCTGTACGGTGGGATAGGACCGCAGAAAATCACCATTCCCCTCGAGGCGCGATTTCTGATCGTCACGAATATCGGACTTGTCGAAATCAAAATAGATCGGGAGCATGGGACCATGAGTTCTGCCCTCGGAGATTTTCGCATTGGCGGCGGTGTAAGGGTTGGAATCGAGGGACTCCTCACCACCCATCCTTTCACCGACATCCACCCGCGGTTTCTCAACAGGGGCCACCGGTGCTTCCTCGGTGGGGACTGCTTTTTTCGCGCAACCACCTGCAACGAACGCAACAGACACCATCAACGACGCTACTGCCAACATCCGAACCTGTTTTACCTTCATCATTTTGCCTCCTTTCTCGACAAAAAAACGTGAAGTACTGAATAAAAAAAACCTGAAAAAAAAATTTTCCAGGCGATAACAACCCCTCTCAATCAAGAAGATCCTTGTATTATTTTTGACAGTGCTAAACAATTAAATCATACATTCTCCTCCTGAAACCGGCAACGAAAATCGCTTTTTTTTTCTAAATACTCTATTATACCTTCAAGTTCATCAAATTTCTTGCAAAATTTACCGATACCGTCAAAAATATCGATCACTGTTTTCTTTCCATATTTTTTGACATAATCGTAAAAAGCCACGATTCCGACGGGCGGAGCATTGCAACTCGTTGTTTTCACTTTGCCGCCCGCCATGGTTTACGTTTTTTTTGCGCGACCATCAATTTTTTCCTTGCGGATCACACCACGACCATGAACAGCTTTATCGCCACCAACCGTTGGGGAACCTTTTTCGGGATAACCCAGAAAACCCTTGATACCGTCTGGAACAACCTCACCGCACCGGACGGCAATTCCGTCATCTATATTTCCATGGAGATCGGCGCGGACCGGGATGTCTACCATCCGGTCAGAAGCAGGCTGCAGCACACCGCCATCGACAAGTCATCATCAAACGTGCTGCGCCATTTTGCCCGGCTCTTTCTCAATGGTCCGGACAAAATCCCCAACTACAGCGGCGGACTCGGCATCCTGGCTGGTGACACTCTGAAAAGTTTTGCCGATCTGCGGATTCCCTGCGTTGCCGTTTCCCTGCTTTATCGCAAGGGATATTTTTCCCAACTGGTCGATTCCCGCCTCGGCCAGATCTCCACCGCCACCGACTGGTCTCCGGAAAACACTCCCACCCTTTATCAGATGAAAAACCCGGATTTTCCGGATCTTCCCCTGGAAATCGAAGTTCCCTTTTATGACGAATATGATCGAGAGGTGCTGGCCACCGCCCGCCTCTGGGTCAAGATGGAGATCAACGCCACCCTCGATTTTTTCGTTCCGGAGATTCTCCTCGACTACAGCATCCCCTCTTCTCCGGAATTCATCAGACAGGTTTCCCAGCAACTCTACGACAGTGTTTCCGACCAGGCCAAGGCGGTGCAACGACGTTTGCTCGGCGCTTCGGTCGTTGCGGTCAAAAGGAAACTGGGACTG
The DNA here is from genome assembly GCA_049323655.1 of Thermodesulfobacteriota bacterium. Taxonomy (GTDB): domain Bacteria; phylum Desulfobacterota; class Desulfobulbia; order Desulfobulbales; family SURF-16; genus DB1. The sequence continues at coordinate 32,178 of JBMONO010000029.1, read as the reverse complement.
ACCGGTTCGACCTTTCATCTCAACGAACAGCACGGCGTCGTCCTGGTCCTGAACCTCATTGCTGAAAGACTGGAAGAGAAACTGGGCCGGGACTACCAGTCCAGAGCAACGGACAGCGATATTCTGGCGGCCGCTGATCAGGCCGCGCAACAGGTCGTCTTTACCATCCACACCCCGGTCAAGGCCGGCCATGACCGATTTGACAAGAACATCATCAGCCAGATCGGCCATGCCTTTTGCGGCAGGGTGCTGCATCTGCTCGCCCAGGACGAGGAGCACCCGCATCAGTTCAACTTCACCACCCTGGCCATGCGGGTCAACCGGGCAACCAACAGTGTCAGCCGCTTGCACAAGGAGGTCACCCGCAAACAGTTTCCCCAGTTTGCCGATAAGATCAGCGCCATCACCAATGGCGTCCACCATCTGACCTGGATCAGCGACGCCAAGGCCGCCCTCTACGACAGCTTTGTCGAACTGAAAAACTGGCGCGACGATCCCGCTGTTTTCGTCAACGCCGGGCTGCTGCTCACCTCGGAGCCCTTCCGCGAGGCGTTTCGTCAGGCCTGGCGCCAGGACACTGTTAAGCTGATCGCCTATATCAATGAAATGCTTGCCCTGCATCGCAAACAGATGCATGAAACATGGATCGACCCACCCAACTACCTTTCCCTTCTCGATAACGGCGGACAAACCCTGAGTCCGGATGTTTTCACCATCGGCTTTGCCCGACGATTTTCCACCTATAAACGGGCCGACCTCATCTTCGACGACATCGACGCCCTGTCCGACATCATCGTCAAAAACAGCTTTCCGGTCAACTTCATCTATGCCGGCAAGGCTCATCCTTCCGACGAACCGGGCAAATCGATCATCAAACTGGTGCTCGACATCCAGGAAGATCTCTACCGCAAGAGCAATGGGCTGGCCAAACTTGTTTTCATCCCCGGCTATGACATGCAGATCGCCAAAATGATGGTTGCCGGTTCGCATGCCTGGCTCAACAGCCCGAAGCGCCCCCTGGAAGCAAGCGGCACCAGCGGCATGAAGGCGGCGATGAACGGCGTGCCCAACATCAGCACCATGGACGGCTGGTGGGTCGAAGGCTACCACGACGGCAAGACCGGCTGGAAATTCGGCTACGAGGATGCCATCGACGACAACTCGCTCAGCGAGGCGCCCAATGCCCTTCTTTACGAACAGGACTCGGATTCGTTCTACGAAATTTTTCCGGAAATCCTCGCCGCATTTTATGAACACGACCGGCATGATCGGTACATTGACAAGTGCATCTGCAACCTGCAGCTCAACTGTCCCATCTTCAACACCCATCGTATGGCTGCCGAATATGTGGAACGATACGGACTGCATCTGCCCGAGCCGGTCACCAGGAGACTGCAGCAGTTACGGAAGATGTATCACAGCGATCCGGAAAAAAAATAAGGAGACAGCCTCAAGATTTCTCCGCAGCTGCCGATAGGTCAAGTATGACCCGAAATGAAAAAAACTCAGCTGCGGAGCAAACCCCATGACAACAGCCATCAGCAATGCCAACCCGCCCTGCTGCCAGCAGAATATCGCTCGCCTTGCCGCCCAGGATAAAGGGCTGATCAGCTATCAGGAGGCGGCCTCCCGGAGCCGGGAGGCGCGCATCGAACTCACTACGGCAGAAGGGGATGTGGTCACCATCGCCGCCCGCCAGGAATATGTATCATCAGGGAGTGCGGAAAGATGGGCAACCTCCTTGCAACGCGGTTTCAACTTCACCGCCACCCGGTTTTCCACCGAATCCTTCTCTCTTTCGGTGGCCGGGGATCTCAACGAAGAAGAGCTGGCCGACATTGCCTCTCTGATGGAGGAACTTGCCGCCATCGCGCATCAGTTTTATAACGGCAACACGGATCAGGCCATGAAGAAGGCCATGGAGATCGGCGACATGGGGTCCGTCAGCCGGCTTTCCGCCTCATTCAGCTCCCGGCAGAGCTGGTCCCTCTCCCAGCTGACCGAATACCATCCCGTCCCGGCCGCAAAGGACATGGGACAGATCCTGGCGGAAAATTTTACTGAAATCTCCTCGCGCATTGATGAGGCGCGCACGGATGAAATGAAATATGCCGAAATGCTGCACGCACAATGGCAACAGATCAAAGACTTTCTCGAAGGACGGGTGATAAGCCCGGCAATCGACCAGAAGCCCTTCAACGCCGGCGACCACCGCGCCATGCCGACCGCCCGACGCATGCAGGAAAAAATCCGGGAGATGGTGGATAAACATCCACGCCTTGCCCCGTTCAGCCTTCCTCTTGCCCATCAGGCGATCAACCGGGCCGGCGCCGAACTGCCGCTTGCAACAGCCCCGGGCGCGGGCAATGTCCTGAAAGAGGATCTGCTTGCCGAATTCAACAACTGGCTCTATGAGGCATAACAGTTTCTTGCTTATGGAATAAAACCATTCCTTCCGATCCCCCGTCAACCACGAACTGTCGGCACAAGCTCGCCCTCTGCCGACCGGATCGACCCGACCCCACCCGCCGGCATGGATGCATCACCCCGGCTCTTTGCCGAGGCGGGCGCATTCCTGCGAAAAATAATAGGGATTGTCCGTGAAAATATGCTACAATTTTTTCGTTACTCTCGCCGACTCCCGGATCATACACTGACGAGATTTCTCAATCCTTGTTGCATCAGCTGAAAGCTTCTCCACAAAATAAGCTTTTCAGGGGTCGCGCCGGATTTTGAGACGGATTTGACCTGGACGATTGAGGAAAACCGCAGGCGTAGCAGCGCTGCGACGAGGATTTTGCAATTGAGTAACGGGCAAAGGCGGCCGAAAGCCGGATGCGAGCACCAAAGATTTATTTGTGGATAGGCTCTGACTCATCATCATAAAAAGCGAAGAAGGAACAGCATGACAATTGACATAACCCACGAACTTGACAAGGTCATCGCCTCCGACCATCACGATCCCTTTCTGGTCCTTGGCGTCCATGTGCTCGAACATGATCCGAATTCCGCCATTATCCGCACCTTTCTTCCCCTGGCGGAATCGGTCCGCCTGGTGATGGGGGACGAACGGCGCGACATGTACAAAATGCGGGACGAAGGGCTGTTCGAGATCGTTGTCCCCGACTACTCCACTCCGTTCACCTATTTTTTCGAGGCCACCTGCTACAACAACGTCATCCGCACCTATGTCGATCCCTATCGCTTTCTTCCCCAGCTCTCCGAATACGATCGCCACCTCTTCAACCACGGCACCCATTATCAGCTCTACGATAAACTTGGCGCCCATCAGACGGTGATCGACGGCGTCGAGGGCACCGTCTTCCGGGTCTGGGCCCCGGCAGCCCGACGGGTCAGCGTCATCGGCAATTTTAACTACTGGGACGGCCGCGTTCACCAGATGCGGGTTCTCGGCTCATCCGGCATCTGGGAGCTGTTCATTCCCGGCGTTTTTCAGGGAGAAATCTACAAGTACGAGATCCGCACCCCGACCAACGATATCGTCGAAAAAGCCGATCCCTTTCAGTTCCTGGCCGAGATCCGGCCGAAAAGCGCCTCGGTGGTATGGAACATCGACGGCTACGGCTGGCAGGATCAGGCCTGGATGGAGAAACGACGGACAACCAAACTTTATGATCAGCCCGTCTCCATCTATGAGGTCCACCCCGGCTCATGGCGACGGGACCCCGCCAATCCGGAACGTTTCCTCTCCTTCCGTGAACTTGCCGACAGCCTCGTCCCCTATGTCAAAAAAATGGGATTCACCCACATTGAGCTGCTGCCGGTGACCGAACACCCGCTGGATGAATCCTGGGGCTACCAGACCACCGGTTACTTTGCCGTGACCAGCAGATTCGGCACCCCACAGGACTTCATGTACTTCGTTGACCGCTGCCATCAGGACGATATCGGCGTCATTCTCGACTGGGTTCCGTCCCATTTTCCCACCGACGGACACAGCCTGTCCCGCTTTGACGGCACCGCCCTTTACGAACATGAGGATCCCCGTCAGGGTTCCCATCCGGAATGGCGTACCCTGATCTTCAACTACGGTCGCCGTGAGGTGGCAAATTTTCTCCTGGCCAGCGCCCTCTTCTGGTTCGATAAGTATCATATCGACGGCATTCGCGTCGATGCGGTGGCCTCCATGCTCTATCTTGACTACGGCAGAACAGACGGCGACTGGATACCCAATCGCTATGGCGGCAAGGAAAATCTCGAGGCCATTGAGTTTATCAAACACCTCAACGCCATCGTTTATCAGCGCCATCCCGATGTTGCCATGATCGCCGAGGAGTCAACCAGCTTCTACGGGGTGTCGAAGCCAACGGATCAGGGTGGGCTTGGCTTTGGTTTCAAATGGAACATGGGCTGGATGAACGACATGCTCAACTATTTCAGCCGCGATCCCATTTACCGCAAATACCACCACAACAACCTCACCTTTTCCCTGCTCTACGCCTTTTCCGAGAATTTTGTCCTGCCCCTCTCCCACGACGAGGTGGTGCACGGCAAAAAATCGCTGCTGGCCAAGATGCCGGGCGATCGCTGGCAGCAGTTCGCCAACCTGCGTCTACTCTATTTTTTCCTCTGGACCCATCCCGGCAAAAAACTGCTGTTCATGGGCGGAGAATTCGGCCAGATCTCGGAATGGTACTGCAAGGTGAGCCTCGACTGGCATCTGCCCGAGCAGGAGGCACTCCACCATCAGCTCCAGTTCTATGTCGAGAAACTCAACGAGTTCTACAAAAAGCAACCCGCCCTCTGGCAGGTGGATTTTTCCTATACCGGTTTTCAGTGGATGGATTTCCGGGATGTCGACAACTCGATCATCGCCTATGCCCGTTTCGGCAGAAATCCGGCCGATCATGTGGTCTGCCTGCTCAATATGACCCCGCAGGTCCATTACCACTACAAGGTCGGGGTGCCGGAGCTGACCGATTACCAGGAGATCTTCTGTTCGGACGAGGCCTCCTTCGGCGGCAGCAATGTCGGCAACCCCCAGATCAAAACCCCTTACGCCGCACCCTTCGGCGAGGCCAGCTACCATATCACGGTGACGGTGCCGCCGTTGTCCGGCGTTGTCTTCAAGCCGGTACGCCGGTAAAATGAAAAGGAGTTGTCGATGAGCTGCAAGTCTCTCCAGCCCCCTGGAGACAGGATGAAAAAGGTCATTCGCTGGGTATGCGAGGAACTCAAAGAACATCCCGAAAAAAAACGGGAGGCCCTCTACCGGGAGGCGGAATTGCGCTTTGACCTCTCGCCGCTTGAATGCGAGTTCTTAAATACCCATTTCGCCGGGGAGGGCAATGAACCGACCTGCTGAAGCCGGGCGGCTATTGCCGGCCGAGGCATTACAACCGCCATCCCCAGAAGGCGAGAAAGGCGGCAAAATCACGCATATCTGATTTCAGACGGTTCCACGGTTTCAGGCTGGTGTAGAAGACCGTGTCCGAGTTGGAGAGATCACCGTACTCCTTGTCGCATCCCACATGGAAATCCAGGGCCCACCAGCTGATCAGCAGCATCTCCCACGGCTTGAATGAGTCTTTGACATAGCCCTTGCGCCAGCCCTCCTCCTCAAAAAACGAACCACTTCCCCCCTCTGGCCGGGGCAGAGAGGTGAGCGCTGCCATCGGCGCAAATCCGATCGGCACGGTTGTGAAATTCCGCTTCACCTCGACCATCCCGGTAAAGCGCAGGTCCATGACCCGGTGAGTGTCATCCCGGAGAAAAACGAGCAGGCGCGGTTGCCCCTTGTTGCCATCATCATAACGGAGGACGGCGGGCAGTCTCTCACCCCACAGTCGTTGCGGCTCCGTCTCCCATCCCGCCGGCAGGGCCGCCGGAGCCAGCAGGGAGGTCGGCACCATGGCGCGGTAACAGCCGCAGGTATGGACCGTGGTCACCAGCAGCGGACGGGAATCGACATCCAGGGTAATGATGACGATCAGGCCGGGATTGCGGCCGGCGGTGAGATGGGCGAGCGGGACGGCAGGAAAATGAATGCGGTAGATGAGGTTGGTGTACTGCCCCCGGCCGGTGGCAAAGCTCCGGCTTTCGGCATAGATGATCGCCTGCGAAGGATCGACAAAGGCATCGTCTCCCTCGGCGCCGGTCCCCCCCGAACGAAGGGAGGGGCGACCGATGCGGTTATGGCTCTGCCGTAGCGACTGGGGCACAAAAAGCGGGGCATGACGGGCCAGCAGGACCGGATCATCAGGCGGCAGATAGAGGAGGGGAGGCCCTGACCGCGGCGCCTCCGACGACAGGGGGGCGCAACCGGCAAGCACAAGCGACAGAAAGAGAAGCAGGGAAAACGGCCAACGCGATCGGTAAGACATCGCTCTTTTCTCCAATGGAAGAGACGGCAAGATTGATGGTCTCGTAAAAAGTGAAAATTAACCACAGAGACCACAGAGATAACTAATTGTAATTAAGGATGTTTTCTCTGCGTTCTCAGTGCGCTCTGTGGTGAAAAAAAACCGTAGGGTGGGCAACAGCCCCACCGTTTCCCACGCGGATTGCCCGCGCCCGTGGCCAATGATCACCCACCGCGTTCGCAACGAAAAAACCGTTGCGCCCCTACCTCTTCTTACTGAGAGCCGTCTTCATTTTTGTCAGGCAACGGTATCTTGACAAAATCAATGCCTTCCCGGCGAAGCAGATCCTCTTCCGCCGGTGTCACCACCCCCCGGATATTCTTCGCCTCCTCGACGCCATAGTGCATCTTGAGCGATCGCACCGTAAAATCCGCGCCGACATTCTCAAAATTCCGTTCGACAAAGCGGTAAAGACCATGAAGGGCCTGATCCAGGAGGCGCGACAACTCCCCAACGGTCGGCTCTTCCGCTGCTTCACGTTCCTTGGTAGTCACCGCCGCGGATGCGCCTTTGCGATAAATGACCGGCGACAGCACCTTGCGCACCGAACCGTGTCCGGAACAGACCGGACAGGCGAGCAGACCTGCGGCGGACTGCTGGTCGAAATCGGCATGATCCCGGAACCAGCCCTCAAACAGGGCGCCGCAGGTGCATTGCAGATCAAAGACGATCATGGAGTCAACCACTGCTGGTAACGACCGGCCAGCTCCTCCCAGCAAAAACGCCGGGTCAGCTCCCGACCCCGTTCGGCGCCGAGCCGCCCCTGCCCCAGCGCTTCCCGCAGCCGCGGCAGCAGATTGCCCTCATCATAGAGAAATTCGCCGGGGAACAGCTCCGGATAGGACAACCGGTTCGGCAGCAACGGTCGGCAGCCGGCCCGCACCGCCTCGATCACCGCGATGCCGTAAAACTCGTGGCGAGCGGTGGAGACGACGATATCGCTACGGCTGAGCAGTCGGCAGTAGTCGACGTGATCCCGGACAAAGCCGGCATGGAGAACCCGCGAATCAAATTGAGCAATGGCACGAGAAAAAATTTCCGGCTGCCGGACAAAGGATTGCCCGAGCAGGATCAGTTGAAAATCGACCCCCTCCGCGGCCAGGGTAAAGAGGGCGGCAAAAAAGGCCTCCGGATCCTTGTCATGTTCCCAGCGATGATTCCAGACAATAACCGGGGTCCGGGATCGGGAACCAGGTTCGCTCCCCCAGCGGTCAAGATCGCGGAAATCGACCGGCGGATAAAGCACCTCGCTCTTCTCCAGCAGTGACTCGGCAAGCTGAAGCCGCATGTCCGGGATCCGCCGGCACAATGCCGCGCAACCGGCGAGGAAAGTCTCCCGGTTATAGGCGGAGTTGAAGGCCAGCCGGTCCGAGGCAACGGCGGTCATCATGTTGGTCACGGCAAAATGCATGTCCCGTTCATCCTCTATCTGCACCGGATAGGCGAACTGGTTTTCATGAAAATAGGTCAGCACCGGTATCTGCCCGAGCCAGGCCGGACCCAGGCCGCGCAGGGTGGCGACATCGACGAAGGTCGAGCAGAGCACCAGATCATGCTCCCGGTTTTGCGGCAGCATGGCGGCATAATGGGGGGCGGAAAAGCGCATCCGCCATTTCCAGCCCCGGGCCGGCAACCCGCGCAGATCGAAGGCAAAGGGCAGATGGGCGGCGAGCCCGGCGAGAAAGCGCTGATGGGAGCCGCCGCAGTAAGGCTCGAGAACGAGAATTCTCACCCGGGCCGCCTCCGTGACGTCCACGCCGGCATCAGCCTTTCAGGCTGGCCATCGCCTCTTTAAAGGCGGCCCGCGACCGCTCGATCACCGCATCCTCGACGCAGAAGGCAAAACGGACATAGCCCGGCGCCCCGAAGCCGCGGCCGGGCACCCCGAGAATCTTGTAACGTTGCAGATGGGCGCAGAATTCGACGTCATCGATGGGCGACTGCGGAAAGAGATAAAAGGCCCCTTTCGGCGGGGTAAAGGAAAAACCCGCCTCCTCCAGGATGCTGCAGAAGGTTTCCCGCCGTTTGGCGTAGATCGCGGTGTCCACCGTCACCCCTTGCAGTTCGGCCACCACCCGCTGCATAAGCGCCGGGGCATTGACGAAACCGAGGATCCGGTTAGCCAGGGTCATCGCCCCAAGCAGCTCTGCCTTGTCGGTGATCTCCGGGTGGACGGCAATATAGCCGATCCGCTCGCCCGGCAGAGAGAGATCCTTGGAATAGCTCGACACAATGATGCTGTCGCGGTAATTGGCAAAGATCGACGGCACCGAACAGCCGTCGTAGATGATCTTCCGGTAGGGTTCGTCGCTGATGAGAAAGATCGCCCGCCCCAATTTTCTGGCCTGATCGGCAAGCAGCCCGCTCAAAGCGCTGATCTCCTCTGCTCCATAAATCTGACCGCTGGGATTGTTCGGGCTGTTGATGATGATGGCCTTGGTCTGCGGGGTGATGGCCGCCTCGATGGCGGCGAGATCGAGGGTAAAGTCGGGCCGGGTCGGCACCACCACGCTTTTGCCGCCCTGGTTATCGATATAAAAGGTGTATTCAACAAAGAAGGGGGCCAGGATGATGACCTCTTCCGCCGGGTTGAGGATTGCTTTCAGCACCACGTTGAGGGCCCCGGCGGCGCCGCAGGTCATGAGCAGCTCGTCGCCGGACAGGGAAATCCCCTGTTCCCGGCCGATCTGAGCAGCCAGGGCGCCACGCACATGGGGATATCCGCCGTTCGGCATATAGCTGTGCCGACCGGGGCCATGGTCCGCGGCAATCCGCTGGAGAACCCGGTCAAACTCAGGCGGCGGCGGCAGATCCGGATTGCCGAGGCTGAAGTCAAAGACATTCTCCGCCCCATACTCCTTTTTAAGCTTGGCGCCCTCCTCGAACATCTTGCGAATCCAGGAAGATGCGGTGGCAAAATTACCCATTTTCGATGAAATACTGCTCATGATGAAGATTCCTTTTTTGATGGTTTCGCAAATACAGAAAATCAACCACAGAGACCATCATGGTTGATTGAACTTCTTTTTAAAAAACTGATAGGCCGCATTGATTTCCTTCATCTTTTCCTCGGCCACCCCCTGAAACTCCTGGCCGAGATGACCTACCTTATCAGGATGATACTTCATACTGAGCTGGCGGTAGGCCTTCTTTATCTCGTCAAAAGCGGCGTCCGGAGTCAGTCCGAGCACGTCGTAATACTGCTGCTCCTGGTTGACCGCAGCACGGCGGCGATAGAGATACCGACTCTGGATGGTTTGCAGGTCATAAGGGGAAAGTTCGAGGTACTCGGCAATGGTGCGGGCCAGCTCCAGCTCCTGGTCGGTGACGATCTCGTTGGCGAACAAGACCTGATAAACCAGTTCGACGAGGATGAGACGCGGCTCGTAGGCAAAGGAGGCGCGAAAGCGGGCCAACTGGGTCTCCAGGGAATCGCTGCTGCGGGAAGCGTCCTTGATCAGCTCTCCCACCCAGAACATCTTGTTCTGGTCATAGCGAAGCTGGGTGCGGAAAAAGTTCTTGATGGTCTGCTGCTCGGCCCGGGTGATTTTGCCGTCAAACTGGGCGATCTTCACCAGAATGCTGATCAGCGAGGCGACGAAATCGTTGTGTGCCTCGGTCTGGCTGCGTTCGTATTCGCTCACCTTGCGGCGGATATAATAGGAAAAGGCCCAGAAGCCGATAAAGAGAAAGAGAAAAAAGAAGAGACCGCCGGCCAGCAGGATACCGATGACATCGATGAGCAGCGGCGCCCCGCCGAAGGCAAGCAGCAGGAGAATCGCCACCAGCAGGCAGCCGCCGCAGCCCGGCTGGTTATGGTACTGATACTGGTATCTCATCGGTTGTTCTCAGCAAACAGGGCCTCGATGAACTCATCGGCGTCGAAATCGCGCAGGTCGTCCATCTTCTCGCCGATGCCGATAAAACGGATGGGGATGGAAAATTCCCGGCAGATATTGACGACAATACCGCCCTTCGCGGTGCCGTCGAGCTTGGTCAGGGCAAGGCCGGTGACGCCGACCGCATCGTTGAAGAGCCGCGCCTGGGAGATGGCGTTCTGGCCGGTGGTGGCGTCGATGACGAGCAGCACCTCATGCGGGGCGCCGGCGATCTTCTTGTCCATCACCCGCCTGATTTTTTTCAGTTCCTCCATCAGATTGACCTTGGTGTGGAGCCGACCGGCGGTATCGACAATCACCACGTCCGCCTTTTTCCGGCGGGCATGATCCATGGCGTCATAGACCACGGCCGAGGGGTCAGCGCCGGACTGCTGGGCAACGACATCGACCCCGATCCTTTTTCCCCAGATCTGCAACTGCTCCACCGCCGCGGCTCGGAAGGTGTCACCAGCCACCAGCAGGACGCGCTGCCCAGATCTGACGAATTTACGGGCCATCTTGCCGATGGTGGTGGTTTTGCCGACGCCGTTGACCCCGACCACCATGATGACAAAGGGGCCTTCCTCCGGCATGACCAGCTCGGCCGGCTGATCGGAGCTGTGAATAAAGGCGGAGATCCGCTCTTTCAGGACCTTTTTCAGGGCCTGGGGGTCGCTGAGTTCCTTGCGGGCAACGCTGGTGCGGGCACTCTCGATGAGTTCCTGGGCGGTGCCGACCCCGAGGTCGGCGGCAATGAGGATCTCCTCCAGATCGTCAAGCAGCTCCGGATCAATGACCTTTTTGCCGAGAAAAAGCTCATCCACCCGGCTGACAAAGGATGACCGGGTCTTGGCCAGCTTCTCCTTGAGTCGGGCAAAGAGACCACCACCCTCCTCGATCGGTGCCGCAACCTCCTCCACCGGTTGGGACAACCCGGCAGCATCGGCAACCGGCGCCGATGGCGCGACGGATTCATCCACCGCCGGAGCGATTGCTCCACTTTCCCCAACTTCCGGCGCCGGGACCTCGTCCTTGCCGCCGATTTTCAATTTTTTCTTAAACCAGCCAAGCATGCTCTCTCCTCTTTCCGGTATCATGCCGCCCTCAACCGAGCGCGACCCCGGCCCAGACGCAAAGCGCCATCAGATAAAAATGGCTTTCCAGCCAGAATTCGAGCCGCATTCCCTGCACCACCCGCCGGGTTTCATAGAGACGGGTGAGAACAAGCAGCGACGCCACGGGCACAAGCAACAGAGGCGCGGCCGGGGCAATGAGACCGGCCACGGGAAAGAAGATGAGCAGGGCGGCCAGAGCAGCAAGGCTCACATACAGCAGCCGCAGCGATCCCTTTTCCCCGATACAGACCGGCAGGGTCTCCTTGCCGGCGATCCGGTCGCCCTGCACGTCAAAGACATCGTAGAGCAGGGTGCGGATAAAAACAAAAAGCACTATAAGCACAAAAACCGAAAAAGTCTGCGATGAAAAAAAATCCTCGCCCAGCCCGGGAATAAGGATGGTGACAAAGGCCCAGGCCAGGGCGACGAAAAAGGTCTTGGAACCGGGGATCTCCTTGAGCCGCCGCACCCTGATGATGGCGGCGATGATTTTCGGAATAAATGGTACGGTATAGAGAATGCCGAGGATACTCATGGAAAGCAGGATGACAAACTGCGGCAGCCCCTTGAGCCGGGTGAGAAAGAGAGAAACAAGCAGAGCGGAGCCGGAGAGGGCAAGGAGCGGCACCGAAAACCGCCGCCAGAAACTTTCAAGCAGGGGATCATTCATCCTGCCGGTGCGAAAATCGGCAAAACGGTTCATATTGTGCATGGCGAGCAGATAACCGGCGGCGATAAAAAAATCCTCGCCGTATGGCCTGCTGCCCAGCAGCAGACCGCAGACCAGGGCGAGCAGACCGCCGGCCACGGCGACAAAGAGATTGGAGGCAAGCAGGGCATGGATGAGCCGCAGGGAAAAAATTTTCAACCGACTGTCGCCCTGGGCGGGACATGATTCCAGCCAGCGAACCACCCGATTAATCATCCAGGTCGGGGTCGAGGCGCCGGCAGTGACACCGATGCGGTCAAAAGAGGCAATCTGCCGGCAGTCAAGATCAGCCTCGGTCTCGGCCATGAAGACCCGGCAGCCTATCTCGGCGGCGATCTGGCCAAGGCGCTGGGTATTGGCGCTGCCCGTGCCGCCGACCACCACCATGGCCGGCACCGTGCGGGCGAGATTGCGGACCTCCTCCTGCCGTTTATGGGTCGAATCACAGATGGTGTTGAACACCTTGCCCCCCGGAAAACGGGCCATGATCGCCTCACTCAGCCGCTGAAAGGCGAGCTCGTCCTGGGTGGTCTGGCTGACGATGATGTACGGACCGCTGATGGCGAGGCCGACGAGATCATTCTCATCGCTGACCACCTGGACATCAGGAGCGGCATACCCCATCAGGCCGACAACCTCGGCGTGGTTCTTGTCACCGATGATGATGGTGGTATGGTCTTTCTCCCGATAAGTGCGGATAATGGCCTGCACCTTCACCACCCGGGGACAGGTGGCGTCCATGACCCGGGCGCCGGCCGCGGCCAGCTTCTCCTTGTCGGCGGGCGGCACCCCATGGGCGCGGATGATGACGGTTCCGGACAGATGCTCCGGAATCTCCTTGAGAATCCCGACGCCCTGATCCTGCAGCAGACCGAGGACTTGAGGATTATGAATGAGGGGGCCGAAGGTGGCGATGTTGCCGTCGCCCTTGTGCACCGTATCCAGGGTGGTTTCCACCGCCCGGCGCACCCCCATGCAGAATCCCGCCTTTTTTGCCAGTATGACCTTCATGCCGTTCTCAAGTCTTTATTTACCACGGAGAGCGCAGAGAAAACTTTTTAATGACAACTCGTTACATCTTGGTTCTCTGTGGTTGATTTTCTATTTTTTCACAATACACCCGTGCTTCGTTCCCGGTCAGGATCGCTCATACCGGGTCCAGACCCCGTTTTCCAGTAGATAATGGGGCCGGAAGCGCTCCTTGTAGTTCATGGCCGACACCTCGCGGATCAGGTAGCCGAGATACAGCGCAGTGATGCCGTTGTTTCGACAGAGGTCGATGAGGTAAAGAATATTGAAGGTGCCAAGCCCTCTTTTTTCCTCGGCAGGATCATAGTAGCAGTAAACCGCGTTCAGCCAGTCGCCGCCGATATCAACAATCCCGACCCCGACCAGTCTGCCGCCGAGCCGGTATTCGATTTCGATGGTCGAACAAAGGGAATTGGCGAAAAAAGTGCCGTAATACCCAACCGCCGTATTGCCCCGAACCGGAAAACGGGCTTCCAGAAAGGTGCCGCAGAGAGCGAGCTTTTCCTCGGTGATATGCAGCGGCCCCATGGTAATCTCCATATCCCGGTTGCGGCGCAGCACCCGCTTCTGACTGCGGTTCGGCCTGAACTCCGCCGGATAGAGCCGGATGGGAATGCAGCTTTGGCAGCCGGGACAGACCATGGTATAGAGACAGTTGCCGTTACGCCGGAATCCCGCCGCAAAAAAACAGCCCAATAATGAATCAGGCAGAACGGCGAACTGCTGCTGACGGTAGATGGCCATCCGGCGCAGGCCATACGGACATTCAACCCCGATATCGTAAAAAAAAGGCAGATAATCCTCGATGGAAGATGGATGGTGGCGTTTGATGGTCATCAGCTCCTGCCGCCCCCCGCCGCCGGCTCAGCCGGCTTTCTCCTCCCGGCCGAAGTCATCGTCAAAGCGGACGATGTCATCCTCGCCGAGGTAGCTGCCGTTCTGCACCTCGATCAGCTCCAGGGGAATGATCCCCGGATTCTCCAGCCGGTGTTTTTCCCCACAGGGGATATAGGTGGACTGATTCTCGAGGACGAGAAAGACCCTCTCCCCACAGGTGACCCGGGCCGCGCCCCGCACCACCACCCAGTGCTCGGAGCGATGATGGTGCAGTTGCAGGGAAAGTTTGACCCCGGGATTGACCGTGATCCGTTTGATCTTGAAATTGGGCTGCTCCTCGAGGATGGTATAGCTGCCCCAGGGCCGGAAAACCGTGCGGTGCAGCAGATATTCCTCCCGCTTTTCCTTTTTCAGGCGGGTGACGATCTGTTTAATCTCCTGGGAACGACCGATGGGCGCGACAAGCACCGCATCCGCAGTATCGACGACGAGGGTATCGCGCAGGCCGATGGCCGCCACCAGTCCGTGCTCGGAATGAATGAGACAGTTGCCGACATCATGGGTCATGACATCACCGACCAGCACATTGCCCTCTCCATCCTTGGCCGCCACCTCATACAACGCCTGCCAGGAGCCGATGTCGCTCCAGCCGAGGTCGGCCGGGATGACGGCAACGGTAGCCGATTTTTCCATGATGGCATAATCGATGGAGTCATCCGGGCAGGCCGCCATTTCCTCGCGGTCAAAACGGAAAAAGCGGTTATCCCGTGTCCCCCTGGCCAGGGCGGCGGCCATGGCGGCATGGATAGTCGGCGTCAACTGCTCCATCTCAGCCAGGATGGTCGAGATGGAGAAGGCGAACATGCCGCTGTTCCAGAAATAGTTGCCGGCGGCGAGATACCTCTTTGCGGTGGCCAGATCGGGTTTTTCGACAAAGGAGCGCACCCGGCAGTCGTCACCCTTTTCGATATATCCATAGCCGATCTCCGGCTTGTCCGGGGTGATGCCGAAGGTAACCAGCCGCCCCTGGCCGGCCAGCGCCGCTGCCTGACAAACCGCCTTTCGAAAGGCGTCGGCCTTACGGATCAGATGATCGGCCGGCAGGACAAGCAGCACGACATCCTCTTCGTGCCGCTGCCGGCAGTAGAGGGCGGCTCCGCAGATGGCCGGAGCGGTGTTGCGGCCCACCGGCTCCAGCAGGATGTCGATGGGATCGGCCAGTCCCAGCTCGGCGATCTGGCTTAAGGCGAGAAAACGATGCTGTTCGCCGGTGATGACGAGCGGCGGCAGGCTGTCCGGCAGGGCGACGGCCCTCTTGATCGTGCTCTGCAGAAGCGAACACTCCTCGGTCAGGTTGAGCAGCTGTTTGGGATAAAGCTCCCGCGACAGAGGCCAGAGGCGCGAACCGCTGCCACCGGCGAGAATGACTGGCTGGATAGAGGGCATATCGTTATTCCTCCTGCGGGGGCACGCCGGTCAGCACGGAACCGGTTGTACCGCATCACTCTGTTAGTAGAGAAAACAGCTTCTTCTCATCTCATCAAAACGGCGCAGGTCGTCGTGCCAGCCCGATTCAATGTCCGCTATCGCCTCCCCGGCGGCCAGGGCGTTGCGCACCTTGCCTGAACCGAGAATGAGATCAAGCGGACACTTTTCAAATTCATATTCATAGGGCGGCGCCTTCAGGGCGAAATCGTCGGGATAGAGACGCATGACCGCCTGCAGCAGGGCCAGGCTGACCCGGTAAGGCCGGAACGCCGCCTTGTCCGTTACATGGAGATGAAAACCGGCGCAGTCCTGTCCCTGCCACTTGCCCGCGGTGGGGAGAAAGGAAATCGGCCGCAGAAAGCAGCCGGCCAGCAGGGAGTGATCAAGATGTTCCAGTACCCGGGCCGGCTCGACAAAGGGCGCGCCGAAGAGTTCAAAAGGCAGGGTGGTGCCGCGGCCTTCCGAAATGTTGGTCCCCTCCCAGATGACCTGGCCGGGATAAACGGCGGCGGTCAGGGCCGACGGCATGTTTGGCGAAGGAAAGAGCCAGGGCAGGCCGGTATCCTCGTGGGTCATGGAGCGGCGCCAGCCGGCCATGGGGATCACCTCGTAATCGGCCTTGATGCCGAAATAATCGTTAAAGAGCCGGCCCAGCTCGCCGAAGGTCAACCCGTGTCGCATGGGAATGGGATAGAGACCGACAAAGGAACGCAGATCATCGTCCACCAGATTGCCTTCGATCATCTCGCCGCCGATGGGATTGGGTCGGTCGAGCACCACCACCTTTTTGCCGGAACGGACCGCGGCTTGCATGCAGTAGGCCAGGGTATACATGAAGGTGTAGACCCTGGTGCCGACATCGACAATATCGACCAGCAGGACATCGAGCTGCTCGAACATCTCCCTGGTCGGTTTGCGCGTCTCGCCGTAGAGACTGTAGACCGGCAGACCGGTTACCCTGTCGCGCATGTGGTCAGATTCGATCATATTGTCCTGTTTTTCGCAATAAAAACCGTGCTGGGGGGTGAAGAGACAAGTGAGCTGGCCCGGAAAGGCGGCAAGGACAAGATCCCGGCTGTGGCGGAAATACCGATCGGTGGACGCCTGATTGCAGAGGAGGCCGAGGCGTTTGCCCTTGAGCCGGGCCGGGGGATCGGCGAGCAGTTGTTCAATACCGAGGGATATCATAGTTTTTTTGCTTTCATCGGGTTGATCAGGTATAGTCACTGGCTGGTGCCGATCAGGCAACAGAAGAACAGTCTTTGGTCCGGCTCCTGCCGGGCCGACGCAGGCTGCGCGGCACCTCGCCGGGTCGCGCCAGCCCCTTCGGCAAGGGGCTGATAATGCTACCAGGTTCTTCCTGTTCTGCAAACAGGATAATCCCGCGCCCGCCCTCCGCAGGCCGATCAACGGGCCGCCCCAGCAGCGGCGAGAGGCGGCAACGGGCCGGACAGCTACAAAAAAGGAACAGTATAATGAAAATAGCGATCAGCGGCAAGGGCGGCGTGGGCAAGACGACGATTATGGCTCTGCTGGCCCGGCAGGCCCGCGAAGCCGGAGAAGAGGTGCTGGTCATCGACGCCGATCCCAGCCCGCATATGGCCCAGACCCTGGGGATCGACAACATTGCCGATATCACCCCCATCGCTGAAATGAAAAAGATGCTGACCGAACGGTCCGGCAAGGTGGAAGGCTCGCCCTTCTACAACATCAATCCGAAAATCGATGACCTGCCGACCCGCTACATGCTTGAAAAAAACGGCATCAAACTGATGGTGCTGGGGGCCATCCAGACTGCGGAAGGAGGCTGCGCCTGCCCGGAAAACACGGTGCTCAAGCGCCTGCTGACCCGACTCATGCTCTCTCCGTCGCAAACCGTGCTGCTCGACATGGAGGCCGGGGTCGAGCATCTCGGCCGCGGCACCATCGCCAAGGCCGACGCCCTCCTTATCGTCGTCATCCCCACCCAGTCCAGCGTCCGCACCGCGGAAAAAATTCACCATCTGGCCAGTGAGGCCGGCATCGCCAAAATCCACTTTATCGGCAATCTTGTCAGCGATGACGATGACGAACGATTTCTTCGCCAGGCCCTCGGCGTCGAACCCCTGGCCTTTTTCCCCGATTCGGCAGCCATCAGAAAGGCGGAGCGCGACGGCCAGGCGATCATCAACGCCGACGAGGCAATGAACCGTGTGGCCATGCACCTCTTTGTCACCCTGCGGGAGAAACACACATGAGCATCTACAAAATCCATCCAATCGTCATGGGAACCAAGGTCTTTGACAAAGGCATGATGACCTACCAGCACGACTACGGCAAACCCTATACCATCCCGATCTACTGCTGGTACCTCGAGGGCGGCGACAAAAAAATTCTGGTGGATACCGGCGAGATGCGGCCCATCCAGTCCGAGGATAGGGCCAAAAAAATCGGTGGCCCCATTTACACCTTTGCCGAGGGTCTGGCCCGCTGGGGGCTGACCCCGGCGGACATTGACATCGTCATCCACACCCATCTCCATGCCGACCATTGTGAAAACGACTACCAGTGCGGCAACGCCCGCTTTTATATCCACGAGTTGGAACTTGCCACCATCCATGATCCGCACCCCCTCGATTACCGCTATGTGGAGGATTACATTTACGAAATCGAGCAGAACGATCAGATCGAAGCGGTGGCAACGGATCGGGAGATCGTGCCGGGCATCGCGGTCATCCACACTCCGGCCCATACCCCCGGCGGACTGACGGTGCTGGTCAACACGGCCAGGGGCCGGGCCGCCATCACCGGCTTCTGCGTCATCCGGGAAAACTTCGAACCGCCGGCCGCAGTGCGGGCCATGGAACTCGAGGTGATCCCGCCCGGCACCAGCGTCAACACCTACACTGCCTATGACCTGATGCTCAGGGTTCGTGACCTGGCCGACATCCTGCTGCCGCTGCATGAACCGGAATTCGCCGCCATCGACACCATCGGCTGAAAACGGCATTTTTCTGCCGGTCGCGTAAAAACCCGCAACCCAAAGCAACCACAGAGAACCAAGAGGGAACTATTCGTAATTTAAAAAGTTTTTCCTGTTCTCCCAGCGCCTTCTGTGTGAAAAAGACCTTTTACGATTTCATCAATTCTGCTTGACAAGACGAAGCGGCAAAAGTATGAAATGAATGCATCAAAATAATGAACAATTCAGGATAATTATGTCGCAGTTTGCATACAGTCGCATTCAATGCAGATGTCTAAAGGAGGAGAAATGAACACATCCCGGTTGCAGCGCATCATCAAACCCCTGCTCATTGTCTTTTTTCTGGTCTCCATCTGGGCGCCCGGCGCCAAGGCCGCTATGGTGGGAACCGAGGTCCTGACGAAAAGCCCTGAACAGACGCTGAAATCGGAGTTGCAGGCCGCCCTCACCCGCCAGGATGTCCGCGATGAACTGCTGGCCAGGGGGGTCGATCCGGGGCAGGTTGACCGCCGCATCGCCGCCCTGACCGACGAAGAGCTCCGCCAGGTGCAGAGCCGGATCAACGAACTGCCGGCCGGCGGCAATGTTTTTGCCGTGATCGGCGTTGTCTTCCTGGTCCTGTTGATTTTGGAAATCGTCGGGGTGATCAACGTCTTCAACAAACTCTGATTCAGCAATCAGGTGTCTCTGCTCTGCCGGCTGGCCTGCTGCCTGCTGCTGCTTGGCGGCTGTGCCCCGCATCTGCCGGTTTTCCAAAAGCTTTCGCCCGGGGGTATCGAGCTTGTCGATACCCCTTTCCATGCCCAGAAAGAGATGCAATGCGGCCCGGCGGCCCTGGCCATGGTGCTGCAGGCCGCAGGCGTGGCAATCGACCCGGACCGACTGGCTCCGCAGATCTTTCTGCCCGGCCGGCAGGGCACTCTGCAGCTCGAACTGGTCGGCGCGGTGCGGCGACATGATCGCCTTCCCTATGTCATCGACCCGACCGCGGCCGCCCTGTTCGCCCAGCTTGAAGAGGGCCGGCCGGTTCTGGTCTTGCAGGATCTCGGCGCCGGTCCCTTCCGCCGGTATCATTACGCGGTGCTGATTGGCATGCTGCCGGACGGACAGGTGGTGCTGCGCTCCGGCACCGAAAAACGGTTGCTCATGAGCGGAACCCGCTTTGCCCGTTCATGGTCCAGGGCAGGCTCTTGGGGTGTGGTGGTGCTTAGACCCGGCGAAATCCCGGGGGATGCCGATGCCGAGCGCTACACGACGGCGGTGGCCGCCCTCGAAAGTCTGGGAAAATGGGCAGCGGCGAAAAAAGGATATGAGGCTGCCCTGGCCCGCTGGCCGGACCAGCCGACCGCCCTTTTCGGACTCGGCAACGTCCTGCTGACGAAAAAAGAGTATGGCGGGGCGGAAGGTTTGTTTCGCCATTTTCTCAAGCAGCAACCGGGCCATCCGGCGGCCCTCAACAACCTGGCCGAAGCGCTGCGATGCCAGGGACGCACGAACGAGGCCCTGACCGTTGTCGAGCAGGGCCTGGCGATAAGCCCCCTGCCGGCTCATCTGGCGGAGGTACTGCAACAGACCCGTCGGCAGATCCTCGACACCCCCCGCCGGATCATTCGCCCCCTGAAACTAAAGAAAAAACGCCGGTCAGCGGAGCCTTCGGCCTGAACCGTTGATGACTTTCTCGCCTGTCCGCAGGCACCTGTTGCTGAAATCATCGAATTCGACGCACTCGGTCCGGACAAATGCCCCCTGCTCCGGGACAAAACGGCAGCTGGTCTGGTAATGACAGACGCCGTTGAAGGAGTCCCAGTGCCGGCACTCTTCGGTGCACTCCAGCCCGCGGAAGATAAATTTCGTTTTTTCAAACAGGCAGCGTTTGTGAAAATCGTCCCAGTACTGGCACTCCGTGATCTCGATGGGTTTTGCACCCTCCCCCGCCTCCCGGCAGGTCACCGACAGATCCCCTTCCCGGAACGACTCGCCCGGTCGCAGCTCGATCTCCCGGGCAGAGACGATCCCTGGGAAGAGCAGGGCAGCGACGACGACCAGCGCAAGAAGGGGAGAACGAAAGAAAATTGTCGTTGAATTCATCCCTGGCATACCGTATTCTTGAAGAAACTCCGCGTCTTGTCAACCTTCATGAAACCCGTTGGGTGCATTCAGCGTCTTTGAGAGAAAGTGAGAAAGTTGATGGTCCCGTAAAAACCCGCAAACCATGGCGGGCGGGAACGAGAAAACAACGGGCGACAATACATCGCCCGTCGGAATCGTGGCTTTTTACGATTCCGACAAAGTTACCTTCATCCCCTGCACCACCCGGCAATCCCGCGACAGCGGAAATCACCGGCGAACACCTTGTTACGAACGAGGACCCCATGCCAAAAACAGCCGCCACAATACGGAAAATCGCCACGACCCTGCTCGCTTTTCTGCTGCTGACCATGAGCCTGCCGGCCGACAGCCAAGCCGACCGCAAACGGGGCCGCCACCATTATTCGCCTTACCGCCAGGGTCACATCATCGGCAAGCTGCCCCATGGCGCCCGGGTCATTCACGTCCATCGCAGTCCGTATTATTTTTACGACGGCATCTTTTATCAGCCGCGGCCATCCGGCTATGTCGTGGTGTCAGCGCCCATCGGCGCCATCGTTGCCAGCCTGCCGCTCGGGCATGCCCGGATCTCCATCGGCGGCGCGCTCTACTTCACCTTCGGCAACACCTATTACCGCCAGGTTCCGCAAGGCTATCTCGTGGTGGCGCCGCCGCCGGATGTCATTGTCGATGAACAACCGGAAGCTCCGATCTACAGCAGCGTCCATGTTGTTGTCAACAGATTAAATGTCCGCTCCGGCCCCGGTCGTGACCATCCCATCGTCTTTCAACTGCACCGGGGCGCAGTGCTGACCGTCTACGGCACCTCGCCCGGCTGGTACTATGTCCAGTTGCCCAACGGCCAGTATGGCTGGATCATGGAACAGTTTACCAGGATGAGCGGCCCGCCGCCGGCTGACGGCTGATTCCCGCAACCCATTGGTTCGACACGACAAAAGATAACATGAAAATAAAAAACCTCATCCTGCTGCCCATTCTTCTGCTTGCCCTCTGCGGCTGCGCCGGCCTCTCCACCATGCTGAGCGGCGCGGCCGGAGAATACGATGCCGGCATGACCCTTTTCAACCAGGGAAAATTCGAGGAGGCGGCCGGCCACTTTTCCCGGGCCACCGAACTTGATCCGGAATTCGGCGAGGCCTATCTCTATCTTGGCCGTTCCTATGTCAATCTCGGCCGCTGGGGAAGCGCCCTTGCTCCGTTACGCACCGCTTACCGACTGGCGCCGGGTGAGACCAGGAAAGAAATCGGCGCCATTCTCCTTGACGCCCTCATCTCCGCCGCCATCGGCAACATCCGTCAGGGTAACTTCGCCGACGGTATTTCGCAACTACGTGAGGGGCTCGATCTCGATCCCGCCTCCGGTCGGCTCCGCGCCGAGATGTTCACCGCCCTGCTCGGCCACGGCGGTCAGCTCCTGCAACAGGGCAGAGCCGGTGAGGCGATCGGCGTCTATCGGGAAGCCCTGGGTTACAACAGCAGCAACAGCGATGCCTATCTCGGCCTGACCCGCGCCTTTCTGCAAACCGGCGACTGGCTGAAGGCCAAAGACACCCTGACCGAAGCGCTGCGGGCACATCCCGGCAGTTCCTCTCTCAACCAGTTCCTGCAACAGATGTTGCTTGCGCCGCGCTGATTGACGCCCCATCCGCCATGTGGAATTCCAAAGACGTTTATTACATTTCCGACAGTACCGGTATCCTGGTTACCAATCTCGGCCAGGCCCTGACCTGTCAGTTCCCGGAAATCAACTTTGTCGAGGAGAGTTTTCCCTTTGTCCGGGCCATCTCCACCGCCAAGGAGATCCTGAAAACCATCCTCAAGCGCTCCAGCGGCCGGCGGCCCCTGGTCTTTGTTTCGATCATGGATGCCGATATCCGCCAGATCTTCGACAACCCGGAGGTAGAATTTTTCGACATCTTCGGCTCGCTGCTCGATGACCTGGAACGATCGCTGGAAACCAGAGCCTTGCGGGTGCCGGGCTTCAGCCACCACACCGACGACCTCGACATGGGCCGACGGGTCGATGCGATCCACTACTGCCTTGAGCATGACGACGGCACCAAACCCTCTGAGTACAACGAGGCGGATATCATCCTGCTGGGCGTGTCACGGGCCGGAAAAACGCCGGTGAGTGTCTATCTGGCCACCCAGATGGGCTACAAGGCGGCCAACTTCCCGCTGACCAGCGAATACCTCAATGAATACCGCCTGCCCGGCGCACTGAAGTCGGTGACCAAAAAAATCGTCGGGCTGACCACCTCGCCGGAATTTTTAAGCAGCGTCCGGGAAAAACGCTACCCAGGCAGCACCTATGCCCGGATCGCCACCTGCCGCCAGGAAATCAACCAGGCGGAGGAAATTTACCGCCGCTACACCATTCCGGCGATCTCCTCCACCGGCAAATCCATTGAAGAAATCGCCACCCAGATTTGCCAGGTGGTCGAGCTGCCGAAAAAGAAGGTCACCCTGCGGCCCTGATCCGCTTTTCACCAAACTCGGCTGTGCCGAGCACGCCGTCTGCCAGGCGGATGTGGCCGATTTGCCGCCAATCGCGGCCGAGCAGCCCGCAACCGCAGGCGTCGATTGCCACCGGATCATGACCGGCGCAGAGCAGGTTGACCGGCGGCGAACAGACCGGACCCCAGAGATGGGCTTGCGCCATGCCGACGGTGGCGTCAAGGATGGTGAAATCCGGAGTGCGGTAACGGTTGAGGTCGAAAATCGCCTGCTGGATGTCATGGTGGAAGGAGGCTTTTTTCCAGTGACCGCCCTGCTGATAATGTTCAGGCGGCGCTGCGCCCATCATGTTCTTCATGGTCAGCGTCACCCCGGCCAGACTGTGCGCCTTGAGCACCGGCACCGAGAGGAGAAAGGTCTCGAAAAGCAGGGCCGGCAGATACATCTCCGGGAAACGGCGGCAGGCGGAATTGGCCAGAAGTACGCTTTTTTCCTGATTAAGATCAATGAGTTTCACCTTCTTTTCCCGGGCGAGCCGGGTGTAGCCGAGGGCGGAGAACATGTGGGCGGTGTCGTATTCGTGCGAGCCGCAGCCCTCGGCGATGATGATCCGGCAGTGGCCCGCCCTTTGCCGCAGCCAGCTTATCAGCACGGCGATGAGCGGCGCCGGGGTGGTGATGGGCGGGGCAAGGGCCTCGACCAGATTGGGCTTAATGAGAATGGTGTGCTGCCCGACCAGCACCGCGGCCAGGCCGCTGCCATCAAGCAGAGCCGGCAGACTCTCCTCCCAGCCGCTGAACTCCGTTGAAAAAACAGTGCCTTTTTCCCTTATTTCTGCTATGTGCATGATAATTTTTCACCTGTGGACTGGACGAAAGTGTGATGGTTTCGCAAAACTGATAATGAACCACAGAGACCGCAGAGCGCACAAAGATAACTAATTATAATTAAAGATTTTTTCTCTGCGTTCTCTGTGCGCTCTGTGGTGAAAAAAGACTTTTTACGGGTTTGTCATTATTCAATCTTTTATGATTACCATTAACAACCTCTCCATACAATACGGAGCGAAACATCTCTTCAAAAACATCTCGGCCCGTATCAACAGCCGCGATCGCATCGGCCTGGTCGGGGTCAACGGCGCCGGCAAATCGACCCTGTTGCGGATTATGGCCGGCGTTGCCGATTCCGACCCCGGGGTGGTCACCTGGTCGAAGCAGGTGAGCTGCGGTTACCTGCCGCAGGAGATCACCGGTATCAGCCTGGAAAACAGCCTGTTCGCCGAGGCGGAAAACGCCTTTGCCGGGCTGCTCGCCAAACAGCGGCAACTCGACGAGGTGAACAGACAGCTCGCAACCTGCCACGATAATGGGAAAGCCCTGGAAGAGCTGCTTCAACGCCAGGGGGAACTCCAGCACGAGCTCGACCACTCCGACATCTTCCGCATCAAGCCGACCATTGAAAAGGTACTGACCGGCCTCGGCTTCAGGGAGGAAGATTTTGCCCGCCCCTGTTCCTCCTTCAGCGGCGGCTGGCTCATGCGGCTGATGCTGGCCAAGCAATTGCTCGCCGCGCCCGGCTTTCTTTTTCTCGACGAGCCGACCAACCATCTCGACATCGAGTCACTCACCTGGCTCGAGGATTTTCTCGCCACCTATCCGGGGGCACTGATCATCGTCTCCCATGACCGCGCCTTTCTCGACAACATGACCTCGCTGACCTGGGAACTGAGCCTCGGCAACCTGACGGTCTACAAGGGCAACTACTCCACCTATGTCACGGAAAAGGAGCTGCGCCTGGAGATCCAACGGGCCGCCTATGACAACCAGCAGGCCCTGATCGAGCAGACCAGACGCTTCGTCGAGCGCTTCCGCTCCAAATCGACCAAGGCCAAACAGGCCCAGAGCCGCATCAAACAGCTGGAAAAGATGGAGCTCATCGAGCTTGAAAAGACCGAACACGCCATCTCCTTCCGCTTTCCGCCGGCCCCACCGAGCGGCCGACTGGCCATTGTCGTGGAAGGCCTGCAAAAGAGCTACGGCGACAACATGGTGTTCGATCACTTGGGCTTTGAACTGCAGCGCGGCGACAAAATGGCCATTGTCGGGGTCAACGGCGCCGGCAAATCCACCCTGGTGAAGATCCTCGCCGGCCTGGTCAGGCCGGAGGCGGGAACAATCCGCCTCGGCCACAACGTCTCCCTCTCCTACTTCGGCCAGCACCAGGCCCAGGAGCTTTCCCCGAACTACACGGTGCTGGAGACCCTGACCATGGTCGAGGCGGACAAGACCATCACCCAGACCCGCTCGTTGCTCGGCGCCTTTCTCTTCAGCGGCGACGAGGTTGACAAAAAGGTGCAGGTGCTCTCCGGCGGGGAGAAAAGCCGGCTCGCCCTGGCCAAGATGATCGCCACCCCGGCCAATCTCCTCATCATGGACGAACCGACCAACCACCTCGACATGATGTCCCAGGAAATTCTCCAGGAGGCCATGGCCCAGTACGACGGCACCATCATCGTCGTCAGTCACAACCGCTACTTTCTCGACAGCTTCGTCAACAAGGTTCTTGAGATCAGAAACGGCCGCGCCACCCTGTTTGACGGCAATATCCACTATTATCTGGAAAAAACCGCGGCCCAGCGGGAACGATCCGCCGCGCCGGCCGCACCGCCGCCGGAGGAGCCCGACAAGGCGGCGAGAACCGATTCGTCCGCCGCCGGCCGCGGCAAAAAGGCGCGACAGGAACAGGCGCGCCTTCGCCAGGAAAAAGGCGTTTTGCTCAAACCTCTCCAGCAAAGAATCAGGGAGATGGAGGAAGAGATCGGTCGGCTGGAAAAGAGCAAGGCCGAGCTGGAGGCGCAGCTTGCCGATCCGGAACTGTACAAGGATCAGGAACGTTTTGGGGAAAAGAGCCGGGCCTACGGCTCGGCGGAGCGCAAATTACAACGCCTCTACCAGCAATGGGAAGAACAGCAGGCAAAAGTCGAGGAAATCGAGGCGCGCTTTGTCGAGTAAAAAAAGTTAGCAACCAAAACAAAATAAGGAAATCCCAATTTCAACTATCCATATTGAAGTTACATGGGAGAAAAAACCCCTTAGCCATGCTTAGAAATTTCTCAATATTCATCCTGTCCGCCCTGGTAATCATGCCAGGGCAATTATCCGGGTGTGAAGTTGGTCCCGATTATAAGCGTCCATCAATAACACAGAGAGTAGCTTCATCCTCGTGTGTCGTGGAGGGAGTTGCAGAAGAGATCAAGGATAAATCAATCGGGAAAAACGAAAGGGCCGCACGTGTACATGTTACTCGATGGATTAAAGGGAATGGTCCTTCCCATATCGTTATTTACAACTTCGGGTGGGGGCCAGACTGCCTATCACCAGTACCTACAGGGAAATCTGTTTTTTTTGCTAATGAAATTTCCCCTTCGGATTACAAGCTGCATTACGAGGGTGTCTTAGATGCTGTAATTCCGGCAACACCTTCAAACATCTCTGAGATTGAGAAGGCTCTAGAGAATTCGGGCACAGGGAAAAACATAAAACAATAGAATGCGGCCCCAATTTAATTTCGAGCACGGTTGCTAAAAACGACGTTATGCAAAAAAAAAATGAAGCATAGGAAGAAGAGAGCGAACTGATGACAGTGGCACTCGAAATCAAACGCGACGAAAAGAAGGGAAAAATCTGGAGCCATGTGCGCAGCAAATGGCTGGTAGAAACACCCGAAGAGACGGTGCGCCAGGAATACTTGCTGGTGCTGGTCAACGAGTACGGATTTGCCCTCGATCAGATCGCCGAGGAGATGGACCTGACTGGCCGAGGCTCCGCTTCAGCCCGCGCCGATTTTGTCCTCTGGCGCACCGCCCAGGACAAGGCCGACGACAACGCCCCTTTCATCATCGTCGAATGCAAATCCGATAACGTGACCATCAAGCCGCAGGATTACGGCCAGGGTGAAAACTACGCCCGCATCTGCGGCGCACCGTTCTTCGTCACCCACAACTCGCGGGAAACCAAATACTGGCGGGTCAAGAAAGACAAAGTACCGGGCTACACGGAAGAGATCGAAAATATTCCCCATGGCGACGCCTCGGACAAGGACATCGAGGAACTGCTCTCCAAGCTCCGCGCCTTCAAGGAAAAGGAATTCGCCGACCTGCTGCACAAGTGCCACAACATCATCCGCAACCGGGAGAAGAAAGACCCGGCGGCCGCCTTCGACGAGATCGCCAAGGTGCTGTTCATCAAGGTCTATGTGGAACGCTCCCTGCTCACCCGGCGCAACAAGACCAACCTCTTTACCGTCGATGTGCTGAAAGGCCAGATCGCCGAAAATCCGCTGGACAACCTCTTTCAGGAAACAAAGCGGGCCTACGCCGCCGACAAGATTTTCGAGGACGACGAGCGCATCAACCTCAAGCCTGCCACCGGCGAGGCCATCGTCAAGGAACTGGAGAAGTACAACCTCTCCGATACCAGCGAGGATGTGAAGGGCGTCGCCTTCGAGCGCTTCCTCGGCCGCACCTTCCGGGGAGAGATCGGCCAGTTTTTCACCCCGCGCACCATCGTCGAATTCATGGTGCACATGGTCGATCCCCAGGAAGGTGAGATTGTCTGTGACCCGGCCAGCGGCTCAGGCGGCTTTCTGATCCGGGTGTTCGAGATCGTGCGCGAGAAGATCCTCGCCGACGCCGACCGCGAGTACAACGTCTTCAAGACCGAAATCGAAAAGGACACATCGCTCACCGAGGAGCAGCTGGCCAAAAAGCTCCAGGACAAATTCACCGAGGTGCAGGCGCTTATCGACCAGAAGCGCGAGGGCTCCCGCCTGTGGAAGCTCTCCAATCGCTGCATCTACGGCACCGACGCCAACGACCGCATGGCCCGCACCAGCAAGATGAACATGATCATGCACGGCGACGGTCACGGCGGTGTTCACCACCACGACGGTTTTCTCAACGTCAACGGTATTTTCGAGGGGCGTTTCGACATCATCCTCACCAATCCGCCCTTCGGGGCCAATGTCGAGCCGACCGACAAAGTGCTGGAGGTGGATATCAAGGTCAATCCGGCCGCCGAAGAGCGCTATCTGAAGGAATACGGCGACCTCTACCGCGAGGCCCATAACCGGGTAAAGGCCGCGCTCAACAAGCCCATCGCCAGCCTGTTCGACCTGCCCAAGAGCGACAAGGCCAAGATCAAGACCGAGGTGCTCTTTATCGAGCGCTGCCTCGACCTGCTTTCGCCCGGCGGCCGTCTCGGCATCGTTTTGCCTGAAGGCATCTTCAACAACCCCTCGCTTGCCTATGTGCGCGAGTTCACCGAAGACCGGGCCTTCCTCCGCGCCGTGGTCAGTCTGCCGCAGGAGACCTTCATCAGCTCCGGGGCCAGCGTGAAATGCTCGCTGCTCTTCCTGCAGAAATTCACCGAAGAGGAACAGCAGAAATTTGACGAGACCTACGCCACCGCCAAGACCGAGATCGAAGCCCGGTACGCCGATGAGATCAAGGCGGAACGGGAGCGGCTGAAAAACGCAATCGAGGCGGCCAAGCAGGCGAAAGATGCCGAGCTACGCAAGGCCCTGCAAAAGGAGCTCAAGGACTATCTGAAGGCGATGGAAGTCCGGCAGATCACCGAGACCCGGCAACTGCTCAAGGAGCGGTTTGACTATCCCATTTTCATGTACGAGGCGGAAAAGGTCGGCATCTCCGCCACCGGCGAGGAGGATCAGAACGAGCTTTACCCCAACGCCAACCAGCCCGCCGATTGCGACAAAACCTGCCTGGAGTGGTATCGGGAGTTTCTCGCCGACCCGAGCGCCTTTGCCCTGGCGGGAGGGGCTGAGTGATGGGCGAAGTGGCTCAAGCCAGACCACGGGCTTTTAGCATCGGTTTCAGAGGTTTGCAGACCTGGAGCGTTGCAGCTCAGTTCGCTGTTAACTGGAACTGGTCCGATGAGGTCATCAAACCTTTGGCCAGCATCCTCAGACGACGAAACGAGGCCGCTCTGGAGACGCTGACACCGGAATCCATGGTTACCCTGCTGACCATTCGTTTTGATGGTTCGATTGAACCGCGCGAGCCGGTCCGCATAAAGGACGTCAAAGGGCGGCTGTTTCGTGTCTACCCCGGTGATGTGGTTTTTTCAAAAATTGATGTGCGCAATGGGGCAATCGGGCTTGCTCCTGATGATATTGACTGCATGTGCGTCACCTCAGAATTTCCTGTTTATTCCGTCGATTTCAAAAAAACAGATTCGGGATACGTGAAGCTGTTGTTCCGCACAGTTGCGTTCAAGAAATTATTGAATTCGATGATCAGCGGCGCATCGGGCCGAAAACGGATTCAGCCAACCCAGCTAGAGGGGGTAAAAGTCCCCATCCCGCTGCTGCCGATTCAGCAGAAGATTGTGGCCCATTGGGAGGCGGCGCAACTGGAGCGTGAGGCTGCGGATACCGCTTTGTCGGCTTTGGTGTTGGAGCTTCATTCGTGGCTCGTCAAACAGACAAAAGGTTTCGGCCAGGTGACCCGCTCCAAGGTGTTCCTCGCTAACTACGCAAACACCCAGCAATGGGATGTTAAAGCCGGTCGAGCCGCTGCATTCATCACGGCCAATCCCGACTTCATCCGGCTGGGAGATTACACCGAGGAATGCACGGAAACTGTTAGACCCCGGAATGAGCCGGAAAAGGAATGGCCTATTTATGGGGTAAACAACAAGGAGGGCGTTTTTCTGAGTTCCATGCAGGCCGGAAAGGAATTCAACGCGCCTTACAAAAAAATCGAAAAAGACTGGTTCTTTCACAACCCCACACGCGCCAATGTCGGTTCCCTCGGCATTGTGCCCGAGGTGCCAATGGATGCGATCACCAGCCCCGAATATCAGGTCTGGCGATTGGAAGGCGGTTTTCTAGCGGACTTTATGGCGCTTATGCTGAGGACGGATTACTTCCTTGCATTGGTGGCTTTCAATCGTGTCGGCGGCGTGAAGCAGCGGATGTACTACGCGAATCTGGCGGAAATCAGGCTTCCGGAAATTCCGGCAGAGGTCCAAAAAAACTTTGCCGACCGGCGGCAAGAGATTCTCGCAAACATCGCGGCGGCCAATGAAAAGCTGGCCCAACGAAAAAAAGATATAGAGAAAATGATTCTCGGCACCCGCCCGGTGGAGATGCATTGACATGTCCCGTGGCCGACAATACATTGAATTCGAAGGACTGTTTTCGGAAGGCGTGCTGGGCATTTTTCGCATCATCCGGGGATTTGCCGATCTGCGCGATCTGGCGGCCGTCTCCGTGCCCTACAAAATGGAGGATGGCGAGCAGGGTTTTCGGGTGGTGGGCCATCAACGGGTGGAATCGGCCAAGCACGCCGAGGAGATCAAGAACTACCTGGAACAAAGCGAGAACCGCTTTCTCCCGGAGGTGATCCTTTCCGTTCGTGCTCCGGTTAAACTGATGGTCAACCGGGGAGAGATCGACCCGGACGAGCTGGGATTGGGCGAGACGGTTTTTGGGGTGAAGAGCGACAACGGTGGTCTGGTGGATATCTCCCGCCGCTATTCAAGCCCGACCATGCGCATACAGCGGCTACGCGTGCGGCGCGGTGACCTGGAGCAGATCAAGCGGGACAAAATCCTCCGCCGCATCGACGGCAATCACCGGTTGCACCTGGCCGAACAGCTCACCGATGACCCCAACACCCCGACCAAGTATCTTGCACCTTTCTGCATGGTGCTACTCGGCCCGACGGATAACGATGCCGACGACTTCGCCGAATCGTTGATCTTTCACACCATCAACAGCACCGCGTTGCCGCTGGAGTCGGAACACGGCCTGCGGCTTCTGCTGGGGCAAGACCCGGCTCACGCCATGACGCCGGATAACGAATTCGCCTACAACCCGGCGCTGCACCTCACAAGGCTCTTGGCCGACCGTCTACAAGGGCTGCCGCAACCGGCCCGGCAACGCTTCGGTGAGCGGCCGTTGACGGCGCTGTGGGAGTCGGCCCGCAACTTGATAACAATGGACGAAACCATCGCCCAGGACCGTCAAACCTTGACCACCTTTGCCGACGACCTGTTTGCCGCGCTGGCCGACATCGCCACCCGACTGACCGTCAACCATCCATCGCTATGCAGAACCTACGGTTTCTTCGAGCTGGCGGCACGGGTCTGGCGGGAGGCGGTGGGTGACGACCACGAGCAAAAAGTCCGCTGGACGGTGGCCTATCTCGACCGCATCGGCCATTGGCTTGGCGGTCAGGGTATCACCAACCTGCTCGATCCTCTTTCTCCGGCGGAGCAACTGTTCAAGACCTTCAAGGCGGCTCTGTCTCGCATTCCGAAGCGGGTCTTTCTCGCCCGTTGGTATCCACCACCGGATGCCCCGAATGACGCCCACAACAGGGCCAATTTACGCCTGCAACAGCTTCGGCAAACCCTGACCAATCTCCAGCAGCAACACGGCATCGGCCTGGAGCTGATCGATATGGGTACGGAAGCAGGCGGCACCTTCCCGATTCACAGCCGGATGTACGAGGCCATCGCTTCCTCGGATATCATCATCTGCGACCTGACCGGCCATCGGCCGAATGTCTACGTTGAGGCGGGCTACGCCCTGAAACATCACGAGAGCAATCGGCTTATATTCCTGTTCGAGCCGAGCGGTGCCGGTGACCAGGTGCCGTTCGACCTGAACACCTTCAAATATGTGCCCATTACCCAGGCAGCGGAGATTCCAAACCGCTTGACGCCGGAACTTGAATCGATCTTGCAAAGCGCTGGCGCTCAATTGCAATGAGTGCGCAGTTCTGGAAGTGGCATAATGCCGCCGGTGAGCTTGGTCGATATCGACCGCCTCGACAACCGGGACAAACCGGTCTGCCGTTTTTTGTCAATGCACAAAAAAAACCATCACATTTCTTGACCGTCACCGAAATAATCAGTAATGTCCTCTGGTGATTTTATCGGGTTCGCTCCGCAGCAACGAAACATGACCATCCGGGCCCCGGCGGACAACAACCGGCGCGCCGGCATGGATTACGGACACACCTGCTCTCGGGAGGAGAAAAAATGAAAAAGATGATAAACAGTGTTTACTTGCCGTAAGCCTCAGCGCATTGTTTGCCGTGGCGCCCCTTGCCTCGGCGTCCGACCAGGGTGGCCACGGCGGCGGCCACGGCGCGCCGGCCGGTCAGCCGGCGATGTCGGCC
>JBMONO010000028.1:0-53683 GCA_049323655.1 Thermodesulfobacteriota bacterium | reverse complement strand
GATGTTTTCTCACGGTTCTTTTGGATTTGGCGGCCAGTTTTCTGACGGCTTCGATACGATAAATTTTGCGCGGCTTCATGGCGATCTCCTATGTAATTTATTGATATCACATAGAAAAATCGCGACCACCCTTTCAGGGGGCTGTCAATAAAAAAATGCGCCGCAGTTTAAAAAAAAATTCTTTATTATTTTAAATAGTTACACATATACACCCCACCGCCAATGTCAGAAAAGACGCGTGGCGTCAGCAAAAATGTTTACGAAGACATATTTTTAAATTTATCATAAAATCAACCAGTTAACTAATGGCCGGGAATTGCTGCTGACAGGCAGACCTCCGCATGCAAATTATTCTTGCGGTCTTGATTCCTGTACAAACTGCGTTCGCGGCGCCGGTGCACCCCGAAGCAACCCTTCCGTGCTGAGATGTTCATCTATATCCGGCCAATGGATGCCGTAGCCTCCACCGCATGTCTCCCAATGAGTCAATTGATCCGGTGTCGCATGCCGCAATGATGGATACCACGCCAGCGGCACCGTGATTGTCCGGCCATCCATCAGGTCAACACTCAGGGTCTCCTCTGTGAAATGAACACCTTTCACTCTTTCATCTGCTGACAGTGCCAAAATTCCCATACCATTTCTCCAGCAATATTTTCTGATTTTTCTGAACGAGCTCCTCCAGTTTGTTCAACTCGCGGGGGCTGAAGCCGATATTTCTGGCGAGCTGCACCGTCTGCAGCCAGAATTTCGCCGACAGGTTGTCCCGGTCCACATGGATATGGGGCGGCTCGTTCGGCTCATGACTGTAAAAATAGAACTTATACGGCCCAATCCTCAATATAGTCGGCATGCGTCTATACCTTCACAAAGGGTATGAATCTTCATTGTGTTGAATATTTTAGGCCCTAATGGTCTTTTTTGCAACACAACTTAAAAAGGGGATTTTTTGACCACACAAAGGGGAATTCCAGGGAATAAACTCTTTGCGCGACCCTGGTGCATCTTACACCGGTGATTTCGACATGGAAAATGCCGCTCTAAGCGAAGAAAACAGTCTGTTCTGGAACATATTCCCTTGATTATCAAATGGTTAATCAGGTCAGGCCCCTGGTCCGCTGGTTTTGGTCGGACCTGGTCGCGCCTCGGTCGCCGGTCCTACAGAAGACATGGTCAGCGTTTTCCAGTAGTTGCTTTTTTCAATCCGCGATCTGGTTAGGGTGAACGTCAAATCGCTGCGACAGTTCTGCCAGTGTCTGTTTATTTTTAGTCGCTTCAATGGCCACTTTGGCCTTGAAAGCCGGCGAGTGATTTCTACGGGGTCGTTTGTGGGATTGCAAAAAGGATATTGACAGCCGGAGCGGCACGGACTAGGGTGGCGGAATGAATGTTCATTCCGGAGGTGCGGGGTATGGCTGGATCGGAGAAAAGGCAGGAGATACTGGCGGCGGCGTTGGCGCTGATCGCCGAGCACGGCTTCCATGGGACGCCCATTGCCGCCATCGCTGGCCGGGCCGGGGTCGGGGCCGGCACCATTTATCGGTATTTCGACAACAAAGACGTCCTGATCCGGGAACTTTTTCAGGATCTGCATGATCGGATTTGCAGCGAACTGCGGGTCGGCTACCTGGTAGACAGCCCGCTGGCGGAGCGTTTTCTCCATCTCAATTCGGCGTTGCTCCGCTATCTCATCGTTCATCCGCCGGTCTTCCGATTTCTGGAGCAGTATCTGAACTCCCCTTACGGTGTTGACTTCCGCCGCGGCAAGCTGCTGGGCGGCGGCGCTGACAACGATTTGTACCGCAGCCTGCTGGAAGAGGGAGTGGCCGGCGGCGTGGTCAAGGATCTGCCCCTGGTCGTCCTTTTTGCCCTTGCCTTTGGTCCGTTACTGGCTGTGGCCCGGGACCATATTCTCGGTTTTGTCTGCCTCGATGATGCCTTAATCGGCCGGACGGTGCGGGCCTGCTGGGACGGAATCAGGAAGCAATGATGAAGAAAAAAAGCACGGAAGCCGCCCTGCGGCATGCTTCTCGCGCATCTCTCTTGTTATGTTTTTTTACGGTGAAACGGCCATGAAAAATGCAGAAAAACTGACAGCGATCATCCTGACGGCCGCCCTGGCCGCTCTGCTGGCCTTAAGCGGCTGCGGCCAGCAATCTTCCGCCACCGGCCCTCCGCCCGGAGCCGGCGGACCGCCCGAGGTCGCGGTTGTGGTCGTCACCCCGACGCCGGTCACCCTCAGCATGGAGCTTGCCGGTCGCACCGCGCCGATGCGGATCGC
Source organism: Thermodesulfobacteriota bacterium (assembly GCA_049323655.1). GTDB lineage: Bacteria > Desulfobacterota > Desulfobulbia > Desulfobulbales > SURF-16 > DB1. Next base: position 51,402 of record JBMONO010000028.1, on the reverse strand, counting down.
CGAGGTTCGCCCCCAGGTGAGCGGCATCATTCTCCAACGGCTCTTCAGCGAAGGAACGGAAGTGCGGGCCGGCCAGGTCCTTTATCAGATCGATCCGGCCGTTTACCGTGCCGAGTTGGCGAACCTGGAGGCCGAGCTGGCCCGGACCGAGGCCGACCTTGCTCCGGCCCGATTGCTTGCTGAACGGTATGAGGAGCTGGTCCGCATCAATGCGGTGAGCCGGCAGGACTATGATGACGCGGCCGCCGCCCTGAAAAAGGCGGAGGCCGAGGTGGCGGCGGCCCGGGCGGAGCTTGCGCGGGCCCGCATCGATCTCGATTACACCAGCATCAAGGCGCCGATCTCCGGCCGCATCGGCCGCTCCAGCGTGACGGACGGCGCCCTGGTTTCGGCGAATCAGGCCGCACCGCTCGCCACCATCCAGCAGCTCGATCCGATCTATGTCGATGTCGCTCAGTCGAGTGCCGATCTGCTGCGCCTGAAAAAGAACCTGGCCGCCGGGCAGATCAGGAGCAATGGCGAGGCGCGGGTCAATCTTGTTCTGGAAGACGGAACCCCCTATCCGCTGCCGGGCCGGCTGAAGTTCTCCGAGGTGACGGTGGAGCAGAGCACCGGTTCCGTCACCCTGCGCGCCCTCTTTCCCAATCCGGAACAGACCCTGCTGCCCGGCATGTTCGTGCGCGCTTTCATCCCCGAAGGGGTGCAGGATCAGGCGATCCTCGTGCCGCAGCGCGGCGTTACCCGCAATCCGAAGGGCCAGGCCATGGTCATGGTGGTGGGCGCCGAGGACAAAGTCGAGCCCCGCGTCATCGAGGTGGTGCGGACCGTGGGCGACAACTGGCTGGTCGGCAAGGGGCTGACGGCCGGTGACAGGGTCATCCTGGAGGGGATCCAGCGGGCCAGGCCCGGCACCCAGGTGAAGGTGGTGCCGTTCGCCGGCAAACCGGCTGCTGCCGCGCAACCCGCGCCAGCCAGATAAGAAAGGAGCCCCTTTATGTCCAGGTTTTTCATCAACCGTCCCATCTTTGCGTGGGTTATTGCCATCTTGGTTATGCTGGCCGGTCTGCTGGCTCTGAAAACCCTGCCGGTTTCCCAGTATCCGTCCATCGCGCCGCCACAGATCACCATCAACGCCATGTACCCCGGCGCCTCGGCCCAGACCGTCCAGGATACCGTCACCCAGGTTATTGAGCAGAAGCTCAACGGCATCGACAACCTGATCTACATGTCCTCCACCAGCGACTCGGCCGGTGCGGTGGCGATCAACCTCACTTTCAAGGCCGGCACCGATCCGAACATCGCCCAGGTGCAGGTGCAGAACAAACTGCAACTCGCCACCCCGTTGCTGCCCCAGGTCGTGCAGCGCCAGGGTATCTCGGTGGTCAAATCCACCAGAAACTTCCTGATGATCGTCGGTCTCAACTCGGAAGACGGCTCCATGAACCGCTTTGATCTGACCGACTATCTGGTCTCCAATGTCCAGGATATCATCAGCCGGGTCGAAGGGGTGGGCGAAGTCAGTATCTTTGGTGCGCAGAACGCCATGCGCATCTGGGTCGATCCGGCCCGACTGCACAGCTTCGGCATGACGACCAGCGATGTCATCGCCGCCTTGCAGGCGCAGAACGCCCAGGTGTCGGCCGGTCAGTTCGGCGGCACCCCGGCGGTGCCCGGCCAGCAGCTCAACGCCACCATTACCGCCCGCACCCTGTTGCAGACCCCGGAACAGTTCGACGCCATCATCCTGCGCACCAATACGGACGGTTCCACGGTGCGGTTGCGGGATGTCGCCCAGAGTCGGATCGGCACTGAAAACTACGAGATGCTGTCTTTCTATAACCGCAAACCGGTCGGCGGCATGGCAATCCGTCTGGCGGCCGGCGCCAATGCTCTTGATACCGGCACCCGGGTCAAGGCGAAGATGGCGGAGCTGGCAAAGTTCTTCCCGCCCGGCATGAAGGTGGTGTACCCCTTTGACACCACCCCTTTTATCAAAATTTCCATGGCAGAGGTGGTGAAGACCCTGATCGAGGCGGTGTGTCTGGTCTTTGTCATCATGTTCCTCTTTCTCCAGAACTTCCGCGCCACCCTGATCCCGACCATCGCCGTGCCGGTGGTGCTGCTCGGCACCATGGGAGTGCTGGCGATCGGTGGCTTTTCCATCAACACGCTGACCATGTTCGCTCTGGTCATCGTCATCGGCCTGCTGGTGGACGACGCCATCGTCGTGGTGGAAAACGTCGAGCGGATCATGGCCGAGGAGGGGCTGTCGCCTCATGACGCCACCGTCAAATCCATGGGGCAGATCACCGGCGCCCTGATCGGCATCGCCACCGTGCTCACCGCGGTCTTTCTGCCCATGGCCTTTTTTGGCGGTTCCACCGGCGTCATCTACCGCCAGTTTGCCATCACCATCATCTCCGCCATGATCCTTTCGGTGCTGGTGGCGATGATCCTCACCCCGGCCCTGTGCGCCACCCTGCTCAAACCGGTGGGCAAGGGCCATGAACGGTGCGCCAGCGGCTGGTACTGCCCTTTCTTCCGCTGGTTCAACCGGGTCTTTGACCGGGGCCGCACCCTCTATGAACGGATCGTCGGCCGCTCCTTCGGCCAGCCGGTGCGATATCTGCTGGTCTATGGCGCCGTCGTCGCGGCCATGGTCTTTTTCTTTCTGCGCCTGCCCACCGCCTTTCTGCCGGACGAGGATCAGGGCTTCATCATCTGCCAGGTGCAGTTGCCTGCCGGCGCCACCCAGGAGCGGACTCTCAGGGTCATGGCGCAGATCGAGGATCATTTTCTGGAAAAGGAAAAAAGGACGGTGGAGGCCATCATCGCCATCTCCGGGTACAGTTTTGCCGGCTGTGGCCAGAACATGGGACTGGCCTTTGTCAAGCTGAAAGACTGGAAGCTGCGCAACACCCCGGATCTCAAGGCCCCGGCCGTGGCCAGGCGGGCCATGGGCGCCTTTGCCACCATCCGGGACGGCATGGCCTTTGCCTTCTCGCCGCCGGCGGTGGTCGAGCTTGGCCAGGCCAACGGCTTTGACTTCATCCTGCAGGACCGGGGGGGCATCGGACATGAAAAGCTGATGGCGGCGCGCAATCAGCTGCTCGGCATGGCCATGCAGAACCAAAAGCTTATTGCGGTGCGGCCCAACGGTCAGGATGACTCTCCCCAGTTCAAGCTCGATATCGATGATGTGCGGGCCGCAGCCCTCGGCCTTGCCGCCGCGGACATCAACAGCGTCCTCGCTACCGCCTGGGGCAGCACCTATGTCAACGATTTCATTCAGAACGGCCGGGTCAAGAAGGTTTATCTCCAGGCTGAATCCCAGTTCCGTATGCAGCCCGAGGATATCAACCGCTGGTATATCAGGAATGACCGGGGCGAGATGGTCCCCTTTTCCGCCTTTTCCAGCGGCCACTGGCAGTATGGCTCGCCGCGGCTGGAGCGCTACAACGGCATTCCCTCGGTGGAGATCATGGGCCAGGCGGCCCCCGGCGTGAGCACCGGCGAGGCGATGGCTGAGCTGGAGCGAATGGCGGCGCAGCTGCCGGTGGGGATCGGTTATGAGTGGACCGGCTTGTCCTATGAGGAAAAACAGGCGGGCCGGCAGGCTCCTTCTCTCTATGCCATCTCGTTGCTGGTCGTCTTTCTTGCGGTGGCGGCCCTCTATGAGAGCTGGACCATTCCCTTTGTCAACCTGCTCATGCTGCCCCTCGGTCTGGTCGGCGCGGTGACCGCGGTGACCCTGCGGGTGCTGCCCAATGACGTTTATCTCCAGATCGGTCTGCTTACCACCGTCGGGCTCTCCACCAAGAACGCCATTCTCATCATCCAGTTTATCAAGGATCAGCTCCAGCAGGGTAAGGAACTGGTGGAGGCGACTCTGGCCGCGGTCAGGATCCGCCTCCGTCCGGTCATTATGACCTCGCTCGCCTTCTTTTTCGGCACCCTGCCGCTGGCCTTGACCAAAGGGGCCGGGGCCGCGGCCCAGAATGCAATCGGCACCGCGGTGACCGGCGGGCTTTTGTCCGCCACCTTTATCGATTTGCTCTTTATTCCGTTTTTCTTTGTCATGGTGTCGCGACTCTTCGGTCGCAAAAAATTCCGGCCGCAGGGAGAGGTTTCCCCTGTTGCGGAGGGACAGTGAGATGAAAAAACATCTGCTTTACACGACAGACCTCGGCTGGGGCGGCGGCCAGCGGCATCGCCTGCAAAGCGCCGCCGTCGGTCTGGCCCTGCTTGCCCTCTCCGGGTGCGCGAATCTTGCCCCGTCCTTCACCCGGCCCGAGGGGTCGGTGCCTGAGACCTGGCCGGCGGGGGCGGCCTACAAACAGGAAGCTGCCGGAAAGTCCGGCTGCCAGGCGACCGAAGTGGGGTGGCAGGAGTACTATGGTGATGAGCGCCTCAAACGAATCATTACCCTTGCCCTTGCCAACAACCGCGATTTGCGGGTCGCGGCCCTCACCGTGGAGCGGGCCAGGGCTCAGCACCGGATTCAGCGGGCCGAGTTATTGCCGCAGGTCGATGCCTCCGCCTCGGCCAGCAGCCAGCGGATTCCGGAAGATCTGTCCGCCAGCGGGAAGGCGCAGACCGTTGACCAGTACAGCGTCGCTCTCGGCGTCAGCAGTTTCGAACTTGATCTGTTCGGTCGAGTCCGGAACCTGGAGGAACAGGCACTGGCCGAGTATCTCGCCACTGAAGAGGCGCATCGGGCGGTGCAAATCAGTCTGGTTGCCGAGGTGGCGGTTGCCTATCTCAATACAGCCGCCGACCGCGAGCGGCTGGAACTGGCTCGGCAGACGCTTACGGCCCAGCAGGTCACCCATGAGTTGATGCAGCGTCGTTTTGAACTGGGGGTTGCCTCCGAACTGGAGGTGCGCCAGGCCCAGACCCGGGTGGAGGCGGCGCGGGTGGATGTCGCCCGCTATACCACTCAGGTCGCCCAGGATGAAAACGAGCTTAACCTGCTGGTCGGCGCACCGGTGCCGGCCGAGCTGCTGCCGGAGTCGTTGACCGGCAGCCTGGCCGCCGTGGCGGAGCTGACGCCCGGCCTGCCTGCCGAGATACTGCTCAGGAGGCCAGACATCCTGGCGGCCGAGCAGCATCTCAAGGGCGTCAATGCCAGTATCGGCGCGGCCAGGGCCGCCTTTTTCCCGCGTGTCACCCTGACCGGCTCTATGGGGCTCGGCAGCGATGGCCTGGCCGGACTTTTTGATGCTGATTCCGGGGCCTGGCTGTTCGCCCCGAAGATCACCCTGCCGATTTTCGACGCCGGTTCGCGCTGGGCCCGTCTGTGGGTGGCGGAGGCGGATCGCGACATCGCTCTCGCCCGGTACGAAAAAGCGATCCAGACCGCTTTCCGCGAGGTGGCCGATGCTCTCGCCCTGCAAGGCACCATAGCCGAGCAGCTCGCGGCCCAGGAGGCGCTCACCGAGGCCAGCAACAGAAATTATCTCCTCTCCCAGGCTCGATACGAGAAAGGGGTGGACAGCTATCTCGCCGTGCTCGACGCCCAGCGGTCTCTGTATGCCGCCCAACAGGGGTTGATCGCCACCCGCCTGACCAGGCAGCTCAATCTGGTGACCCTTTATAAGGTGCTCGGCGGGGGAGGCGAAGGGTGATTTAGGGATTTGCTCATGCCGGAGAGGCAAAAAGATACCATCGCAGCCGAGCTGTTCAACCGTTTGCCGGACGGTACGCTCCTGCTGCGGCTTACCGGGGACTGGCGAGTCGGCCGCCTGCCGCTCTCACTAGCGGAGGTGGCGGCGGAACTCGCCGCTCACCCGACCGGCCGTCTTCGCTTTGATGCGGAAAAGATGGGGAGCTGGGACAGCGGGTTCATCACCTTTCTTGCCGGACTGAAGGCCCTTTGCGCCGAACAGGGAACGGTGGTTGATGAAACCTCTCTGCCGGCCGGCGTGCAGCGGCTGTTGCAGCTGGCCGCTGTTGTGCCGGAGCGGCGATCCGCGGCCCGGAAGAAAAAAAGACCGACCTTTCTGGAACGCTGCGGCGACCATGCCATGAGCGTCTGGCGGGAATTCGTCGAGATGCTGGCCTTTCTCGGTGAGGCGACCTTGTCCTGCGGCCGGCTCTTCACCGGCCGGGCCCGTTTCCGTCGCGCCGATCTGCTGGTCATCATGCAGGAATGCGGCGCATCCGCCCTGCCCATCGTCTCGCTCATCAGCATGCTGGTTGGACTCATCTTCGCCTTTGTCGGCGCCGTCCAGCTCTCCATGTTCGGCGCCCAGATCTATGTGGCGAGCCTGGTGGGGATTGCCGTTGTCCGGGTGATGGGGGCGGTGATGACCGGAGTCATCATGGCGGGCCGCACCGGCGCAGCCTTTGCCGCGCGGCTCGGCACCATGCAGGTGAACGAGGAGATCGACGCCCTCGTCACCCTCGGCATTCCGCCGATGGATTTTCTCGTGCTGCCCCGTCTGCTCGCCCTGGCGATCATGATGCCGCTGCTCTGCCTCTATGCCGACCTGCTCGGCATCATGGGCGGACTCATTGTCGGCGTCTTTATGCTCGATCTCAATGCCATGGAATATCTGGTCATGACCCAAAAGGCGGTGCGTCTCCAGGATTTCTGGATCGGTCTGTTCCACAGCCTGGTCTTCGGGGTGCTGGTCGCCCTGGCCGGCTGCCTGCGCGGCCTGCGTTGCGGCAGGAGCGCCTCGGCGGTGGGTGACGCCGCCACTTCGGCGGTGGTCACCGCCATTGTCAGCATCGTCGTCGCCACCGCGGTCATCACGGTGATCTGCAATGTTCTCGGAATCTGAGCCATGACAGCTTCTTCTTCAGTGTCCCGGCCGGCCATCGAGGTCACCCAGCTGACCATGGCCTACGGTGAACGGATCATCCAGCGCGATCTCAGCTTCATCGTCCAGCAGGGTGACATCTTTATCATCATGGGTGGCAGCGGTTGCGGCAAAAGCACCCTGCTGCGTCATCTCATCGGTCTGCAGCGGCCCGCTGCCGGCGCGGTCTGTTACGACGGAGTCGATCTCTGGGGGCAGCCGGCCGATGAACGGCAGCGCCTCATGCGGCGCTTCGGAGTGCTTTACCAGAGCGGCGCCTTGTGGAGCTCCATGACCCTGGCGGAGAACGTCGCCCTGCCGCTGGAGGAATACACCAAGCTGTCCCGGGCCGAGATCGCCGAGCTGGTCTCCCTCAAGCTCGCCCTGGTGGGGCTGGCCGGCTTCGAGGAGTATTATCCCAGTGAGATCAGCGGCGGCATGAAGAAACGGGCCGGTCTGGCCCGTGCCATGGCGCTCGATCCGGACATCCTCTTTTTTGACGAGCCGTCGGCCGGGCTCGACCCGATCAGTTCCCGCCTGCTCGACGACCTGATCCTCGAACTGCGTGACAGCCTCGGGGCCACGGTGGTGGTGGTCACCCACGAGCTGGCGAGTATTTTTGCCATCGGCAGCAATTCGGTTTTTCTCGATGCGGAAAACAGAACCATGATTGCGGTCGGTGATCCTCGTCTCCTGCTGACCGAATCCGACGATGTCCGGGTACGCAATTTTCTTACCCGGGGCGGCGCTAATCGCCGCGAGGGACACCATTCCAATGAACAAGGAGCGGCCTCATGAGTGTCAGGACCAATAAGGCGGTCATCGGTTTGTTCGTACTCGGCGCCATCTGTCTGGCAGTGGTCGGCGTCGTCCTGTTTGGTTCGGGGAAGTTTTTTGCTCCTACCAGCAAATATGTCATGTACTTCGACGGCTCGATCAAGGGCCTGTCGGTGGGCGCGCCGGTGGTGTTCCGTGGTGTCAGGATCGGTTCGGTCAGCGACATCATTCTTCAGGGTAACATGCGGGACATGACCTTTACCGTACCGGTCATAGTCGAGATCGACCTCGACCGTTTCCGGATAAACAATGGCAAACCCGCTGCCGCCGACTATCATCAGGCCCTCATTGGCCGGGGGATGCGGGCTCAGTTGCAGGCCCAGAGTCTGGTCACCGGTCAGCTCATGATTAATCTTGATTTTTACCCCGGCCGGCCGGCCCGGCTGCTGCCTGACAGCACCGGCCTGCCCCAGGTGCCCACCATCCCCTCCACTGCCGCCGAGCTTGCCCAGAAGTTCGAGGAACTTCCCCTGCAGCAAATGGCACAGCGGGCCAATGCCGTACTGGGTGGGCTTGAGAAACTGGTCAACTCTGCGGAGGTGCAGAATGGTCCCCGCGAACTGAACCAGGCAGCGGCTGACGCCCGCCGCCTCATCGCCCGGATTGACCGCGAGGTGGGCCTGCTGGGTGATGAGGCGCGCGGGGCGATCGGCGCGGCAACCGCAGCCATCACCCGCCTGGATCGGTTGCTGGCCTTTGAGGAGGGACCGCCGGCCGAGCTGGCGGGCAATCTCAATTTGACCCTTGCCGAGGTGCGCACCTCGCTTGACCACTTCAATCAAACCCTGGACGCGATCCGGGAAACGGCGACGGATGAGCGGTCGCAGTACCAGCTGCGGCAGGCCCTGCGCGAGTTGAGCGAAACCTCCCGCGCCTTGAATGCCCTGATCGATGCCCTTGACCGCAACCCCGAATCCCTGCTGCGCGGTAAAACCGCGGTGGAGAAAAACTGACATGCTTTCACGTTTCCCTGCTTTGGCAGCTGTGCTGATCTTTACTCTTGTCGGGTTCAGCGCCTGCGCTACCACCCCGCCGGCCCGTTTCTACACCCTCTCCTCGCTGGCCGCGCCGGCGGGGGGGGAGGCGGTTTCCGCAACGCAGACGCGCCAGGTGGTCGGCATCGGTCCCATTGCCTTGGCGCAGTACCTCGATCATCCGGCCATCACCACCCGCAGCGGGAACAACACCCTGGTGCGATCGGAATTTGATCGGTGGGGCGGGACCCTTGCCGACGAAATAAGCCGGGTGCTGGTGGAGAACATGGCGACATTGCTGCCCGGCGAGCGTTTTCTGGTATTGCCCTGGCTGGAAACAGCCGCCATCGATTACCGGATGCAGCTTCACATCACCCGCTTCGAGGCCGAGCGGCAGCAGGCGGTGATCCTGAGCGCCGCCTGGCTGCTTTTCGACCGGGAAGGCCGGATGCCGCTCGCCTCGGGCGATATCGCCCTGTGCGAGCCGGTGCGGGCCGAGGGCTACGGGGAGGTCGCGGCGGCCATGAGCCGCGCGCTGGCCGAACTGAGTCGGCAAATCGCTGCGGCGATCGGCGACGCGGCCGACAGCGCTGCAGGGCGGTAATATGCGCACAGCGATCATGCGCAATAAGGTTTCGGCCGTGCTGATCAGCCTTGCTGTCCTGCCTCTGTTTGTCGGTTTTCCTGGCTGCGCGCCGGTCGGTCCCGACTTCACCCCGCCGGCGGCTGATGCGCCGCCGACCTGGCACAGCCTGTTGCGGCAGGGACTCTCCCAAGCGGCGAGCGACCCTGCGGAATTGGCCCGCTGGTGGAGGACGCTGGACGATCCATTGCTTGTCGAGTTGATCGAAGATGCCCTCCGTCATAACCCGGATGTCAGAGAGGCAATGGCCCGGCTGCGGGAGGCCCGCGCCCGCAGCGGGGTGAGCGCAGCGGCCCTTTTGCCCCGGCTGGATGCCAGCGGCTCGGCGGCCAGGAGCAAGGGCAGTGAAAACAGCGGCAGCGGGGCAACGCGCAGCTTCTATTCGGTCGGTTTCGATGCCGGCTGGGAGATCGATATCTTTGGTGGCGCCCGGCGCGAGGTGGAGGCGGCTGCGGCGGACATTGCCGCGAGTACTGAGGACCTGCGCGATGTCCAGGTGACGCTGGCCGCCGAGGTGGGCCGTAATTACCTTGACGTCCGCATCGCCCAGTCCCGGTTGGCAGTGGCGGAAAGAAATCTCGTGACCCGCCGGCAGACCTTTGATCTTGTTAAGGCGCGGCAACTGGCGGGGATAAACGATGAGCTGGCTCTGCAGCAGGCTCGCTACAATCTGGAAAGCGTCGAATCACAGTTGCCTGTTTTACGCACGGCGCTGGAGGCGGCGAAATACCGGCTGGCGGTCCTGCTTGGTCTGGCCCCCGGCGGGCTGCATGAGCGGCTGGCCGAGGTCCGGCCCGTCCCGGCCGTTCCGGCCAGGGTGGCGGTGGGGGTGCCGGCCGAGACCCTGCGCCAGCGACCGGATATCCGCCGGGCGGAACGCGTACTCGCGGCCCAGATCGCCCGGGTCGGGGTGGCGACGGCCGAACTTTACCCGCAGTTGCGGCTGGCCGGCTTTATCGGGCTGGAATCCCTTTCCTCGTTCGATCTGTTCGCGGCGGCCAGCAGGGCCTGGAACATCGGACCGTCACTCACCTGGAACATTTTCGACGTCGGCGCTATCCGCCGTAATATCGAGGTGGAGAATGCCCGCCAGGAACAGGCGCTGCTCGTCTATGAGGCGGCGGTGCTTGGCGCTTTGGAGGAGGTGGAAAATGCCCTGACCGCCTTTGCCGAGGAGCAGTGCCGGCGCGAGCGGCTCGTTGCCGCGGTCGATGCCGCCCGCCAGGCTGAAAGTCTGGCCGCTCTTCAGTATGAAGCCGGTCTGACCGATTTCAGCTCGGTGCTGGAGGCGCAGCGCGCCTTGCTCGGCTTCGAGGATCAGCTGGCGGAAAGCAACGGCGCGGTCAGCACCGGATTGATTCGCCTTTACAAGGCCATGGGCGGGGGGTGGTCGGCGACCGCTGGTGGTTCGGAACAGGAGTCATGAACTGGTGAAAGGATGACAACGCAATGAAAACCATGGACTCGAACGACACGGCGGATCGGAAAAAAATGGTGCTTCCGCGCCATCCTCCCGGATCGGGCAACACATGGCGGCGCCGTTTGCTCTGGAGCGTCATCGTCCTGTGTGCTGTCGGTTTTGTCGTCTGGTTCGGCCTGGGCCGGGACCGGGATACAGTTGAGTATACGACCAGCGAGGCCCGGCGCGGCGACCTCACCGTCATCGTCACCGCCACCGGCAGGCTGCAGCCGACCAACCAGGTCGATGTCGGCTCCGAGGTCTCCGGCACCATCGCCAGCGTGCCGGTGGATTACAACGATGTTGTCACCGCCGGCCAGGTGCTGGCCCGACTTGATACCTCCAGGCTGGAGGCCCAGGTCAGTCAGGCCCGGGCGGCCCTGGAATCGGCCCGGGCCAACCTGCGGCAGGTAGAGGCCACGGTGGTGGAGGCCGGGCTGGAAATGGACCGGCTGCTGCGGGTTCGCCAGCTTAGCGGCGGAAAACTGCCCTCCGGCCAGGAACTCGATGCGGCAGAGGCGGCCTTGAGGCGGGCCCGGGCCGGCGAGGCGGTGGCCCGGGCCACCATCGCCGAGGCGGAGGCCCGTCTTCATCTCAATCAGACCGACCTGGAAAAGGCCACCATTATTTCCCCGGTCAACGGTGTGGTCCTTGTCCGCAGCGCCGAACCGGGCCAGACCGTGGCCGCTTCTCTGCAGGCGCCGGTCCTTTTCACCCTGGCCGAGGATCTGGCCCGCATGGAACTCCATGTGGATGTGGACGAGGCGGATGTCGGCCAGGTTCACGAAGGGCAGCAGGCCACCTTTACCGTCGATGCCTACCCGGACCGGACCTTCCCCGCCCATATCACCCAGGTGCGCTATGGCGCCCAGAGCAGTGAGGGGGTGGTGACCTATCTGACCGTGCTCAACGTCGATAATTCCGATCTCTCCCTGCGGCCGGGCATGACCGCCACCGCGGATATCGTTGTCAAGGAGGTGCGCGATGCCCTTCTGGTGTCCAACGCCGCTCTGCGGTTTGTCCCGCCGCGCCAGGAAAAGGGCAATGCAACACGATCCGGGGGCAGTCTGCTGCTCAGGCTGTTTCCCCGTCCCGGCGTGAGCGGCGGCAAGAAGAGCGATGAGGCCGGCGGCCGGCAACAACGGGTCTGGACCCTGCGCAACGGGGAACCGGTTGCCGTCCCCGTCACCACCGGCGCCACCAGCGGCATCATGACCGAGATCATCGGCGGTGAGGTGACGGCCGGCATGCCGCTCATCGTCGAAGCGGTCAGCAGAGGGAAATAGCGATGCCGACCCGAGCGACAACAGCCGAGCCGCTGGTCGAACTGCGCGGGGTCGCCAAGGCGTACGGCAGCGGTACCGCTGCCATGCAGGCCCTGCGCGGGGTTGATCTGCGCATCGACGAGGGGGAATTTGTCGCGGTCATGGGGCCGAGCGGTTCCGGCAAATCCACCTGCATGAATATTCTCGGCTGCCTCGATACCCCATCCGCCGGCAGCTACCTGTTCAAAGGGGTGGAGGTCGGTTCCCTGAGCAGGGACGAACGGGCCCTGCTGCGGCGGCATCATCTCGGTTTTGTTTTTCAGGGGTTCAATCTGCTCAATCGCACCTCGGCCCTGGAAAATGTCGAGTTGCCCCTGATTTATCGGGGCATCCGGGCCGAGGAACGCCATACCCGGGCCGCCGGCGCCCTGGCGGCGGTGGGGCTGACGGGCTGGGAGCATCATACCCCGGGCGAGCTGTCCGGCGGCCAGCAGCAGCGGGTGGCGATCGCCCGCGCCATTGTCACCGAACCAATGATCCTCCTCGCCGACGAGCCGACCGGCAACCTCGACACGGCCCGCAGCATCGAGATCATGGAACTGTTGACCGCCTTTAATCGCCAGCAGGGCATCACCATCATCATGGTCACCCATGAGTCGGACATGGCCCGCTACGCCGGGCGGGTGGTGCAGTTCCGCGACGGCCTGGTCTGGACGGACCAGACAAACGGGGAGACACCCTGATGCTGGCCAATTCCCTTCTGCTTGCCCTGCGGGAGATCAGGCGCAACGTTCTGCGTTCCTTTCTCACTATTCTCGGTATTGTTATCGGGGTGGCGGCGGTCATTGTCATGGTCACCATCGGCGGCGGCGCCACTGCCCAGGTCACCGAACAGATCGCCAGTCTTGGCAGCAATCTCCTGATGATCCGGGTCGGCCAGCACATGGGCGGTGGCCAGTCCACCAGCGCTCCGCCCTTTGAAATGGCCGATGTCCATGCCTTGTCCCGCGAGATTTCCTCCCTCAGCGCGGTCGCCCCCTCTGCCTCCCAGAAGCTCACCGCGGTCTTCGGCAATGCCAACTGGTCCACCACTGTCACCGGGGTTGACAACCAGTTTTTCACGGTGCGGAACTGGTCGGTCCACGCCGGGCGTCAGTTTCTCGAGACCGAGCTGCGGGCCGGTAAGGCGGTCTGTGTCATCGGTGCTACGGTGGCGGGGGAACTGTTCGGGGCCGGCAATCCTCTGGACAACGAGATACGGCTGGGAAACTTTTCCTGCCAGGTGATCGGTCTGCTGGAGGCTAAAGGGCAATCGACCTTCGGCACCGATCAGGACGATCTCGTCCTCATCCCGCTGCGCACCTTGCAACGGCGGATTGCCGGCAATCAGGATATCAGTCTCATTCAGGTCTCGGTGGCGGACGGCCATTCCACCGAACGGGCCCGGCGCGATATCGAAGACCTGTTGCGGGAGCGACGGCATATCACCGACTCGGAAAACGATAATTTCCAGGTGCGGGACATGAAGGAGATCACCAGAATGCTCACCGGCACCACCCAGATCCTCACCGCTCTGCTCGGGGCGGTGGCGGCGGTCAGTCTGCTGGTCGGCGGCATCGGCATCATGAACATCATGCTGGTGTCGGTGACGGAACGCACGAGAGAGATCGGTATCCGGCTCGCCATCGGCGCCCTGGAGCGCGAGGTGCTGCTACAGTTTCTGGTGGAGGCGGTGGTGCTTTCCTCCTTCGGCGGTCTCATCGGCATTCTCCTGGCCCTGGCCGGCTCAATGGCGCTTGCCGGCATGCTCAAGGTTCCTTTTATCTTCAACCCCGCCATCGTGGCCATTGCCTTTTGCTTTTCCGCGGCGGTGGGGGTTGTTTTCGGGTTTTTCCCGGCCCGAAAGGCTGCCCGTCTTGATCCCATTGACGCTCTCCGTCACGAGTAGGGGGCAACATGCTCATGGTGTTCCGGCTGTCGGCGGGCGGCGACTGCGTTGTTGTGCGGTTTTCCGGCAGGCCGGCGGTCAATGCAGGGGATGCGCGGGGACCGCAGGCGGCATGGTAAGTGATGCTGCCTGCGGGCGCCATAAACAACAAAAAAAGCCGCCGGCAAGCCGGCGGCAAGGTGCGTCGAGGTTTTTCGTCGCAGATTACTTTACTTTTTTGTTGCTGTTTTTCACCTGTTCCTTGTGCTGGTTCTGAATTTTTTCCTGTTCCTTGATCTGGCGGACGGCTGGGTTGATCAGTTCGATGCTGTCGGCGGCCAGGAAGGTGGAGCCGTCCAGCATGCTGCCGGTCACGGCAAGGTCAACGGTCATCGGGAAGGTCAGCGGTTCGCTGGGTTCGGTGTAGATGGCGGCAAAGGCTGCCCGGCTAAATTTAAGAGTCAGAGAGCCGTCGTCGCAGATGGTTGCCTTGTCAGCGGCGAGTGTTCCGTTGAGGAGGATGGAAGCGGTGTCAACATCCTCCAGAAGGATGCCGTCACCCAAAGAGAGCTTGCAGGTCAGCCAGTTGCCCTGGGAGCCGAGATTCAGGGTCTCCGGAGTGCACGCCATGGTGGCCTCCGTCACTGGCGGTTCAACCGGCGGCTCTACCAGGGCGCAATCACCGAGGCAGAGATCACGGGCATCGGTGCAGTCGCTCATGCACAGATCGACATCGGCGGCGGTGGCGCAGTCAGCCAGGCAGAGGTCATAGGCCTCCCAGCATGCTTGCTGGCAGACGCCATCACCGCTGTCGGCCAGCAGGAGGATGGACTCGCTGTCGGCAAGGGCCAGGGTCGGATCGGCATCGTCGGCGGTGGTGGCATAGAGAGAGACGGTCAGCTGGGTGCAGGTGGCGTCGGCCGCCAGGGTGAAACTCTGGCTGAATGGGGTGGTGCAGGCATCTGCGTCGGCCGGCAGCGCGCCGGCATAGAGATCGATAAGGCAGGTGCCGTCAAGCTTGCCGGTCACCGCGGTGATGAGCCGCGGTGTGGTGGTGTCGCAACCGGACAACGTGCCGAAGATATCGATCGTCTGCTCGTCGCCGCTGGTAACGATGATGCTGTCAATACTGTCCGCCAGGGCGGTTTGGGCCGTAATACCGGCAAAGATTCCTGCCAGGGCCAGAAGGGATATTGTTTTCTTCATACAGACTCCTTGTGTCTCGTGAAAAATGAATGGGAAAAGGGGGGTCTCCTCTGAAAAAAATCGTTCGTGCGGGAACTCCTCGGCAAGTGGGCCGGGGGCCGTGACGCGCTTCGTAGGAGTCCAACGAATGGTTTGCACCATATTCAAGGATCGTGCCATTGTAATAATGGGCTGGACGCTGGAACTTTCCGGCTGATTCTGATAAAACTATTCATCAACACGAAAAAAAATTTACGATGGTTGCATGTATCGGCAAAAAATACCGGGATCGCGACTTTCCTTCTGCAGGGAGCGGGGCGGGTGCTTTCTTGAGAAGCGAATAAAAAAGACAAACCCGTAAAAAGTCTTTTTTCACCACAGAGCGCACTGAGGACACAGGGGAAACATCTATGATTGCAATTAGTTGCCTCTGTGTGCTCTGCGGTCTCTGTGGTTAATTTCCAGTATTTACGAGATTATCATAAAAATAAAAGGAGGAGCGTATGTTTGATTTTACCTTCCACAATCCGACGAAAATCATCTTTGGTCGCAATCGGGAGACGGAAATCGGCCGGGAGCTGAAAGAGGCGGGCAGCCGCCGCGTCCTTTTCCTGTACGGTAAGAACTCCATCAAGGCATCCGGCCTTTATGAGCGTATTGTTGCCAGTCTGCAACAGGATGGCATCACCTGGGTGGAGCACGGCGGCGTCTCTTCCAATCCGCTGCTTTCCCATACCCGGCAGGGGGTGAAAATCGCCAGGGAGGGACAGGTCGACGCGGTGCTGGCGGTGGGCGGCGGCTCGGTGCTCGACGAGGGCAAAGCCATTGCCGTCGGCGCAGTCAGCAACGAGGATGTTTGGAGTTATTTTGTCGGCCGTCCGGTTGTGGCCGCTCTGCCGGTTTTCACCGTGCTGACCCTGGCCGCGACCGGCTCGGAGATGAATGGTAACGCGGTGGTGACCAATGAGGAGACCAGGCAGAAATACAACATCGCCTCCCCGCTTGTATATCCCCGCGTCTCCATTCTCAATCCAGAGCTGACCTGCTCGGTGCCCCGGAACTATTCAGCCTACGGCGCGGTGGATGCCATCGCCCATGTCATCGAGGGTTACTTCACCCGGCAAAACGGCGCCCGTCTGCAGGACCGGCTGGTGGAGGGGATCATCAAGACGGTGATCGAGACCAACAACATCATCATGCGGGAGCCGACTAACTATGCGGCCCGGGCCGAATTTATGTGGGCAGCCACCCTGGCTCTCAACGGGTTGACCACCGCCGGCCTTGACCGCTACCAGTTCCCCAATCACATGATCGAGCATGCCTTGAGCGCCATTTACAACATCGCCCACGGCGCCGGCCTTGCCATCGTCATGCCGGCCTGGATGAAGTGGTACAGCCGGCAGCGGCCGGAACGTTTTGCCCGTTTTTCCCGCGAGGTGTTCGGTCTTGACGGCGGCGAGGCGGGCATCAAGGCCCTGGAAAGCTGGTTTGCCTCCATCGGCGCTCCCATTCGACTGGGGGAGGCCGGCATCCCGGCTGCCGATATCGACATGATCGCCGACAATGCCTTCGGCCTGGCCACCCAGTGGGGGATTGGCGACTCGTATCCGAGTCGGACCATTGCCGACATTCTTCGTCTGGCGGTGTGAGGGAGCTTGGAAGACGTTCTTCTTGCCAGCGGCCTGCCGGCCCTCTTTCTCGTCAGTTTTCTGGCCGCCACCGTCCTGCCCCTCGGTTCGGAATGGCTGCTGGTCGCCCTGATCATGCAGCATTTTGCCCTGGAGCCGGTGGTGGCGACGGCCACCCTCGGCAATTATCTCGGCGCCTGCACCACTTATGCCCTCGGCGTCTGGGGCGCGGACTTCGCCATCAGAAAGCTCGTTCGTATTGATGCGGACGAGCTGGAGCGGGCACAGCGCCTGTATCGGCGTTACGGCAGCTGGTCGTTGCTTTTTTCCTGGCTGCCCGTGGTCGGCGATCCCCTCTGTCTCCTCGGCGGGCTGCTGCGGGTCAATTTTGTCACCTTCTCCCTGCTGGTCTTTGCCGGTAAACTGGGCCGGTATCTGACCATCGGTCTGCTGACCCGCGCCACCATGGGATCATGATACCCGGATTAAAAAACGATGGCGAACGAGCCCTCCTACGAAGCACTGATAAAAAGAGTCCGTGAACTGGAGGAGCAGGTTGGCGGTTCCACCCCCTCCAGGTCTGCCGATCTGGCGATCCGCTACGGTGACCTGGTGGAAAAAGCCAGTGATCTGATCCACAGCGTCAGTCCGACCGGAAAATTTTTTTACGTCAACAAAGCATGGAAGGATGTGCTGGGCTACGACGACGAAGATGTGAAACGGCTCTGCCTGTTTGATGTCATTGATGAGGCATGCCTGGAGAAGTGCCGGTGCATCTTCAACTCCCTGTTGCAAGGGGAAAAAATCGACGGCAACGAGACCGTCTTTGTCGGCAAAGACGGCCGTCGCATTCCGGTGGAGGGGCGCTGTTCCATCGACATGCGCGACGGGCGGCCGGTGGCGATGACCGGCATATTTCGCGATATCGGTGAGAGGGTGCGCAACGAGGCGGCCTTGCGGGAAAGTGAACAGCGCTACCGCGACCTTTTTGAAAACGCCCATGACCTCATTCAGATCCTCCGGGCGGACGGCAAGCTGCTCTTTGTCAACCGGGCCTGGCGGCAGGCCTTCGGTTATGGGCAGGAGGAGATTGATAGACTTTTTTTCCTCGATATCATTGCCCCGGAGTGCCGGACCCATTGTCTGCAGATGTTTCGGCGGATATTGGCCGACGAAGAGGTGCACGCCATCGGTGGTGATATCGTCTTTATGGCAAAAGACGGTAGAAGGATCATGGTGGAAGGAAATGCCTGCTGCCGCTATATGAACGGCACTCCCCATTCTACCCAATGCATTTTTCGTGACGTGACGGAAAAACGGCGGATGGAGGCGGAACTGCTCAAGGCGCAGAAACTCGAGACCGTCGGCCTGTTCGCCGGCGGCATCGCCCATGACTTTAACAACCTCCTTACCGCCATTCTCGGCAACATTTCCCTGGCCAGGAGGTATCTGGTGTCCGAGGATCCGGTTTCCAAACGGCTGGAGATGATGGAAAAGGCTTCTCTACAGGCCAAGAGCCTGACCCAGCAACTCTTGACCTTTTCCCGTGGCGGGGCGCCGATCAAGAAGATGACGTCCATTGCCGAATTGGTCCGGGACTGCGCCAGCTTTCCCCTGTGTGGTGCGCAGGTGCGCTGTGAGTTTCTGATTGATGAGGATTTGTGGCCGATCGAGGTGGATGAAGGCCAGCTCGGCCAGGTCATCCACAATCTGGTCATCAACGCCGATCAGGCGATGCCGGGCGGCGGCCTGCTGACGGTACGGGTCGATAATTTCATCGTCCCTGAGGACAATGCCCTTACCTTGCGGCCGGGCCGCTATGTCCGGATCGCCCTGACTGATCAGGGCGTCGGCATCCCGCCGGAACATCTCGACCGGATCTTCGACCCCTATTTCTCCAGCAAGCAGGGCGGCAGCGGTCTCGGCCTGGCCATTGCCTACTCGATCATCAAGAAGCACGAAGGGCTCATCACCGTGGCCTCCGAGGTAGGCCGGGGGGCGACCTTCACCATTCATCTGCCTGCCGCTCCTGCAGGCGTTGTCCTGGCCTCCCGTGATCCGGATCAGCCTGTTCGCGCCGGTCGCGGCAGGGTGCTGGTCATGGATGACGAGGAGATTGTCCGGGAGATCGCCATGGAAATGCTCGGTTACCTCGGCTGCGAGGCGGTGGCAGCCCGGCACGGCGAGGAGGCCATCGCTCTGTATCTTCAGGCCCGGACGGAGGGACGGCCTTTTGATGCGGTCCTCATTGATCTCACCATCGTCGGCGGCATGGGCGGTCGGGAGACGGTGGCCCGGCTGCGCGCGCTTGATCCCGAGGTTAAAGCGGTGGTGTCGAGCGGCTACGCCACTGATCCGATCATGGCCAACTACCGGGACTACGGCTTTTGCGGGGTGGTGCCCAAGCCCTACAAGCTGCACGATCTGAGCGGGGCGATCTGGCCGTTGTTGCCGAACCGTCGTGCTGACGGTTAGCGGATCAGACGCCTGTGCAGCAGCGCGATGGCGAGCCGGCAGGTCAGCAGAGTGAGCAGGGTCAGGCCGGCGAGTTTGAGCAGCCAGGGTTCGTTTATCCGGCCGTGGCAGAGCATGCGCGACAGGGTGACTACCGGGGTGAGAGGAAGCAGGGCGAGCACGGTGCGGGTCGGTTCGGTGATGGAGGCGAGGGGAAAAAAGATGCCGGAGAAGAGAAAGAGCGGGGTCAGCACCAGAGAGACGAAGTAGTTGAAGAATTCATAATTGCCGGCGCGGGCGGTCATGATCAGGCCGAAGGCGGCGAAGAAGACGCCGGCGACAAAGAGAACCGGAACGAGGAGCAGAGTCCAGAGTGATGGCCAGACTCCGAACAGGGGCAGGGCGGCGATCATGATCAGACCGGAGAGCAATCCCTTGCTTGCCCCCCAGATGATCTCCCCCAGGGCGATATCGGTGATGTCGAGCGGGGTCATGAGAATGGCCTCGAAGGTCTTCTGCACAGCGAGCCGGGTATAGGAGCCGTAGGTCGTTTCAAAGGCGGCGCCGTACATCACCGCCGAGGCGGCCAGCCCGGGGCCGAGATACTGGAGATAGGTGAGTCCGTCGATGGGATCCACCTCGCGGCCGAGACCGTAGCCCATGGCGAGCAGAAAGAGCAGCGGCTGGCCGAGGTTGCCGATCAGGGTGGCCATGATGTGTTTGCGCCAGACCAGAATGTTGCGGTTCCAGACGGTGAGGAAACGAAAGCGGCTCATGATTCCCTCAGCGAGCGGCCGGTAAGCTGGATAAAGAGATCCTCCAGATTGGCCGGCCGGCGCAGCCAGCGCCGCGAGTTCGCAAGCAATCCTTCAAGCCGGGAGCATTCCTCCCGGGTGTAGGCGTAAAGTTTGTCGCCTGCCCGTTCGGTGGTGGCGTGGCAGCGGGCAAACGATGCCGCCAGGGCGTCCAGTTCCGGTCCTGTTCCTTCCACCTCGAAGACATCGATGCCGACCAGATCGGCGATGAGCTGCTGGGGCCTGCCCTGGGCGACAATGCTGCCGTGATCGAGGATAACGACCCGGTTGCTGAGCCGTTCCACCTCGTCGAGATAGTGACTGGTGAGCAGCATGGTGGTGCCCTGCCGTTGCAGGATTTCAAGCCGTTCCCAGATGAGGTGGCGGGCCTGCGGGTCAAGGCCGACGGTGGGCTCGTCGAGGATGAGAAGCTGCGGTTCGTTGATCAGGGCCCGGGCGAGCAGCAGCCGCCGGCGCTGGCCGCCGGAGAGATGTTCGATGATCTCGTCCCGTCTGCTGCTTAAGGCGAAAAAGTGGAGCAGCTCCTCGGTTTTCGCCCGGGCCTTTTTGCGTGGAAGAGCGAAATAGGCGGCGTAGGTCAGCAGGTTTTCCGCCACCGTCAGGTCCGGGTCGAGGCTGTCGGCCTGGGGGACGACGCCTATTCTTTTTTTTGCCTCACCCTGTTGCCGAGGCATCTCCAGGTCGAGGATGCGGATCTCTCCCGCGCTTTTCTCCACCAGACCGAGCAGCATGTTGATGGAGGTGGTCTTGCCCGCCCCGTTGGGACCGAGAAAGCCGAGACACTCGCCGCGGCGCAGGGAAAAGCTGATGCCGTTCACCGCGGGCCGGTCGGCAAAATGCTTGCCCAGGTTCGTTACGCTGAGGATGATATCCGGATCGGTCTGTCTGTCCATGACCGGCCATTATACATCACCTGCCGCGACTTTCACCCTTTTTGCATTTCCCCATTTCTTCCTTTTTCCGTTTCTCAGAACAGAACAAAAATAAGCAGAGCGCAGACAACCACGGCGGAATAGAACAGGTAGATGCCGATAATGCCGTGCTGGATGAGGCGGCGGGTGCGGTGGGCCACCGCGGCGATCCGGGTGAAGGCGGGCAGCAGCAGACGGTCGAGCACCGGGTCCGGGGTGTGGGAGCGGAAAAAGGCGGGACCGGGAAAAAGGCGCAAGGGTTTGCGCTGGTCAACGTTGGGGCCCAGGATCCAGTTGAAGAGCTTCATGATCGTCTCGGCAAAGGAGGAGGTGGTGTACTGGCCGCGGGCCAGAACCAGAGGGTAACCGCAACCCCAGGTCGGACTGCGGGGAATTGCCGCCCGTTGCCGAAAACGTCCTGCCAGGAAGATCAGCAGAAGCAGGGCAAGCAGCAGGGCGGCGGTGAGACTGAGAAAGCCGGCTGGCGCCAGAGCAACGATGGGGGCCGGGCCGTAACCGAGACATGCGCGGGCTCCTGCGGCAAGCAGCGGAATCATGGTGGCGGGCAACAGGCCGATACAGAGACAGGCGGTGAGCAGCAGCGCCATGGCCGTCAGCATGGTGGTGGCGGCCTCATGCAGATTCGTACCACTCGCCGGTGTGGCCCGGGCCATACCGAGAAAGGCGAGTCCGAAGACCTTGGTAAAGCAGAGCAGGGCAAGTGCGCCGATCAGGGCCAGGGCGAGGACGGCAAGCAGAAGTCCGATGGCCAGCACGTCGCTCGCCGGACCAAGGCTGCCGCGTAAGAGGGCGAGGGAGACCAGCCATTCGCTGACAAAACCGTTTAATGGCGGCAGGCCGCAGATGGCGACGGCGCCGCTGAGGAAAAAGAAACCGGTCAGCGGCATCGCCTTCAACAGACCGCCGTAATCGGCAAGGAGGCGGGAGCCGCTGGCGTGGATCATCGAGCCGGCGCTGAGGAAGAGCAGCCCCTTGAACAGGCCGTGGTTGATGACATGGAGCAGGCCGCCGGCCAAACCGAGGGTAACGAGTTCGTTCATGTCGTAACTGCGACCGAGCAGCGCTGCGCCGATGCCGATGAGGATGATGCCGATGTTTTCGACGCTGTGATAGGCGAGCAACCGTTTGATGTCATGCTGGGCGATGGCAAACAGCACCCCGAGGATGCCGGAGACCATGCCGAGGATGAGCAGCAGGCCGCCCCACCAGGCCGGGATGTCGGTAAAGAAGCTGGTAAGTCGCAGCAGCCCGTAGATGCCTGTTTTGATCATCACCCCGCTCATCAGCGCGGAGACATGGCTCGGCGCCGCGGCATGGGCACGGGGCAGCCAGATGTGGAGCGGGACGATGCCGGCCTTGAGGCCGAAGCCGAAGAGGCCGAGCAGAAAAATCGTGCTGGCGAGCGGAGTGCCGCCCGCCATGCTGGCAGGCCCGGGAAAGGCGATGACACAGGCCGATTCGCCGAGCAGGGCGAACATGCCGAACAGGGCGAGCGTCCCGGTGTGGGTGGCAGCGAGATAGATGTAGCCTGCCCGGTGTGTCTCGCTATCGAGCCGGTCTGTCATCACCAGAAAGAAACCGCCCAGGGCCATGATCTCCCAGCCGACGAGAAAGACGGCGCCGTTGTCGGCAATGACGAGCAAGGTGATGCCGACGGTAAGGAGGGGGTAGAAAAAGCGCACCCAGGACGATTGCTGCGGGTGCTTTTGGGTGGGAAGATAGCCGGTGCCGTAAAGGAGGCCGGCGGCGGTGAGAAAAAAGGCGGGGAGGAGAAAGAGGCCGGCGAGCGGATCGAGGCGCAGACTGATGTGCCCGCCGAGGGCGGTCCACGGCAGCCGTGTTGTCGTTGCCGCCGCTGTCAGGAGGCAGTCGCCGGCTCCGGCCAGGCCGCAGAGGCAGCCGGTCAGAGCGAGGACAAGGGCAATCCGGTCGGCCAGGGGCGAGTGGAGACGGATAAAGGGAGCAAGGGCGCTTGCGGCGAGCAGGAGGGCAAGGGCGATGAAGAGCAAGGTCATCGGTCGCCTCCTCTGTCAGCGCTGGTCGAGCAGGCGCAGCAGCCCGTCGAGAATGGTGTAGGGATGAGGGGGGCAGCCCGGTATGTAGAGATCGACGGGCAGCAGGTCACCGATACCGTTATGCACCTCCGGCCCACCGCGAAAGGGGCCGCCGTTGATGGCGCAGGCGCCGGTGGCGATGACGATTTTCGGCGCCGGCACCGCCTCGTAGGTGGCGAGCAGGGCCAGCCGCATGTTTTCCGGCACCGGCCCGGTGACGAGAATGCCGTCGGCGTGGCGGGGCGAGGCGACGAACTGGATGCCGAAACGGCCGAGATCAAAGACCAGGGTGCCGAGCACGTTGGTGTCCGCCTCGCAGGCATTGCAGCCCCCGGCCGAAACCTGACGCAGTTTTAGGGAGCGGCCGAAAAGGGAAAGCAGCCGGTTTTCCAGCCGCTCGGCCAGGGCAAGGGTTGTGCCGGAAAAAAGCAGATCCTCCCGGCGCCGAACCGCTAGCCGGTAGTCGCCGCCGAAGGAGAGAGCGTCACGGGAGCAGACCGGACAATCGGCGCAGAAGAGGCAGCGGCCGAGGTCGATGCTGACCAGGCCCTCTTGGCGCTGCACCGCACCAAAAGGGCAGCGGTCTGCACAGTCCTCGGCGCAGGAGGAGCAGATGTCGGGGCGCAGCATCGGCAGGCCCCGAAAGCGTTCCGACAGCTGCGGCTCGACCTTTGGGAAGGCTGCGGTCCGGTGTCCCTGACGCAGTCGTTCGCGAATGATCTGCAGCATAATGTCACCTCCTTTCTGGTTTACAGGTCAAACCCGCAGTAGGACAGATTGAAGCTCTTGTTGCACAGGGGAAAGTCGGAGATCTGACCGTCCCTGAGCGCCATGGCCAGACCGCTCCAGTTGAAGAAGGAGGGGTCAACCACCTTGTAACGCCGCAGCCGGCCGGCGGCATCTGTTATCGCCGCGTGGGTGACGGTGCCGCGCCAGCCTTCCACCATGCTGATCGACAGGGTGTCCGGCGTGGGATGACCGACCTCTTGTCGGCAGGGACCGGCCGGCAGCGCGGCCAGATGGCGGCGGACAAAGTCAATGGAATGTGTTACCTCGCGCCGCCGCACCGTGGCCCGGGCATGGACATCGCCGCTGCTTTCCAGGATGGCCGGCACCTCCTCCCCCTCATAGCCTGCCGTGTTCAGGCGGCGCACATCGCAGTCGATGCCGCAGGCGCGGCCCGCCACCCCGATCAGACCGAGGGCTGCGGCATCCCATGCCTCGACCCGGCCGGTTCCCTCCAGGCGGGCCAGCACCGAAGATGTGTTGAAAAAGAGATCCAGAGCGCCGCCGGTGTGCTCGACCACTGGGCCGAGGTGGTTGAGGATTTTGTCTGTGATCTCCGGCCCCGCGTCCCAGAGTAGTCCGCCGGGGCGGATCAGGCCGCGGCCGAAACGGCTGCCGCAGAGGGTGGCGGTCATGTTGAGGTAGTCGCCGCGCAACCGTCCGCAGAAGGAGGAGGTTGGCAGATAGCCGACATCGCCGGCCAGGGCACCGATATCGCCGACATGGTTGGCCAGTCGCTCCAGTTCGAGGGCCACGGCGCGCAGACGGGCGACCCGGGGGGAAACTCGGCAGCCGCCCAAGGCCTCGATCACCATGCTGTAGGCGCTCATGTGGGCGATGGTCGAGTCGCCTGCCATGGTTTCGATCATGGCTGCAGTGTGCGGACCGGGGCCGCTGCTCAGCAGGCGTTCGATGCCCCGGTGCTGATAGCCGAGGGAGATTTCCAGGTGGAGGACCTTCTCGCCATGGCACTGAAAACGAAAATGGCCGGGCTCGATGATGCCGGCATGGACCGGTCCGACGCCGACCTCGTGAATCTCGTCGCCCTCCACCCGGAAAAAATCCATGTCGCCGACCAGCGGATGACCGGTCGGCCGCTGCCAGGGATCGGCCGCGCCGTTCCAGGGAGCATGGAAACGAACCGGTTTCATCCACGGATGATCGGTAAAGGTGACCCCGTACTGTTCGGTGATTTCCCGCTCAAAGAGATGAAGCTGCGGCAGCTCCGGGGTCAGTGAGGGAAAACGGGTGCCGGGTTGGTGGCCGAAGACGGTGACGCTGTGGTGGCGTGGTGGTGCAACTGCCGCATAGAGTCTGACCTCGCTTTTGTTCGTTTTTTCCGGCAGGGCAAAGAGGACGGCCAGGCGGCCGCCGTCTGTCAGGTTCGCACGGAGCGCATCGGCAAAATCGTTGTCGTCAAGAAGCGGGATGGCGGTCAGCGGCAGAGTGCCGCTGGCCGCCAGACTGGGCAAAGCGGTCATCGTGACACCTCCAGCAGGCCGGCCGCGTCCTGCAGCAGAACGCGCAGCGGATCCGGCAGATAGATGCCGAGCAGCAGCACCATCAGCATCAAAACAAGGGGGCTGGCCACGGTCATCACATTCTCGTTGATCGCGTCTTTCTCCCTTTCTTCCTCCATCGGCGGCCCCAGGGCAACGGCCATCACCGTGGCGCTCATGCCGACGAAGATGACGGCGAGCAGCAGAATGCTGGAGATGCCGAGCCAGCCGTGCCCGCTGCCGAAGATGCCGCGGAGGATGGTGAATTCACTGATGAACGGCCCGAAGGGCGGTGAGCCGGCAATGGCGAGAAAGCCGGTGAGGAAAAGGCCGGCCGACCAGGGCAGGACACTGATCGCCCCTTGCGTCTCGCACATCCGTTTGGATCCGAAGAAGCGGTGGATGTTGCCGGCGCTCATGAACAGGGCACCCTTGGTCAGGGCATTGTTGACCACATGGAGCATGGCGCCGTAGGTGGCGATGCCTCCCACCGCGACGCCGATGGCCAGGATGCCCATGTGTTCGACGCTGGAATAGGCGAGCATCCGTTTGATGTCGCGCTGGCGGATGACGAACACCGCGGCCAGCACCAGGGAAAAGAGACCGAGGCCGAGCAGGCACTGGGCGGCCAAGGTCTGTTCGCCGGCTGCGGTCATGATCTGCATGACCCGCAGGACGGCGAGAAAGGCTACCGAGGTGAGTCCGCCGGACAGCAGACCGCCGACCAGGCCGGGGGCCTCGCCGTAGGCGTCGGGTTTCCAGGAGTGGAGCGGGGCAAGACCCATCTTGGTGCCGAAGCCGACCAGCAGGAAGACAAAGGCGGCCCGCAGCCATGGTTTGGAGAAGCTGGGCGCCAGCTCCAGCATGGCGTCCAGCTGGAGACTCTCGCGACCGCTGCCGGCGAGGCCGGCGTAGGCAACGAAAAAGATGCCGAGCATGGCGAGCGCGATGCCCACCGAGCAGAGCAGGAGATACTTCCAGGTCGCCTCGATGGAAAAACGGTTGCGGTTGAAATAGATGAGGGGGGCGCTCACCACGGTGGTGGCCTCCACCGCCACCCAGAGCAGGCCGAGGTGACGGGCCGCGGTGGCCAGGGTCATGGCGCCGAGAAAGAGAAGAAGGCAGACAATGAAGATGCGGTTTTCCCAGGTCGGATGGGTGCGGAAATAACCGATGCCGTAAAAGGCGCAGGCGGTGTAAAGCAGGCTGACCACCAGCAGGATCAGGCGGCCGAGGGGGTCGAGGCCGAGCATGGCGCCGTCGATGAGGGGCGCGGGCGTTCTGATGTGGGAGAGAACGAGGAGCAGATGAATGAGCGCCGTCAGGGTGACGATCCACGGCCGGAGCCGCTGGGAAGCGACGAGGGCGGCGGCCAGGGCGGCGGCCAGGGGCAGCAGGATGAGGACGGAAATGGGCATGGCTTACTCTTTCAGGAGGCAGAGATGTTCGGTATTGGTGGAGGAGAATTCACGGTTGATATGATTCATGACGATCCCCATGACAAAGATACCGACCAGGATGTCGAGCAATACCC
This sequence comes from Thermodesulfobacteriota bacterium, assembly GCA_049323655.1. Classification (GTDB taxonomy): domain Bacteria; phylum Desulfobacterota; class Desulfobulbia; order Desulfobulbales; family SURF-16; genus DB1. The sequence goes on along the minus strand of JBMONO010000028.1, from coordinate 24,604 downwards.
CGCCCTCGACCATGAAGGGCATGGCCTCGGCCAGGAGAATGCCGAAGATGAAGATGCCGTTTTCAAAGATCAGGTAGCCGAGCACTTGGGTAATAGCCTTGCGCCGGGTGATCAGCAGGAGAAATCCGGCGGCCAGGGTGGAGAGCGAGGCCGGGATGAAGAGGGAGTGGATGTGCTGGGGCAGCAGGGGCAGGCGGTCGGCGAAGATGAAGGCGCCGGCGGTGGTGAGGGCGCCGATCATCAGGGAGGCGACATAGCCGATCCGCGGTTCGATTTCCCGGCGGATCTTCACCTCGCGGATGGCGCGCAGCAGCAGCCAGGGGATGATGAGTCCCTTGATGGCCAGTGTGCTGGCGGCGAGAAAGAGGGTGTGGGGATTGATGCCGTAAGCGGCGGCGGGCAGCAGGGCGAGCAGTCCGCCCTGAAAACCGGTGACCCGGATGCAGGCGGCCAGGCGACTGGTGCCGAGGATAAAAAAATTAAGGAGGATGACGGTCAGCAGAATGGCGCTGTTCATGTCGTTCATACTCTTACCTCAGAAGGAGAATCAGGGCGAAAAAGGAGAGAAGGGTGGTGCCGACGAGCAGTTGCGGCACCCGGATCAGTCGGAGACGGGCCATGGTCGATTCGACCAGGCCGACCGCCACGGCCACGGCAAAAAGCCCGGCGACAAAGGCCGCTGCATCGACCGCCAGGTTGCCGGTTGTCGGCAGCAGCAGATTGACGACCAGGGCGGCAAACAGCAGCAGCTTCATGGCTGCACCGGTAAGAATGAGGCCGAGGTCCGGTCCGCTGTGATCGAGCACCATAACCTCGTGGATCATGGTCAGTTCCAGGTGGGTGTTGGGATCGTCGAAGGGGATACGGCAGTTTTCGGCCAGCAGCACGATAAAGAGGCAGAGGGAGATAAAGGGCAGGATAATGGCGCTTTCCGACTGGAGGGCCTGATCGGCGATGCCGGCCCTGAACATGGCGTCCAGGGAGAAGTCGCCGGCCATACGGGCCAGGACGATGAAGGCGACAAAGATGGTCGGTTCCACCAGCACGGCGAAGGTCACTTCCCGGGCTGCGCCCATGCCTTCAAAGCTCGACCCGGTGTCGAGGGCGGCCAGCACGGTGAAGAAGCGGGAGAGGGCGAGCAGGTAGACAAAGACGATCAGGTCGCCGGTGAAGGAGAGCGGCGCGGCAAAGGGGCCGAAGGGCACCAGCAGAGCGGCGAGCAGCGGCACGGCGACGCCTGCCACCGGGCCGGCGCGGAAGACCCAGGTCGTGGTCGGGCTGATAACCATCTCCTTGTCGAACAGTTTGCGGAGATCGCGGTAGAGCTGGAGCAGGGGCTGGCCCCGGCGGCCGGCGACCAGTGCCTTGACCCTGGCGATGATGCCGGGCAGCAGCGGGGCGAGAATCAGCATCAGGATGAGATGAACGACAAGAGAAGTGAGCATGCGGTCTCCCGTGTTAGCCTCGTGAGGAAAGAACAATCCATCCCAGTAGCAGGATGACGGTGACAAAGAAATACGACAGGTAGATGCCGAGCTGCCCGGCCTGGAGGGCCCGGCAGGCATGGGCCCGATCGGCCAGCCGGGCGAAGAGCGGGACAATCGCCCGCTTCAGCACTGGATCGACACTCAGCTGGACATGGCGGAGGGGGCCCGGAAAGAGGCGCTGATCTCCGGTTCTGTCGATATCCGGTCGCAGGCAGGCACAGGCCACTTCATCCTGGACAAGCTGGGCAAAGCCGCAGGCGGTGTAGGCCATCCGGGAGTTTGGCCGACCATAGCCGCAACCCCAGGTCGGGGAGGCTGTCATCGCTTTATTGCCTGTTACGCGCCTGGCGATAACGATCGCTCCCAGGGCGACGAAGAGGATGCCGCTCAGGCTCCAGGCCGGGCCGAAGGGCAGGCTGGCAGACAGTGCAGTGAGCGGCGCGGCCGCGTCCGGGTCGATGATTGTCAGGGGGGCGGCGAGCAGGCTCAGGGTCTGACCGGGAAGGATGCCGATGACCAGGCAAAGGAGAGCAGGCAGGGTCATGGCGAGACGCATGACCAACGGCGCCTCGTCGCCGGGTTCGGCACCGCGCGGTGCGCCGTTGAAAATGATGCCGATGATGCGGCTGATCGTCAGCAGTACCAGACTGCCGGTCATGGCCAGCAGGATGACGAGCAGCATAAAGAAAAAGGCCGTTGCCCCCCCTGACTCCTGCCCGGTCCGCAGCAGGCTCAGGTAAATGAGCAGTTCGCTGATCAAGCCGTTGGCCGGCGGCAGGGCGGAGATGGCCGCCCCGCCGGTCAACATCAGCAGCCCGGTTTGCGGCATCCGCTTCATGAGACCGCCCATGGCCGACATCTCCCGGGTGCCGGTGGCATGGAGAATCGAACCTGCCCCGAGAAAGAGGGTGCCCTTGAAAAGGGCATGATTCCAGATGTGGAGGAGTCCCCCGGCCAGGGCCAGGGTGGCGGCTGTCGCCGATCCGGCGCTGCGACAGTAAAGCCAGACGCCCAGGGCAAGAAAGATGATGCCGATATTCTCCACCGTGGAATAGGCAAGGGATCGTTTCAGATCGGACTGCATGATTGCCATGGTGATGCCGAAGAGGGCGCCGCTGATGCCGAGCACGGTGAGCAGCAGTCCGCACCAGGAGGGCAGTGGCGGCAGGATGGTCAGCAGCCGCAGCAGGGCGTAGATGGCGGTCTTGATCATTACGCCGCTCATCAGGGCGGAGACGTGGCTCGGCGCCGCGGCATGGGCGTCGGGCAGCCAGCTGTGCAGGGGGAAGAGGCCCGCCTTGGTGCCGAAACCGACCAGGCCGAGGAGGAAGAAGACGACGGCGGTGCCGGGCGGCAGGTAGGCCAGTGATCCGAAGTCCAGACTGCCGGAGCCGGTGCTTTCTTTCAGAAAAAGCAGGAAGAGAAAGACGGTTCCCAGCCGGGTGGCGATGAGATACGTCCAGCCGGCCCGGCGGCTCTGCTCGTCGCGCAGGTTATGCACGACCAGGAGAAAAGAGGAAAGGGCCATTGTTTCCCAGGCGACCAGGAAGGCCAGGGCATTGGCGGCGCAGACCACCAGGGTCATGCTGACGCCGAGCAGGGCGAAGGCAAACCAGTGGCGGGCTGCTTGCAGGCCGTGGGTCCGGGTTTCGAGATAGCGGACGGCGTAGAGCGCACAGACGCCGTAGAGCAAAAAGAGCGGGACGAGAAAAAAGGCGGCCAGGCTGTCGAGGACAAGGGTAAAGGCGACGCCGGCGGCGTTCCAGGGCAGCGCGATGCGGCTGACCGTGCCGCCATGGAGAAATCCGAAGGCGGCGATGAGACCGAGCAGGGCGCCGCCGATCGACGCAGCGGCGCCGATCAGGTGAGCGAGACGGCTGCGTCGCCAGGCGAGAAGGGAGAGCAGTGCGCCGGCCAAAAGCACGGCGAGGGTAAGAAGCAGCAGGGGCGGGAAAGGGCTGTTTGTCATAGGGGGTGGGCCTGCCTGGAAACTCATAGAGACGAGGCGGTTGGTGGAGATGCCGCTTTTTTCCCTTTGCGGCCGGGATGGGGCAGCAGCCGTTCCTCGGTCTCTTCCACCAGTTGAAAAAGCTCCCGGCGGGGCGGTTGTTTTTGCAGGGCCGCGAGAAAGTCGGGTTCCATCAGGAGGCGGCGCAGCCTGGTGTCGAGAATGGCCTCTTCCACCTCGTTGGCCGGCAGGGTGAGGATGACAACTTCCACCTTCTGCCGGTCCAGGGCCTTGAAATCGGTGGGCTGTTCCAGAAAGGCAAGCAGTATGACGGAGTTGGCGACAAAGGGCGAAAAGCCCCGGCCGGGCCGCATGCAGGCGACCCCTTTCAGTGACGAGGAGACCAGTGATTCCTGGGCGAGAATGGACATCTTGATGGCGGTAAAGTCAAAGACGCCGGTGTGGGGGATGGTGGCCAGCAGTTCGTCGAGGGCCTCGTCCCGGTTGTCGCCGTGAATCCGGTAGAGGACCGCGCCGTTGGTTAAGGCGGCGCGGACGGTAATATTGTAGTTGACCTCACCGCCGCCGCCGGCGAGCACGGTCTGGCCGGCGAGCCAGGCGTCCACCGCCTCGCGGCGAAAGCGCCACTGTCCGCCCATTTTCAGGGCAAAGGGAATCTGGTTGTCGCCCAGCATGCGGTAAATGGTTTTCTCGGAAACCCCCATTTTTCCCGAAAATTCCCGAATGGTGATGAATGATTTGTCCATTTCTGTCTAAAGATGGCTATTTTTGTCTTAAGAACGCCTTGGTACAGGAAAAGCGACATGCTGTCAACAGAAATGCATCTGACCGCGGGAAAAACTCCTTTCCCCGGCCTGGTCCGACCGCTTTCCTTTTGACATCGTTACAGTTGGGCCCTATAATTTTTCTAACTATTTCTGCTGATTATTTCATTGCGCGAACAGGCTCTACCCCCTGTCTCCCTTGTCATCGGTGCCTTATGTCCGAGAAAGCGATGTGTTCCGACCTGCTGTCCGGGGCGGGGACAATCCGGCTCCTCTTCTTTCTTTTGCTCTGGTATGTTCTCGCCGGCGTCGAGCCGCGCAGCTGGGTGGTCGGCCTGCCGGTCGTTTTTTGCGCGGTCCGGGTCAGTCTGTGGCTGTATCCGGCCGCGCCTTGGCGTCTCCGACCTGCCGGTCTGCTGCTGTTTATCCCTTTTTTTCTTACTCTTTCCCTGCTTGGCGCTTTCGATGTCATGCGGCGGGTCCTTGATCCCCGTCTACCGATGAAACCGGGGCTCGTTATCTATCGACCTGAGCACCCGACCGGGCCGGCCCGGGTGCTGCTGATCAACTGCATCAGTCTGCTGCCGGGCACCATCAGCGCCGACTGTACCACCGACAGTATCACCATCCATGCCATTGATACGGATCTGCCGGTCTGGGCCGCGATTCTACTCCTTGAATCGCGCATTGCCCGCATCTTTAGGGGGACGTCGTCCGGTGAGGAGGAAAAATAATGTCAATCTATGAAGGTTGCGCTTTGCTGCTGCTGCTCTGCATCGTCTTTGGCCTTGTCCGCATCCTCCGCGGTCCGACCCGGGCGGACGCCATGCTGGCAGCCCAGCTCTTCGGAACCTGCGGCGTGGCGATTGTCCTGCTGCTCGGTAAGGAATGGAAGATGGGGGCGGCCCGGGACATCGCCCTGGTTTTTGCCCTGCTCGCGGCCCTCAGTGTGCTCGCCTTTGTTCGGCGGGCGTGGAACAGGCAATGAGGTGGCAAAAGAGGAGGGAAAGTCACCATGAGTGAATTGCTGCACGACATCGGCACCATCTTCATCTGTCTCGGCATTCCCTTTTTCATCTCCGGCACGGTCGGTCTTCTCCGCTTTCCGGACATCTATACCCGGCTGCATGCCCTCACTAAGGCGGATAACGTCGGGTTGGGCTGGGTCGTCACCGGCCTTCTTCTGCAGGCAGAATCCTGGCGGGAGGCGGTTCATCTCGCCTTCATCTGGCTATTGGTGCTGGTCGCCAGTTCCGCCTCCTGCCATCTGGTCGCCCGCGCCGCCCTGCGCAAAAAAATCACCCCCTGGTCACGTTCCTCATGATCCCGGCATTTGATTTCATCCTCGCGATTGTTCTGCCCTTGCTCGGCTGGCGGCTGCTGGCCAGTGAGGATCTCTTTCGGGCCATTGTGCTGTTTATCTCCTTTGGCCTGCTTATGGCCCTGACCTGGATGCGGCTGCAGGCCCCGGACGTGGCCCTGGCGGAGGCGGCCATCGGCGCGGCGTTGACCGGCGCCCTCTTTCTCTCGGCTTTCCGCCGCATGGAACGCCGGGTCAAGGGCGAGCGTCGCCTCGATCCCGAGGCCAGGGGCGGCGAACCAAATTGGGTGAAGAAAAAAAAGGGCCGGCGACTGAACTCGCTCGCCTATGCCGTTGCCCTTCTCCTCCTGGCCGCCTTTTTTTTCCTGCTCTGCCAGGTCCTGCTGTCGGCGCCGGCGGAAAGTCCCGGGCTGACGGCGGCGATTGATGGCCTGATGGCCATGAGCGGAGTGGCAAACCGGGTGACCGCGGTGCTGATGAATTTCCGCGGCTACGACACCCTGCTGGAGTTGGTGGTGCTGCTGGTCGCCGCCATCGGAGTCTGGTCGCTGCGGTCTGTTGTTCCGTCCACGGCTGGCGAGGAAGGTCCGGTGCCGCACACCCTTGTTCGTCTCCTGGCGCCGCTGATGGTCCTCATTTCCGGGTATCTGGTCTGGCAGGGGGCGAGCACGGCGGGAGGCGCCTTTCAGGCCGGAGCGGTGCTGGCCGGGGTGGGCATTCTCCTGCTGCTGGCGTCGTCCGGTCGGACGGGGCGCCTGACTGAGGGTCGGTTGCGCGGCGTCCTTGTTTGCGGTCCCGTTGTTTTTCTTTTTGCCGCGGCGACCGCGCTGCCGGACGGTGGGCTGCTTCGTTACCCGCGAACCGGAGCCGGGGCTTGGATTCTGCTCATCGAAACGGCCGCCGCCCTCTCCATCGGCACCATTCTTGCCGCCCTCTATGCCGGGGGGCGACCTGCTTCAACGGCCGCTGGCCCCGAAAAAGAGGAAGAAGAAAGCACGGCGGAGGCTGGTGAACTCTGATGGAAGCGATCGTTTTCTATCAGTACAGCGGGCTTGCCCTGCTGGTTATCGGCCTGCACGGTCTGCAGCGTTCCTCCCACCTGCTGCGCAAGATTCTCGCCGCCAACCTGATGGCCAGTGGCGTGTTTCTCGTCCTGGTGGCCGGGGCGTATCGAAGTGAGGGGCCGCCGGACCCGGTGCCCCATGCCCTGGTGCTGACCGGCATCGTTGTCGCGGTGAGCACCACTGCGGTGGCCTTGGTGCTGGCCTGTCTGGTCCAGGAGCAATCCAACCGTGCCGTCTGGCGGCGGTCGAAACAGACGAAGCCGGAGGAGAAGAGCCGATGACAGCCGACATGCTCTGCTGGGTCGTCACCCTGGTTCTAGGACCGCTGCTGGCCGCCATTGTCAGTTTTCTCCTGCCCGGGAGCGGTCGCCTTGCCGCCTGGGCCGTCTGTCTGCTGCATGGCGGCGTTTTGCCGTTGGTCATCCGTCTGCTGCTGCAGACCGGGCCGCAGGATCTGGCGGTTGGCGGCTGGCCGGTGCCGGTCGGCATCCGGCTCGGCCTGGACGGACTGAGCCTGTTGATGATCGGCATGACCGCCCTGGTCGGCGCGGCGGTGACCATCTATGCCGGCGGTTATTTTGCCCTGCGGATCGATATCGCCAGGGACGCCGCCCGTCACGAAGAGCGCAGTCGCTTTTTTTGGCCGTTGTGGCTGATTCTCTGGGCCGCTCTCAACGGTCTCTACCTCTCCCGTGATTTTTTCAATATCTACGTCACTCTTGAACTGATCGGCCTTGCCGCCGTGCTGCTCACCGCCCTGTCCGGCAAACCGGCAGCCCGGCTGGCCGCGCTGCGCTATCTGCTGGCCGGAGTGCTCGCCGCCACCCTCTTTCTCCTTGGCGTGGCCCTGCTCTACCGGTGTTGCGTGGCGCTGGATATGGCGGCGGCAGGCGCGGCAACACCAGGGCCGCTGCTCTGGAGCGCCTGCGCCCTGCTGACCTGCGCCCTGCTCGTCAAATGCGCCCTCTTCCCCCTCCATTTCTGGTTGCCGCCGGCCCATGCCAATGCCCTGGCCCCGGTGAGCGCCATCCTCTCCGGCCTGGTCATCAAGGCGCCGCTCTATCTGCTGCTGCGACTCTGGGGCGAAGTCTTTGCTCCCCTGCTGCCGGCCGCCGCCGCTATTATTCCTGGCGGGCTCGGAGCAGCTGCCCTGGTCTGGGGAACCCTGCTCGCCCTCCAGCAGCAGCGGCTGAAAATGCTGATCGCCTATTCCACCGTGGCCCAGGTCGGCTCTGTCATGATCGCCCTACCCCTGCTCGGGGCCGGCGGCGATGGCCTGGTCTGGCAGGCGGCCGTCATGCTCATCATCTCGCACGCCTGCGCCAAATCGGCCATGTTTCTTGCCGCCGGCGCCATCTTTCTCCATGCCGGCCATGACCGCATCGATGACCTGAGTGGGATCAAGGAGGAGCTGCCCACTGCAGCCCTGGCTGTGGTGACGGCCGGGATCAGCCTCATCGGCCTGCCGCCCAGCGCCGGCTTTGTCGGCAAATGGCTGCTGCTTGAGGTGGCGCTGACCGGCGGCCGGTGGTGGTGGGGACTCGTGCCGGTGCTGGGCAGTCTGCTTTCCGCCGCCTATGTCTACCGCATCGCCAAACCGATTCTTACCTATCGGGCGCCGTTTCCCTACCATCGGCAGGCGGTGCCGCCGATCATGGAGTGGGCGGCCCTGTTTCTTGCCCTGCTCGCCTTGCTCCTTGGTCTTTTTGCCGGCCTGCCCCTGGAGCTTCTTGAAAGCGGCGGCGCGCCGGTTGTCGTCTGGGGAGGCAGGGCATGATCGGTGGCGGCCTGCTTCTATTCATCCTTCTCAGTTCGCTGGTGCCGGGGCTTATCATCTTTGCCCTGCCGGAGAAAAGCCAGGGGCCCCGCACCCTGCTAAACCTCGGCGGCGCTATCATCAAGCTCCTGCTGGTGCTGATTCTCATCGGCGGCATCGCCGCCGGCCGGCAATTTGAATGCCGCCATGTCATCCTGCCCGGCCTCGAACTGGTGCTGCGCGCCGATCCTCTGGCCGCCCTCTTCGCCACCCTGTCCACCGTCCTCTGGCTGCTTACCACCCTCTATGCGGTCGGTTATCTGGAGAATGCCCCGAACCGGCGCCAGTTTTTCGGCTATTTCAGTATCTGTGTCACCGTGACCGTGGGCATCGCCCTGGCCGGCAACCTGCCAACCTTTCTCCTTTTTTATGAGATGCTGAGCCTGACCACCTATCCGCTGGTCATCCACCGGGGCACCCGGGAGGCGCTGGCTGCCGGGCGTATCTATCTCACCTACACCCTGTCCGGCGGGGCGGTGCTCTTCGCCGCCATCGCCTGGCTGCACGCCATCGCCGGTCCGGTCGAGTTCGTTGGCCCGTCTTTGCTCGCTGCGCTCAATCCCGGGCATCAGCAGACCCTGATTGCTATCTTTGTCCTCTTTATGCTCGGTTTCGGGGTCAAGGCAGCCTTTGTGCCGCTGCACGGCTGGCTGCCCCGGGCCATGGTCGCACCGGCGCCGGTCAGCGCCCTGCTTCATGCGGTGGCGGTGGTCAAGGCCGGCATCTTCGGCATCATCCGCATTGTTCATGATGTTTACGGACTCGAACTGGCGGGTAAGCTCGGCCTGCTCTTTCCCCTGGCCATGGTCGCTTCCTTCTCCATTCTGTACGGATCGTTCCGCGCCTTGGGCGAGGATGATCTGAAACGGCGGCTTGCTTACTCCACCGTGAGCCAGCTCGCCTACATCGCTCTGGGAATCAGCGTGGTCGGCGCCCAGGCCGCCACCGGCGGTCTGGTCCATCTCGTCCACCAGGGGCTGATGAAGATCACCCTCTTTTTCTGTGCCGGTAATCTGGCCGAGACCCTGGGCGTCCATCGCATCAGTCGGCTGGCAGGAGTCGGCCGCCGGATGCCGCTGACCATGGCCGCCTTTACCGTCGGCGCCCTCGGCATGATCGGGGTGCCGCCGATGGCAGGTTTTGTCAGTAAATGGTATCTCGGCCTGGGAGGACTGGCGGCCGGGGCGCCCTGGGTGGTGGCGGTGTTGATCGCAAGCACCCTGCTCAATGCCGCCTATTTCCTGCCGATCGTCATTGCCGCCTGGTTCGGCAAACAGCAGGGGGAGTGGCAGACGGAACGGCACTCCGGCCGACTGGAGACAAGTTGGATGCTGCTGCTGCCGCCGCTCGTCACCGCAGCGGTAGTGGTCATCGTCGGGCTGCTGGCCAATGCCCGTTTCAGTCCGCTCGCCTGGGTGCGTTTCATCGTTGCCATGGAGTATGGACCATGACGGCTGAGGGTGTCCTCGCATTGCCGCAGTTTCTCTTTTTCTGTCTGGGGCCCGGCCTGCCGCTGTTAATCGGCTGTACGCTGCTGTTTCACCCCCTGCGCGCGGCGGCCTTCCGACTGCTGCCGCTTGCCCCGCTGCCGGCCCTGCTGGTCGCCCTTTCCGCGCCCTTAGACACGGGGCTGGCGGTGCCATGGTTTTTCATGGGCGGCATGATCGGCCTTGATGAACAGGGGCGGATCTTTCTCCTTTTTGCCGCCCTGCTGTGGGGAGCCGCCGCCCTTTTCAGCGTCGGCTATCTCGCGGCCGATGGGCGACGCCATCGGTATGCCGGCTGTTTTTTGGCCGCCATGAGCGGTAATTTCGGCCTTATCCTGGCCCGGGATTTTCTCGGCTTTTATCTCTTTTTCTCCCTGATGACCTTTGCCGCGTATGGGCTCATCGTTCACCGGGAAAGCAGGGCGGCATTACGGGCCGGCACGGTCTATCTGCTGCTTGCCGTGGTCGGCGAGGTGATGCTCTTTGCCGCCCTGCTTCTGCTGGCGCATGGGTCCGGCAGCAGCTCCTTTGCCGATATTCGGGCCGTCGACGCCGGCAACCTGCTCTTTTTCCTGCTTTTTTTCGGGTTCGGCATCAAGGCCGGTGCTCTGCCGTTGCATTTTTGGCTGCCGCTCGCCCATCCGGTGGCCCCGGCCCCGGCCAGCGCGGTGCTGAGTGGGGCGATGATTAAGGCAGGGTTGCTCGGCTGGCTCCGCTTTCTACCCCATGGGGCAGCGGCTGCGCCGTTCTGGGGGGAGATCTTCATGGCGGCCGGCCTGGCCGCGGTGTTGTATGGTATTATCACCGGCCTGACCCGGCAGGATGCCAAGACGGTGCTGGCCTGGTCCAGTATCAGTCAGATGGGGGCCATGACGATGCTGGTCGGTTGCGGACTGGCCGCCGCCGGGCACTGGAGTGCGGCCGGGGAGGCTGCCTCCTTTTATGCCCTCCATCACGGGCTGGCCAAGGGCGCGCTCTTTCTCGGCGCCGCCCTGGCGGCGGCAACGGGGATAGGGGGAAAGGGGAAATGGCTGTTGCGGATCGGCATCTGGTCACCCTGTCTGGCTTTGGCCGGTCTGCCCGGCACCAGCGGCGCCATTGCCAAGGCTGAACTGAAAGAGATGCTGATGCAGACGCCGGGCGGGCTGGCCGGAGTGATTGATTTCCTGTTGCCACTGGCCGCGGCCGGCACCATGGTGCTGATGATCCACTTTATCGACTGTTGTGAACGGGTTGCCTTGCGTCGTCATCGGATCGGCGGCATGGAACGTCTTGCCTGGGTCATGCTGGTTGCCGCGGCGCTGGTTCTGATCTGGCTGCTGCCGGCCGGGATGAAGCGGGGGGGGGATTCTCTGGCCACCGCCGCAGCCGCTGCCGCCGGCCTGGGGCCGGTCCTGCTTGGCTCCGGCGGCGGTCTGTTGCTCGTGCGACTGAGAAAACGGCACCAAAGCAGGGCCAAGGCAGCAGGGCGGGAAGAAATGACGCCCGCGAAAGGAGGATGGTGGGAACGGCAGGGGGACCGGCTGCTTCTGGCAGGTCCGGCCCTGGCACGGATGACGGAGCAGCATCGCCGGCGAATCATGTCGGTGGCCGGCCGGGCCGCGGTTTGTCTGGGAGCGGCAGGAAGCCGGGGCAGGGCGGAAAAAGTGTTGCAGCGCTGGTTGGTGGCCGGCTCCCTTGTTGTCGCGCTTTTTTTTCTGCTCTACTGGACCATGGCAAGCGGCGCCGGAGGCGGGTGACGGGGCCCGGTCCGGTTCAGCGGGTCTCCTCCATTTCCGGCAGATAATTCTCTTCAGGCAGTTCTGCTTCGCCTTCCGGCAGGAGCGCATCGTCGTCCAAGGGAACGGTTCCCTCGTCGTAGGTTTCGGGAACATAGTTCTCTCCGGCGTCGCCCGCAGTTTCCTGCTCCTCCTCCATCTCCGGCAGATACTCGCCTTCTCCCGGCGCGCCTTCCGCCTCGTCCATAAGAGCCCCGCTTTCTTCCTGGTAATTTGTTGCGGCATCTTCTTCGGTCGGTTCACCACCAGTGTCGGAAGATGCGGCGTATGCCGGTGACGGCTCGTGATGCACCGAGGCGCAAAGCCGGGCCGGTTGGAAGAAGAAAAGGGCGACGATAAAAAGAAGAGATAGGGGGGCGCGATGTGTTTTCATGGAGTTCCTCACGAGATGAAGGGGAAACAAAATGAATGCGCAAAAAATATACACTGGATTTTTTTCTCTGGCTCATCAATTCTGAAGTGAGTATCTGCAATTGATGAACCAGCCGCAGGAGAAACAGGCAAAATGTTTTTTTCTTGCAGATGTTTTGTGTCTGTAGTACCACAAAGTGTGATTGGTGATCCAGGCCGGCAATAGTCGAGGGAATTGGAGGGCGACTTTCCGGTCCGGATTGCTTAGGAACCGGGAAGGCGGAGATTCATGGAGAACGAAATTTTCAAGACATGTCCATCGTGTGGGATGGCCTGGGCCGACTGGTCGCTGTTTCTCGCCGATCCCGCCACCACCCTGATCGGCTACCAGGCCTTCTGGGGCGATCTGTTGGAAGGACTCTTTCTTTTCAACCACCGTTGCGGCACCACCATGTCCATCAGTGTCGGCGATCTGCGGCATCTCTACAGCGGACCGGTGGGCCAGCGCCGGCTTGCCGGCACCGACGCCTGCGTCGGCATGTGCCTCCACACCATGGACATCCGGCCCTGTCCGACGGACTGCGAGTGCGCCTATATTCGTGAGATTATGCAGATTGTCAGGAAATGGCCGAAAAAACGGCGCTGAGCGCCGCGGCATCCCTCGCTTTTTTCCTGTTTTTGTTCCGTTCGGGGCAATCAGTCTTCCTTTTCCTTCAGATCTTCGAAATTGAAGGAGAAGAGCAGGCAGTCCTCCTCGCTTTCAAAATAGATGCGATACGGCAGGGTTTTCAGGATGTGGAGCATGGCGTCGTTGATTTTCAGCACCTCGCCGGTAAAGCCCATTACCCCCTTTTCCCGCGCCACATCGATCAGTTTCGCCACCAGGTAACGGGTCAGTCCCTTGTTGCGGTAATCGCGGCGCACGGTGAAGGCGATTTCCGCCTGATTGAGGGAGCGATTCAGATAATAGGAGCCGATGGCGACGATGTGCTGCTGCTCGTCGGTGCTGCCGACAATGCCGACCAGGGCGAAGGTCGTCTCATAATCGACATTGACGGTGGACTGGGTCTCCTGGTGGGAGAAGGCGCTTTTCGGGGTGAAGAAACGCAGTTTGCGGTCGGTCTGGTCGAGGGCGTAGTAAAACTCCTGCAGCATCCGCTCATCGGTTGGCTTGACCGGCCGGAAGAAGATAAAGGTCTTGTCCTTGCCCTCGAAGAACCATTCGTACTGTTCCGGATAGACGACGACCACGCCGTCCCTGGTCTGCGGCAACAACTGATCCTGATAGATGTATCGGAGGTTTTTCGCCTCTTCGAGCAGTTGTTTGCGGAATTTCGGGTGGGCGATGCCGATCATCTGCATGACCCGGTCGCGGATGCTCTTGCCGTGCAGATAGGCGATGCCCCATTCGGTGACGACGTAATGGACGTCGCTGCGCGGGATGACCACCCCGGAACCGGCATCGAGGGTGGCGACGATGCGGGAGATTTTGCCGTCGTGGGTGATGCTCGGCAGACAGATGATCGGTTTGCCGCCTTGGGAGAGGGCCGCGCCGCGGGTGAAGTCGAGTTGGCCGCCGACGCCGCTGTAGAAGGTGGGGCCGATGCTGTCGGAATTGACCTGGCCGGTCAGCGATACTGACAGGGCGGCGTTGATGGAGACCATCTTGCTGTTCTGGGCGATGTTGGCGACGTTGTTGATCCGCGCGGTGGGATGAAACTCGATGAAGGGGTTGTGGTCGACAAAATCGTAAAGACGCCGGCTGCCCATGACAAAGGAGGTCATGATATGTGGGTGGATGTTGCGCTGGCAGTTGACCCGGCCCGACTCCACCAGCTCGATGACCGAGTCGGAGAGCACCTCGCTGAAGATGGCGAGATCACTCTTGTCGGTGAGGTGGCGGAGCACCGCGTTGGGGATGGCGCCGATGCCGAATTGCAGGGTGGAGCCGTTTTCGATGAGCCGGGCGCAGTGGGCGCCGATCTTTTCGGTGACGCCATCCGGCGGCGGATAGGCGAATTCGAGCAGCGGCGCGCTGTGGTAAAAATAGTAATCGACATCGGTGAAGCGGACAAAGGAGTCGCCGCTGGTGCGCGGCATCCGGTCATTGATCTGGGCGATGACGATCTTGGCGCAGTCAAAGGCGGTGCGGTTGATGTCCACGTTGATGCCGAGCGAGCAGAAGCCGTGGGCGTCCGGCGGGCTGAGCTGGAGGAGGGCGACGTCGATGCGCAGCCGGCCGGAGGAGAGCAGTTTCGGGATGTCGGACAGCGAGATGGGGATGTAATCTGCCTTGCCCTCGTTGACCGCCTGGCGGATCGACTGGCCGACGAACAGGGCCTGGTGGCGGAAGAGCGAGGGTTCCCGTTCGTCGAAGAAGATGTTGTCCGACAGGGTGAGAAAGTGGACGATCTCGCAGTCGGTGAACTGGATCCTGCGCAGCACCAGCTGCTCGGCAAGCAGGGTCGGCTCGCTGCAGCCCGAGCCGAGAAAGATGCGCGAGCCGGGCCGGATGATGCGGGTGAGGTCTTCCGGGACGATTTCCTTGTGCATGGCGCTCCCCGGTGCTAAAAAAATATCAGGATTCCGAAACGTTGCCCTCTGTTTCCCATGGTGCCACAGCACAGGGAAAAGGTCAAGCCGGGATGGGGCGGCCGCTGTTTTTCGGGGTTGCAGTCTCAGGGCCGCAAAACTCGCCGGCGGAGGTATTTTTTCTGTAACGTTTCATTCTTTGGCCCATTCAAAGGTTACTGCATGTATTTGAAATTGATGAAAACAACTATCTCCTCAATCGTGGTGGAGGCCGTCATCGCAGCTGCGACGGTATTCACCAGGGGGCTGGCGCGTGCGGAACACGATCAGAGGGCCCCTGCTTTACCCCGTTGGCTGCCATGCCGAAAACGGGGTGCCGGTATTTCAACAATCATTTTGAATATTCCTTGACATTGATATATAAGTGTATATGTATATATTTTCGAACAAGGAGGGCGGCAGGTGGTGTTTTTGCGGGGCATTCAGTTTGCTGGAAGCCACTGTTGCCCATCATGGCGGCGGGAAAGTGAACAGCGAGTTGCAAAACCTGGCCCGTCGGAATCGTGACTTTTACGCTTCCGGCATACTTGCAAAAAAGAGAATAGAAAGGAGATGGCATGAACACATTGACTGTTTTTCATAGCGGCAACCCGGCTTGAGTAACCTGTAAAAAGGCTATAGGCGTAGCCAAAGAAATGAAGGAAAAATTCGGCAGCAATCTCGCGATCAGGATTCTTCAAACCGATTCCGAGGAGGCAAAATCCTATAACTTTAAAAGCTCAACCAATGTGTTGTTTAATGATGAGTTGTTACCATTGGACATTGCAGGGGATAGTGCAAAACTGGAACAGTATCTTGCGGCAAAACTTTAAATTGAAGGAAGAAAAAGCATGAAAATCACCCTGATCGCCAGCAGTGGCAATCCGGAGATCCTCTGGAACTGTTTTCGGATGGGTAATCTGATGCTGGAGCAGATGGACGACGTTACGATTTTTCTCAATGGACCCTCTGTAAACTTTGTCGCCCTGTCCACGGAAAAATATCCCATAAATGAGCAGGCAAAGCTTTTCACCCTTTCTGAGGGGGTCCTGCAAGCCTGAGGCAAGCTCCTTGATCTCCATGGAGTGGAGGATAGCTACCACCAGCGCGCAAAGCAGATCGACCTTTATCGTCTGATCATGACCAGCGACAAGGTAATCACCTATTAGAGGAGGTATTTCCAATGAAATTCACCCCCCTGAAATTTCAGGGAACACTGGCTGCAGCCGGTGTTGCCCTGATGCCTTATGTTTTTTTGAAAGTGAATATTTTTAAAACCGACGAGGAAATTTCCCTGGCCGATCTGTCGCTCGTTGCAAACCAGAGTATGGAGTATATAGCTGCCTGGCTCCTGATTGCCGTGATGGGGAGTTTCGTTATTATCCACCTCACCCTTACAGCCTGCTTTCTTCGCGAGCTTATTGCATGGCTCACCAACCCTGGATCATTTACAGAGATCCTTCACAATCCACAGGCGAATGCATCGCTGTTTTCACCGCTCATCTCCTTGCCGATGACGATGATTGTCCTCTTTGGGCCAGTAAGCTTTTTTGTCCCGCAGATAACGGAGAATATGCAGGCCCTGATGACCCCGGCATTTGTGATCTTTTGCCTTTTGTGGTTCCCTTTGCTTGGCCTGGAAATGAAAGCCGTCCATGTTTTCCTGACGAGAAAGATTGATTATGAGAGTTTGAACTTCGGCTGGCTCCTTGACGTGTTAGCCCTTGGCGCCGTATCGTTGTTTGGTTCGAGTCTGGTCAATGCCGCAGAGAATCCCCTGATTTCCGGCGCAACAGCTATTATGGCCGCCATCTCTTTAACTGTCGGGATGATTGTTTTTGCCTTGAAGATGGTAGTGTTGGTTTATCAGCGCGTAAAATCAGCAAGCAGACCCACTGTGCACATTCTGCCGGCCTATTTTTTATTCATCCCCCCCATGTGCCTTCTCGGTTTCAGTTCATTCAAGCTCATGATGTTCAGCAGTAAGAGCTATGGTTTTGACTTGTCCATGGTCTCTTTTCTGACCATGGTTGTTTCTTACGCAGGAGCAATGGCATGGTTCATTGGAGCCACATACTGGCTGAGAGAATATTTGGGAAAGGAGTTTTTGTCTGCCGAATTTTCTCCTGCCCAGTGGGGAATGGTCTGAGGATTTGTTGGTACCCAGGTTTTGGGTACAATGGTTTACAAGCTTTATTTCTCCAGTGCCTTTCTTGGAACTGTTAATTTTCTGAGTATTATCTTTGTCACCGTCGTATTTTTTCTGATTTTCAAGAAGTATATTGCCGCAGCGCGGCAGCCTGCTCGCTCTTAGGCTGAGCCGGCAAACGAGACGCATCGTCGGCGCACCACATTCCTCTGGTGGAGGTTTGCAGAACTGAAAATCATTGACGCAACTCGCCACTTCAAACATGATAGAAGAAGTTCCTGCAACACCGGAACGTGATCAGTCGAGGAGAGGACTGCCGCACCTGATCCTTGTTGTTCCTTCTCTGATCATGTCTGTCCCTGTTCATCTGTATGGCGAGAACTTGCGGAAATCAGTCACGTTCAAACCTGCTTTCGACAATTATGACCAGAAAAAAACAAGGAGGAATTATGCCATCAACAACCGAGAACCTTATGGATGCTTTTGCCGGAGAAAGCCAGGCCAACCAGAAGTATCGGGCCTTTGCCAAAAAGGCCGAGAAAGAAGGGTATCCCAATGTTGCCCGATTATTCAGGACAACGGCGGAGGCGGAGAGAATTCATGCCGAGGGGCACCTGAAGGCTTTGGAAAAGATAGGGTCGACGGCGGAGAATCTTCAGGAGGCGATTAACGGCGAGACCCATGAGTTTGTCGACATGTATCCCCCGATGGTGGATCAGGCTGAACAGGAAGGACATCGGGCGAAGGTGATGTTCAAGTTTGCCGTCAAAGCGGAAGCCGTCCATGCCGATCTTTACAAAAAAGCGCTGGAGGCGGTTGCCAGCGGCAAGGATCTGGCTGAAACCAGCTTTTATCTGTGTCCGGTTTGTGGACATATTGAATTCGGACATCCCCCTGACAAATGCCCGATATGCGGGGCCAAGGCCCATATCTTTGAGCAGGTTTCCTGATTTCTGGTATTGGTCAGGGGCCGTCCTGGCAGATACCGGACACGCCCCAGGGCGGCGGCGCATCCCCTGTGCGCGCCGCCTTTTTTCGTGGGTGTTATCCCACTTTCTTGGCCGCAAATATTGATTTGCTCGCTTCCTTCTGGATCGCCGCCACTGCCGGATGCTTGATGATCCGCTCAACCGAGATCGCGTAAAACTGTTCCCGAACGACATTGGTTGTCCCGAGGATGATGACATTGTGTTGTCGCTGCACTTCTTCATCGATGACTGTAGGAGAGGCGAAGATGCCATCCCCGGCCTGGCCGAAGGTCTTGAGCAGGGCCTGATCGTCGAATTCGCCGACCACGGCCGGCCGGATGCCGATGGAATCGAACCACTGGTCCAGTGCCCCCCGCAGGGCGGACATGGGGGAGGGCAACAGCATCGGCATGCCATCCAGGGATCTGGGGAAATCGCCCCGCAACCGGTCGGCAAGCTGGCGGGTGGCGAAGAAGCTGATGCCGCAGTCTCCGAGCAGGTGACTGTATGCCTTGACGCTCAAGCCAGGCTTGACCGGGGTGTCGGTCAGCACAATGTCAAGGCCATGGACCGAGAGTTCGGCAAGCAGCTGCTCCTCTTTGCCTTCATGACAGACGATGCGGATGGATTCCGGTAGGTTCATTGCCGGTTCCAGGAGCTTTCTGACCACCAGCTTGGGAAGCGCATCGACAATCCCGACCACCAGACGCAAGGGGCCGGAAACCGGCCTGCCCTTCACCGTGTCGAGCAACTCCTGCCCCAATGAGAAAATTTCGTCGGCGTAGCGATAGACGATCCGTCCCATTTCTGTCAGTTCCAGGTTTCGCCCCACCCGCATGAACAGCTTGCCGCCGAGCATGTCTTCGAGTTTTGCCACCTGGGCGCTGATCGTTGAAGGCGCCAAACGAAGATGCTCGCTTGCTCTGCTGATGCTCTCGTTTCTGGCCGCGTACCAGAAGTAATAGAGATGATGATAGTTGAGCCATTCCATGAGTCACCTTTCGATTTAATCGAAAAAAAATACTTTTTTTTTCTGTTTGTTTCAAATGTTTTTTGGCCTTATAGTGTTCATTACAAACCGCGTACCCTTGGCAGAGAGTGTGACATGTATCTTGAGGTCAACAACAATCAGGCTGGTATGGATGAAGAGGCCACGCGGCGAGCGGAGCGACTGCTGCGGTTTTCCCTGAGCCGGTTTAATGGGACGGTATCCCGTGTCACCGTGACATTTTCTGACATGAATGGCCCGAAGGGCGGTCTCGATAAACGATGCCGGATGTGCGCCAAGATGAAAGGAACCGGCCAGGTGCTGGCAGAGAACGACGGGTATGACTGCATCGAGGCCCTTTCACACTGTTTGGAGAAGCTCGTCCGCGCCATCAGAAGAACTGTTGAGATGAGAAGGGTCGGGCCAATTCGAAAAAATAGAATAAGTAAAAGACGTGATGTTGATAAGTTGCGTTAAGCCAGAGTCGGGAACCTGGCTGCAATTCGCTTCGCCAAGGGTATGTTTTCCCGGAACAGAGCAAGAGAGAGGGTGAAAAAAATGGACAGTTCGCATTTGTTGGGAGTAACGACATTCGCCTACCTGCTGTCAGCCGCCATTTACATCGGTCTTTTCGTTTTTCGGGAGGTCAGGCTTGGCCCTGTCGCCACTGCGGTGACGGCGAGCGCCCTTTTCATCAACACGGCCGGCATCGGTCTTCGGTGGTTTGAGTCGCATAGAATGGGAATCGGCTACGCCCCCCTGTCCAACATGTATGAATCACTGGTCTTTTTTGCCTGGTCCATCGCCGTTGTCTATCTGTGGCTTGAGTTTGCCTACAAAAACCGCTTTCTCGGCGCCTTTGCCATGCCCTTTGCCGCCATGGCCATGGCCCTTGCGGAAATGAAAAATCCTGAGATAACACCTCTTATCCCGGCTCTGCAGAGCAACTGGCTGATCGCCCATGTCGTCACCTGCTTCATCGGTTACGCCGCTTTTGCCGTGGCGTGTGGGTTTGGTATCCTCTATCTGCTGAAAAACCGGGCAAACGAGCAGAAGGCGCAAGGGCCTTTTCTGGCGCAACTTCCGGACCTGAAGACAGTTGAGAGCATTATCCACAAGATTCTGGTGTTCGGTTTTCTCTGGCTGACGGCCGGCATCATCACCGGCGCGGTCTGGGCCAACTCCGCCTGGGGAACCTATTGGAGTTGGGACCCTAAGGAAACCTGGTCGCTCATCACCTGGTTCATCTACGCTGCCGCCCTTCATTTCCGCTTTACCAGGGGCTGGGGCGGCACCCGTATCGCCTGGTTTTCCATCATCGGTTTTGCCTCGGTCATGTTCACCTATTACGGCGTGAATTACCTGCTCTCCGGTTTGCACAGTTACGGCTAATGACGAGCGCTGTCGATTCCGGCATCCGACGATGAGAACAGGCGATACCCCGGCAGCGGGTGTTTGAACCTGCAAGCAAGGCGGAAGGCGTATCGGCGCTGCCGGCACAGTTGGCTGTTTATCTGGGAAAATATACCGGGATGACCATTGAGAAGATCAGAGAACACAGTGATGCGGTACTTGCCTGGTGGAAGATGAGAAAACCGGGCAACAGCGCTGAAGAACTGCATGAAACCCTGCGGCGCATCTAGGCTGTCAAGATACGAAGTTTGGGAGGAAAAATTGGGGTCAGCTCGCGAATAATGCTCGTAAGGCAGGGACGTCGAGTCCTGCTGCCAACTGCCTGTTTTTTTCAGGGTCGGCTAAATTCGGCGACACATCCGTGCGCCGCGAACAGTTCATTTTCAACTCAGAGGGGTGATTGTAATGCAACAGCAAAGTTTATCGGCAACAGACCTGAAGTCTCTTATTAATCATGCGATTTCCGATCTGGAAATAACACACACCGAATACCAGCAAATAATGGATCTGGCGCACTCCGACGGAATTATCGACAAGGAGGAAAAGGCGTTGCTTTCCCAGTTGCAGCAAATGATAAGCGACGGCACGGTAAAAAGAGTGAAAGGCTAAATATTGTTGTCGGTTGCCCCACGCCACCATGCCGTGATCCGCCTGATCACGGCATGGTGGCGTGAAAATAAGGGGTCTGAACAAAAAGGGGTCATGAACAAAAAGGGGTCAGATCTTGAATAGTAATATATTGATATCCCGCCCTCATCAGG
This sequence comes from Thermodesulfobacteriota bacterium, assembly GCA_049323655.1. GTDB lineage: Bacteria > Desulfobacterota > Desulfobulbia > Desulfobulbales > SURF-16 > DB1. The sequence continues at coordinate 3,717 of JBMONO010000028.1, read as the reverse complement.
AGATCCCGGGCCCTGCCAACAATCGGGATGAGACGCCCAAGCTGGCAGCGTGACTCCCCATTGAGGCTTCTCGCCCGGATTTGTGTGGAGGTAGTGGAGAAGGGCGGTAATGTCCGGCAAAAACCGGAACCCGAACGATCCTTGCCTGCTGGTGTATTTTTTTTAGTTGATTTTCGGTCAGGAAGGGTTCATGCTGATTTTACAGCTTCTTACAAAACGAACATCTATTGCGATCGGCAAAAAAACCTTTGTACCGTGTCTTCAGGTCAAAATCGTCCTCACCGGGACGTTGCCACGTTTGCAGGCAATTTTTGACTTTCATCCTTGCCCAAAGTATTATTTTTTACTCGATCGGCATGACGAAGTTCATTTTCCCGAGAGGTTCAGTGGAGCCTTTTTTTGCGGCGACCATCGGTTGGTTGAGGCGAAGCCCCGGTGGCGATGAAATTGATGAGTTGTTTGCGATAAAGGATTGACGGGCTTTGCGGATTTCCCCGTCGATTTACCTCCGACATCGGTATGTCATGGACGAAATCCGAAATGAGAAGTGTACGAGAGTCTGCGGTCCCCGTCCAGATGCGGACGTGCTGTTGGCGGTCTGTCTCCTCGGGTTATGCTGCCGCATGATTCACGCCGCATTTCCCGCGGGGGCAAGCGCAAATGAAGAATTTCGCCGAAGCACGCCATCGAAAAGGGTTTTGCTGCTGCATACTTTTCTGTCTGACCGCCCTTCTCCTAGCCTCCTGCGCAGGCAGAAGGGGAGAGCCGGTCCAGATCATCCCCTGCTCGTTAAAGTTAAAGGGCACAACCGACGAAGCGTCGTCCCCGCCAATCACGATCCACATCAAGCCTGAGGCCGGGCGGCAAACCCGACCCAAAGCGGCCACCCGCGAACCCTCTCCGGTTTCTGAAAAAAAGGCTGCCGCCGAATCCTCGGCCGCAATTCCTTTTGCAAAGACAGCCCAACCCCTGCTTTCCCCTGTGAGCACCAAGCGAGCCTCGACAATCAGGATGGAGACGGGAGCCATGGCCCCGGAAGGCGCGCGGTCGAATAGCCCCTCGGATGAGACTCTCTATGCGATTATCGGAGCGTCTGCCGGCAAAGCGCCTGACAGCGCTTCACGTGTAAATGGTTCTCCGCAGGAGGAAATGACGCCCGCCCCGGTGATGGCGGAGGAGATGATTCCAGGGGCAGCCACCGGCGCTGAGATAACGCGTCCCGACAACTACAAGGTGGAATTGGCAGCCGATGCCCTGCTCAGAATTCCCGGACCGCCGGGTGAGCTGCGGGTATGGATCGGCTTTCCCGACTATGCGGCCCGTTTCCGTGAAGAGATGCACCACACCGTCGGCAGCCTGCCCTCCGTCGGCGAAACCGCCCGCGTCACCCCCTTCTCAAACGGTCTGAAGATCGAGCCGGCAACTGGCATCTGCATGAAAATTCACCCCACTGGTTCCGAGGTGCGGTTCCAACTGATCCCGATTTCGGCGGGGATTTTTCGGGTCGGCGCCGAAGTTCACCTGTTTGAATCGTCTGATTGCAGCGGCGCCCCCATCCCCAGGGCTGTTGAAACCCTTGATGTCAGGGTGGAGGTTGATGTCAAGGAAATCGGGGAGAACCGCCTTGAGGAGCTCTGGCAGGTATTCTGGGATAAATTCCTCGATTTCTGGGGAGCGGTACTGGCGCTTGTTTTCGGACTGCTGATTTTTCTGCTGAGGGAACGACTGAAAAAGTGGTTCGGGTACGAGGAGAAAAAATGATGATGACAACGTGACCCGGTTGCCGAAAAGCCGCCCTCGTTCGATTCATGCGCAGAGGGCATCATGCAATAATGCCATGCCGGCGCAAACGTTCAATAGTGGAAAAAGTCTGCTTTGCCCTGCCGCTGGCTGCTCTGCCAAAAAACCGCCGATCAACCGCTCCGGCTGGCCATCTAGGTGCATGGCGGGCTCAACAGCGAGGAGGCCCCCCTTACCCGCATCCGCATGATGGCGCCCTATTTTTGAAAAAACGGCATTCATCCTCTTTTTGTAACCTGGAAAACCGGAGTTGTGGAAGGCATCGGCGACATGCTTCAGGACGCTCTCCGTACCATTTTCCGCGGCCTGCCGGAAATGCGTCATGAAGGTATCGTCGATAAAATCAAAGAGGCCATGGCCGAGGCCAGGGACCGGACCATCAAGGCTGCCTGTGCGAATATGTTGGTCAAGCCGCGCTGGACGGAAATGAAGCAAAACGCCGCCGCAGCAGCCGACAGCGACGCTGGCATGGCCATGCTTGCCCGGCATCAGCTGGAATTCAAACGACAACTGCTGGGGCTTGAGATCTACCTGACCGGACATTGCGCCGGCGCCATTGTGCTGGGACATCTGTTTAGTCTGCTGGACCAGGCCCTTTCTGCCGCGAGTCTTCCCCTTTTTTCCCCGGCCTGTAGTGTGGGCTTTGCCGTGCACCATTTATCTGATCAGCCGCGCCGTCGAAGGCGTCACAAAACCCCGCTGCTCGTTATGGAATGGGCCTGGAAAGCAAAGGGGCGGCCGCAGAATCAGTGGGCCAGCGATCAGACCACGGATCAGGCCCTTGCGGCCTGGTCTGTTCTCGCCAAAAAAATGACTATCAGGCTGCATACCAGGAAAAGAGAATACATCTCGACCGGTACCGGCTGGATCAGGCTAGCCCTTGGCTCTTTTGACAACGATCTGAAGTCCGTTTCCGCATGCGGGGCGGCAGCTCTCTGAAAACGGCAGTGGAAAATCTCGACTATTGACCGATTTCGCCGGATTTCCTGTGAGTTCCGGAGCAGAGTCCGAGTGAGCAGGACCAGTTCCTGCAATCTTCCGGGCCAGGGGAAGAGATTAAATTTCACTGGAATGAGGTTCAGGGGCGAACTCTCTAGCGTATTTTGGTGGTAATGATTATCTTTTTGGTGAGGGATGGGGAGAAATTCTTTCCTCTGGCAGATGGTGAGTGGGGGGAGGGCAGGAGGTATCCGATGAAAACAACAGAGTGTGGAAATTGCGAACCAGCAGTTGATGCAAAGGGATTTCTGGTCGATCCAAATGCTTGGAACGAGGATGTAGCCAGGGTGCTGGCGGGACGCGAAGGCGTGACGGATTTTTCCGATGAAAAGTTGGAAATCATACGGTTTATAAGAAATTATTATGAAAAGCATCATGTTTTTCCTATCTTGAACTATGTGTGCAAGAGTCTCCGTCATCAACGGGAATGCGTCAGCGACAGCTTTGGTAACCCGATGGTGGCATGGAAGATTGCAGGATTACCGGAGCCGACGAATATCGGTTTTGTCAGCCTTGACGGCACGCATTTCCATATGGAGGAGTGCTGTTGAACTGGGGTTGAAAAGACTGTTTTGGCGAGGAGGTTACAATGATTACGGCAAAACGAAAAAATAAGAAATCGCAATTACCAAAATCCGGCGACAAGCCACGGCAAACATGTGTTTGCAATATGGAATGGCGAACCAATAACGAAGGCGAGGAATGGGTTGACTGTCTCTGTGCCCCGGTGGAGGGGGAAAAGTTGGACAGGAGATGAGTTGATCTAAGAAAAATGTGTGCGTTCAGCGAGGAAGGGTTAAATGAAAGGGTGGAGATGGGTATTTCCACCCTTTTGTTTTCTGGGGTCAGGAATCCGCTTGCAGAGCGGCAATTCTCGACTCGATCGGTGGATGGCTGCTGAGCAGCGCCATCATACCG
>JBMONO010000027.1:0-57041 GCA_049323655.1 Thermodesulfobacteriota bacterium | reverse complement strand
GGATCTGCGGCAAGATTTTTCAGGCCGTCGGCGTTGCCTTGCCGCCGACGATAAGCGAAGTTTAGGCCGACTTCTGTCCGATTAGTCATGCGAGTAGTGCCAACACATTTTTTGCATGGCGTATTGTACTGAAATCGTTTAATTATTTTTTTTTAACTGTAGAAGATGAGTCTATATTGATTTGAATATGGTTCGTGCAGGAGTCGTGCAGCATCCGCGCGAATGGTCGAGCGGAGGATTCAATGAAATCCTCAATCCTCCGGCCAGATATCGGCTCCTTGCCAGGAATCGGTTGAAAGAATTGCTGTCCATTGATGAAGATTCGGTTGCTTCCGTGTATTCAGGGTGGATAGAAGAGGCCTTGCAGGCAGAGGCGTATCGACAGCCAGCATGGAGTGAGAGCGTTGCCGTCGGCAGTAATAAATTTGTCGCGGGAATTAAGGAAGAGCTTGGTGTTAAGGCAATCGGGCGGAAGATTCACGAAAGTCCACATGACAGAATGAACTCTTTGCGCGAGCCGGGTGCATCTTACACCAGCGATTTCGACATGGAAAATGCCGCTCTAAGCAATGAAAACAGTCTGTTTTGGAACATATTCCCTTGATTATCGAATGGTTAACCAGGTCCGACCCCGGATGCCACGACCGGATGACGATGGATAGTATTCGAGTTGTCCATGGGAAAGACATCCGCATCAAGCGGTACATGGCCGGTATACGTGGAACGGGGTCTGACCGAATTAACTTGCTGATTTTATATGAATAAAGCTAAAATTTGTCCTGTTTTTGAGCCTTAGAAACCGCTTTTTTGGCTGGAAAATAGGACAACCGCAACAACAACCTTGGCTTCCACCTGGCCTTGTCCCCAGTTCAACAGGGATGGTGGCAAATCGTCCCTGCTGCCCCCGGCAATGTCCTGTTCCTTTGTTATTTTTGCAACGGATAAAAAGTGCAGTACCCCGCCGGTGCTGGTAGCCTGTTCCGGACGGCCTTGTCGACGGTTCCGGCGGGTCTTTCTTGCTGCTTCTAGGTGAATATCACCCTAAAAAAACAAGGCTTGCAACCAGATCATTCCCGCCAGTTGAGGGAACTTGTTTTTGTCGTTTTATATAAAATTTGACATATTCTGTTTGACTTCAATTATACAAATATTTATATAATATCTCATGAAGGCAATTGTTTTCCACGGCTCCTCACTTGAGGATGTCAAGAATTTTCCTGACGACGTGAAGAGAGCTTCAGGCGACCAGCTTCGCTTTGTTCAAATGGGTCTTGAGCCGGCAGACTGGAAACCGATACGAAATGTCGGCCAGGGCGTGATGGAAATCAGGATAAAAGAGGCAAGCGGACAGTTCCGCATCATTTACGTCGTCAAATTTGCTGATGCGGTACATGTGCTTCATGCCTTTCAGAAAAAAACACAAACGACCAGCGGCAAAGATCTTGATCTGGCAAAAAAACGATACAAAGAAATTGGAGGATAAACCATGGCCGAAAAATTCAACGATGTATGGGATGCGCTTCTTGATGATCCTGCCGAACGGGAAGTCTGCAAGATCAAAAGCAGCCTTATGGCGGCCATTGCTTTGCACATCAAGGAACGAGGACTAACTCAGAAAGAGGCGGCTGACATTATGGGTGTCACTCAACCCAGGGTCAGCAATGTAGTTCGTGCAAAGGGTGATAAATTTACCATTGATATGCTCATAGATATGCTGGCCCGCCTCGGCCTGCATGTCGAGGTGATTTTGAAGGCGGCTTAAGTCTTTCCTGGGATATTTTCTAAACAGGTTACTTACACTTAACAGGGTCGGACCGAATTAACTTGCTGATTTTATACAAACAAAACTAAAATTTGTCCTGTTTCTGAGTCTTAACGACAAAAGGGCAAGTGACAATTCCTCGAAATGTGAGAGAGACCTTGGGTATTATCCCGGAGTCAGAGGTAGAGTTTCAAGAAGACAATGGCCGGTTTTATATTGTCAAGACGTCACAAGATAAACCGACACAGAAATTTACCAATTTGCGAGGAATTGCTACCGTCAAAATGTCCACGGACGAAATCATCGATCTGATAAGAGAAAAAAAAAGAATGGTATCTTTGTCGATTCATGCGTTCTCCTTGATCTTTTTACCGATGATCCCAAGTGGGCAAACTGGTCAGAAAACTTACTGAGTAAGTATAGCCAGAGCAACACGCTGCTTATCAACTCAATTGTCTATACGGAAGTATCAATCGGCTTTAACCGGATTGAAGAGGTTGAGGAAGCACTTGAGAAAGTAGGTGTTAAAGTACTTGAAATACCTCGGGAAGCACTTTTCCTGGCAGGAAAAGTATTCCGGAATCGCCGAAGAAACAAAGGCATGAAAAGCTCAACGCTTCCGGATTTTTTTATTGGCGCGCATGTCGCGGTATCTTCATTTGATTTAATCACGCGAGACTCCGCAAGATACAGAACATATTTCCCCGGAATTAAATTAATTTGTCCGTGATGCGAAAACAGGGGCAAAAAAAGATCAGGTCGTCTTTTCGCTTGTAAGGAAATTTCTCACAATGGACATTCCGCGGATATTCAACATCACAGAGAGTGCTCACCGCATCCACAACCCGATCACACCCGAAAAGCTCGCCACGCTCGGCGCGGCTCTGCGTCTGGAAGCGGGCACCCGAGTGCTCGACCTCGGCAGCGGTTCGGGGGAGATGCTCTGTACCTGGGCGCGCGATCATGGCGTCATTGGCACCGGCATCGACATGAGCCGGTTGTTCACCGAGCAAGCGAAACTCCGTGCTGAAGAACTCGGCGTCGCCGATCACGTCACGTTCATCCATGGCGATGCTGCCGGCTATGTCTCGGACGAGAAGGTCGGTGTTGCAGCCTGCGTCGGCGCCACCTGGATCGCCGGGGGAGCAGCCGGCACAATCGAACTGCTGGCGCAGAGCCTGCGCACCGGGGGGATCATCCTGATCGGCGAGCCCTACTGGCGGCAGGTGCCGCCGACGGAAGATGTTGCCAAGGGGTGTCTTACCAACTCAATCGCCGACTTTGTCATGCTTCCAGAACTTCTCGCGTTTTTCAGCCGCCTTGGTTACGACGTCGTTGAAATGGTGCTGGCTGACCAGGACGGCTGGGACAGATACGAGGCGGCCAAATGGCTCACCATGCGCCGATGGCTTGAGGCCAATCCCGACGACGAGTTGGCGAAAGAAGTTCGCGCCAGGCTAACCTCGGAACCCGAGCGCTATGCCGCTTACACGCGTGAATACCTGGGCTGGGGTGTGTTCGCGTTGATGCGGCGGTGAAGATCCCAGAGTTCCAAGGTGTAACTATATGTAATTTAGAAAAGTTTTCTTTGTGTTTCCCTATGGCAAAAATGACCTTTTGCGATTTTGTCAAAATTGCCGGGAGAAGCTCTTTAAGTTGACAGTTTAGCAATATGGTAAATCGACATAAAAAGCCAAGTGCGAAATGCAGTGCTTCGTGTGTCATGCTGCCTGCTGGATCTGGCCGCAAAGTTTGCCCCCCGGCCGACAAATTGCTTGTCCGCCCCCGCCGGTCGTGATTACTATGGAAATAAATCCGTCTCCTTCACCCTTTTCTCTTGTCAGCGGGAAGTGAACGCATGGAAAACGAAGCGCAGATTCGACTGGTCTTTTTTTTCGGCATTCTCGGTGTCGTCGGTCTTCTCGAGCTGGTGACGCCCCGACGACAGCTCACCACCTCCAAGCCGATCCGCTGGGTCAGCAACCTCGGGGTGGTGGCCATCGATACGCTGGTGGTGCGGCTCACCTTCCCGATCATCGGCGTCCAGGTGGCGCTGGCTGCCCAGCAGAACAACTGGGGACTGCTCAACACCATCACCCTGCCCCCGTGGCTGGAGGTGGTCGTCGGTGTCCTGGCCCTCGATCTGGTCGTCTATCTCCAGCACCTGATGTTCCACTCGGTGCCGCTGCTCTGGCGGCTGCACATGATGCACCACGCCGACATGGACATCGACGTCACCACCGGTCTGCGTTTTCATCCCATCGAGATCATGATCAGCATGGTCATCAAGATGACGGTGATCGCCGCCCTCGGTCCATCGGTGCTGACCGTCATCCTCTTCGAGATCATCCTGAACGGCGCCGCCATGTTCAACCATGGCAATTTCAGACTGCCGCTTCTGCTGGACAGATACCTGCGGCTCGTCATCGTCACCCCGGACATGCACCGGGTCCACCATTCGGTGACCATCCGGGAGACCAACAGCAATTTCGGCTTCAACTTCCCCTGGTGGGACCGCATCTTCGGCACCTACCGCGCCCAACCGGTCATGGGCCATGACGGTATGACCATCGGCCTCGCCCAGTTCCGTGATCCGAAGAAGAACAATCTTCTCTTTATGCTGGTACTGCCCTTTGTCGGGAAACCGGGTGGATACGCCATTAACCGGCACGGCTCCGACCCGGAGCTGCTGAAAAAAACTGGTTGAGACCAGATTTTCCAGATATGCGTGTGGGGAATCACAGGTGCTGTTCTGCTGTTATTTTCAGATCAGGAGGTCAACATGGGGAAAAATCTGGTGACGCTCGCTGCGTGTCTGCTGCTTTGCATCATGTCCGGCTGTGCGGGAAAAAACGATCGTTTTGCCGTGCTTGACAACGGCATCTGCCAGGACACGGTGAGCGGGCAGATGTGGCGGATTGAAAAGGGCAGACTCGTGCACAGTGTCGAGGAGGCGAACGCCGTGATCGCGGAACTGAACAGGACGAGCGGTTATACCGACTGGCGACTGCCGACCGTTGCCGAGCTGTACGAACTCAATTTCCGCTTTGATCTCCATCAGAACGGCGACTGCGCCCTGGAGAGAAAAGGGGCCTACTGGTCCATGGAGAAAGACGGCGGCGGCGGAGTTGGCGCCTGGGAGATTTCCGATCAATGCGACCCGCAGCGCCAGTATTTCCCCGGCAAGCAGGGTTATGTCCGGGCCGTGCGGCCATAGATCGGATGAATGGAAGATTTTGGGATGATGGATTCCGGGTCGTGTTGCGCTTACCCGGAATGACAAAATGCGAAATTGCCGATATTTTGCAAAATGATGTATTGACATTCCCGGTGGAGCGATGTAACAGAAACTCTTATTCCGAGGCTTGGCTCCAGGAGCCGTATCACATGCAACCAACGAGGGAATTTTTTATGCAAGACCCGGATGGCAGTCACAGTTGCCGACATAACACCCAGGAATTGCCACAGAACAATCTCGATGATCGATGTTTGCCGCGTGAATGCGCTGCGACCGCCGCCGTGAACGGTCGCCTCCCGGTTCCGGAGTAGCCCCGTCTTTCACCTCCGGCCGCAATGTGCGTTCGCGGCCGTACACGGAGGTGAGCCATGCAAGATCCCCTTCTCAATCCCGACCTGCGGGAATACATCACCACCAACAACATCGAGGCGTTGCGGGCCTTTGCCGAGAAAACGGCGCCCGCCGTGGCGGCGGAATATCTGGCAGCCTTCGCCCCGGATGAAATCTGGCGGGTCATCCGCACGGTTAAACCAGTCATCGGCGCGGAAATCTTCTCCTTTCTCGATGACGATGTGCAGATGGAAATCGTCGCCACGGTCAAACGTGATGAAATCGCGCGACTCCTGACCGAGATGTCCGCCGACGACCGGGTTGACCTGTTGAAGCATATCCCCGAGGAACGGCGAGAAGCCATCATGCCTGCGCTGGCCAAGGCGGAGCGCGAGGATATCCGGCGGCTTTCCTCCCACCGGGAAGGCACGGCCGGTTCGGTCATGACTTCCGACTACGCGACCTTGCTCCCGACCTTGACGGTCGCCCAGGCCATCGACAGGTTACGGCTTGAGGCCCCTGACAAGGAAACCATTTATTACGCTTACGTAGTGGACGAGTCACGCCGTCTGACCGGCTTTGTCTCCTTGAAGGATCTGATCCTGGCCCGACCGCATATGCGGGTAGGTGACATCATGCATCGGGAGGTTATTTCCGTTCATGTCGCCGAGGACCAGGAAACCGCCGCCCGGCTCATCCAGAAATACGACCTCCTCGCCCTGCCGGTGGTCAACGGCGGAGATGCCCTGGTCGGCATCATCACCCATGACGACGCCATCGACATCATCACCCAAGAGCACACCGAGGATATGGAAAAACTCATGGCCATCGCCGGTTCTCATGAGGCGGGGGTGTATCTCAAGACCCCGGCATGGGTGCATTTCAAAAATCGGGCATACTGGATCACCGGCCTTGCCGCGCTGGGCTTGGTTTCGGGCATCATCATCCATAGCTTTGAGGCCACCCTCATGCAGATGATGATTCTGGCGCTTTACATGCCGATGGTGGCCGACACCGGCGGGAACACCGGCAGTCAGGCGGCGACGGTCATTGTCCGCGCCCTGGCCCTTCGCGAAATTTCACCGAAAGACGTTTTTCAGATCCTCTATAAAGAGTTTCGTGTCGCGATACTGCTGGCGCTTATTCTTGGTGTGCTGTCGTGGGGCAAAGTGATGTGTTTATCGCAGGGAACGGATGTCCCCGCCGGATTTTCGCTTGTCAAAATTGCAACGGCCATCGCCGTTGCCCTTGGCCTGCAGGTGGTGACCGCGACCCTGATCGGCGCGCTGCTGCCGCTTGGCGCGGCGAAGGTGAAATGGGATCCGGCGGTGGTGGCCAGCCCGGCCCTCACCACCATTGTCGATATCACCGGACTGCTGATCTATTTTATGACCGCCAAAATGTTGCTGGGCATCTGACCGGTGATGCGCATGGCAAGGGCCGCGCCATTAGATCGTAGCCGCGGATTGATGATCCTTGTCGATGCTTTTGCCGGCCATCATGGCTGCGCACCAGCGCTCGCAAAGCCGGAGCGCAAAAGCGAATCGCGGCTGATCATCCCACGGAAACGGCCTTCGTCGTCCACCACCGGCAGGCGCTTGAAGCCCTTGGCGGTCATAATGCGGATCGCCTCGTCGAGCAGGGCGGTTTCGTTGATGGTGACAATATTCGTCTGCATGACCTCGGCGGCTGACCTCGCCCTTAGCAGCTCACGGAACTCGCGGCATTTCCTGCCCCGTTCCGTGAACGGCACCCTGCTGATAAAATAGTTCCAGATTCCTTCGTAATGGACGGGTGAGAAGGCGACGAGCAGGTCGCGGTCAAAGATCATTCCGAGAAAACGGTTGTCGGCGTCCACCACCGCCACCCGCTGGATGTCGTTGGCGTCGATCATCTGGATGACCTCTTCCACCGAGGTCTCGGGTCGGGCGGTCAGGGTGTCGCGCCGCATGACATCGGCAACGAGCCGTAAATTTTCGACCTCGATGCGTTGTTCCCGAAAGCTCTGCCAGTCCGGCGCCTCTTTCATGATGGTGCGGAACAGGTCGATGCGCGACAGCATGCCGACCAGGCGGCCCGCGCCATCGACAACCGGCAGCCGTTTGAGCTGTTTGTCGAGCATCAGCGCCACCGCCTCGACGGCCAGTTCATCTTCCCGGGTGGTGAACGCCGGTCTGCTCATCACATCCGCCGCCTTTTTGCCGGCCAATCCAGCCAGCACGGCGTCCAGGCTCTCGGTGTTCGACAGGGCAAGCAGGCCGAGCCGCATCGGCATGCCCGCCCGGTAGATCAAATCACTCTGGGTGATGACGCCAACCGGCCGATTCTGTTTGTCCACCACCGGCAGACCGGTAAAGACCGAGGAGAGCAGCTGGCGGAGGACGTCGCCGAGCGGGGTGTCGCCGGCAACCCGGCTCGGCGCGGCGGTCATGATGTCCCGCACCCTGATATGGCGCGGGAAGATGGCATTGCGGGTCCGGTGCCGGGTAACGGCGAGTTCGTGGACCGCGACAATGCCGTCTGCGACCATTTTCTCGATTTCCGGCAGGATCCGATCGATTTCATCGCTTGCGCCGACAATGGTGATCCGTACCGGCATGTTGTAAGACAATACGACCAAGCGGTCGGTGGCGATCTCGCCGTTTTCGTAGCAGCCTCCTGTGCCGCGCGTCACCAGGCAGCGGAGACCGGCCTTGCGGTCATGGACGAATTGGACGACGGCATCGGCAAGCGGGGCGCCCTGCCAACGCGCCTGTTCGCTGGTGAATATCTCGATGATCCGGTATGGCAGCATCTCTTCCCCCTATTTCAAACGACCGAGCCAGAGACCGAGCACCACCAGGGTCCCGCCGATCAGATTATTGGCAAGCACGTTGGCCAGCGCGACCAGATACGTCGCCCCTCGCACGCCATTGACCGTCTCCAGGGCATAGGTCGAGAAGGTGGTCAGCGCACCCAGATAGCCGGTGATGAAAAAAAGGCGAGCCTGCGGATTCATGAGGCCGAAGCCGCGCTCGGCCAGGGCAAAGGAAAGTCCGATCAAAAAACAGCCGGAAAGATTGACGATGAGCGTTCCCCAAGGAAACCGGGCACCGAAGAGTTTGACGGCAAGCAGGCCGGCCCCGTAACGGGAAAGGGCGCCGAGACTGCCGCCGATCATGACCAGAAGGATTTTCGTCATACCGCCAATTTCCTGTTTGTCTCGCATTGCGCCGTCAGAAGCGCAGTGTTGCCTTCAGGCGGTTCGGCGACAGCAGCAGATCGAGGGCATCGGACGGCGACAGCACCATGATATCGGCGGACTGGATCGCGTCGACGGCGCAGCCCTCGGCCAGACAGACGGCAACGCCAATGCGGGCGACGCGCAGCATGTCGCGGTCATTCTTGCCGTTGCCGAATGCGATGACCCCTTCGGCGCCCAGGTGGCGGACAAATGCCTCCTTTTGCCTGTCATGCTGCTCGCCTTCGAGAATGTGCAGGTCACAGCGGACGCCGACCAGTTCCTGCCGTGCCCTGCCGAAGGTGTCGGCGGTCAACACATGGACATCCACCAGTTCGGCGACCCGGTTGAAGCGCTCGACAATCTCCGGCAGCAGGCTGCCGTCCACCGAAAGAGTGCCGGTGAAATCCGTCACCAGATGGCGGAGGCGCACTGCGCCGAATCCGGGAATTACAAGTTCAAACATGCTCATCCTCCTTGCTTTTTGTTACTGGTTGTCGATCGCCTTCCATGCTGTCGAGCAGGGCGATCGTCGCCAATGCCTGCCAGGTGGCATCGAGAAAGGCCACGGCCCGGAGGCCGCGGCCAAAGCCGCCATGTCCGGTCTGGCATGCGGCGAGAAAGCGGACGGCTCCGTCCGGGTTGGTAGGCCCCGTGCCCAGTTCGGCGAGCGCCCGCACGCAAAAGTAGCAATTCTCGATAAAGGAGGTGGTGCTGGGAAAAAATCCGAAACCGCCATCGCCGTTCTGGGAGGCCCGAAACCAGGTAATCAACTCGGTGGCAGGGCGCGGCAGGGACAATTCTCTTGTTCGCCGGCTCAGGAAGACCAGCATCCATGCCTCGTCAACACCCCGCCAGCCCCGGTCGGCCAGTCCGGCGAGATCCTGTTTCCCGGGCATTTCGGGCAGAAACGTTTTGCCTAAAACCTCCATCAGGATTTTCGTCGAGTAATACCAGTCATCCAGGGAAGGAGCAAGTCTCATTCGGGCGAATACCGATTCCGCCACCTCCTCCTGGTCAAGGGGCAGTCCAGCGGCCCGGCAGCACCAGAGTAACTGAAAGATCGTCCGGGGGCGGCCGATTGGCGTGCGCCGCCGTTCCGCGAGATAGCGCAGCAGGGTGTCGTTGCCGGCGGGATCGACCTGTGCGCCGTCCGTCACCACCCCATAATGCCGGGCAAGGTCAAGAGTGCGAAGGGCATGGTAGGTGTCCTCGATGGTGGCCGGCAGTCGGGGCGTGGCGCCAAAGCCGCCGGCAGGCTTGCGCCGGGTCTCGACAAAGGCAACGGCGGCGGTAAGGATTGCCGGGAAATCAATGTTCATTGTCGTGCGCACATGCCCCGGCAAGCGCCACCGCCACCGCCACCGAGGCGCCCACCATGGGATTGTTCCCCATGCCGAGAAATCCCATCATTTCGACATGGGCCGGCACCGAGGACGAACCGGCGAACTGCACATCGGAATGCATCCTGCCCATGGTGTCGGTCATCCCGTAGGAGGCCGGTCCCGCCGCCATGTTGTCCGGATGGAGTGTGCGGCCGGTGCCGCCGCCCGAGGCCACGGAAAAGTATTTTTTCCCCTGTTCCAGGCATTCCTTCTTGTAAGTGCCGGCCACCGGATGCTGAAAGCGGGTCGGATTGGTGGAGTTGCCGGTGATGGAGACATCCACTCCTTCGTGATGGTTGATGGCCACTCCCTCCCGGACGTCGTCGGCGCCAAAACAGCGCACCCGGGCCCGATCCCCGCTGGAATAAGCCTTCTCGTCGATGAGGTGGAGGATGCCGGTGCTGTAGTCGAACCGGGTCTGCACATAGGTGAATCCATTGATCCGGGAAATGATCTGGGCCGCATCCTTGCCCAGGCCATTCAGGATGACCCGCAACGGTTTGATCCGCGCTTTGTTGGCGGAGCCAGCCAGGCCGATGGCGCCCTCGGCGGCGGCGAATGATTCGTGTCCGGCCAGAAAGGCAAAGCATTGCGTCTCTTCGGAGAGCAACATGGCGGCGAGGTTGCCGTGGCCGATGCCGACCCGGCGCTCCTCCGCCACCGAGCCGGTGATACAGAAGGCCTGCAATCCCTCACCCAGGGTGCGGGCGATGTCCACTGCCCTCGTTTCCCCTTTTTTCAGGGCAATGGCAGCGCCGAGTACATAGGCCCAGCAGGCGTTTTCAAAACAGATCGGCTGGACCTGTCTGACGATGGCATGCACATCGAGACCCTTTTCCTCGCAGTACCGGCGGGCCTCCAGCAGGGAAGCGATGCCATATTTGGCCAGAATCCCGTTGATTTTGCCGATCCGGCGGTCATATCCTTCAAAAAGAGTCATGGGCGATCCTCCGTTCATTCGTGTCGCGGGTTGATGGTGCGCACCGCATCCTGAAAGCGGCCATAGGTGGAGGTTGACCGGATCAGGGCATCGTTTGCATCGATGCCCTTGTGGATCATCTCCATCATCTTGCCGAGATGGACAAATTCGTAGCCGATCACCTCGCTGTTCGCGTCCAGGGCCAGGCGGGTGACGTACCCCTCGGCCATCTCCAGGTAGCGCACCCCTTTGGCCATGGTGCCGTACATGGTGCCGATCTGACTTCGCATGCCCTTGCCCAGATCCTCGAGCCCGGCGCCGACTGGCAGACCATCCTCGGAAAAAGCGGTCTGCGAGCGGCCATAGACGATTTGCAAAAACAGTTCTCGCATGGCGGTGTTGATCGCGTCACAGACCAGGTCGGTATTGAGGGCCTCCAGAATGGTCTTTCCCGGCAGGATCTCGGCGGCCATTGCCGCCGAGTGGGTCATGCCCGAACAGCCAATGGTCTCGACCAGAGCCTCTTCAATGAGGCCTTCCTTGACATTCAGGGTGAGCTTGCAGGCCCCTTGCTGAGGAGCGCACCAGCCGACGCCGTGAGTCAGGCCGGCGATATCTCTGATTTCGCGGGCCTGAACCCAGCGCCCCTCCTGGGGGATGGGGGCAGGTCCGTGATTGGGCCCTTTGGCCACGCAGGTCATTTTTTCCACTTCCGTCGAATAGTGCATTATTGTTCTCCCTGTCCGCGGTTGTTTGCTCTGGAATGTATGATATCGCATTCAGAACGATTTTCCCTTGTAATTTCTTCCGTCCGCCACCCGGCGCCGTGCTGTCTCAGGGTGGCAAATCGACCCTGAGAGAGTTTTTATCCATGGAACGGCGAAAAAATCGTCATCCGACCTGGCTTGATTGTTCGCCGGAGGGGGACGGCCCCATGGCGATCATCAGCGCGGCAAAAAGCAGCGCTGCAAGCCCGGCGGTTGCCGCACCGTAATAAAACGTCGCCGCCGGTGATACGTGGTCCCAGAGCCAGCCGGCGATAAGGCTTGCGGGAAAGGTGGCCAAGCCGACAAAGGTGGCGTAAGCGCCAAAGGCGGTCGCCTTGAACTCCGGGGCAATGATCGTGGTCAGAAAGGCCTTCTGGGTGCCCTCGGTCAGCCCCATGAAGAGGCCGTAGAGGATGAAGAGCAGCCAGAGTGCGCCCGGCGTCTCCAGGGCGCCGAAACCGTAATACAGGCCGGCGAACAGGAGGAAGCCGAGCAGAATAAGCCGCTTCCTGCCGAATCGATCAGCCGCCATGCCGGCCGGGATGGCGGCAAGCGCGTAGATGAGGTTGAAGGTCAGATAAACCAGCGGTATCTGCGCGGTGGCAATGCCGACCTGTTGCGCTCGCAGTATAAGAAAGGCGTCGCTGGAATTTCCGAGGGCGAATAGGGTGGCGATGAGGAGAAAGAACCGGACTTTCCCGTCGAAGTGGCGCAGGGTTAGCCTTGGCCGCACCGCAATCATGGTCGCGCCGCGCTTTTTTCCCTTGATGCAAAAGATAATGACCAGCGTGGCCAGCAGACCAGGCGCCAGCGAGGCCCAGAAGACCAATCGGTAGTTGTTGTCGTAGTGGCCGAGGATCAGAAGGGCAATGGCCGGGCCGACCACCGCCCCCAAGGTGTCCATGGCCCGGTGAAAGCTGAAGGCGCGGCCGAGCCGTCCCGTTTCGGTCGATTCGGCGATAACGGCATCCCGCGGAGCTGTGCGGATGCCTTTTCCCAGTCGGTCCACGAAGCGGGAGGTAAGAATCGGAATCCAGCCTGCGGCCACGGCGAGCAGCGGCCGGCTCAGGCTGGAAATGCCGTAGCCGCTGGCCATCAGCCATTTGCGATTGTTGATCCGGTCCGAGAACCAGCCGGAGAAAACCTTGAGAAGACTCGCTGTCGCCTCGGCGATCCCTTCGATCAGGCCGATCATCGATTTGTTCACCCCGAGTACATTGGCGAGAAAGAGCGGGATCAGCGGATAGATCATCTCGGAGCTGACGTCCATGAAAAAGCTGGCGACACCGGCGCTGAAGACGTTTTTGTGAAAACCGAACACGGCTTTTTCCCGTTTCATTTGACGATGATGACCGTGCAGTGGGCGTAGGTGGCGATCCGTTTGGAGACGGAACCGAGCAACCATTGCTGTATCCTCGATTTGCCACGTTGGCCGACCAGGATGACATCGCACTGTTTTTCCGCAGCATAGTGGACGATCTGATCGGCGGGATGGCCGATCAGAATATCCGTGGTCATTGGTCCGGAGTTTTTTTCTGCCTTGTCAACCAGTTCGGCAAAAAGTTTGACAAAATTTGCCCTGGCCGCGTCAATCACCGCTTCCATTTCCACAATCTCGGCCTGTTCCGGTGGTTGCACGACGGCCACCAGGAAAATTTCCGGCCGTGATTCCGGGCACATGGCAAGGGCCAGATCAAAAGCCTTGTGGGCGCCTGGTGAACCGTCGAATGCGATCAGCACTTTTTTCCAGGGCAGCATACATTTTCTCCTCAGCATTGGTATTAGAGGTTTTTGCAAAATGAACTTTGGATATCTCTTCCGTCATACCGGCAAAAGCCGGTATCCAGTAAACAGCATGGATTCCGGGTCGCTCTTCGTTTGCCCGGAATGACGAAATGACAACTTCTATCATTTTGAAAGAAGCTCATTGGTTATTTATTTTTTTGGTAGCTCCGTCTCTTTTTTTGGCAGAAGGTATTTGGGGATGAAAAAGGCGTTGGCGATAATGGTCGGCACCACGGCGCTGGCGATGACCACGGCGATCAGCACCGAGTACTGGGTTTTGTCGATAATTCCCTGGGTGAGGCCGAAGAGGGCGGAGATGGAGCCGAAGGTAAGGCCGGTGGACATGAGCAGCGTTGTATAGACCCCCTCCCTCTGGGCGTATCGGTATGCTTTGGTGGTCGGATAGATCCCGACGATTTTGGAGAGCATCTTGCCGAGAAACAGGGCGACAAGGGCCAACGGCGCTTGCGCCAGCGCCGGAATGGAGACATAGGAACCAGCCCGGATGAAATAAAACGGAGTCAGCAGGCCAAAGGTCAGGGTGCGCAATCGTTGAATGAGATGATGGTCGCGACCAACCGTGCCGGCAAGCAGCATGCCCACCACATAGGCCGGCAGCACCGCCTCGCTGCCGGCCCAGATGGCCAGCGAGCCAAGGCCGAAGAGGATAAAAAGCAGGTACTTGGCCTCGAGCTCCGAGGGGCGGCCGCCGTAATGTTTGAAAAACCAGGAGGTGAGCGACGGCAGAATCGCAAACAGCAGGGCGGCAACTCCGACAAAGACAGCGGTCCGCCCGGTGAAAGGCGAGAAAATGACGCCCAAGGCAATCACTGTGCCCAGGTCGGTGACAAAACAGGCGGCAAGCACTGTCTTGCCGAAATCGGTCCGGTTCAGGCCAAGTTCCAGCATGACGGCATAAACCACTGCCACAGAGGTGGTCGACATGGCGACGCCGGCAAGCCATGCCGCCTTTGCTGTCCAGCCGAGCAGCCAGTAGCTGATGGCGGTACAGCCCAGAAACGGGCCCAGGAAGGAGATGAAGCCGATGGCCGTTGCTTCCTTCCACTTGGCGCGAAAGACCACTGGATCGAGTTCCGCCCCGGCCAGAAAGGTCAGGACAATGGCGCCGGTGCCGGACAGGAATTTGACCCAGGCTTGATCCGCGCCCAGAGACGCGCCGAGAAAGGCGCCGATCAGCAACTGGGCGACCGTGCCGACAATGATTTCCGAAAGCGCGGTGGCGATCCGCAACCAGATTGAAAAAAGCGTGGCAATCAAGGCCAGACCCAGCCAAATCGCCGCCTGTCCCCAGACTTCGTGCATACGGCCCTCCAACACAAAAAAACTCCTGTTTTCCATTTATCGGAAAACAGGAGTCATCAGCTTGCCAGCAAGCGGTTAATGGCGAACCCCATCGCCGTGCTATTCTATTTTTTACTATTGAAACGTTAAAGGATACATATGGAAATGTCAAGCATTGACCGGGGGGTGGAATTGGAGAGCAAGAGAGGTGCGCGGTGATTTGTCTCGGCCGGGAGATATACACAACACCATTGTGTATATCTCCTTGAATGGCCGCATTTGT
This sequence comes from Thermodesulfobacteriota bacterium, assembly GCA_049323655.1. GTDB lineage: Bacteria > Desulfobacterota > Desulfobulbia > Desulfobulbales > SURF-16 > DB1. The sequence goes on along the minus strand of JBMONO010000027.1, from coordinate 42,050 downwards.
CATGGTAGTGTCGTCTTGATGTCATGCCCGTGTCATGGGGATGTCGTGGCAGTGGGAAGGGCCTTTATGGTAGAAGGGTATTCATGGGAGGCAGGAGATGATCATTCGCAAACTTCGTCTGGAAAGGGGCTGGTCGCAGGAGCAACTGGCCGAAATCAGCGGACTCAGCGTCCGCACCGTCCAGCGGATCGAGCGCGGTCAGAAACCGAGCCTGGAATCCCGCAAAGCCCTCGCCGCCGTCTTTGACATCGAGGTGGCGCAACTGACCATGGAGGCCGACATGACAGATCACAGCCACGTAACGGAGGAGCGCCCCGTATGGCAGGGGCGCGAGCGCAAGGCATTCACCACCCATCTCGCCGTCTATCTCATTGTCATCGGCAGTCTGGTGGCAATAAACCTCATCGGTTCTTCCCGCCATTTCTGGGCAATGTGGCCGGCGTTCGGCTGGGGCGTCGGCGTGGCGGTGCACGGCTTGAAATCCTCCGGGTTTCTCCGCCGCAAAAAGGGAATGCAAGCCGTCCTGCGGTAAGGCTGACAAGAGCGGCATCTCTCAATACCAGGCCCGTATTCCGATCACCCAACGACTGTCTTCGGCCGGCTCATCTTCCTGGCGGGCGTAGTCGGCGCTGTCACCGTATTTCCGCCACCAGGTAACGCCAATGTAGGGGGCGAATTCGCGCCTGATCTCATAGCGCAGTCGCAACCCGGCCGCCAGCTCCGACAGGCCGGAGCCGGTGCTGGTGGCCGGGTCGTTGTCGCCATAAAGATTGAGTTCGACCTCCGGCGCCAGGATGAGTTTCCGGGTCAACAATAGCTCGTATTCCAGGCCGAGGCGCAGGCCGGTTCGGCCGCTCTCTCCGAGAAACAGTGCGGCATCCACCTCGAAAAAATAGGGTGCAAGACCATGCATGCCGAGGGCAAACCAGTTTCGTTCCGGTCCGGGCCGCAGATCGCCACGCCAGCCCGCCTGCACGTCCCAGTAAGGGGAAACAGCCCGGCTGTAGAGGACGTGCAGTTCCGTCTCCTCGACCCGGGAGTCTGCGTATTCCCCCTCGCTCTTTATCCACAGCTTGTCGAGATCGCGGCCAAGCCAGCAGTCGGCCTCCCAGGCCACGGGGGTGTCGTGCTCGCCGATATCCTCCCCGATCTCCAGTCGGTTCACCATGACCATGACGAGCAGTGGATCGTCTTCCATGGCCGGATCGGCCAAGGCGGTTGTAGCCATGGCCAGGAAAGCGACACAAAGTGCACAGACTCGTCTTTTCTGCATGCGGTCTTTTGTCATGAAACCCGCACCTCGCGAAACATGCCCATCATGTGATAAAGCAGATGGCAGTGATAGGCCCAGCGGCCCATGGCGTCAGCCGTGACGAGATGGCTGATTTTCGCGCCCGGCTGAACGATGATGGTGTGCTTACGAGGGATGTGGCGGCCGTCGCCGGTTTCCAGATCGCTCCACATGCCGTGCAGGTGGATGGGGTGATTCATCATGGTGTCGTTGACGAGAGTGATACGCAACCGCTCGCCGTATCGCAGGGAAATGGGTTCCGCGTCGGCGTAAGGGATACCGTCAAATGACCACATATAACGGCTCATGTTGCCGGTGAGGTGTAACTCGATCTCCCGGCCCGGCTCCCGCGGGTCCGGAGTTGCGTAGAGGTTGCGCAGGTCGGCATAAGTCAGCACCCGGCGACCGTGATCACGCAGGTGGTCACGCAGGCCGACGCCGGGATCGTCCAGGCGGTACCGGGGATTCTCCGCCCGCATGTCCACCTGGGGGCCGTATTCACTGGCTGGGTGTCGCACCGGGGCTGCGCTGCCGTGGCCTGCCCTGCCGGAGCCCATGGCAGGAGGGGCGGGGGGGTGATGATTTATGGAGCTGTCATCCTGTCTCGACATTGTATCGCCGGCATGTGCTCCGCCGCCGTGATCCATCGCCATTGCCCCATGATTTATGGCATTGTGATCCATGCGGACCGGTTGGGGCGGGGTGTGGTTTCCTGTAGCATGGTCCGTTACGGTGTCGTGGCCCGCATGGTTCCCTTCCTCGCCCATACCCATGTCGACATGGGTCAAAACCGGGGCGGGGTCCATGGCCGGAATTGCGGCAGTCAGGGCCGGATGGGGGGTCAGGGTGCCCCGGGCAAAACCGCTGCGATCCATGGCCTGGGCAAAGATGGTGTAGGCGGTATCCTGATGGGGTTCGACAATGACATCATAAGTCTCGGCCACGCCGATACGGAATTCATCCACCGTCACCGGTTGCACAGGTTGGCCGTCGGCGGCGACAACTGTCATGCGCAGGCCGGGGATGCGGATATCGAAGAAAGTCATGGCCGAGCCGTTGATAACGCGCAGGCGAATCCGCTCACCCCGCCGAAAGAGGCCGGTCCAGCCCGAGGCCGGCGGTTGACCGTTCATCAGAAAGGTGTAGGTGGAACCGGTGACATCGGCGATGTCCCGGTCACTCATGCGCATCATGTTCCACATGGCGCGTTCATTCCAGGTCCGGACAAGTCCCTTGGCACGGATGTCGCGCCAGAGATCAGTCGCGGTTCGTTCGCGGAAATTGTAGTAATGGCTCAGTTTTTTCAGGTTGGCGAAGATGCGGTGCGGCTCCTCGTCGCTCCAGTCTGACAGCAGGACGACGTAATCGCGATCATAAGAAAAGGGCTCGTTCTCTCGGGGATCGATGATCAGCGCGCCGTAGAGGCCGGTCTGCTCCTGATGGCCGGAATGACTGTGATACCAGTAAGTGCCGCTTTGGCGGACGGTAAAATGGTACTCGAAGGTTGCGCCCGGCCGGATGCCGGCAAAGCTGAGTCCCGGCACTCCGTCCATGTTGCTGGGGAGAATGATGCCGTGCCAGTGAATGGAGGTGTCCTGGGCCAGGTGATTGGTCACCCGTATCCTGACCCGCTCCCCTTCCTTCCAGCGAAGCGTGGGGGCCGGCAGGCTGCCGTTGACCATCGTGGCGTCGCGTACGACCCCGGTATAGTTGACCGAGCATGAGCCGATTGATAAATCAAAATTGTTGCCCTGCAGGAGTTGCGGCTCGCTTGCCGCCACGGCGGCCCGAAGTAGACAAGGGGCGCCAAGGATAAGCCAGACACCGGTCGTCATGCCGCCCAGAACAAAACGTCGCCGCGACAGAGAAAAGGGGCTGGCTTTTGCCAGGGGATTCGTCTCCATCCTGTTACCCCCTGCACAAAGAGGGACAAAAGACTAATATTTCAAGACCTGCCCGCTTGTGCGTTACTGTGAGACCGGGGCGGCTGCACTGAGCCCCTCCGCCCCGGATCAGTTGGTTTACCGCCACTTCCATTCAGTCTTCAGGTCAAGCTTCTTTTGATCTTCAAAGAAGACGACCTCATGTCCTTCGAATTCGCCGAAGGGCAGGTACCAGAGCTTGACATCGACGACGAGTTCGTCGTTGATCAGCTCTCTGCTCGGTTTGCCATCCTTCTCGGTTTTCTTGAAAGGATAGGCGAACTCGAAGGTTTCCTTGATGGTTTTCATCGGCGGCAGACTGGTTTCACGCAGCAGTCCGCTCTTCTCGTAGGGTCCACGGCCCATTTCCTTGCCGCGGCCCATGCGGCCGGGGTACGGCATGTAGATTTTCTGTTCGTTGTAAACTTCTTTTCCATCGGTTGTTTTGGCAGTCACATCCAGGACCAGCCTATTGGGAGTCGGTCAGCCGTCCGGGATGGTGTGGCCCGCCTTGTTGGTGAGCTCCACATTGATGATACCCATGGGAAGAACGCCTTCCTCCGAGTTCTTGCGCCAGAAGAGGGAGCGGCTCTCCACATGGACATCGACGGCCATCTTGCGCATCTCCTCGCTGTTGTAGGATTGCATGTCGTGGCCGAGGCCGGATTTCTTCATGTGACATTCCTGGCAGCTCTCGCTGCCGCCCTCCGCCGTATAGGCAAAGAGATAGCTGCCGTACAGAGTGGCACACTGGGAGGGATGAGCCAGTTCGAAGTTCGGCCCGCTGCCATGGCACTGGCCGCAGAAGATGGACTCGCTGAGGGCCGGGGCGGTGGCCATTTTCGGGAAATTCGGATCGTCGTGGGCGCCGTCCTTGGAGCCGTAAACCGTATCGGGCTGGGCGTAGCCGTCCGCCCATTTGTGGATGAGGGCCATCTTGTTGTGGCAGATCCGGCAGTTGATGTTGAGGCTGGCGATGGTCGCCTCCAGTTCATCAGCCTTGGCTTCGTTGTCGTCCTTCTTGGCCTGCTGCCAGCCCTTGATGGTGGCGATGATCTCCCGGGCCACATCGTCGGTGGCATCTTCGAGCTGAGGAAGATGGCATTTGGTGCACATCCGCAGATGCTCGACGGTGATGTCCTTATCCTCCTTGACGCCGGAATAGGGAAAGTTCTTGACTCCGATTTCCATGGCGGTGATGATGGTCGGCGCCGTTCGGCCGGTGCCGAGGATCGAGCGGGAGTGTAATGAATTTTCCCACTGGCTGTGTGCCTCATCGTGACATTCGACACAGCTGCTCGAATCATATCGTTCGACCAGTTCCTTGATGGTTTTGGCCTTTGGCATCTCCTTCGGCTTCGGTCCGCCTTCGCAGTATGCCGTTGACGTCCAGAGTGCCGTTGCGGCCAGCAGCGGCAAGCCAATTTTCACGATTTTTCTCATGAGTCCTCCTTGCGTTTTCTGTTTGATGCCGTTTGCTGCATGCTCCCCATTTTGTTGAAAAATCCTGCCCTGTTGCCTTGGATTCCATAAACTGGAAAAGAGGATGGCCGCTCTTCCGGCTTTTCGCCGGAACATGGTGCTGCGGTCAAGGCAAAAGCCTTTTTTCCTGGTTGCCGGTTCAGAAAAGCCGACAGGGAAGGAAATTGTAATTGTAATTTTTTGAGTAAAAAAAACTTAACTATAACAAAGAGATCCACTTAGAATGCAATTATAGCACAACGATGCCTGAATTGCCGAATATTCTCCGGGGGAATGATTTTTTTTACAAAACTGAATGATGCTTCACGGCGAGAGATGTAACACTTTATGGTACGCCTCTGTCAAGGATTAAATTGCGGTCAAGCTGTACTTTTCTGCAATCCCGCGCTGGTCTTGAGCAGGCAGAGGCGCGGTAAAAATGCGGAGTGCGAGGTGTTTGGCAGGGGAGTAGCTTGCGCTGGTTGGAGGCGAAGGTGCCGATCTTGCCTGGCGCGGTGCTTTTTTTTCGGGCACAAAGATGATATGATTCCCTGACCGTCACGGGGTTTATGCGTCCTTTGCCGTCTGCAGCGGCAGGGAAAGTGCGGCTGGTGACGGAAGGGTGAAAGCACTTTGCAACGAGGAGGTAACTGCTGTGAGAAGATGTGCCGCATGGGTTGCGCTGCTCTGCAGTCTTTTTTTCTTCTGTCTGACCGGCTGCGAGGAAACGGATCTCCGTCTCGCCACCGAAGCGGGCCTCGATGCCTTGAAGGCCGCCACTCTGTCGGACGAGGCGGTCCGCGGCCTGGCCCGGGAGGCGGCGACCCATGCCGACGGCAAGCATCCGCTTGCCCCGGAAAACAGCCCTGAGGCGGAGCGACTGCGGCGGTTGCTGGTCGGCCATGGGGAACAGGGCAATTTCCGTTTTGAGGTCAAGGTTTATCTGGTGCCGGAGGTAAATGCCTTTGCCATGGCGGACGGCACCATTCGTTTTTTCAGCGGGCTGATGGAAATGATGGATGACGATGAGCTGCGCTTTGTCCTCGGCCATGAAATGGGTCATGTCGTGCATAATCATGTCCGCAAGAAGATGCAGCTTGCCTATGCCGGCAGCGCCCTGCGCAAGGGAATCGCCGCGCAGAATAATGCGGTCGGCGCCATCGCCCGTTCGGAGCTCGGCGCCTTTGTCGAACAGCTCACCGGCGCCCAGTTCTCCCAGCAGGAGGAAAAGGAGGCGGATGATTACGGCCTGGCCTTTCTCCGCGACAACGGCTATCGGCCGGAGGCGGCGGTGACGGCCTTGCGCAAACTCGCCACCCTGGGCGATAATCATTCATTTCTCGCCAGCCACCCGGCGCCGAGCATGCGGGCGGAGCGGCTGGAGCGCGTGCTGCGGGGAGAGATGCCGGAGGAAGAGAGGAAGCTGGCAGAGAAAATCATGGCCGCGGTGGTCGATGCGGTCGCCTTTATCCGGGAAAAAATCAACGCAGTGATCGGCCTGCTGCGCGGGATGGGGATTCTTCCCGGCTGACGGTTTTCTCGGACCCGTCTTTCTTGATGGTCTCGTAAAAGGTGAAAATTAACCACAGAGACCGCAGAGCACACAGAGGTAACGAATTGTAATTAAAGATGTTTTCTCTGCATTCTCTGTGCGCTCTGTGGTGAAAAAAGACTTTTTACGGGTTTGTCTTTCTTCCGTTTGTGGTCAGAGGGTGATACTGTCGCGCAGGCGCGGTTTTTGTCCAGAAAAGAGGGCGCCGATTGTTGTTGCCGAGGTGGTGCAGCCGGTGAAGCCCCGGCAGGCGATCTGGTCAAAGCCTGCCGTTTCCATGTGGCGGAGTTGATCCCGGACCGGGATCGTACCGCCGATTCATTGGAACCAGCTCTCGATACTCTGTGTCGGCGAAAGCGGCAGCTCCTCGTTCCGGATGACATCGGCATACTGGAGAGAGCCTCCCGGTTTCAGCACCCGATAGAGTTCGGCAAAGCATCGGTTTTTGCAGAGGGTGAGATTGATGGCGCCGTTTGAGATGACAACGTCGAAAAAATTATCCGGATAGGGAATGGCGGGTCCGGTCATGATATGAAGCTCCAGGCGGGCTGTCGGCCGAAGATGCTCGCCGGCCTTGCCAATCATCTCTTTGCTCAGGTCGATCCCGCAGAGCAGCCCGCGGCTGCCGACCAGGCGACCGGCGACAAAGAGGTCAAAGCCCGCACCGCAGCCGAAGTCAAGCAGCGAGGCGTCCTCTGGGATTGCGCCGAGGGAGAAGGGGTTGCCGACGCCGCAGAAAGAGTCGAGAAGAGGGACAGGGGCCGCGGCAATGGCGGCCGGATCATAGCCGAGCAGCTCCGCTCCCTTCCGGCCGGTTGGATAGGGAAAGAGGCCGGCGGCGGAGCTGGCCACCGTTCGATATTTTGTCCGGATTGCTCCCCGGATTTTTTCCTGGTCAGCCGGAGACAGGGCCTGCAGGTTGTCGGAGGTCGGTTTCCCGCAGCCGCCGGCTTCGGATCCCGGCGCTCAGGTGGCAGGTTGCGGCAGGATCGGCGTCAATCTTTCCATGAGTGTTTCTCCTTTGGCGCACAGGGGACCCTGTTACGGAAAATCGCCGGAATCGATGCGGGGCAGGGTATCGAACGGCAGGTTGTAGAGATAGATCCAGGCAATGATGATGGCGGTGCTGGCGAGGCGCACATGCTGCCGGGACCGGATATACTCATTCGGCGTCGGGAATCGGGGACCGTATCCCTCATACTCGTCGAGCCGGGCAAGGGTTGCGGCGGGGTAGCGGAGGCGATAGACTTCACCGCGGACGCAATCCTGCGGGTCGCTGGAGGCAACACACCCCGGATAGTCGGTCACCAGATACAGCCGACCCCGGACAGTACCGCTACCGACATAATCGGCGTGTCGGGCCAGCCAGCGCCCCATTGCTCGGCCTGCCTGCAGGCGCAGGGTTCCATAGACGAAAAGAAATTCTTGCTCCGCCTTCTTCATGCCGCCGCAGGCGGTGTTACATTTCATCGTAACAGGGTTCTTCTCAGCCCCCGGCCGGTTTTACGTCAAATCCACGGTTTCGCAACTCGGTGATCAGGGTCTGGCGCTGGTCGCCCTGGATCTCGATGACGCCCGCCTTCACCGTGCCGCCGCAGCCGCAGGTGCGCTTCAATTCGCCGGCCAGTTTCCGTAAGGCCGCCTCATCGAGGGCAAGTCCGCTTATCAGGGTGACTCCTGCGCCCTTGCGGCCTTTGGTTTGCCGGCTGATGCGGACGGTCCCGTCGCCGGGCGGCGGCGTCAAGGTATTCCGGCAGCGGCACTCCGGCGCCGGCTGGCCGCAGGCCGGGCACATTTTTCCGTATTCGGTGGAGTAAACGAGTCCCTGCTGGGCGTTTTTCTTTTTCATGGTGATCTCTGGACATTATACCATTGTCGACCGACAACGGCGACGGGAAAAATGGTGGCGGCTGACGGGCAGGTCACATCACGCAAAGACCCCCCCGCCGGCGGGTCTTGTCCCTCTCGAAAACCGGTTTTCCTGCTCCTTGTCAGTGGATATGTTTGAAGTACTCTTCGTTGTACTCTGTCAGAGCGCCTTCCATGAAGTTTTCATCGAGATAGTCCATGTACTCCTGGATGTCATGGAGCGTTACCTCGTCTTCCCTCTCCTCGGACAGAGCGATCTCAATGAATTCACGTTCCAGTGCGGTCAGGTTGTCATTCGTCATACGCTCACCTCCTTCCTGATAAAACCATAAGTACGAAAGAGGGGTTTGTCAGCGTCGGCCGTCGCTGTCGGTCAAAGACAAGTCTTCAGAGATCGTTTTTGATCTGTGGTTTATTGTTATCGTGTCTGCCCTCGCATTTCCCTTTTTCCCCCTGTCCTTTTTGGGCTGGTTCGGGAAGATAGCCGAGCCCTGCGCATTGGGGGCACTCCTCCCAGGTCAGCAGAAATCTGCTGACCCCTTTGAAGGTGCTGAACTGGCCGCTGCCGTTGCAGAGTGGACAGATGTTTTTCATCGGGTGCCGTGCGGATCGTGGAGGTGGTCGAAGATCAGGGGCTGACGGTGCGCCCGTTTGCGGAGCCAGTTGATGGAGCGCAGTACCGGGCCGCGGCTGGCCAGCCAGCGTTCAAAACGAAACTTGCCGGGGAAGTCGAGCAGCATGATGCCGATAGCGATGGTCAGCAGTCCCTGGCCGGGCAGGACCAGCATGAGGATACCCATGCAGACAAAGATGCCGCCCGCGATGTTTTTCCCGGTCAGGAGAATGGCGCGCACCAAGGGGTGGTGTCGGGCCCAGGGCGGTCGGTGCCGCCTGGTGTTGGAAAAATAGTCGGCGGGAATTTTGGCCACCAGCAGTGGCAGCAGGAGCAGGGTGCCGACAAAGGTGACAATGGAAAGAATGGCGATCCAGAGAATGACGGTTTCGTTGGCGATGAGAAAATCGAGCATGGGTGTCGGCGCAGGGGTTCATCAGGGCAGGCGGCCGAATGCGGTCAACCGGTGCCGCAGGCATGATCGATGTATAGCCTGTTTTTTTATTTTTTTCCAGCTAGAATCACGGTAAGGCGGGGGACGGCGCCGAATCTCGACCGGCAGAAAGAGCAGCCTCCTGCTGGAGGATGGTTGCAAGCCGCTGGTTCAGTTCTTCCCGACTCACCTTGCCCTGAAGGCGCCCGGCAAACTCGCCGGTCCGCGACAGAAAGATAAGGGTGGGAACCGTCTCCACCCGCAGTTCCTGGGCCACGCCGCGTGCCTTTCCGACCGGAAAAGAGAGGTGATACCGCTCTTTGAAACCCGCGATATCCTCGGTCGTGCTCTGATAAAAGGCGCCGATGACAAGAAAACCCCGGGTTTTGTACTCCCGGTAGATGCTTTCCAGGAGGGGAGCCGCATCACCGCATTGCCGTCAGAGATGGGAGCCGACATAAATAAGGAGAGGTCTGCCCCGCAAATTTTCCGGGGTATAGGTGATGCCGTCGAGGTCGGTGAAGGAAAAAGAGGCGGTACGGGCCGCCAGAGCCGGGACGGCATGCAGAAAAAGGAACAGCAGGAGAAAAAGACGGGTCGGTTTCACGGCGAATCTCCTTGACATGGGTGATAAACAGGCCGGCATGGGGCAGAAATCACTATACCGGATGTCCCACTCCGTGTCATCATGGAAGACGCTGCGACCTTCTTTTCAGAATAAATCGATAAAAGGGCGGATTCTCCCCTGATGGATGTCGTCCAGCAGAGCCTCCGGATTGCGGTGAAATTCTTCGGAGAGCTTCTGGGGATCGAAAAATTCCCTGTCGTAGGGAGCGATCAGGTTAAGCTGTTCCCAGCGGGTCAGGTAGTATTCGATGAGATCGGGCAGCTGGCTGATGACGGTCTGGTCCGGAAACGGATCGACAAAGCTCGATTGGCGCAGTTTTTCGCCGGACAGGGTCTGGGTTTCGTAAAAATTCTGCATGAACATCAGCTCCGGCGGCATGCGGGCGTCGATGCCGATTTTGACCAGCAGTCTAATCATTTTCTTCAGGCAGTTTGCCCCGAACCGGGCCACCGGATAGGGGAGGTAGATTTCCTTGGGCCGCGGCAGCTGCAGATAATTGCGGATGGTGAGGATGACCCGGGCCAGGGCAAGGGGGGCCGGATCAACGAGATGGATGGTCTGCCCGGAAAATTCATCGCGCCGGGCCAGGGCATGGCGGACAACATGGGGAATTTTTTTGGCGTTGGTGTAGGAGTGGCGGGCCTGCCTGGCGGTAAAGAGCATGGGCATGGACTGATCGGCCACGGAAAAGAGCAGGCGATGAAAACCCTGGATCTTGTGATCGTGTTTGCCGTAGACAATGGCCAGGCGGATGACGGTGTAATCGAGGCCTTCCGTACGCCGGAGATGGGCCAGGGTCTTTTCGCTCATCAGTTTCGACTTGGCGTAGTTGCTCATCTCCGGTTGCAACGGGCGCTGCATCTCTTCCGTAAGATTCTCACCCGCGGGCAACACGGCGGCGGAACTGAAAAAGATGTAGGGGATGCCCAGGGTCGCCGCGGCTCTGGCCAGATTGACGGTGCCGAGGTAGTTGATGTCAAATGAGATTTTCGGGTTGCTGTCGATCCCGGCGATTGCCGCATTGACAATGAAATCCGGTCGGTAATCGACAAAAAAGCTTCTGATGTCGGCGGGATCGCGGAGACTCAGCTGCTTGCTGTTGGGGGCCAGAATGTTGCACCCCCATTTTTTTTTGAAAGAGTGAACCAGGGCGCCGCCCACCAGGCCGGAACCGCCAATGATGAGGCCGGATCTGCGTCGGAGATAGTCGTCGGTTGCTGTCATGGAAAACCTGTTGCTCGGAAAAATGGGCAAAGCATGATGAGAACGGGGCATGCTCACTCTATCCTACAACAGGAACTGTCGGTATTCCAAAAAAAAAGATGCCGATACGGTTTCTCTTGTTAAAAAAAAATAATAATACCATTGTGTTGCGATGTTTGATGGCGATCGATTCCTCCTCGGAATGACTTGCATCAGGCGAAGATGTTATGGTACAAGATACCAGCATTGCAATCTTGCAGAAAAAACGGGATTCTCCCGTGCGGTGAGACTATTGAAGAGTGACAAACTTCCCGGTGTCCAGCCGAGAAAACGACGAACCCCACCGAAGCCGAAGAAGACGGCAAAAGAAAGGCTGCAGGAGTTCTGGAATATATTTGGGAGGGATGACGAGGTCTTGGTCGCCATCTGTGCCGATCCGGATTCCCTGGCAAGTGCGCTGGCCATCAAAAGACTCCTTCGTTATCGGGTCAAGAACGTCACCATCGGCTATGCCAACGAGATCCGGCGGCTCGCCAATCTGACCATGCTGGAGCTTTTGAAGGTCCCGGCGGAGCGCATGAAGTGTTTTAAGTCGGAACGTTTCACCAAATATATTATCGTTGATTCCCAGCCCACTCATAATCCCTGTTTTGACGATATCGTCTGGAGCGCCGTCATTGATCACCATCCCGTCACCCAGGGATGGAAGGCGGATTTCGTCGATATCCGTCCCGAATACGGTGCCACCGCCTCCATGCTGGTAGAGTACCTGCGTGCCGCGGAGCTGAAACCCTCGGTGGCACTCGCCACCGCCCTGTTTTACGCCATCAAGGTCGATACCCAGAATTTCGAGAAAAAGGCGCAACTGGCGGACGCTATTTCCTTTCGCTATCTGTTTAATATCGCCAACCAGAATCTGGTCCGCAAGATCGAGCTCAGCGAACTGCGCAAGTCGGAACTCAATTACTTCAAGACGGCCTTTGCCGAGATGAAGATCAGCAAGCACCGGCTTTATGCCCATGTCGGCAGGGTGCGCACCCCTGACGTACTGGTGATCATCGCTGATTTTTTCAAAAGGGTGCACGATGTTTCCTGGGTCTTTGTTTCCGGTATCCATGGCGAGAAACTGGTGGTCATCTTCCGCTGCGACGGATACAAGAAAAATGCCGGCACCCTGGCGGCGAAAACTTTCGGCCAGATCGGCTCAGCCGGCGGCCACCGCGAATCGGCCCGGGCCGAAGTGCCGCTAAAAAATCTGGCCAGATCGGATCAGGAATTCACCACAAAGACTCTGCGCAAACTGACCGGAAAGCATCTGTAGGCGGTCTGCCTGAAGCCGGTCTTCGGGGGGGGGGGTGTGTGCCCCCAGGCAACCCAGCCAATTGACGACACAAACTGAACATACCCTATGAGACAGAAGACGAAAACTCTGGCCATGATTCTTGCCGGCGGGCGGGTCGACGAACTCAATGTTCTCACCTTTTATCGGCCCAAGTCGGCCGTGCCCTTTGGCGGCTTTGCCCGCATTATCGATTTTTCCCTGAGCAATCTCATGCATGCCGGTCTGGAACGGGTGGCGATCTTAAGCCAGTACCGCAGCTACTCGCTGATCAACCACATCGGCATCGGTGCGGCCTGGGACATGATCGGCAAGAACCGGGGTGTCTCCATTCTGCCGCCCTCCACCGGCTACGGCAACACCTCCTGGTACAAGGGGTCGGCCGATGCCGTTTTCCAGAATGCAGATTTTATCCAGTACCATGATCCGGAGGAGGTGTTGATTCTCTCCGGCGATCATGTCTATCACATGGATTATCAGGAGGTCATCGACTATCATCGCCGCAAGGATGCGGATCTGACAATCGCCTGTTTGCAGGTGCCCCTGGAAAAGGCGCACCGCTTCGGCCTGGCCGACATCGACAACGAGGATGGCGAGGTGGGTGGCCGGGTGCTCCAGTACCGGGAGAAGCCCGATCGTCCGAAATTCAACTGGGCATCGCTCACCGTCTTCTGTTTCAAACCAGAAGTGCTGCTCGATGTCCTGACCCTTAATGCCCGGGAGGATGAGTCCTTTGAATTCGGCCGTGACATTATCCCCCGCATGATGTATGAGCAGCGGCGGGTCTACGGTTTCAAGTTCCGCGGTTACTGGGGCTATTCCCGCACCATCGAGGAGTACTGGCAGACCAACATGGACCTGCTGGGGCCGGAGCCGAAAATCGATCTGGAAAAATGGGGACTGCGCACCAATCTCGAGCATCGAGGCATCGGCGACTGTCAGCCCCTTAAGGTGGGAAGCAGCGCAATTATCCGTGACAGTCTGATTTACAACGGCTGCGTTATCGACGGCGCGGTGGAGCGTTCCATCCTTTTTCCAGGCGTCCATGTCAAAAAGGGAGCGGTGATAAAGGATTCGGTCCTGTTTTTTGATAATGTCGTTGGCCGGGACGCCAGGCTGGAGAAGGTTATCAGCGATGTCAACGTCACCATTGGTAACGAGGTGCGCATCGGCCAGGAAGGGCCGGTGGCCGGCAAGGAGGTGACGGTGGTCGGCTGGAATAACGTCATTCCCGACAAGGCGGTGATCGGCTCGGATTGCACGCTCTATCCGGCGCTCAGCCCGGATAAGCTGTTTCGGGAAATCCGGTCAGGGGAGATTGTGCGATGAAAAAGGAAAATACCCTGGTGCTGATCCTGGCCGGCGGCGTGGGCAGCCGGCTCAATAATCTGGTGCAGAGCCGGGCCAAGCCAGCGGTGCCGTTCGGCGGCATTTACCGCATCATCGACTTTTCCTTGAGTAACGTCATGAATTCCGGACTGACCCAGGTCGGGGTGCTTACTCAGTACAAACCACTCTCGCTGATGAAACATCTCGGCACCGGCGAGGCCTGGGATTTCACCGGCCGCAGCCGGGGGGTGAAGATTCTGCCGCCGCGGACCGGGGCCAAGGATTCCGATTGGTACAAGGGTACCGCTGATGCGGTGCGGCAGAACATCGATTTTATCACGGCGCATCCCTCCCGGGAGATTCTGCTGCTCTCCGGTGATCATATCTACCGTATGGATTTCGACGACATGATCGCCTTTCACCGCCGCAAAAAGGCCGATGTCACCATCGGCATGATGGTGGTGCCGGAAAGCGAGATCCACCAGTTCGGGGCCGGCATTACCGACGACGACGGCCGCATCGTCGATTGGGAGGAGAAGCCCAAGGTGGCCCGCACCAACCTGGCCTCCATGGGGATCTATGTCTTTGATACCGAATACCTGCTGCGCATGCTGCTGGAAAATCGCGATGAGGTTGATTTCGGCATGCACCTCATTCCCCGGGCCATTGATAAAGACAATGTCTTTGCCTACCCTTTTCACGGCTACTGGCGTGATGTCGGCACGGTGCAGGCCTACTGGCAGACCAATATGGACATTCTCCGGGAGGATTCCGGTATCTCGCCGGAAGACTGGGGGATCCGGCCCAATGTCGAGGCCGGCGTCTCCGGGGTTGCCGACCGGCCGCCGGCCCGTTTCGGCGCCGGTTCGGTCGTGAAGAACTCGATGATCGCCGCCGGCTGCGTCATCGACGGCGAGGTGGTTAACTCCGTGTTGAGTCCGGGGGTACGGGTGGCGGCCGGAGCAACGGTGCGGGATTCCATTCTCTTCCACGACTGCCTGGTTGAGGAAGGAGCGGTGGTTGATCTCGCTATTCTCGACAAGCGGGTCCATGTCGGCAGCAGGGCGGTGGTCGGCAGCGGTGCCGACAAAGGCACTCCGAACGTCGCTTTCCCGAAGCATCTCTATACCGGGATCACCCTGATCGGTAAGGAGGCGGTGGTCCCGCCCGGCGCGGTGATTGGCCGCAACTGCATCGTTGACCCGCAGGTCACCGGCGAGCAGTATTCGTCGCTTGCCGTCGCCAGCGGCGAGACGGTCAGCGCAGTCCGGCAATAAAGGGGCCGACCGCCTCCACGCCCTCTTCCTCCACCAGTTTGATGGTCCGGGTGCCGATGACGGCGATCTCTGCCTTGCCGGTGAGGGCGTCGACATCTTCCCGGCGACTGATGCCGAATCCGACTGCCAGAGGCAGGTCGGTATTGGCCCGACATTGCGCCAGGTAACGGTCAAATCCGGCGTCGAAATCGGTCTGTCGGCCGGTCACCCCCTTGCGCGCCGCGCAGTAGATGAAACCGCGGCCGACGCGGCTCAGCTCACGCATCCGTTCCGGGGTCGAGGTGGGGGCAAAGATCATGATCGGCGCGATGCCGTAGTGCCGGGAGAAGGCCAGAAACTCCTCACCCTCCTCCGGCGGCAGATCCGGAATGATGAAGCCCCGGATGCCGATTTCCCGTGCCTCCTGAAAGAATTTATCCACCCCGAACTTGAAGAGAATGTTGTAGTAGGTCATGAAGAGAAAGGGGATCGGATGGGCGGCGACGATTTCTCTTGCAAAATCGAGGCACTGCCGCACCGTGATGCCGTTGTCGATGGCATCCTGATTGGCTTTGACGATCACCGGTCCGTCCGCCATCGGCTCGGAAAAGGGAATCTGCATTTCGATGAGGTCAACGCCGTTTGTCACCATCTGCTCGATGACCCGGCGGTTGACGGCAAGCGACGGATAGCCGAGAACAATGTGGGTCATGAGCAGGATCTTTCTGGCGGGATCGGCCAGCGCCGTCCTGATGTGGTGGTTAAGCTCCATATTCTCTTCCTTTCTTTCTGATAAATTCCTTCCAGGAGGGATCGTCAAAGGCGTGGGCGATGGTGAAGATGTCCTTGTCGCCGCGGCCGGACATGTTGATGACAAGGGCCTCGTTCTGGCGCAGTTCGCCGGCCTCCTTGAAGGCCTGGACAAAGGCGTGGCTCGATTCCAGCGCCGGGATGATACCCTCCTGTTTCATGGTCAGATCAAGGGCGGCCATCACCTCGTTGTCGGTGGCGGCGGCAAAGCGCACCCGGCCCTGCTGCCAGAGGTCGCAGAGGATGGGGGAGACGCCGACGTAATCGAGCCCGGCTGCCACTGAATGGGTATCCATCATCTGGCCGTCCGCGTTCTGCAGGAACATGGTCTTGTATCCTTGGGCCACACCGGGTGAGGCATCGTCACCGGCCAGCCGCGCCGCATGACGGCCGCTGTCAAGTCCCTTGCCGCCGGCCTCGACACCGATCAGCTCCACCCCGACATCATCGAGAAATCCCTGAAAGACGCCCATGGCGTTGGAGCCGCCGCCGACACAGGCATACACCCTTTTCGGCATTCGGCCGAACTGCTCAAGAATCTGCATTCGCGCCTCCCGGCCGATGATGGACTGGAACCAGGCCACCATCTCGGGAAAGGGATGGGGACCGCAGACCGTCCCCATGACATAGTGGGTGTCATCCATGCGGGTCACCCAGTCGCGGAAGGCCTCGTTAATTGCGTCCTTGAGGGTTTTCGACCCCGAGGTGACCGGCACCACGGTGGCGCCCAGCTTTTCCATCCAGAAGACATTGGGACGCTGGCGCATGACATCTTCTTCCCCCATGTAGATGGTGCAGGCAAAGCCGAACTTGGCGGCCATGGTGGCGGTGGCCACCCCGTGCTGGCCGGCGCCGGTCTCGGCGATGACCCGGGTCTTGCCCATGCGCTTGACGAGCAGCCCCTGTCCCATAACGTTGTTTGCCTTGTGGGCGCCGGTGTGGTTCAGGTCCTCCCGCTTGATGAAGATCTGGCCGCCGCCGAAGTGGCGGGAGAGATTCTCGGCGTGGGTAAGCGGAGTCGGCCGGCAGGAGTAGGTGGACATGAGGGAAACGTATTCCTGCCAGAAGGAGGGATCGTCTTTCGCCGCAGTAAAGGCGGCATTGAGCTGCCGGAATGTTTCATAGAGGACTTCGGGGATAAATGCCCCTCCCCACTCTCCGTAATATCCTTGTTTGGTGGTCTGATTCATTGGCTGTCCGGGCGAAGTTTTCAGGTTTCAAGTTCACGGTTGGCTGGGCAAGGTAGTACTATACCCCATTTGCCGGAAAAAACAGCAGGCAATTTGTTTTTTGCGGGGGCGAGTCGAAACCGCGAGGAGGGCGGCGGTCGGCAAAAAAAGACGGGGAGATGGGCTCCGGCATTGCCTCTCTCCCCGTTCGCGGCGGCGCGGAAGATGCTGGTGGGGTTAGCGGGTCGTGAAACGCGCCATCATCTCCTCGAGTTTTCTGGCAAGGCCGGCAAGCTGTTCGGCGGCGGCGCTGACCTGGGCAATTCCCCGGGTGTTCTCGGTGGTGCCTTGGTTGACATGCTGGATGTTGGCCGAAACCTCGGCGGTGCCGGCGGAGAGTTCGTCCAGGGCCCGGCTGATGGTATTGGTGCCGTCGTTTGCCTGCACCACCGCCGCGGCAATGTCCCGCGCCACCGTTACCTGTTCGCCCACCGCCGCGGTGATCATGGCGGAGGAGTCGTTCACCTGGCCGACAATGTCAGTTACCTCGGAGATGATGCCCACCGCCTGCTGGGTGCCGGATTGCACCTCGTTGATGCGGGCGGCGATATTGCCGGTCGCCTCGGAGGTCTGGCGGGCCAGTTCCTTCACCTCGCCCGCCACCACGGCAAAGCCCTTGCCCGCTTCTCCGGCCCGGGCCGCCTCGATGGTGGCGTTTAAGGCGAGCAGCTTGGTCTGTTCGGAGATTTCGCCGATCACCCGGGTCACCTCGCTGATCTCGCCGGCCAGCTGGTCAAGGGCGGTGATCGCCTGGGTGGCGGAACTCGCCTTGTCGAGGGCGGTGCGGGTGATCTGGGTACCTTTTTCCGCATTGCTGCCGATCTCGGCGATACTGGCGCTCATCTCCTCGGTGGCGCTGGCGGCGCTCTGCATGGAATGGGCGATCTGTCGCACCGTTTCTGTCACGTTTTTGGTGTTGACACTGATCTCTTCGGTGGCGCCGGCAATGGTGGCGGCCTGGGAGGAGATCTCCTCGGAACCGGCGGAGAGATGGGTCGCCACCTGCGAGAGATCGCGAGAGGAGATGGTCAGCTCATGGGCATTGTCGAGAATGCCTTTGACCAGAGCGTTGAGGTTGTCGATCATCGCGTTCAGTGACTTGCCGAAGGTGTCCATCTCCGAAGCCACGGCGACGCGCTGGGTCAGATCACCGTTCCCAACCAGTTCGAGCGCCTGAGTCCGTTTGATCTGCTCGTCCCGCAGGGCATTCAATGCCGAGCCCATGATGGTCAGTTCGTCGTCAATACCCTTCTGGTAGACCTTGCAGTTCTTGCAGTCGCCGCCGTCTTTCGCCCTGGGACAGCTCGCCACTGCGGCAAAGGAGCCGGATTCGGTCCAGCAGTGGGTGGTTTTTCCGTAGCTTGGGCACTCCGGCCGGTTGCACGCCATAATATCCGAGCAGGGAAGTGCCTTACCCATGTTCAGGGTAGAGGCAAGATCGCCCTTGCCCATTTTCTTGCAGAATTCTACCGCCTCCTGCAGAGGACGGTTGACGACTATGGTGATGAAGCCGATCAGGCCGGTGACGAACAGCAGGGAAAAAATCAGCATGCCGATGACGACATTGCGTTGCAGGGTGGACAGGGTTTTCTCCCCTTCGCTTCTGATGTCATCGAGAATAGCGAGCTGTTCGGTGATGTCCTGGAAGATGGCCATCACCCCCACCGGCTTGCCGGTGAAGTCGCTGACCGGGAAGGCGGTGACATAAAAGTTGCCGGATTGTTCGGAAAAGGAGCCCGTATATCCCTTGTTCAGCAGGTCGATGGTGACCAGGGGGCCGGTCGTTTTCGTATTCGTGCCTGCTGTCTGTACGAATTTCCCGCCCACCCGGGGGAATTCCTTCTCATCCTGCAGGCCGGTGGCGACGGGCAGCAGGTCGGTATCAAGATAGATGGCGTAATCGATTGCCTTGCTCGTCTTGGCAACCTTCATCAGGGCGTTGATCGGATAGATAACCTCGTTGGAGCCGAGATGGTTGTCGTTTTCGTCGTTGATCGGCGCGATACCGAAAATGATGAAACCGCTCTGGACGATTTCGATGCCGGTCAGGGCATTGTGGGTCTCCCGGTTGACCTTCATCACCGATTTTCTGAAGGTGGACAGGTCGTCGGAGACATCCACCTCTTCACCATTGCGGATCGCCTGCCAGCCGTCGCGCCAGAGGCGGACCAGGCTGCGGCCATTGGGCAGGTGAAAATGGATCTGCAGGGAGTCCGCGCCGGTATAGGTCGTGTAATCTTCAATAATCGGCTCGAAATAATCGCGCAGCTGCTCCCGGGCCTCCTGGGCCTTGGCGTCCGACTCGTCGTCGATGGTGCCGGAAAGCGCCACTTTATAGGCGGCGACGACCTCCGGATTGCCGGAATAGAGAGCAGCCTCGTTCAATGCCTTTTTGGCAATACGGTCAATGGTATTGTTCAGTTCCTTGGTCTGTTCCGCTGCCGAGATTTTCAGGGCCTGGAACATAGTATGGCGGGCGTCGCTGATCTGGTTTTCGATATTGACGGAAATCAGTCGGCTGACCAGCCAGGCGCCGATAACACCGAACAGGATAAAAAAGAAGACCGTGGGAGCCGTGATCTTGGTTCGGATAGTCATTGTTGTGTCTCTGGTCGGGTTTCTGGTGAAGGTGTAAAAAAAGGCAACAAATCAATGAGATGCGGGACGATGGTCTTCTTTGCCGTACGGCAGGCGTTCCTCTCCCGACGCACCATAACTTATTATGGGGGGAGGTGCGACAATTTGTCAATTGACAAAATTGCATATGGGAAAAAAATAGCGCGGCAGCTTGAGTTCCGAATCAACTGGCGACGGTTGCGGTGGACAGGCTGTGGCGGCAGGCTGCGGCGAAATCCTCGGGGAAATGACCCATGATCCAGCGGAGTTGGGCCTCGCTGAAGGCGCCCGGTGATTCGGGCAGTTTCGGCAGAAACGAGTAGAGCAGGCGCTGGTCGAGGGACTGGCTGAAACGCTTGGCGTACTCGATGGTGGTGACCATGCGCACGCCGAGACCGCCCAGGGCCTGCATGGCGAGGTGAATACCGGTGTCAAGGGAGCGGCGCATGGCGGTATCCGCCTCCAGGATATTGCCCACCGGCCGGAGGGTAATGAGCTGTAATTCCCATTGGGAGGTCTGGGCCTTGGGGACAAAGAGCATGACCTGATCGTCTTCGTGGACAATGAGCGATGAGGGGCCGGGGTGCCGGTCCATGCGAGTGTTGTTGCGGATGCAGGTGAGGAGGTCGGCGAAAAAGGAGCGGTCGTGGCAGCCGGCATAGGCGCGAACGCAGTCGGCAACCAGATCGCCGCAGGCAAAGGATGGCATGGTTGTCGCGGTCTGCTCGCCGGCCTGCATGACCGGCAGCTCGCCGGGCAGCAGGGCGAACTGCTGATGGATCTGCTGATGTGAGGCATTGAGCCGGTAGCCGCTCGGGGCGAAATCAAATCCGTAATTCCATCCCCACAGGGTGCTGTCGAAAAAGGAGGAGTGCCGTGATGTGAGCCTGCGCAGGATTTCCGTGCGCATCTCTTCCAGTTCGGTGCTAGAGAGGCTGCGGCGGTCCACGGACAGCGGGATACCGAGCTGTTCCGCCATGCGGACAAAGGTGCGCTGATAATAGAGATGACGCAGGCCGGTCATGTCTTCCCGGGACAGGCCGCGGATATCGTAGCGGACACTGTCGTTGGCCATATTGGCGGCGAAATGGCCCCAGGGGATATAGGAGTTGCGGCGCAGGTATTCGAAGACATGGTGAGCTTCTTCTTCCCAGGCGCCGACGATTTCACTGCCGCCCTGAGCGCCGGGCCGCAGCACCATCGCCTGTTTGTAAGAATCAGGCAGATGCGGGTTGTTGCCCACCGCCTCGAACAGGGTATGGTGGTGGATGATTGCCCGGATCCGGCCGGTCGTCTCCTGCCGTTCATAGACAAGGCCTGTGGGCGCTCCTGTCGGATCGAAGGTGAAATCGCAACTGATCCGGGCCAGTCGGACCAGGTCGTCGGGGTCGGTTGATGTCGTTGCCAGGGACAGCAGCATCGGCTCCGGCAGCATGCCGAAGAGCTCGTCGGTTTTCACCGTGCAGGTGGCGGTCAGCGGGGCGAAGGCGGTGGAAAGGGAAACCGGTTGCGGCGCCTGCAGGTGGATCGCCAGCGGATTTTTTGCCCGGGCATCGGCCCAGCGGGAGTTGATGAAGGTTGTTCCCTTGAAGGGGAAAAAATGGGGGATTTCGTAAATCGTGTCGGCCTGATGAACCCGGATATCCGTGGTCGGGAAGTTCGCCTCGTTACGATGGGTACTGCCGGCAAGGGCGCCGAGGCTCTCAATCTTTTCGCCATGGCGAAGATTTTTGACCCGGTATTCCGGGGAGTGGACACAGTAGAAGAATTTGCCGTCCGGGCTGACACAGGTGCGCATGGTCATAAGTTTCAGTTTTTTATGGGGCTGTGCTTCCCCTCATGCTTTGCGTTGAAATGCGGTTGAATCCGGTTACCGAAAATAATCCCAACTGCGGCGGGGCGCAAAGGTTTTTCTTCTTCATCCATATCTGCTACAGTAAAGAAACAGGGAGATGAAAAATGCCCGCTGACAGGGTCATGGGCCAAGCGGGCAGGCATCGAAGGAGGTCGGTCATGGAGGAATTGCAATCCGTTCCGCGCTGGAAAAAAATGTCCCGCTGGCAGCGCTGGTGCATCATCGGAAGTGTCGTTTTTCTCCTCTACACCCTGTTTGGTTTTTTTCTCCTGCCCGTACTGGTCCGCAGCCAGCTTGCCAAACAGCTCACTGCTGCTACGGGCCGTCTTGCCGCGGTGGAGAAGGTGACATTTAACCCCTATACCCTGGAGATTGTTATTACCGGTTTCCGGGTCCAGGAGCGCGACAGTGACAGGCCGTTTGTCTCCTTTGACCGTCTGCAGGTGAATATTCAGGCGATGTCCCTGGTGAAGCGGGCCTTGATGGTGAAGTCCGTTTCCCTGCTCAACCCCTATGTCGGCATCGTCCTTGCTGAGGATGGCTTGTTCAATTTTGCTGATCTCTTGCCTGTGCAAAAAGAAGAGCAAGAGCAAAAGAAGGATGACGGGGAAAAAACGTTTCTCTTTTCTCTCAACAATATCGAGGTGCTCGGCGGCAGGATAGATTTTGCCGACCGCGTGAAAAAGGTGGACCACGCCATCACCGGCCTGCATATCGGTCTGCCCTTTCTGTCCAACCTCGCCTATCAGGTCCGGATTTTTACCAAACCCGCTTTTGCGGCGACGGTGAACGGCACAGCACTGAACATGGCCGGGGAAAGCATACCTTTTGATCCCTCCCGCCAGACTGAGCTTGTTGTTCGTTTTGCCGGGATCGAACTGGCCCACTATCTTTCTTATCTCCCCGATTCTTTTCGGTTTTCCCTGGAAGATGGCCTTCTCGATCTTGATCTGGCTCTTGCCTTTATCCGTCATGAGGACGGCAATCCGGCCGTCAGGATTGGCGGACAGGTCGGTCTCCGGCAGGTAAAGGTGGTGGATGAGGCAGGCCATCCGCTGTTGGTTTTCCCGAGACTTACCCTGGATATCGAGCGTGCCCACCTGCTGCGCCGCGAATTTCATCTGCAACGGATCTTCTGGGAAAAGCCGGAGGTGTACCTGGAGCGGGACAACGCAGGGCGGCTCAATCTAGCCGGTCTGGTGGCAGCCGGGACAGATGGCGAAAAATCGGTGGAGCAGGGGGCGGAGTCGGAAGGGGCGCCTGTGCTGTTTGAAGCGAAGGAAATCACCATTGACGGGGCAACCGTTTATTTTGCCGATCACGCCGAGGGAACGGATTTTGTCACCACCCTGCGGCCGGTCAGGGTCGAGCTGAAAGATTTCAGCACCGCCTCCGGCGCAGCGGTGCCCTATGCGTTGTCACTGACCAGCGAGAGCGACGAGCAGGCGGCAATCAGCGGATCATTCGTGTTGCATCCCCTTACCGTCAATGCCCAGGTCTCTCTGGAAAACATCCGGCCGGAAAAGTACCGACCTTATTATGATCATGTGCTGGCGGCCGAAGCGGGGTTGAAAAGTTCCCGTCTTGCTGCGAAGGTGAATTTCAGCCGGGAAGGGCAGGCCGTGCGTCTTTCCGACGTCACTGCGGAACTCAGCGGCATTGTCTTGAGGATGCCCGAGGCCTCCGAAGAGTTGACCGTTGCCGAATTGTCTCTGCAGGAGGGAGAGGTCGATCTGCCGGAGAGAAAGGTGACGCTGGGGCGGGTGGCGCTCTCCGGCGGCAGCCTGCCCCTTACCCTGCGCAAGGACAAAACGATCACTGTTCAGGATTTTCTGCGGCCGGCGCCAGAACGGCCCGCCGCTGGTGCGGAAAAGTCCGACAACGCGGGGAGCGACTGGGGCTTTGCTCTCAAGCGATTTGAACTCGCCGATTTCGCCGTTGATTTCATGGATCTCACCCCCGCCACGCCAGCCCGATTTCATTTTGACCGGATCAGGCTGGCTGCGGACAACCTCAGCAACACCGCCGGCGCTTCGGCGCCAATTGCTCTGAACGCCCGGCTTGATGAGACTGCTCCCTTGAAGACCACCGGCAGCCTGCAAGTGACCCCCCTGCAGGTCCGGCTCGCTCTGGACTGGGCGAATCTGCCTCTGGCCCTGGCTCAACCCTATCTGAACGACCACCTTGATCTGCTGATCGGGGCCGGACGGGCCGGTCTCACCGGTAAGGTCGATTATGCACCGGCCGGGCAGGGAGGCAAGGGATTCTCCTTTCAGGGCGATCTGCAGAGTAACGGGGTAAGCCTTCTGCAAGGCAAACAGGCGGAAAAGCTTGTTGCCTGGAAGACGTTGCAGGTCAAAAAAATAGGGGTGGCAACAGTGCCTCTTCGTCTTGCCGCCGGGGAAATCTTCAGTGATGGTCTGACGGTGAAAATCGCCAGGGACGGCGCTGGTCTACTCAATCTGAACAAACTTGCCAAAAAACAGAAAGAGAAGCAGACGATGAGGGTTCCGGCGGAAAAGGAGACCCCTGCCCGGCCTGATTTTACCGTGGGCACGGTCAGCCTGGTCAATGGAACACTGCTGTTTGCCGACAGCGCCATCACTCCCCGCTTTGATGCCGCCCTGCGCGATATCAAGGGAAGGATTACCGGATTTTCCTCCCAATCGGATGTTCGAGCGGCGCTCGAGCTGGAGGCGCGGCTTGATGGTCAGTCCCCCCTGCGTCTGACTGGTTCGATACAGCCCTGGCAGGATTTTTTCACCGACGTCACCGTCACGCTCGGCGATGTCGAATTAAGCCGGATGAGTCCCTATACAATCAAGTTTATCGGCTATCCCCTGACAAAGGGAAAGTTGAATCTCAATCTTCATTATCTGGTGGACGGCAAAAAACTGACCGCCGAAAACAAGGTCTTTCTCGATCAGATTTCTCTGGGTAAATATGTGAAGAACGACACCGCCATCAATGCGCCGGTTCAGCTTGCCATTGCCCTGTTGAAAAACCGGGCCGGAGAAATCGACCTTGATATTCCCGTGTCAGGACGGCTCGACGATCCGCAATTCAGTGTCGTCGGCGTGGTTTTCAAGGTTATCTCGAACCTGATTGTCAAGGCGGCGACCTCGCCCTTTGCCTTGCTCGGATCGCTTTTTGAAGGGGCTGGCGAGCAGCAGTTTGTCCGGTTCGAGGCGGGCCGCGATGTTATTGCTGACAGTGATCTCGCCCTGGTGGAAAAGCTTGCCAAAGTGCTCTATGAACGTCCTGCGATCAAGGTCGATCTGGTCGGTCGCTTTGATCCGGTCGAAGATGCGGAGGTGTTGCGCCGGATTCGTTTTGAGCGCCTGCTGAAAACGCAGAAGTTGAAAAAAACGGTCGGCAGCAAGGAGGCGGTTGGTGGGCTGGATGCCATCATCATCGCGCCGGATGAGTATAATGGGTATCTGGAAAAGGCATACAAGGATGCTGATTTTGAGCGGCCGAAAAATTTTCTCGGTTTTCTGAAAAGGATGCCGCCTGCGGCAATGGAAAAAATGCTCGTTGATCATATCGTCATCAATGAAGGGGATCTGCGCCGCCTGGCCGGGCAAAGGGCGGCCAGAATCAAGGAGATGCTGGCCGCAAAAGGCCCGGTGGAACCGGCGAGGATCTTTCTGGTTGAGCCGGGAGAAACCGAGACGAAGGAGGGAGAAGGGGGGCTCAAACGGGTGGATCTTTTTCTCCGGTAGTGACCTGTGGGGGAAAATGCCTCTGCTTTTTCCCGGCTGCCTGGCCAAAGGGCGGGTCAGTCAACCTCCACCGCCATCAATTGCTACAGGGGAAAGGCGGTGTCGTTGAAGTGCTGGAGAAATGTCGCCATGATCTTTTCGGCATTGACGGAAAAACCGGGGATGTCGGGAAGCGAGTCGTTGGCGGCAAGAAATTCGTCAATGGCGAAGCCGGGCGGGACAATTCCGGCAAATCGGATGCCGAGGCTTTCGACGACAAAATTGGCGAGGCGGACGATGTTTGTAGCCAGGCTGGTGTCGTTTGCGTCGTGCTCATGGTGCATGCCGACCGGGGTGGTGATGGCGGCAGGTAGCCCCCATGCCGTCAGCAGATACTGACCGACCCTGGCGTGGTCGGTTCCGAGCAGGGCCTGTTCCAGGGCGACCAGAGAGGGGACGGCCGGCACTGGATTTTCTTTCCAGCGGGCCAGCAGAGGCCTGTTCAGAACCACCTTGCCGATGTCGTGGAGAAGGGCTGCCGTATAAACGGAAAAAGTATTTTTCACGCCCGCATGATCGGCGACAAGGGCAGCAAGAATGGCGCAGGCCAGCGAGTGGTGCCACAGGTCGCGAGGCTCCAGGTCATATGCCTCCTGCGGACTGCTCAGGATACCGGCCGCTGCTCCGGTGATGGCCAGCAGTTTCACCGCGTCAAACCCGAGGCGGACGATGATGTCCCTAATGGAAGAGATCTCTCTCATATGGCCGAAGTAAGAGGAATTGGCCATCTTCAGCATGCTGGCGGTGAGGTTCGGGTCCTGTTCGATCGTTCGGGCCAGCTTGCTGATGTCGCATTCCCGGTTGTGGGCGATGCGCAGAACATCAAGGGCGATATCCGGTCGGGGGACCAGGTTATCGATGGCGGCAATGTATTTTTCTTCAACCGACATGGCGGCTCCTTGTGATGCTGTCGAGCAGAGCATGCCGGCAGGTGCTCTGTTGAGGGGTGGTTTGCTGCTGATCATAGGCGCCTATGGCACCGTCTTTTTTCGGCTATTGTCATCTTTCTCGGTCGATCACGCAATGTTTTTCATCGATTTTCCATGGGATGGCTGCGCCGGGCAGGATGAGTCGGAATCGTAAAAACGACGATTTCGACGGGCCGTGTTTTGTAACTCGTTGTTTTCACTTTTCCGCCAGCCATGGTTTGCGGGTTGTTGCGAGACCAGCAGGATTTGACTCACGGCTTTTTTTGTTGTTTTTTTGTATAGATTACTTCATTGGTCAGCACGTCAACGATCTCCTCGTGCCTTTTTCTGGCATATGCTTGTCCTTTCTGACCGGAAACGGTCGGTTTAGAGGCGTCATCCCTGCCCTGCGTGCTCGATTGCAGAGCCAGGGAGAGAGATTCGATCGCCTGGCTGATATCCGCTGCCAGTTTCGGGTCGTTTTCCACCACCGAGGCGTTGGCCCGGCAGAGGACATCGAGGCAGCTGATCAGCATTTCCGTCTTGAGGCCCTTGTTGGTGTTGTCATTCATGAGTCGTCGCGGTGCTGGATTTCTTTCTGCCGGACAATCCGGGAGAAGTGTGGATAATAATCAGTTCTGCAAATAGCGGGCCATGATTTGGTGTTGCCTCCCTGTTCACCTCGGATGGAGCGGGCGCTGGCATGGGAAGTCCGCTCTTCTGCTCTTCTTGGTCGGAATCGTAAATACCAGCACGTTTCCAGCGGGCGGTGTTTTGTCATTCGTCTTCCCGCCAGCCATGGTTGATTTAATCGTAAAAACTGGAAATTAACCACAGAGACCACAGAGCGCACAGAGATAACTAATTATAATTAAAGATTTTTTATCTGCGTTCTCTGTGCGCTCTGTGGTGAAAAAAGACTTTTTACGGGTTTGTCTTCTTTGGATCGTTAAAAAAAATTAATCGACCCGGGGGAAATGGAAAGAAAATTGTGTGGAAATGCACGGATTCTCATGTTCTGTCCTGTTTGTGCTTGCGTTCAAAAAAACTACCTGGTAATTTTAAATGCATTTGGTTTTTTTCAGCTCCGGGTAGCTCCTGTTGTCTCTTTCCTCCCCATCTGAGAAATTCTGTTTCGTTCTTTTGTCATAAGTGTATGAACAAATGCCGTATCCCTGTGTCTTCCGCAGTGAACCGGGGAATGGCGGTGGCCGGCCTGATCATACCCAGGTCAATGGAAAAATATGTTTCGTGTAAACGTCAGGATATGAGGTGACCTCTTGAACAAGAAAATAAAAATCATGGTGGCAAACCGTGGCGAAATTGCCTTGCGCATTATCCGCGCCATTCAGGAACTCGGCCATACCGCCGTGGCGATTTACGAGACGCCCGACAATGCTGCGCTCCATATCCGCACCGCCGACGAGGCGATCTGGATCGGTGATGGTCCCCGGTCGGATTACCTCAATATTGAAAAAATCATCCGGGCCGCCAAGATCCACGGGGTCGAGGCCATCCATCCAGGGTATGGTTTTCTCGCCGAGAATCCCGATTTTGCCAAGGCCTGCGAGGATGCCGGCATCATCTTCATCGGGCCGCCCCATGAGGTCATCATGAAGCTCGGCGACAAGGTAACGGCCCGCAAGATCATGGCCGATGCCGGTATTCCCATGGTGCCCGGCACCGAAAACCTGCCCTCCGGTGAGGCCGGTCTGCAGGCGGCCCTCGAGTTCGCCGCCAAGTACAAATATCCGGTCATGCTGAAGGCTACCGCCGGCGGCGGCGGTCGCGGCATACGTCAGATCGACAATGATCAGCAGATGAAGGAGCAGCTGCCGATGGCCCGTTCCGAGGCCAAAGCCGCCTTCAACAACGACAATGTCTATCTGGAAAAGGTCATTGTCGCACCCAAGCACGTCGAGGTGCAGATCATTGCCGATAAGTTCGGCAACACCGTCCATCTCGGCACCCGCGACTGCTCCATCCAGCGCCGCAACCAGAAACTGGTCGAGATCGCGCCCTCCATGATCCCGGACAATAAGCTGCTTGACGAGATCTGCGCCACTGCGGTGAAGGCGGCCAAGGCCTCTAATTACTTTAATGCCGGCACCGTCGAGTTTCTGGTGGACAAGGACTACAACTACTATTTCATGGAGATCAACACCCGGGTGCAGGTGGAGCACACCGTTACCGAGATGATCACCGGCATCGACATCGTCCGCACCCAGATCAAGCTGGCCCTGGGCAAGAAGCTGCTGTTTTCCCAGGAGGACGTCAAGCTGCGCGGCCATGCCATCGAGGTGCGCATCAACGCCGAGGATCCGCAGAACAATTTCATGCCTGAAGGCGGCAAAACCGTCACCGTCTACCGGTCGCCCGGCGGCTACGGCGTCCGACTCGACGGCTTTGTCTATCAGGGCTTCACCATTCCCGAGGTCTATGATTCCCTGCTGGTAAAACTGACGGTTTTCGGTTTTTCCTGGAACGAAACGGTGGACCGCATGAGGCGCTGCCTGCGTAACTACACCATTGTCGGCCCGAAAACCACCATCCCTTTTTATCTCAATCTGGTCAATGATCCGGATTTCCAGGATGGCGATTTTGACACGTCCTATCTGGATACCCATCCTCATCTTTTTGATTACAAGGATGATACCAGCGAGGTCAACAAGCTGGCCAGACTGATTGCCGAGATTCACTACAAAAAGGACAACGTCTACGCCATCTGAAGCAATGAACGCTACCATCGGGGCAGATGCCCTGTTGCCAGAGAAAAAGGAGTCACCCATGGATCGAATTGTGCAAGGGATGCATATCAGTGAAGTGCTGAAAATCATGAGAGGGGCGGACGGCTATTTCGTCACCAACACCGCCCGCGATCTCTCCCAGTCGGATTTCAAGAATCGTATTCTCCTCCATACCGACCTGCTCGCCGCCGGCCCCAGGGAAAAGGCAAATTATTTTTCCCTGGAAATCACCGGCGGCGCCTCCGTGCATGTGGATATCCTGCGCAAGCAGGTTGATCCATTTCTCAAGCTCGAACTGCTGCGGGAGAAGATGCCGAACACCATGTTCCAGACCCTGTGTCGCGGCGTCAATCTGTTTGGCTACCGGCCTTATCCGCAGAATGTCATCCGTTTTGCGGTGCGTGAGTTCGCAAAATACGTCGATGTCTGGCGCGTCTTCGACTTTCTCAATCATATTCCAAATATGCAGGCGGTCTTCGAGGAGGTGCAGAAGGCCGGAAAGATCCTTGAACCGTGCATCTGTTTTTCCACCGGACCCGAACACACGGACGAGTACTACGTCAAGAAGGTGGGCGAGATTCTTGCCGTTACCGGCGACGAGATTCTTCTCTGCATCAAGAACCACGGCGGTCTGGGCACGCCGAAGCGCATCGGCGAACTGGTCAGGGCGATCAAGGATGCCTACCCGGATATCGTTATTCACTATCACGGTCACAATACCGACGGCAACGACATAGGCCGCATCACCGCGGCGGTGGTCAGCGGCGCCAAGATCGTCGACGCCTCGGATCATGCCATGACCGGTTATTTCGGGCCGCCGCCGGTACTTTCGGTGCTGCAGACTCTGAAGGATTACGGCTACACGGCGGCAGGAATGGACGAGGCGGCGGTGATCGAGACCTCCGAGGTGCTGCGTAACGAGCGCAAACATTATGAGTATTTCGAATCGCAGTTCAAAGGCTTTCTGCCCACCGTGCAGATTCATAAGCTGCCGGGCGGCGCCATGGGAAGCAGCTTCGAGCAGGCGATGAAGGGCAAGTTCCTGAACCGCATGCCGGAGATTCTTCATGAGGAGCTGCCTAAGGTGCAGCGGGAACTCGGCAACTGGTGGAGTGTCACCCCGGGCTCCCAGATTCTCTGGACCACCGCGGTCAGCAACGTGCTGGGCGGCGAACGCTACGGCAACTGTTCCGGCGACCTCAAAAACCTGCTGCTCGGCAAATACGGACCCTTTCCCTTTTACTGCCCGGAAGACTGGATCTACGAGAAGGCCTTTGGTCCGGACTGGCGTAAGGTCCTGGAAGAGCAGGGCGGCATGGACGAGATCGAGGACATCGATATCGAAAAGGAGCGCGCTGGGCTGGCCGACCGGCTCGGGTACGATCCCACCGACCAGCAGCTTGTCACCTATCTGCAGCATCCCAAGGATGCGGTGGATTTCTTCAAGTTTGAGGAAAAATTCGGCAGGGTCTATGTCCTGCCGCCGTCAATCTTTTTCAAGCGCGGCGGTTTCGCCCTGGGCGAAACCCTGGAATTCACCGACCACAACGGCAAGGGCCACCTCATTGAAATCGGCCCCATGCAGAAAAACGAAAACGGCGAAACCAGCATTTACCTGAACGTGGATCACCATCTTCGCGTCTTTACCATGGAGGCGGAGGTGAGCGAGCAGGGTGGCACGGCCAAAGAACCGACCCTGTCCAAAAAAGAAATTCAGGATCTGGGCAAGATCGGTGATGTCCGCGCCCCCTTTGGCGCCAATGTCTGCGAGATCAGCGTCAAGGAGGGCCAGGATGTAGCGGCGGGCGACAAGCTGGCGGTGCTGGAGGCGATGAAGATGCAGACCCCGGTGCTGGCGCCGGTGGCGGGCAAGGTTGAGAAGATCGAGGTCAAGGTGGGCGACCCGCTGAAAATGGGCGCCAAACTCATCAAGATCGCCTGTGACTGAACCTGCGTCGGTTCGCAGTTCTCTCTGAACAACGATCAAAGCGCGGCAATCCGACATGGATGCCGCGCTTTGATATTTCTGGCGTTGGGTCGGTTGTCCCGCCCGCTTGTAAGTCATGGGGCGCCGCCCGGATGCCACCCTCCGGTTGGCGCTGGGAAAGAAATTATGGGTGGGAGATGACGCTTTCGCCCACCTCGATGACCGAGTTTTCCGAGCCAAAGGCGGTGGCCTGCCGTTTCGGGTTGGCCGGATCGGTCCACCACTGGCCGTCGACGATGAACTGATACTCGTAGGTGCCGGGATTGAGTTTCAGTTTTTTGACAAATTTACCGCCCTTGAATTTCCGCATGGCATGCTCGGTGGGCTTCCATTCGTTGAAGCTGCCGGTCAGATACACCTCCGATGCCTCGGGTGCCACCAGAGTGAATTCAGTTGACTGCACCGTCTTGCGTGCTGTTTTACCGGCCTTGGCGTTGACGCTGGTGCCGGTGCCGGGTTGGCATGTCTTGGATTTGCAGGCCATATTTTCTCCTCCCTGTTGCCTTCGCAAGCATCATGTAACGATGATATTTGCCCCTTTTGGGTATATTATTTCTATAATGGAATGAGGAAAAGCTCATTGTCAACCAAAAAAAGGATAAAGAGGACAGGGAGACGCCCCGGTTCTCCTTGGCGGAAATACCATGCGGTTGCCCCGAAAGATCACCATGCTGAAGCTGCTGACCCTTCTCTGCTGGGTGGCGCTTTTCGTTGTCCTGCTGCAACGGGATCATCTCGTTGGCAGACTGGAGGTGCATGAAAGTCAGGTGCTGGAAAGGGCTGAGCAGGAAAGTTTCATCGGCGTCTATTTTAAGGGCGAACGCATCGGCTTTGTCAAAAACATCCTGGAACCGCGGGAGAACGACACGTTTGCTCTGCATCAGCAGGCAATCCTCAATCTGACCGTGCTTGACGCCAATTACCCGGTCGAGATGGAGGTGCATGCCGGTTTGACCGCGGCCTTTCTCCTCACTGATTTTCGTTTTTCCATGTCTTCGCCGTTTTATGCCATGCAGGCCCGGGGCGAGGTGGCGGGCCGCCGTGTTTCCTTTGTCCTTGATACCGGCAAGGACGAGATCCGCGACGCCGTCACCCTGACGGCGCCGCCCATGCTCTCCCTCAACCAGCGCGGCTATCTGCTCCGGGAAAATCTCCAGGTCGGGGAAAAGCGCAGCATCGTCTATTTCGATCCCCTGTCGCTGACCGGCAAAGAGGTGCTTGTCGAGTACAGGGGGCTGGAAAAGACCCTGGTGCAGGGCAGGATTCATCTCCTTCATCATTTTTCCGAAAATTTTGCCGGTATTCGTATCAGTAGCTGGCTTGACGAGACGGGCAAGGTGGTCATGGAAGAGTCGCCGGCTGGTTTTGTTTTTGTCAGCGAACCGGAATTCCGGGCCACCAGCATCAGCCGCAAGGGCGAAGACATTCTGCAGAGCGTGGCGGTACCGTATTCCGGCGATCTGACAAATCTTGCCCAAGCCGAACGCATTGCCTTTCACCTCGATTTGCCGGATGATGTGTCGTATGAGCTTGACGGCGGTCGCCAGCGCTGGCGGGACGGCATTGTTGTCATCAGCCGGGAGGAGATCGAGGCGGCGGACACGCCGGTATGTCCGGATATAACAGCCGAGTTGGCGGCAACTCCCTATATCCAGGCCGATCATGCCGGTATCCGCGCAATGGCGGGGCAGATCACTGCCGGGCGCGAACTGCCGCTTGACCGGGTGCGCGTCCTGCTGGGCTGGGTGTACAGCAGCATTGAAAAACGGCCGGTGATCGGCATTCCCGACGCTGCTACTACCCTCCGGACCCGCCGGGGTGATTGCAACGAGCACGCCGTTCTTTTTGCCGCCCTGGCCCGCGCCAGCGGGATTCCGACCCGGATCGCCGCCGGGGTGACATGGCACGACAATGCCTTTTATTATCATGCCTGGAACGAGGTTTGTCTCGGCGGCCAATGGATCAGTCTCGATGCCACGAAAAACCAGTTGCCCGCCGATCTATCCCATATCCGCTTTGTCATCGGCGAGACGGCGGAGCAGATCCGCATCGGCGCCCTGCTCGGCACACTGCGGATCCTGCCGGCGGAAGAGGAAAAACAATGAACACAGGGACCGAAGAGCATGCGATATGCGTATCCGGACTGACCAAACGTTTCGGCGCCTATACCGCGGTTGACGATGTGGGTTTCTCCGTCGGCCGCGGGGAAATTTTCGGTTTTCTCGGTCCCAACGGCGCCGGCAAGACCACCACCATCAAGATGCTGGCCGGCCTGCTCAGGCCGGACCGGGGCGCCATCACCCTCTGCGGCCACAGCATGGCGGAGTTGCCGGAGCGTTGCAAGCAGCTCACCGCCTATATTCCGGACCGTCCCTATCTCTATGAAAAGCTGACCGGCGCCGAATTTCTGCGGTTTGTCGCCAGCCTCTACGGTCTAGAGGAGGAGGAATACCGGCGGGCGGCCCGCTATCTCGACCTCTTTGATCTCACCCAATGGCAGCATCATCTCATCGAGTGCTATTCCCACGGCATGCGGCAGAAGATTATCATGACGTCCGCCTTCATGCTCGATGCGCCACTGCTGATCGTCGACGAACCGATGGTGGGGCTTGACCCGAAGAGCGCCCGGATCGTCAAGGAGCTTTTCAAAAGTCATGCCCGGCGGGGCTGCACCATCTTCCTCTCCACCCATTCCCTGGAAATCGCCGAGGAGCTGTGCGATCGGATTGCCATCATCCTGCAGGGCAGGCTCCGATCGCTCGGCACCCTCGATACCTTGCGCCGGGAGGCGCAGCTCGCCGATTCGGACCTGGAGGACGTCTTCCTGCAATTGACCGGGGCAAACGAGCTGGCCGGGGTTATCGCCGCCCTGCGCCGTGATGGGGGGTGAGATGCGGCCGATCCTGCTCTTTCCGCTGCTGCGTACCACGAGAAACCGTTTTTTCCCGGTCGGAGCGTTTCCCGCCAAGGGAGTCGGGGTGGCACTCTTCGGCTTTGCCCTCTGCCTCCTCCTCTATCTCGTCTCTGTCAGGGTGGTGGGGTATTTTTATCGCCAGAGTGATCTCGGTATCATCCTCAGCCTGAAGATCTTTCAGATGGGCTGGATCATCATGTTTGCCATGCTCGTTTTTTCCAGTATGGTTTCGGCCGTCTCCATTCTCTTTCTTTCCCGGGACAACGAGATCGTCTTTGCCGCACCGGTTTCGCCGGAGCAGCTCTATTTCATGCGCTGCTACAGCATCGTCACCTCCACTGCCTGGATGATGATCATCTTTTCCCTGCCGGTGTTTGCCGCCTATGGCCGGGTCTTTGCCGCCGGCTGGGGCTATCAGCTCCTGCTCGTCCTCTGTCTGCTGGCCACGGCGCTCACCGCCGGGCTGATCGGCGCCGGCCTGACCGTGCTGCTGGTCCGGTTTTTCCCGGCCCGACAGACCAAGGACATCGTCTTTTATCTGTCGCTCTGTTTCGGGCTCTTCCTCTATATCATGTTTCGCATGCTGAAACCGGAGCAGCTGGTCAATCCGGATCGTTACGGCGATTTCATCGAATATCTCTCCGCTGTGTCCCAGCCGGCCGGTCCCTATGTGCCGGCGGCCTGGGCCGCCAATCTGCTGTCGCTTTATCTGGTCGACCGCGAGATCGACTGGTTGCTGCTGGCCCTGCTGCTGCTCGGGCCGCCGTCCCTCTTCTTTGTCGGTGAATGGCTGATGGCCCGGTTTTTTTTCACCGCCTTCTCGAAATCCCAGGAGTCGTTCGGCGGCTACCGCTCCTTTGCCGGCCGCTCCGGCTACCGGCGCGGGGCAATGCGCTGGATCTTCCGCAAGGAAACAAAAGTCTTTCTCCGCGATTCGGCCGAATGGTCGCAGCTCTTCATGATCGCCGCCCTCCTGGTGGTCTATCTCTACAGTTTCAAGGCCCTTCCCCTGGAGCGGTCGCCTTTGCAAACCGAATACATTACCAATCTCATCTCCTTTCTCAACGTCGGCATGGCCGGCTTTATGGTTACCTCGCTGGCCGCCCGTTTCGTCTTTCCCGCCATCGGCGCGGAGACCGGGGCCTTCTGGCTGATTGCCGCCGCGCCGATGACGGTGAATCGTTTTCTGTTCAGTAAATTTCTTTTTTATGTCGCGCCGTTCACCGCATTCGGCCTCTTTCTCGTCATTGCCTCGGACAGTCTGCTGGCCATCGAGGGGCCGATGTGGTGGTTTTCGGTGGCGGCCATTCTCGTTATCTGCTGGACCGTGGTTGGGCTGGCGGTGGGCATGGGCGCGCTCCACGCCGACTTCAAGGCGGAAAACCGCGCTGCTGCCCAGGGCGGACTGGGGGCGATGCTGTTTCTCTTCTGCGCCATGAGCTTTGTCTTTGCCGTGGTGGCGGGCGGGGCGTATCCCATCTATTGTCTGACCCGCGGTTGGATTCGTGACGGGGTGTTGGGGAAGGTGCCGCTACTGCTGCTGACGGTCTGGCTTGTGGTCGCTGTTGCGGTGGGGGTTGGACTGGTGCTGATTTTCTGGCGGCGCGGTTGCCGGCGCTTGAGTCCGTGAGTCTGCTTGGCCCGGCACGACGGCCTACCGGTAGGCTTTGAGCCATTCGGTCAGTTCCGCTGCGGCGATCGGTTTGCTGAAGTAGTAGCCCTGCAGCAGATCGCAGCCGAGATCGCGCAGCCGGTCGGCGATCTCCCTGCTTTCCACCCCTTCGGCCACCACCTGCAAGCCGAGGTTGTGGGCCAGGTCGATGGTCGCCCTGACGATGGCGGCATCGTTCTCGTTGTTCATCATGTCCATGACAAAGGATTTGTCGATCTTGACCTCGGTGGCCGGCATTTTGCGGAGATAGGCAAGGGACGAGTAGCCGGTGCCGAAATCGTCGATGGAAATGCGAATATTGAGGTCGGCGAGTCGCTTCAATATTTCCATCGCCCGGTTCGGATCCTTGATGAGCGATCCCTCGGTCACCTCCAGGGTGATCATCTCCGGCTGCAGCGGCGAGGATGCGAGTACGCCGGTGATGAGATCGGGCAACTCGCTGTCGAGGAGGGTGGAGGGGCTTAGATTGATGGCGATGCCGAGACGCAGTCCGGCGGTGCGCCACGCTGCTGCTTGGTGAACCGCCTGGCGCAGGACCCAGAGGGAGAGCGGTTTGATCAGGCCGGTGCGTTCAGCCAGGGGAATGAATTCATCCGGCGGCACCAGGCCGTGCTGGGGATGCTGCCAGCGCACCAGGGCCTCGACCCCGTGCACCGCGTTGGTGCGGGCGTCGATCTTGGGCTGGAAGGCGAGGCGCAGCTCGTTGTTTTCGATACCCTGCCGCAGTTCACCCACCATGGTCAGGCGCTCGGTGCTGTGGCGGTCGAGATCGGAGGAGTAGAGCATGAAACGGCTGTCATGCTGTTTGGCGGCGTACATGGCGATGTCGGCCTTCTGCATGATGCTGTCCATGTCGCGGCCGTGATCGGGATAGATGGCGGCGCCGATACCGGCCTGTACATCGAGTTTCAGCCCTTCCAGGACATAGGGGGTTTTGAAAACGGACTGGATCTTTTTGCGCACGACATCCACGTCGCTGCTTTCCTTGATGACGGTGAGAAGGATGGCGAACTCGTCGCCGCCGAGATGGGCCAGGGTGTCGGACTGGCGGACCGCGCCGCGCAGGCGGAGGGCGACCTGCTTGAGCAGGCGGTCACCGCTGTAATGGCCGAGGGTGTCGTTGACCTCTTTGAAGCGGTCGAGATCGAGGATAAAGAGGGCGACCTTCTGTTTTTCCCGTTTGGCGCTGTTGATTGCCTGCTCCAGCCGGTCGCGCAGCAGCACCCGGTTGGGCAAATCGGTGAGCTGATCATGGGTGGCATCATGCATGGCCTGGTATTCCAGGGCCGCGGCCTGGGTGCGCAGCTCATATGTTTGATCGATAACCATGGAACTCGCCTCGTAGGCCATGATCGAACTGACATACTGACCCCAGAAGGCAAAGATAAAGGGCATGGCGTCGAGGATCCACAAAGTGACGTTGTTTTTCTGCGCCTTGAGGATGGTGTCCGGCGAGATGACGCCGTACTGGAGATGAGCGCTGAGCAGGGTGGCAATGACGATGGCGATAATGGCGATAAGCACGCCGTAGACGGCATGGCGGGTCACCCGCGCCTTCATGATGCGGGCGTTGCTTTTGAAAGATTCTCCTGTGGTGCGATCCATGGGCGGTTCCTGCGCTAGAAC
Source organism: Thermodesulfobacteriota bacterium (assembly GCA_049323655.1). Classification (GTDB taxonomy): domain Bacteria; phylum Desulfobacterota; class Desulfobulbia; order Desulfobulbales; family SURF-16; genus DB1. Next base: position 5,026 of record JBMONO010000027.1, on the reverse strand, counting down.
GGTCTGTTATTTTGCGTTAACCGGCTGGGCTGGATGATGCATATCGGGAAAAGGGCTTGGGATTTTTCTGGCCGGGGAGTCGGTAGACTCTGCCCTGGATTGCATCGGATTACACTGGCGCGGCGAGCCATCCGGGCGGCTCGGTAACCGAGCGATCATCCCCCACATAGTATCGCTATCTTGGTCTTGACAGCAAGATGTTTTTGTCGTTCCGGTACTGATGACCGGGGCAGATTGTATTTTTATGAGGCGTAAAGCCCACAGGAGAAAAGTGATGCCGCTTCAGCCGCAACGCATCGTTAAATATCTCTATTTACGTTTCATCCGTTTGCAGGGGGATCCTGTCACCCTGGCCAGAGGGGTGGGGATCGGGGTTTTCGTCGGGCAGACGCCGACGATTCCCTTTCAGAGCGCCATCACCCTGTTTCTGGCCATGTATTTCCGGGGGGCAAAGATTCCGGCCCTGCTTGCCAGCATGCTGACCACGCCCTTTACCTATTACGCGGCATGGAAAATCGGGACATGGCTGACGCCGTGGGATCTTTCCTGGGAACGGATCGCGGCGGCAAAGGAAATAATTCAGTCAGGGGCGGGGTTGGCGAAGATACTGGCGGAATTCGGCAAGCTCGGCCAGGAAACCATTTTTGCCATGCTGCTCGGCGGGGTGCTGTGGGCCGCTCCCTGCGCCATTGTCAGCTATTTTGTCGCGTATAAATTTTTTCTGGTGGTCCAGGAGAAACGGCGCAAAAAACACATTCTTTCCCCAAAATGACATCTTTCCCCACCTTTGCCACCCTGGAAAAGGGTGTTTTGCAGGGCAGCAAAGGCGGATGTGCTTTTTGGCTGGTGGCGCCGGGGCTGACTGGGGCAGCGGGCTCAGCGTTTGAAATAACGGTCGGTCTCCGCCTTGACCACCCGGGAAAGAAAGAGGAGGCCGATGATGTTGGGGATGGCCATCATGCCATTCATCAGGTCCGAGAAGTTCCAGACGAATTCCAGCTTCATCATGGCGCCAATGATGACCACGCAGACAAAGACGACCCGGTAGGGGTTGATGGCGCGCGGTCCGGCCAGATACTCGATGGCTTTTTCACCGTAGTAATTCCAGCCGATCAGGGTGGAATAGGCGAATAGTGCGGTGGCCAGGGCGATGATCACCACCCCGGCCTGGCCCATGGTGTCGCCGAAACTGGCGCTGGTCAACTGGCCAGGAGCAACGCCCTGCAACCAGGCCGGCGCGGTGAGAATCACCAGCGCGGTCATGGTGCAGACGACCAGGGTGTCGATAAAGGTCTGGGTCATGCTGACCAGGGCCTGTTTGACCGGGTCCTTGGTGCGGGCCGCGGCCGCGGCGATGGGAGCGGAACCGAGACCGGATTCATTGGAGAAGACGCCGCGGGCGACGCCATAGCGCATGGCCGCCGCTACCGTGGCCCCGGCAAAGCCGCCGGTGGCCGCCGACGGGTTGAAGGCGTGATAAAAGATGAGAGAGAGGGCGGCGGGAATCTCGCCGGCATTCAGCGCCAGGACGAGCAGCGCGGAAATGACGTAGGCGACGATCATGAAAGGCACGAGAAAGGAGGTAAAGCGCCCGATGGACTTGATGCCGCCGAGAATGACGAGACCGGTCAGCAGCATCAGCACCGTGCCGGTCAGCCACGGCTCGATGCTGAAGGTTGACTGGAAGATGGTGGCCACTGCATTGGCCTGGGTCATGTTGCCGATGCCGAAGGTGGCCAGGGCGGTGAAGACGGCGAAAAACCAGGCGAGCCGCGGCAGGTCGGCCCCCTTGGCCAGATAGTACATCGGCCCGCCCCGCATGCCGTATTCTCCTTTTTCCCGGTATTTCACCGCCAGCACCGCTTCGGCGTACTTGGTCGCCATGCCGACGAGGCCGGTCATCCACATCCAGAAGACCGCGCCTGGGCCACCGATGGAGATGGCGGTGGCGACGCCGACGATGTTGCCGATGCCGACCGTGGCGGCAAGCGCGGTCATCAATGCGGCAAAGTGGCTGATATCGCCCTCGGTGCCCAGCTCCTTGTGCCAGATCAGCCGCAGGGCGTGGGGCAGGGCGCGGAACTGCATGCCGCGCAGGAGAATGGTCAGGTAGAGCCCGGTGCCGACCAGCATGATCAGCATCGGCGGCCCCCATACCCAGCCGGACAGGGTGGCAATCAGCGTGTCAATCGTCGCCATACGAATCTTCTCTTGTGATTGGGGTCAGGTCTTGATAAATTATTTTTCCGTTCTGTTGGCAGTGACAAACCGTGCCATGGTATTCTGCCATAGCGATCGTCGCAACAATCATGCTGGAGAGCAGGTGGAAAAGCAAGAAAAAAAGAGCGGAAAAACCGGCTTCAGGCAGTGGTGACGACGGGCAAGGGGGAAGGGGGCGGATAGAGGGAAATGGTTATGTCATTTCCGTTCGATGGCCAGATGCAGACTGACGGCCCCGCTTCTTTTGGCGATGTCCATGGCGGTGATGACTCGTTCATAGCGGACGCCGCGGTCAGCCTTGACCACCACCTCACGCCGTTCTGCTTGCAGCAGCCCGAGCCGGAGCTGGCGTGCGAGTTCCTGGTCGTTCACCACAATCCCGGCGATGGAAAAATTCCCCTGGCTGTCCACCCCGACCACCACCAGCTGTTCCCTGGCCGGATTTTCGGCATCCACCTGGGGCAGCCGGATATCCATGGTTTCCTGGGTAACAAAGTTGCTGGTCAGGAGAAAATAGACCAGCAGCAGAAAGACGATATCAATGAGTGAGGTGAGCGGAATTGTGACCTGGGGCTTGGGGCGGCGGGGAAAGGTGAGCATAGGGTCACTCCTGCCGTGCGGTAATCCACGCCTTGACCAGATAAACCGCTACTTCTTCATGCAGGGCATGCAATTCCTGCAGGCGATTTTCCAGATAATTGTGAAAAAAGACAATGGGGATGGCGACAACGAGGCCGTAAGCGGTGGTGAGCAGCGCCTCCCAGATGCCGCCGGCCAGCACCGAGGCGTTGACCCGACCACCCAGCTCCTGGACCGCCATGAAGGCCTTGATCATACCGAAGACGGTGCCGAGCAGACCCAGCAGCGGCGCGATGTTGCCGAGGGTGGCGAGGGTGGCGAGATACTTTTCCAGCAGTTTGAGCTCGCGGCTGACACTGTGGGACAGAACGAGTTCGAGACTCTCCCTATCGGTGGTCGGATCCATGGCAAGGCCGTCGAGGAGGATGCGTTCCGCCGGAATGGATTTGAGCCAGCGGTCCCGTTCCTTGTTCAGGAGCAGACCGCGGGCCTCCTCCAGCTCGCCGCGGCTGACCAGCCGGTAGATGGAATCGATGAGCTGCGAATTGATGCGGCCGGCGGACCGGTAGAAAAAGAACCTTTCCAGAAAGATGGCCCAGCCGATAATAGAGCAGAGCAGGATCGGCCAGGTCAGGATTCCGCCTTTTAACAAGAATTCGATGGTCATTATCCGCTCCTGCAAACATGGCATTCAGCAGGGATAGCACGAAAAAGTGGCCTGCGCCGAGTGGTATCCATCATCTTCATCATGCGGGAAATTGGTTAGTGAATCAAGCGGTAAAATGGAGGATGGCGTGCAGCTGGCATCCGATGGGATGTGCTGAGGGAAATTCGTCGCGTCGTCTGCGGGGCAGATAAGTGGTGCGCACTTGTGATAACCTGTTTACAATGACTGATGATGACTGAGCAGAGAAGAAAAAAACAACCCAGGCCGGCAGATAAGCAGATATATCGGTTAACCATTGAATATGACGGCGGCCGTTACAGCGGCTGGCAGAAACAGGATGATGCCCGGACCATCCAGGGCGCCCTCCTCCATGCCGCGGCTACCCTGCTGGGGGAGGCCGTTGATGTCCAGGGCAACGGCCGCACCGATGCCGGGGTGCATGCCCTGCGCTATACCGCCCATCTGGCCGCTTCCGTCAGCTGGGACCCGCCCCTGCTGGCGGCCCGGCTCAACGAGTTGCTGCCCCACGACATCGTCGTGCTGGAGGCAAAGAAAGCAGGGCCGTGCTTTCATGCCCGCCACAACTGCGTGGCTCGCAGCTACCTCTATCAGATCGTCACCCGAAAAACCTCCTTTTGTCGCCGCTATGCCTGGTGGGTCACCGAACCGCTTGATCTTGCCCTCATGGACGAAGCTGCGGCCCGGATGACCGGCATGCACGATTTTCTCTCGTTCACCGACCGGCAGGCGGTGAAGAACAAATCATCGTTGGTACTGGTCGAAAAGATCCAGGTCGTGAAAAGAGAGGATGTCATCCTCATCCGCATCGTCGGCTCCCACTTTCTCTGGAAGATGGTGCGTCGCATGACCGGCGTGCTGGTGGCGGTCGGTCGTCATGTTCTTACGACTGCCGATGTTGAACGCTTCTTGCTTGAGCCCGTCAATCTGTCCACCTTCACCGCCCCGGCCCAAGGGCTTTTTTTCGAGCGATGCTTTTACAATCGGGAGGAGACAGATGCCTTTCTCGCCGACGATACCATCACCCCTTGCTTCTTCTGAGCAGCCGCGGCCGGTTCAGTCAGCCGGATGCCAGACGAGACGAAAGCCGAGATAGTTCCATTTGTGCGATTCGTATGGCGCGGGCGGCATACTCCCAGTTTTTTCAGACAAGCGGAGATACAAGGGTGGGCACGGCTGTATCGTCTCCACCTTGACAGCCGTTCCTGATGCGATTTTTCAAGACTTGACCCCTTATCTTTTGCGATTTTTCAAGACTTGACCCCTTATCTTTTGACCCCTTATCTTTGCGCAAGACTTGACCCCTTATCTTTGCGATTTCAGCAACATCGGGAACCAGTCAAGCTGATTCAAAATCAAAGGGGGATCAAACTCCACAACCTGGGGGCCGTCTATCAGATAGACATCTGAGGATGGAGATTCTGAAGTGATACTGTCGGGAATGAAGGCGCCCCAAAGGGTGTATGTCGTTTTTTTTCCATCGGGTTCACCTTGAACAAGCCAAACCTTGTTTCCGATCGCTTTTTTGAGAAGGCCAATTTT